>NZ_CP095412.1:2620237-3275296 GCF_023016265.1 Blastococcus sp. PRF04-17 | reverse complement strand
TCTGCTACGGCTGCGTGCTGCCGCTGCGGGAGGGCGCCGTGCGCGACCTGCGCAACGGCGAGCTGACCACCGCCGCTCCGGGGGACGGCGTCCTGATCCAGACCTGTGTGAGCGCCGCCGCCGGCGCCTGCGACATCGACCACTGACCGCCCCCGAGAAGAGGAGCGACACCCGTGACCGTGATCCAGAAGAAGCCCGAGAACCCGATCGCCCACCTCTCCGCCGAGGACATCGAGATCATCGGCAAGGAGCTCGACACCATCCGCCAGGAGGTGCGCGACAGCCTCGGTGAGGACGACGCGAAGTACATCCGCCGCGTCATCGACGTGCAGCGCAAGCTCGAGCTGGGCAGCCGCGCCGCCCTGCTGGTGTCGATGTTCCCGCCTGCCTGGGTCGTGGGAACGGTCGGCCTGTCGGTCGCCAAGATCCTCGAGAACATGGAGATCGGGCACAACATCCTGCACGGCCAGTGGGACTGGATGCGCGACCCGAAGATCCACTCCACGACGTGGGAGTGGGACATGGCGAGCCCGGCCGAGCAGTGGAAGCACTCGCACAACGAGCTGCACCACACGTACACGAACGTGATCGGCAAGGACAACGACCTGGGCTACGGCATCATGCGGGTAGACGAGGACCAGCGTTGGCACCCGCTGTACCTGGCCCAGCCGCTGTGGAACTTCGTCAACGCGTGCTTCTTCGAGTACGGGATCGCCGCGTACGACCTGGAGCTCGGCAAGAACCTGGCCACGAAGAAGCGCCGGCAGGACCCGGCCTTCCGGGCGGCAGCCAGGCAGGTGCTGAAGAAGATCCGCAACCAGGCCGGCAAGGACTACCTGATCCACCCGCTGCTGTCGGGGCCGTCGTTCCTGCCGACGCTGGCCGCCAACTTCACCGCCAACGTGGTCCGCAACCTGTGGTCGCACTCGGTGATCATGTGCGGCCACTTCCCCGAGGGCGTCGAGACGTTCGAGAAGAAGTCGATCGACGGCGAGACCCGCGGCGAGTGGTACATCCGCCAGATGCTGGGCTCGGCGAACATCTCGGGTTCGAAGGCGATGCACATCATGACCGGCAACCTGTCGCACCAGGTGGAGCACCACCTGTTCCCGGACCTGCCGAGCAACCGGTACGCCGAGATCGCCCCGAAGGTGAAGGACATCTTCGACCGGTACGGCCTGACCTATCACACGGCGCCGCTGCACAAGCAGGTCGCGAGCGCCTGGCACAAGGTGATCCGGCTGTCCCTGCCGAACGGCTGGCTGGCCGAGACGACGCCGAAGAACGCGCCCGCGCAGCTGGTCAAGCTCGCCCGGTTGACCTTCGGCGGCCGGAAGGTCCGCCGGGAGCTGCTGCGTCCGGAGCCCGCGGCCGCCTGATCGCGCACTGTTGGACCCGAGAGGCCCAGAACCCGCGCGGTTCTGGGCCTCTGCGGTCCGAGCCTCAAGCACTATTCGGCGGCCGCCGATGGTGAAGTGCCCATTCGGGCATCAGCCAGCATCATTGGAGGCGCTACGGTGACTTGGGCGATCAGTAGTTCCGCGCTCGTAATCACGCTCATCACTTTTGTTGCAGTCGCTCGACGCTGGCATCACGAGGGCTTGGAGAAGGCCTTGGAGGACTTGACGTCCCGCGATCTAGCGACGGCTCGATCTGGCCTGTGGTCGTTGAGCAATGACAAGCGGGATCAGACGTTCGCGGGCGGTACGAATCCCGAGCTCGTGGTGTCCGTGGCCGTGCCAAAGTCCCCACTGGTGGCCATCGAGAAGTCCCCGCTGATGGCCAGGTGAAGGTCCCCGTCCCTCGCTCGTCGTGTCGATCGTGAGCTGAGGCCCTGGGCGGTGACGGTGGCGGTGTCTAGCCAGTCACCGCACCGCCCAGGGGAGCTCCATTGAAGTCTGCGAGGGATGAGTTGGACGTCATCACCGCCTACCGCGAGGTGGGCAGCTACCGGGGAGCGGCCGCGATCTGCGGCACCACCCACAAGACGGTGAAGCGGATCATCGAACGGCACGAGGCCGGCGGGCAGCGCCCGGTCCGGCCGCCGCGGCCGGCGAACTATGAGGTCGTGCGCGATCTGGTGGCCGGCACGGTCAAGAAGACGCACGGGCGGATCAGCGCCAAGCGGCTGCTGCCGACGGCGCGGGCGGCCGGGTATGAGGGGTCGGCGCGCAACTTCCGGCGGCTGATCGCGGCCGAGAAGAAGGCGTGGCGGCAGGCCAACGCCCGCAGCCGCCGGCCGGCGGTGTGGGCGCCGGGTGAGGTGCTGGCCATCGACTGGGGCACCCTCGGCGGGCTGCACGTGTTCTGCGCGGTGCTGGCGTTCTCCCGGGTTCGGTTCGTCCGCTTCGCCACCGACGAGCGCGCCGAGACCACCCTGGGGCTGCTAGCCGAGTGCTTCGAGGTCCTCGGCGGGGTGCCGAAGGTGGTGCTGGCCGACCGGATGGGCTGCCTGAAGGGCGGCGTGGTCGCCGACGTGGTGGTGCCGACCCCGGACTACGTGCGGTTCGCCGCGCACTACCGGTTCCGTCCGGACTTCTGTCGGGCCGCCGATCCGGCCAGCAAGGGCATCGTGGAGAACCTGGTCGGCTACGCCAAGACCGACCTGATGATCCCGCAGGCCCCGTTCGCCGACCTGACCGCGGCGAACGCGGCGGCGGCCGCCTGGTGCGACGAGGTCAACGGCGTCGTGCACTCGGAGATCGCCGCGATCCCGGCGGCTCGGCTGGAGACCGAACGGGAACTGCTGGGCGCGATGCCCTCGCTGCGGCCCAGCATCGGACGCACGACGCTGCGCAAGGTCGACAAGCTGTCCTGCGTGCGGTTCTCCTCGGCTCGCTACTCGGTGCCGACCGCGCTGATCGGCACCCAGGTCGCACTGCTGGCCGCCGACGGCCGACTCACCGTGGTGGTGCCGGGCACCGGTGAGGTCGCCGCCGATCACGCCCTCGTCGCGCCGGGCGAGGCCAGCGTGCTGGATGAGCACTACGGCGGCCCCCGCCGGGCACCGCAGCGGGCGGCCCGCCCGAGGACGGCGGCGGAGAAGGCGTTCTGCGCCCTCGGCCCGGTCGCCGAGCAGTGGCTGGTCGGCGCCGCCGCGGCCGGCAACACCCGCCTCGGCCCCGAACTGGTCGAGCTGGCCGCCCTCGAGGCCTCCCACGGCCGCGAGGCGCTGACCGCCGCGCTCGGTCGAGCGGTCGCCTTCGGCCGCTGGCGCGCCGCCGACGTGCGTTCGATCCTGGCCGCCGGCGCCGGAGTCGCCGATGTCCGCCCCGCCGGGGAAGCCCTGGTCATCCCGCTGCCAGCCACGGCCACCCGGCCGCTGGCCGCCTACTCCCTGGACAGCCTGCGCGGCGGGGACCACTCCACTGACGGCTCGGCCGCGGCCACCGGGGCGGGGGCATGACCGCCACCGCACCGGCGCCGCTGCCGGCCGACCTGGAGGGCGGGCTGCGCCGGCTCAAGCTCGCCGCGATGCGCTCACTTGCCCCCGAGCTGCTGACCACCGCCAAGACCCAGCGCTGGGCACCGGAAGAGTTGCTTCGCGCCCTGGTCGAGGCCGAGATCGGCGCCCGGGACGCCTCCAACACCCGGCTGCGGCTGAAGGCCGCCGGCTTCCCGATGCTCAAGACGATCGAGGAGTTCGACCTGACCGCGAGCAGCATCCCCGCTCCGACCTGGGCCTACCTGACCAGCCTGGAGTGGATCCGCGCTCGGGAGAACCTCTGCCTGGTCGGCCCGGCCGGCACCGGCAAGAGCCACACCCTGCTCGCCCTCAGCCACGCCGCCGTGCTCGCCGGGCACCGAGTCCGCTACTTCACCGCCGCCGACCTGGTCGAGAACCTCTACCGCGGCCTGGCCGACAACAGCGTCGGCCGGGTCATCGACACACTGCTGCGCAACGACCTGATCATCGTCGACGAGGTCGGCTTCGCGCCGCTGGACGACACCGGCACCCAGCTGCTGTTCCGGTTCGTCGCCGCCGCCTACGAACGCCGCGCTCTGGGCATCGGCTCGCACTGGGCCTTCGACCAGTGGGGCCGGTTCCTGCCCGAGCACACCACCGCCGTCAGCCTGCTCGACCGGTTGCTGCACCACAGCGTCGTCATCGCCACCGACGGCGAGTCCTACCGGATGCGCCAAGCCCGCACCCGAGGAGGTGACCGCCCCACCACACGCTGATCAACCGCGAGGGGCGGGGACTTTCACCTGGCCACGAGCGGGGACCTCAGCTTGGCCGTTGACACGTGGAACACCATTTCACCGTCTTGTGGTGCCTGGAGCGAACTTGGCTCCGCCGGGAGCGGATCCTCGGAGAGGCGACCCGCCGAATCTTTCATTGGCGACCGGCGCGATTCGACGACGCAATCCGTCCGCACGTCAAGGAGTGCCTACGGAGCTGCGCCTTCAACAGGTTGCTGGCGTCCTATCCTGATGGGACCCGTCGGATCCAGGACAGCGAAACCTGGGCTCGGGTGCAGCGCCTTGCATCGGCGCTGCATCTGGACGAAAGAGGTGACCCGCTTCCTTCATACTGATTTCTCAATCGAACCGGAGAGGCCCAGAACCGTCATGGTTCTGGGCCTCTCCGGTTCAGTGCTTCGCGAAACGCCTGCGCAGAGGGCCGCGGCGGTGCGCCGACGGGTGGGCAGCCATCTCCGCGTCGCGGAGCATGCCGGCGATGCGGCCGAGCCGCTCCTGGCTCGGTGAGTCCGCCGCCCGGGCGGTGACCTCCAGCACGACGCCGCTCGGCGCGGTAGCGGTGGCCATGTCAGTTCGCCATGTCCACGAAGCGGCTGTAGTGGCCCTGGAACGCGACCGTGACGTTCGCCGTCGGGCCGTTGCGGTGCTTCACCAGCATGATGTCGGCCTCGCCGGCCCGCGGGGATTCCTTCTCGTACATGTCTTCGCGATGGATCATCATGACCATGTCGGCATCCTGCTCAATCGAATTGTGCACCACGATTCCGTCGGCGACGAAGTTGTGGCCGCCCAGCACGGTGGCGTCGAAGACCTCCTCCACGACCCCCTGCTCGATCGACACGATCTCGTCCCAGAGCAGGTCGTTGACCGCGTGTATCTCGAGATCCACGTCGCCGAGGATCTCTGCGACCCGGCCGAGACGCTCCCGGCTGGGCGCGTGCTTCCACATCGTGCTGCCGCAGAACGCGCTGCCCATGGCGGCCGCGAACGCACGGTGGCTCATGCCCTGCTCGGCCAAGACGTCCCGAACTCGCTCCCACACCTGCGCGGGGACGGTGTCCACATTGGTGTTGCCCGACAGTCCTCGAACGATCTCCAGGAGGCGCTCAGCCGCCTGACCGCGTGCGCCGTGGACGCCGATCTCGCCGAGAAAGCGGCGCTGGTCGTCGCAGCCGCTGATGTCGAGCGTCCAGCCGTCGCGGTAGCCGCTCTTCTTCACCCGACGGATGCGACAGGAGATACCGAACCGCAGGAGCAGGCGGGAAATGTCATCGACCAGCTGCCGGCTGGTGGATGCGTAGTACACCCGCCCGCCGCGACCGTTCTTGTTGACCGTCACCGAGCCATCAGTCGCCCAGAGATGGCGGAGGAACATCGAGATCTGCTTCTTCGGCAGGCAGAACACCGGCTCGGGGACGAACTTCTCGTGGCTTCGGAGACCGAACAAGCCCAACTCGTCGAGCCAGGCGGCGATGGGGTTGCGCTTGCCGTGGGTCAGCGGGAACGGCGCCCGCAGCCGCAACGTCGTGCAGCGGGCAGCCGGGTACTCGTCGCGCACCGCGACGACCCCGAAGTGCAGCGCGGCCGTCGTCACCGCTCGCAGGTTCGCCTCGTCGATCGACGCATAGCGGAGCGGCTGGCGCTTCACAAAGCTGCCGTCACCGATCAGGTGCGCCAACAACGTGACCTTCTCGTCCTCCCACACGCCCATCCGGTCGGGCGCCGGCACGTGACGAGGAACCGCGATGCGGTCTCCGGGCGCGAGTTCACCGAGAGCGCGGAAGCCGTCGAACGTGAGGAACGGATGGTTGGCCGTGGCCCGGACCGTCTTTCCCGAGGAGGTCGTCAGCTGGAAGACCTGCTTGCGCCCGGTCGAGAAGACGTGCGTCAGGTGCCGCCGGACGTAGCGGAGGTTGTCGTCCAAGGACCAGACCGGGACGTCGGTCTCGCCGTCCTCGAACAGCTCGCCCATCGTGGTCTCGGCGCCGGTGTCGGCGCGCAGGATGCGGGTGTCGGCCGTGAGGCAACCGGACTCACGCAGGTCGGAGAGCATCGGCTTCTTGTCCTGGCGCTGCTCGGAACCACGGTTCAGCTGCGACATCGCGATGACCGGCACCTCGAGCTCCTTGGCGAGCAGCTTGAGCGCACGGGAGAACTCCGAGACCTCCTGCTGGCGGCTCTCCACCTTCTTGCCCGAGGTCATGAGCTGGAGGTAGTCGATGACGATCAGCTTGAGGTCGTTGCGCTGCTTGAGCCGCCGCGCCTTGGCCCGGATCTCCATCATCGTCATGTTCGGGGAGTCATCGATGTAGAGGGGCGCGTCGGCGATCTCACCCATTCGCCGGGCGAGCTTCGACCAGTCCTCGTCGGACAGCGACCCCGCGCGCATGTGGTGCAGCGGCACCTTCGCCTCGGCAGACAGCAGGCGCATGGTGATCTCGTGCTTGCTCATCTCCAGCGAGAAGATCGCCGCGGGCAGGTGGTGCTTCACCGACGCTGAACGCGCGATGTCCAACCCCAGCGTCGAGTTGTGCGTCGGGATGAAGCTGCGGCCGGCGAGGAAGAGCGAGTTCTCGGCGTCGACCTGGATGCAGCGCACCGGCACGCTCGCAATGGGGCGGACGTCGGTGATGCGCCGAACTTGCCGGAGCTGGCTCGAGGACGTGCGGGCATCCTTGTGCAGAAGCTGCTTCGTCTCGACCCGGAAAAGGTCGTCGTCGGCCCAGAACGTCAGGGTGCCACCGGCGTTGGGCCCCATCGGCAGGCGGTAGCCCAGTCCGTTGAGCAGCTCCCGGAGATCCTGAGCCAGGCGTCGGCTGGCGACCGTCAGCCGGATGTCCCCGTTCGCGGCAACTGTCGCTGAGCTGTCGAGCATGCCGGCGAGAAGCTCACGGCGCTGCCGGGCCGACGCCCTCAGGTAGGCAGGCGGGATGTGAGGGCTCTTGCGCACACCGAGGGCGCCCAGTTGGGCTTCGACGTCCAGCGTCTCTGGCAGGTCGGCCTCGAGAAGGGCGGCGATCTGCGGGTCGGCATTCCGCAGGGCGCCGTTGATCAGCCAGACGCCCAACGCATAAGGAGACAGCGGCAGCTGACTGTCGGGGAACGAGAGCGGCGCTGCATTGGGCACCTGGTGGTTGGCCTGCAGCGAGCCCGCAATCTGCTCCGTCGTTCGGACGCCACGGTCGCCGTCGAGCGTCTCGGTGAGCCACTGGTGCTGGGCGTCGGCCACGACCACCGAGCCGTCGGAGAAGTGCACCTCGTAGCAGGGCCGGTCGGTCATGACGTCGGTCGCCGCCACCACCGTCGTCGGCCGCCCGTCGGAGCCCAACACCCGGTCGCCGACAGCGACCTCCCCCATCGTGGTCCAACCAGTGGGGGTGGCGATGGGGGTGTCCAGGGCAAGCGCCTTACCGACACCAGGTCGTGCCGCGATGACGACCATCTGTCCGGCCTGGAGGCCGTTGGTCAGCTCGTCCAGGTCGCGGATGCCGGTCGGCACGCCCCGGCTCACGCCGCCCCGGGAGGCGATCGCGTCCAGCTCGTCCATCGTCGGCTGCAGGATGTCCTCGAGGCGCGAGTAGTCCTCGCTCATGCGCTTCTCGGTGACGTCGTAGATCTCCTGCTGGGCGCGGTCGACGATGTCGTCGACGTCGCCCTGCCCGCCGGCCGCGCCGTAGCCCAGCTGCACCACGCGGGTGCCGGCCTCCACCAGCCGTCGGAGGACGGCCTGCTCGGCCACGATCGCGGCGTAGTAGCCGGCGTTGGCCGCCGTCGGGGTGGAGGCGATGAGCGTGTGCAGGTAGACCGCGCCGCCCATCTTCGACAGCTGGTCGGTGCGGTTGAGCTCCGCGGCGACGGTGATCGCGTCGGCCGGCTCGCCACGACCGTAGAGGTCGAGGATGCAGTCGAAGATCACCTGGTGGGCGGGCCGGTAGAAGTCGACGCCCTGCAGGACCTCGACGACGTCGGCGATCGCGTCCTTGCTGAGGAGCATGCCGCCGAGCACCGACTGCTCCGCGGGGATGTCCTGCGGCGGCTGCCGGTCGTACGCCGGTGCCGTCGCCTGAGGCCGGCTGAACTCGTCGGCCACCGCCACGGGGATTCCTCCATCTCCTTGCGGGCGCGCCCGCATCACCACTCCGAGGGGAAGCCGGAGCTCGGCGAGCGCCGCCGGACCGAACACGTGTTCGGTCATTGCTACCGCCGGGCACCGACAGTTCTCGACACCCGGCGGCAGCTGAGGAGGACGTTAGGAAGGCGCCCCCGGGCTCGTCCAACACCGGTGTGCACGCCGATCTGCACAACTTGTGGACAAGTCGGTGGATTCACGCCTGTCGACATGTGGAGAGCCCCGGGGACACCTGCGGGCCACGTCGCCGCTTCCCCGTTGTCACCTGCGGGTACGGCGCTCACCGGCTGTGGACAGCAGAAAGTCGACAAGAAAATTTCGGAGGACGCACCACGTGTCACAACTCCGTCGCGCGCTACCCACCGGAGTTCTGCACGGAGCGACCTGCTTGTGGCAGGAAGTCACAGCGGCACCCTCAGGAGCCCGCTGAGCACCCTGCGTCAGCGCGGGTAGGGAAGCGGCGTCCGGCGCAGCCGGCTGGGCCTTCCGGGGGCGCTCAGGGCTTCCCTGCCGGGTCGCTTCGTCCACAGACGCCGCGAGGGGCGCCGGACCGGAGTCCGACGCCCCTCGCGGGCGGTACGTGTCGCGGCAGGATCAGCCGGCGACGACCTCGATCTCGAGCGTCGTGCTGACCTCCGGGTGCACCCGCACGGTGACGGTGTGCTGGCCCGTGGTCTTGATGCTGGCGGGCAGCTCGATCCGGCGACGGTCGAGCTCCGGACCACCGGCGGCCGTGACGGCCGCGGCGACGTCGGCGGTCGTGACCCGACCGAACAGCCGGCCACCGGCGCCGGCGCGGGCCGGGACCCGCACGGTCAGGCCGGCCAGCTGGCCGGCCAGGGCGGTCGCCTCCTCCTGCGAGCGCACGTCGCGAGCGGCACGCGCCCGGCGCAGCGAGTCGATCTGCTTCTCGGCACCCCGGGTGGCCACGATGGCCAGCCCGCGGGGCAGGAGGTAGTTGCGGGCGTACCCGCCCTTGACCTCGACGGTGTCGCCGGAGGAACCGAGACCGGTGACCTCCTGCGTCAGGATCAGCTTCTGGGTGCTCATGATCAGCGCGCCGTGGAGGTGTAGGGCAGCAGCGCCATCTCACGGCTGTTCTTCACGGCCGTGGCGACGTCACGCTGGTGCTGGCTGCAGTTGCCGCTGACACGGCGGGCACGGATCTTGCCGCGGTCGGAGATGAACTTCCGCAGCAGGGTCGTGTCCTTGTAGTCGATGTAGGTCGCCTTGTCCTTGCAGAACTGGCAGACCTTCTTCTTGACCTTGCGAATGGGGGGCTTGGGCACCGGAGTTCTCCAGGTAGATCAGGGAGTCGTTGTTCAGAAGGGCGGTTCGTCGGACGGACCGGCAGGCGTCGACCAGGGGTCGCTCGCGCCGCCACCGCCGCCGCCGGAGGAGCCGAAGCCGCCGCCGCCGCCGCCGCCACCGCCGAAGCCGCCGCCACCCTCACCGCGCGAGGCCTTGGTGACCTTCGCGGTGGCGTAGCGCAGCGAGGGGCCGATCTCGTCGACCTCCAGCTCGATGACGGTGCGCTTCTCGCCTTCCTTGGTGTCGAACGAGCGCTGCTTGAGCCGCCCGCTGACGATGACCCGCGAACCGCGGGTGAGTGACTCGGCAACGTTCTCGGCCACCTGCCGCCACACGTTGCACCGCAGGAACAACGCCTCGCCGTCCTTCCACTCCTGCGACTGACGGTCGAAGGTGCGGGGGGTCGAGGCCACGGTGAAGTTGGCAACCGCGGCACCGGACGGCGTGAACCGGAGCTCCGGGTCCGACGTCAGGTTGCCGATGACGGTGATGACGGTCTCGCCGGCCATGGTCAGTGGACCTCGGGCCGCATCAGCTTCGTGCGGAGCACCGACTCGTTGAGGTTCAGCTGGCGGTCGAGCTCGGCCACGGCAGCGGGCTCGGACTCGATCGTGACGATCGCGTAGATGCCCTCGATCTGCTTCTTGATCTCGTAGGCGAGCCGGCGACGGCCCCAGATCTCGGTCTTGACGGTGCCACCGGCCTGGTGACGACGGTCAGGAACCGGTCGAGGGACGGCGCGATGGTGCGCTCCTCGAGCTCGGGGTCGAGGATGACCATCAGTTCGTAATGACGCACGGAGAACCCCACCTCCTCTGGTCTCGGCGGCCGCAGTCGGTCTGCAGCAGGAGGGTCGTACAGGCGTCGCGCGCCCGGGCAGTCGCCAGGACGCGCAGGCCGAGGCTACCAGCGAACGGCCGAACGGCCGTCGCCCCCTGTGGACGACGGCCGTTCGGCAGGGCGATCTACCGGGACGAACGCGAGGCCTGGTGCGTGCGGACCAGCGCGGCGATCACCGCGGCCAGGGCGACGACGGCGGCGAGGGCCGCGGCGGGCAGCGTCTGCGCGGAGCCTCGCTCCCCGGCAGCGACCCGCTCGGCGCTCTCCTCCTGGAGCGACGTGCCGTCGAGGCCGGCCAGCTGACCGAAGACCGGCACCGACGCCCCGTCGTAGCCGCCAGGAGCACCGCCGGACCCGGACGTCGGACCGCCACTCCCCGAAGAGCCGCTCGACGAGCCACCGGTGACGGCGGCGAAGCGCGCCGGGTCGAACGCCGCCGCGGCGGCCATGTCCGCGGGAGCCAGCCGCGGGCCGGTGCTGGTGTCGTACTGGTACGCGGGACCGGCCGGGGTCGGCGTGCCGGCCGCCGGAGGCTGACCGGCCGGCGGTTGCCCCGTCGGGTTCACCGTGGTCGGCGGCACAGGGGCGTTGGGTGCGGGCGCGGGGAGGGGAGCGGGCACCTGGACCTCGACCTGCGGCAGCTGCGGCAGGTTCACGCTGGGCAGCTGCGGGACGTCGGGGGCGATCGTCTGCACGACGTAGGGGATCGGGGCCGGCAGCGGGGGCAGCTGGCTGGACACGATGCTGACGACCTGGTTGGCCACGTCCGCGGCCAGGCCGGCCTGCGGGACGATGCGGTAGGTGTAGGTGATGGTGCCGTTCGTGGCCGGGTCGTTGAACGTCCACGCCGCCGACTGACCGTTCTGCAGCGCCTTCTTCTGCCCGAAGAACGTCACGGAGACGTCGGTGTGCACGGTGGCGCTCAGGCCGCCGACGATCCCGACGGTGATCCCACCCTTGTTCTGGGCGGGGATCCGGTTGACGAACGTGACCTGCCCGCCCCTGTCGACGCTGGCCGCGGGCGGGGTGAAGTTCCTGATCTCCACCGTCGCGGTGGGGGCGGCGGAGGCACTGGGCGCCATGAAGACGGCGAAGGCCGCCACGGCGAGCCAGCCGAGAACCGCCACGGCGAGCCCTCGTCGCGCGTTGCGACGGATCCGACCGGTGCTCATGCTTCGTCCAACCTCCACGTCGACGTCCAGGACCGTGCTCCTCCTACCGAGGAGTAACCCCCGTCACGCTGCAAGAACGATGATGTGTGGACTGGGTTACGGCTAAACGTGGATTCGCAGACGTTCTAGGGTCGCCGACGTGGCTCCCCCAACCGCCCGACACCCGATCGGCGTACACGTCGGCCCCGGCCTGACCGAGGCGAACGAGCTCGAGGACGGCGGTCCGCTGGCCCGAGCGGCGGAGATGGATGCCGACGGGGTGCAGATCTTCCTGACCGATCCGCAGAGCTACAAGAGCCCGAAGCCGCGCCCGGACGGCGACGCGCTGCTGGCCGGCGACGTCATGGTCGTCGTCCACGCGCCCTACATGCTCAACGTGGCCTCGACCAACAACCGGATCCGGGTCCCCGGCCGCAAGCTGCTGGCCGAGCACGCCGGGGCCGCCGCGGCCGTCGGCGCCCGCGGCCTGGTCGTGCACGGCGGCCACGTCCTCGCCTCGGACGACCCGGCCGTGGGCGTCGAGAACTGGCGCAAGACCTTCGCCTACCAGGCGAAGAGCGGCGGCTTCCCGCTCCCCCTGCTGATCGAGAACACCGCGGGCGGCGGAAACGCGATGGCCCGCGAGCTCGACGCGATCGCCCGGCTGTGGGACGCGGTCGGCGAGTTCGGCGCCGGGTTCGTGCTGGACACCTGCCACGCCTGGGCGGCCGGCTGGGACCTCGCGACGGTCGTCGACGACGTGCAGGCGATCACCGGGCGGATCGACCTCGTGCACCTCAACAACAGCCGCGACCCCCACGGTTCCAGCCGCGACCGGCACGCGCCGCTGGTGGGGGGCGAGATCCCGACCGGACTACTCCTCGACGTGGCGCGGGCGGCCGACTGCCCCGTCGTCCTCGAGACCCCGGGCGACGCCGCCGCGCACGCCGAGGAGATCACTCTCGTCCGCGCGGCGCTGGCCGGCTGACCCGCCGAGCGTCCGTACGTCCGGTGCGTGGTCGAGCACCCCGCCCGCGGGGTCGTCGACGCCGGGCCACGTCGTCCGGACGACGTCCCCGTCGGGGTGCAGTACGTCCCGCACGACCAGCCCCATCAGCACGACCACGGCGATGTCGCGCAGGCCCACGCCGAGGAAGAACCACTCGATCTCCACGCCGCGGTTGTCGGCGCCGAGGTACCAGAGCAGCCGCGGCACCCACAGCAGCGCCTCGGCGGCCTGCCAGAGCAGCAGCGACCGCCACTTCGGGCGGGCGAGCACGGCGAGCGGCAGCAGCCACAACGAGTACTGCGGGCTCCAGACCTTGTTGAGCAGCAGGAACCCCGCGACCAGCAGGAAGGCCAGCTGGGCCAACCGCGGTCGGACCGGCGCAGCGAGGGTGAGCCAGGCGGCCCCGGCGACGAGCAGCACCATCGAGGCCGCGACGACGCCGTTCAGCACCGACGGCACCTGCCCCTCGGCGAGCGGGCCGTCGAAGAGCCGGTGGTCGGTCGCGTGCAGCAGCATGTTCCAGATCGAGTCGGGGTCCGCCGGGCGCGTGCGGTTGAGCCGGAAGAAGCGGCCCCAGCCCTCCGGAGCGGTGAGCGCGACCGGCAGGTTGACCGACACCCAGGTCACGACGGCGGCGAGCGCCGTCCGCAGCCAGGCCCGGAGCCGGCCGGCGCGCAGGCACAGCAGGAAGAGCGCGACGAGCAGCAGCGCGGGATAGAGCTTCGCCGCGACGCCGAGACCGAGGAGGACCCCGGCCGTTCCCGGCCGCCGTCGCGCCCACGCCCACATGCCCAGGGTCGCCAGGGCAGCTGCGAACAGGTCCCAGTTGGTGAACGCGTGCACGAACAGCAGCGGTGACAGGCCCACCATGGCCGCGTCCCAGGGCCGGCGGCCGGACAACCCGAGGACGGCGCGGACGACCAGCAACGCGCAGAACGAGAGCAGCAGACAGGTGACGACGTAGTAGCTCTGGACGGCCGGGACCGACGGCAGCAGCCCCACCGCGGCCGCCAGCGCGTCGTAGCCGCGTCCGAGGGCGGCCGCGCCGGCCATGAAGGCGCCACTGAGCACCGGGTACTCGACGGAGGAGTCGAGGTAGGGGAGCGCCCCGCTGTCCAGCTCGTGCACCGCGAACAGCGGCACGGCGTCGGAGTAGCAGAAGTGCGTGTACTGCACCCAACCCGCCCAGTTGCCCGTCGCACACGGAGACTGCTTGATCCAGGCCAGACCGAGGACTGCGGTGGCGAAGAGCAGGCAGACCCGCAGCGGCGTCCAGAACAACGCCCGGCCGGTGAGCGCGTGCCTCCCCCACGGGCCGCCGACGGACTCGGCTGCCTGGGCGGCGACGGGGTCGGTCCAGGACGGGACGACCCGGTCGGGGGCCACCGGCCGGCGGGACGCCATGGGCCCGTCCGCTGCTGCGGACGGGCCCGTGGAGGTACTGCTCACCCGCTCAGTGTGCGGGATCGGTCTCAGCCGCCGCCGTCGCCGGGCCTGCCTCCGCCACCCCCGCCGGGGTTGCCGGGCAGCTCCGGCGAGCCGGGCTGCTGGCTGTTCGGGACGTTCGGGTCGTTGTCGTCCGGGTCGACGTCGGAGTACACGCCGTCCCCGTCGTTGTCCACCGGCCGGGGGGCGTTCGGCACGTTGGGGTCGTTGTCGTCCGGGTCGACGTCGGAGTACACGCCGTCCCCGTCGTTGTCCACCGGCGCGGGCGCCTGACTGGTCGAGGTCCGCGACGGCGTCGAGCTGGACGTCGTGGTCTGGGTCGGCTCCGGGTCCGGCGCGGGGGCCGGGACGCCCTCGCCGGTGTCGCCCTCGATCTGCGGCTCGTCGGGCAGGTCCTCCTCCGGGGTGTTGAAGAGGACGGCGTTCATGAACTGCTGCCAGATCTGACCGGGCAGCATGGAGCCGTAGATGATGCGCCCCCGGTAGTCGCGGATCGGCTCCCGCTTCTCCGTGCCGATCCAGACCGCGGTCGAGATCGACGGCGTGTAGCCGACCATCCAGGCGTCGGAGTTGTTCTCCCGGTCCAGGCCCTGCGTACCGGTCTTGCTGGCCACCTCGCGTCCGCCGTCCAGCGGGCGGTCGGACCAGGAGGCGACGCGCTTGAGCGCGTAGGTGACGTCGTTGGCCACCTCCGGACGGATGACCTGCTCCCCGGGCTCGCCCTCGTTGGTGAGCAGGACCCTGCCCTCGCTGTCGGCCACGGAGACGATGAAGTGCGCCGGCCGGTAGATGCCGCCGCTGGCGAAGGTCGCGAAGCCCACCGCCTGGGAGATGGGGCGCATCTCGTACTCGCCGATGCCGATCGAGGAACCGGTCAGGCCCTCGGCACTGGTGAGGGTCTTCTTCGGCTCGCCGCCGATCGTCCACTCCTCGGGCATCCCCGTCGCCGCGAGCGCGAACTCGCGCACCTTCTCCGGGCCGACCTCGTAGGCCAGGCCGTAGAACGTGGTGTTCAGCGACCGGGTGATCGCCTCCTCGAGGGTGCAGGCGGGGCAGGAGGCGCCGCCGGAGTTGACCACTTCCTGGCCGGGCCGGTCGGGGAACTCCTGCGGTGAGCTGCCGTCGCGGCGGGCCTCCACGCTGATGCCCTGGTCCAGGGCGGCCGCGAGGACGTAGGGCTTCATGGACGAGCCCGGCTGGCGCTGCGCCTGAGCGAAGTCGAAGTCCGTGCCGGTCGCCCCGCCGTAGTACGCGAGCACGCCGCCGGTCCTCGGGTCGACGGCGACCAGCGCCTCGCGCAGGTTCTCCGGCTCGCCCTGCATCACGTCGTTGACCGTGGCCACCGCGGTGTCCTGGTGGCCCTTGGAGATCGTGGTGGTGATCCGCAGGCCCCCCGCGTCGACCTGCTGGTCGCTGTAGCGGTAGCGCTCGACGAGCTCCTTCTTCACCTGCTGGACGATCAGGCCCTCGGGACCGGACGGGATCCCCAGGGACGAACCCGCCTTCGGCAGCACCTGCGGATAGGTGGAGGCGGCCCGCTCCTCGGCGGTCAGCCAGCCCTCCTCCACCATGGCGTCGAGCACCCGCTCCCAGCGGTCGACGGCGTCCTCGGGGCTGACCTCGGGGTCGTACCGCGAGGGACTCCGGATGAGGACGGCGAGAACGGCGCCCTGCTGTGCGGTGAGCTGCGCGGCCGGGACGCCGAAGTAGGTGTTGGCGGCCGACTCGATGCCGTAGGCGCCGCGCCCGTAGTAGATGGTGTTCAGGTAGTTCTCGAGGATCTGGTCCTTCGAGTAGTTGTTGTCGAGCTTGATCGACAGGAACAGCTCCTGGAACTTCCGGCTGAAGGTCTGCTCGGTGTTCTGCAGGATCGCGTTCTTCACGTACTGCTGGGTGATGGTCGAGCCACCCTGCGTGGAACCACCGGTCACGTTGTTCCAGGCGGCCCGGACGATGCCGGTGAAGGAGATGCCCGGGTCGGAGTAGAAGCTCCGGTTCTCCGCGGCGAGGACGGCGTTGCGCGCGGGCTCGGCGATCTGGTCGAGCGAGACGTTGGTGCGGTTCTCGTCACCGAGGCGGGCCATCTCCGTCTGGCCGTCGGAGTAGTAGATGACCGTCGTCTGCGCGTTGGTGATCGAGTCCGGGCTGGGGACCTCGGTGCTGGCGTAGACCACGCCGACGAAGACGCCGAGCAGCACCAGCAGGCCGGCCATGACGCCGGCGGCGATCTTCAGCCGGCGCTTCCGGCGCTGCTTCTTGCTGCGCGCCCCCTTCCCCTTCGGCTTGCCGGAGGGCCGGGCCGGTCCCTTGCCACCGGGCGGACGACCCGAGCCGCGGCCCGCGGCCGTCCGCGGCGGAGCACCGGCGCGCGACGCGGTCGTCCGTGCGCGGCCGCCGGCCGGGGGCCGCGGTCGCTGCCCTCCGCCACCGCCGGTCGGGCGGCTGCGCGTGGGGGCCGGACGGCCGACGGATCCGGCGCGGGGCGCGACGGGCGAGGTCTCGTCGTGGGACGGCACGAGGAACCCCTCTCTGACATGTCTCTGTCGTAAGTCTGTGTCGTGGTCGTGCTGCGCGGCGACGGGCCGGGGCCGGTCACCAGCGTGACGTCTTCAGCTGTGCAGGCGGGGGAGGCCCGGGCGCGATTCCGCCCAGCAGTTGCTGCTGTGACGGAGGGGTCCGCCGGGGCGGCTTCCGGCCGCCGGTCGCTACTCGGTGGCCACCCGCCGCCGGCTCCTGCGGGGCTGGTGTCCGGGTGCGGGCTCGGCACCCAGGACGTACGAGAAGCCCAGGTAGTTCCATCCGCACCCGCGGCACACCTCGACCGCGTACACCGTGAACTCCTCCTGCATGGCGTCCATGCGGACGAGTTCGGCCTCCGTCTTCGCCTGGCCGGACGTCGGGCCCAGCGAGTCGCCGTACACGTAGTTGACGCGGATCAGCCGCTCCTTGCGGCAGATCGGGCAGCCGTCGTCGGTCGCCTCGCCGTGGTACCTGGCCGCCCGGGACAGGTAGGGACTGGCGTCGCAGACCTCGAACAGACCCGTGCGTCCCGCGTACACGTCGGCGAGGACGGCTCGCCGCTGCAGCGAGTAGTCCACGACGGATCGACGTCCGGGCACGGTGGTCAATGTACCGACGACGCAGGTGGAGGGGTGGCCGTTCGGCGGCGAGTGGGCCCGGAGGGTCCCGCGCAGCCGTCGAAGGCCACGCTCCACGCAGCGGGGGAACGGCAATGGGCCGCGGTGCATTCCGGAGGAGTGCCATGTCATGAGCGATGTATCGTGTCGATACATCGGATCGAAGGCGGAGGAGGGTGCGCGTGCTCGAGTTCGCCATCCTCGGCCTGCTGCACCGGTCCCCGATGCACGGCTACGAGCTGCGCAAGCAGCTCTCCGAGGTGCTCGGCGGGCTGCGCAGCATCTCCTACGGGTCGCTCTACCCGGCGCTCCGGCGGATGCATGCGGCCGGCCTCGTCTCGACGGACGAGCCGGACCCGCGCGCTCTCCTGCCGGCCGACGCCCCGCCCCTCACCGGCCGCCGCGGAAAGGTGGTCTACACGATCACCGCAGAGGGCAAGGAGCGCTTCCACGAACTCGTCGGGCAGACCGGCCCCGAGGCCTACGACGACGGCGGGCTGTTCGGCGTCCGGCTCGCGTTCTTCCGGCACACCGCCGCCGACGTCCGGCTGCGGATCCTCGAAGGCCGCCGCCGCACGGTAGAGCAGCAGCGCGAGGGCCTGCGGTCCTCGCTGGCGCGGACCCGCGAACGGCTCGACCGCTACACGCTCGAGCTCCAGCGGCACGGACTCGAGTCGGTGGACCGCGAGGTCCGCTGGCTCAACGAACTGATCGATACGGAACGTCGCGAGGCGACCACCACACAGAGCAGCAGCTCGGAGAAGGAGAATCCATGGGATCAGTGAAGGTCGCCATCGTCGGGGTCGGGAACTGCGCGGCCTCGCTCGTGCAGGGCGTCGAGTACTACAAGGACGCCGACGAGACCGCGTCGGTGCCGGGGCTGATGCACGTCCGCTTCGGTGACTACCACGTGTCCGACATCGAGTTCGTCGCCGCGTTCGACGTGGACGCCAAGAAGGTCGGGCAGGACCTGTCCGCGGCGATCGTCGCCAGCGAGAACAACACGATCAAGATCTGCGACGTGCCGCCGCTGGGCGTGACCGTGCAGCGGGGCCACACGCTGGACGGTCTCGGCAGGTACTACCGGGAGACGATCGAGGAGTCCGACGACCAGCCGGTCGACGTCGTCGCCGCACTGCGCGAGTCGGGCGCCGACGTCCTCGTCTGCTACCTGCCGGTGGGGTCGCAGGAGGCAGCCGAGTTCTACGCGCAGGCCGCCCTGGACGCCGGCGTCGCATTCGTCAACGCGCTGCCGGTCTTCATCGCCGGCACCAAGGAGTGGGCGGACAAGTTCACCGCCGCCGGTGTGCCGATCGTCGGCGACGACATCAAGTCGCAGGTGGGCGCCACCATCACCCACCGGGTCCTCGCCAAGCTGTTCGAGGACCGCGGCGTGCAGCTCGACCGCACGATGCAGCTCAACGTCGGCGGCAACATGGACTTCAAGAACATGCTCGAGCGGGAGCGGCTGGAGTCCAAGAAGATCTCCAAGACCCAGTCGGTCACCAGCCAGGTCGACCGCGACCTGGGCCAGGGCAACGTGCACATCGGTCCCTCGGACCACGTGCCGTGGCTGACGGACCGCAAGTGGGCCTACGTGCGCCTCGAGGGCCGTGCGTTCGGCGACGTCCCGCTGAACCTGGAGTACAAGCTCGAGGTCTGGGACTCCCCGAACTCGGCCGGGATCATCATCGACGCGGTGCGGGCGGCGAAGATCGCCAAGGACCGCGGCATCGGCGGCCCGATCCTGTCGGCGTCCTCGTACTTCATGAAGAGCCCGCCGGTGCAGTACGACGACAGCACCGCCCGGGACGCCGTCGAGGCGTTCATCCGGGGTGAGATCGAGCGCTGAGCCCGACGGACGAGGCCCGCACCCGACCCGGGTGCGGGCCTCGCCGCGTCCTGCGGGATGCGCGGCCTCCCTCTGCATACGCTGCGCGCATGCGCCGACGGCTCGTGCTCGCCTCGGGGGTCGTCCTGGGCCTGGTCGCCGGGTGCGCGTCCGACGACGGGGAGCGGCAACCGGGCGATCCGGTCACCCGGGCCGAAGCGGGCGTGCTGGCCGAGCTGCTGCACCGCAACCACGAGCGCGGCGGCGCGGACTTCGTGCTGACGGCTCCGTACGCCGAGGACGAGCTCCTCACGCTCACCGGCGAGGTGGACTTCCGCGAGTCCGTCGCGACCGGTGAGGCGGTCCTCAGCTTCTCCGACGGGCGCGACGACCGGTCGCTCACGGTGACCTTCACGCCGGAGGACATCTGGTTCGGCGACGTCCCCGGTCTGACGGGTGCCGACGCGGGCGCGACGCTGCTGCGCCGCCCGGTGGTGACCGACGACGGGGACGGCCCGCCCAGGCTCCTGGACGTCGCCGTGGAGCTGTTGCTGAACCTCTCCTCCCGGCGGGACGACGCCCCCGACGCCTTCCTCGACGGGAAGCACACCTGGCAGGGGCAGCGCTCGATCGACGGACGGCTGACGACGGTGTTCGGGCTTCCGGAGGGGCGGAGGGTCGCGGTGAGCGCCGCGGACGACCTGATGGCCCAGTTCGTCACGCCCCTGGGCGGGGACGACGTGCAGGTGACGGTCACGCTGTCCGGCCACGGATCCCGGTCGATCGAGCCGCCGGGGGACGAGGGGACCGCCGAGGCGTCCGACCATCCGGAGGTCGTGGCGGCGCTGGGGCTGTAGCGGGCGGGAGAAGACAGCGGAAGAGGGCGGCCTCTTCCCCAGACCGCCCTCTTCCGGGCCTCTTCCTACCAGATGACCGGCGTCCAGGCATCCCCGCCACGCCGTTCGTCTCCGGATCAGTTCGCCGAAGGCTCCGCCGGTGCCGTGGAGAGGACCGCCAGACGGCCCGTCTGCCTGCCCATCACCGAGCGCCACAGCTCGGGACCGGAGGCGGGACCGAGCACGTCGTCCGGGTGGCTCGGGACGCACGCCCACGCGCCCTCGGCGATCTCGCCGGCCAGCTGACCGGGGGACCAGCCGGCGTATCCGGCGAACACCCGCAGCCCGGTGATCTCGAAGGCGAGCTCGGCCGGATCGGTGTCGAGGTCGACGAGGTAGACGTCGCCGGCGACGCGGCGCAGGGGGCCGGAGGGCTCGGAGAGCGCGGCCGGGGACACGGCGAGGCACAGCGCGGTGTCCGTCTCGCAGGGGCCACCGACGTGGAAGACGCTGGGCTCCACGGCCAGGTCGCACCAGCCGGGCAGCACGTCGCGGATGTCGACCTGGCTGGGGCGCCCCAGCACGACGCCCAGCGTTCCGCTCTCGGAGTGGTCGAGGACGAACACCACGGTGCCGGCGAACGTGGGGTCGGTGAGGGCGGGCATCGCCACGAGCAGGGCGCCCGGTCGGACGTCGTCCAGGCAACCGACGGACAACGCCGGGACGGCGGGAGCGCGGCGTCGACCGGTCGCGGGCCGCACGGGCGGTCCGGACTCGGGATCGGGTGACGCGGGCACCGGAGTCATCGCGTCCAGTGTGCCCCAACCCGACGCCGCAGGGAGGGGGAACCGCCCCCTCCTGGGGAACCGGCAGGTCGGGCCCGGACATCTCGTCCGCACGTAAGGTGACCGGCGTGCCGCAGGCGGAGACCACCATCCGCCACCTGCTCCCGCGGAGGGACTTCCGCCGGCTCCTGGGCACCCGCCTGCTGTCCCAGTTCGGCGACGGCGTCTTCCAGGCCGCCCTGGCCGGCACGGTCCTGTTCAACCCGCAGCGGGCAGCCGACCCGGTCGACATCGCGGCGGGGTTCGCGATCCTGCTGCTGCCCTACTCCCTCGTGGGGCCGTTCGCCGGTGTGTGGCTGGACCGCTGGAGCCGGCGCCAGGTGTTGCTGCGCGCCAACGTGCTGCGGTCCGGACTGGTGGCCGTCGTGGCGGGGCTGGTCCTGGCCGGCGTGGGCGGGACACCGTTCTACGCGGCCGGGCTGCTCGTGTTCTCCGTCAACCGCTTCGTGCTGGCCGCGCTCTCGGCCGGTCTGCCGCACACCGTCGACCAGCCGTCGCTGGTCTCGGCCAACGCGCTGTCGACGACCTCGGGTGCGGTCGCCACGGTGGTGGGCGGAGCGGTCGCCATCGCGCTCCTCCAGGTGGTCGCCTCCGGCGACGTCGGATACGCGGTGCTCGCGCTGTCGGCGGCCCTGCCGTACGTCGCCGCCGCGGCGGTCGTGAGCGGGTTCGACAGGGGGCACCTGGGGCCGGACCACCCCGCGGGCACGCCGCGGATGACCGTCCGCGAGGTCGCGCTCGGAATGGTCGCCGGCGCCCGCCACGTCGCCGTCCGCCCACCGGCCGCCGCCGCGCTGCTGGCGATCAGCCTGCACCGGCTCTGCTACGGCGTCCTCACCCTGATGACGCTGCTGCTCTACCGGAACACCTTCGCCGGGACGGGCGGCTTCTTCCCCGGCGGGCTCGTGGGCCTCGGCGAGGTGGTCGCGGCGGGCGCCGCGGGCACGCTGCTGGCCGCGGCGGTGACCCCGTGGGTGGTGCGGCGGACGGGGAAGCGCTGGTGGATCACCGTCCTGCTGGCCGGTGGCGGGGTCTCCCAGTTCCTGCTCGGTGCGCCGTTCGTGCCACCGACGATCGTCACCGCGGGGTTCGTCCTCGGTTTCCTCGGCCAGGCGGTGAAGATCTGCGTCGACACGACGCTGCACGAGACCGTCGAGGACGACTTCCGCGGCCGGGTGTTCAGCGTCTACGACACCCTGTTCAACGTCACCTTCGTCGCCGCGCTGCTGGTGGGCGCCTTCGCGCTCCCCGAGTCGGGCCTCTCGCACCCGATGCTCGCAGCGGTCGCCGTCGCGTACCTGCTGGCCGCGACCGGCTACGCCCACCTCACCCGCCGCCACTGACTCCTTGCGGAGTGCCACGGCGCGGAAAGCGCGCCCGTGCCACTCCGATCAACGGCCGAGGGCCTGCCACAGCTCCTCCGCGCACCGCGGACCCGCGGAGCGGAGGCGCCGCACCGGGAAGCGGAACAGACGAACTCCTTCCCCCTGGATGGCGTTCTGCCGGCGCAGGTCGCCCTCCCAGTCCGCGGCGCTGAGGTGGAATGCCGCACCGTCGGCTTCGGCAGCCACTCGACGAGCGCGCCAGTAGGCATCGACGAAGTACGTCCCCGCCGGCGTGACGATCTCTGCTCCCCACTCGGGCTCAGGCAGGCCCGCCGAGACGATCACACGCCGCAGATCGCTCTCACCGACCGACCGCATGCCTCGTGCGGCATCGGCAACGGCGTCCTTCAGCCACGATGTGGCTCGGCGGCCGGCCAGACGCACCTCGTCGACGAGGTCCTCGACCCGGGCGAGGCCCTTCTGGAGAACGTCGGCAATGACGTGGTCCACGTCCTGCCGTCGCGTTGCCGTGAGAGCGACGTCGATGGCCGCACGCGCGGCTGACGTCGTCCGCAGCCCGTCGACGACCAGTTCCCCGAGCGGGCGGCGTGTCTGATGCACGACCACGAATCCGGCCGACTCCAGATGGCGACCATGCGGGACCGTCACCTGGACGAGGCCGGCGTCCGGGGGCGGCTCGTACTGCCCACGCACGCCGGCCACGCGCCGCAGGGCGACCGGCTCCTCGATCCGAGCCCCGAGATGGTGCAACGCGCTCGTGTGGGACAACCGGCCTTCGTCGCCGGCCCACGTCAACGCGGCTACCAGCCGTTCGCGGCGAGTGAGCGATCCCGAGTGGAGGACGATCACGCCGGGGATCGGCTCCAGCCATCGACCGGCGTGGACAGCCCGACGAATGCGGTCCTTGCCGACGCCCAGTACTCGCAACTCGCGCCGGTGAGCCACCGATCTCGGGATGTGCACCGCCGGAGCTTGCTGGAACACACGATTCCGTCGATGCGGTCATCCACAGACCGCCGCTCTCGGAGTGCCAGGGGCGCGGAATCCGCGCCCTCACACTCCACTCATCCGTGAGAGCGCCACCAGGTGAGCAGTTCGGCCTCGGCCTCGTCTCGCTCCAGCGGGCCGCGCTCGAGGCGCAGCTCCTTGAGGTACTTCCACGCCCTGCCGACGTCCGGGCCCGGCTGCAGACCCAGCAACTGCATGATCGCGTTGCCGTCGAGGTCGGGACGCACCCGCGCGAGATCCTCGGCTGCGGACAGCTCCTCGATCCGCTGCTCGAGGGAGTCGTAGGTCGCCGCCAACGCGGCTGCTCGGCGCTTGTTGCGGGTCGTCGAGTCCGACCGCACCAGCTTGTGCAGGCGCGGCAGGAGGTCACCGGCGTCGGTGACGTAGCGACGCACTGCCGAGTCGGTCCACTCGCCCGACCCGTAGCCGTGGAAGCGCAGGTGGAGGAACGTCAGCCGGGACACCGCCTCGACGACGTCCTTGGGGTAGCGCAGCGCCGTCAGCCGCTTGCGGACGAGCTTCGCGCCGACCACCTCGTGGTGGTGGAACGAGACCCTGCCGCGCGGCTCGTGCCGCCGCGTCGCCGGCTTGCCCACGTCGTGCAGCAGCGCCGCCAAGCGCAGGACGAGGTCCGGCGACTCGTGCGCGTCGTCGGCCTTCTCCAGGGCGATCGCCTGGTCCAGCACGGTGAGGGAGTGCGTGTACACGTCCTTGTGCTGGTGGTGCTCGTCGATCTCCATCCGCAGGGCCGACAGCTCCGGCAGCACGACGTCGGCCAGGCCCGTGGACACGAACAGCTCGAGTGCCGCGCGCGGCGAGTCCTGCAGCAGGGTCTTGGACAACTCCACCTGCACCCGCTCGGGGGTGATCCGGGCGAGCTGGCCGGCCAGCGACGTCATCGCCTCGACGACCTCCTCGTCCGGCGTGAGCCCCAGCTGCGCGACGAATCGCACCGCGCGCAGCATCCGCAGGGGGTCGTCGGCGAACGAGTCCACCGCCGCGCCGGGAGTGCGCAGCCGGCGGCGCATGAGGTCGCCGAGGCCGCCGAACGGATCGGTCACCGTCCGGTCGGGGCCCAGGGAGACGGCCATCGCGTTGACGGTGAAGTCCCGGCGCACGAGGTCGTCGACCAGGGAGTCGCCCCACGCCACCTCGGGATTCCGGGACTCCCGGTCGTACCGGTCGGCGCGGAAGGTGGTGATCTCCAGGCGGGTCCCGCGCACCTCGGCGCCGACGGTCCCGAACGCGATGCCGGTGTTCCACGTGGAACCGGCCAGGCCGCGCAGCAGCTCGAGCACCTGCTCCGGCCGGGCGTCCGTCGTCAGGTCGAGGTCGCCCGGGACGCGCGGCCCGTCGGCTGCCGCCGCCAGCAGGGCGTCGCGGACCGAGCCACCCACGAGATGCACCTCGAACCCGGCCGCCGAGAACCGTTCGCCCACCTCAGCGAGCACCGGGGAGAGGTCGATCAGCTCCCGCACGGTCGCCTGGACCGCCGGCGGAACCGGCTCCGGCGAGGGGCGACTCGGGGGCGGGGAGGACACGACCAGCCAGAGTAGTGCCGCAGCGCGCGCTACCCTCCTGGCATGGCTGGGACGGGCGCACGCGGACGCCCCGGCCGCCGGTTGCGTCGGGTCGACGAGACCTCCGCCGGGGGCCTGGTGGTGGCGGAGGACGCAGTGACCGGGCCCCGTGCCGCCCTCATCGGCCGCACCGACCGCCGGGGCCGCCTCCTCTGGTCGCTGCCCAAGGGGCACATCGAGGAGGGCGAGACGCCCGAGGACACCGCTGTCCGCGAGGTCGCCGAGGAGACCGGGATCATCGGCGAGGTGGTCGCGCCGCTGGGCATCATCGACTTCTGGTTCGTGGCGGACGGCCGCCGCGTGCACAAGACCGTGCACCACTTCCTGCTCCGCGCGATCGGCGGGGCCCTGTCCGACGCCGACGTCGAGGTGACCGAGGTCGCCTGGGTCCCCCTCGACGAGCTCAGCGCCCGGCTCGCCTACGCCGACGAACGGGCACTGGTCGAGCGCGCGCCCGCATTGCTGGCCGACAGCGCGTGAGCCGGACGGCGCTGCTGCGCGCCGCCGTCGCCCCGAAGTTCGCCAAGGCGTTCGGCGTCATGGCGTTCGGCGTCATGGCGTTCGGCGTCATGGCGCTCGGCGTCACGGGGCTCGGCGTCCTGGCACCCCCCGCCCTCGCAGCGCCCCCGCTGGCACCCGCCCACGCGCACGCCGCCCCGCCGCCGGCCGAGCGCCTGCCCGGGCTGGACCCCGCCCCGGCCGACGACGACACGGCCGATCCCGATCGGCCGGTGCGGATCCAAGTGGGTCGGTTCGAGCCGCGCACGCTCACGCCGGGTGCGACGGTCACCGTCACCGGCACCCTGATCAACACCGGCACGACCGCCATCACCGATCTCAGCGTCCGGCTCCAGCGGGGCGAGGTGGTCACCACCCGCGCCGAACTGGCCGCGCTGTCCCGCGACCCCGACCCCGCGACGGCGGTGCGACCGGCCTTCCAGCCGATCGACGGCGAGTTGCCCGCGGGTGGCGAATTGGACTTCACCTACACGGTCGAGTCCGCTGCGCTGGCCCTGAGCCAGGACGGCGTCTACCCGGTCCTGCTCAACGTCAACGGCGCCGTGGACGGGCAGGAGCAGCGGCGCGTCGGCGAGCTCTCCTCCTACGTCATCGAGCAGCCGCTGATCCCGGCGCGCGTCTCGGTCGCGTGGCTGTGGCCGCTGGTCGAGCGCACGCACCGCACTCCCTCGGGGCGGTTCGCCGACGACGACCTCACCACCGCCATCAGTGCCGACGGCCGGCTGGACCGGGCTCTCGCCGTCCTCGAGCGCCTGCCGGCCACCGAGGCACCGGGCGGGGGCCCCGCCGTGCCCGCCCTGCGCGTGACGCTGGCGATCGACCCCGCGCTGCTGGAGGAACTGGAGATCATGGCGGCCGGCCCCTATGAGGTCGGGGAGGGCGGCACGGGCGAGGGCACCGAGGAGGCAGCGGACTTCCTCGACCGGCTGAGCGCGGTCGCCGCGCTGCACCCGGTGCTCGCCCTGCCGTACGGCGATGTCGACGCCGACGCCCTCCAGGCAGCCGGGCCTGACCGCTGCGCTGACCCGCGCGCTCCCGGGCACACCGTCGGGCACCGCGCAGGACCCACCCGGCGACCCGGACGGCGCGGCGGAGACCTCACCTCCGGCCGGGAGCAACCAGACCTCGTCGCCCGGGAGCGGGCAGGGACCGGCCGCGGGGACCGGCGCCGGGGCCGAGATCATCTCCCGGGTGCTGGACGTCGAGCCGCGGACGGACCTGGCGTGGGCGGCCGGCGGGACGCTGCGCCCTGACACGATCGACACCCTGCTCTCCGGCGGCGTGCGCGGCCTCGTCCTGGGCGCCGAGGGCCTCACGGCGGGGGAGCGGGCGGTGGGCATCGACGGGACCACCGCCGCCGCCCGCACGGCGGTGAACACGCCCACCGGGTCCCTCGGCGCGCTGATCGCCGACCCCACCCTCGGCGGCATCGTCGGCGCCGCAGAGCGCACGCCGGGCGGTGCCCGGATGGCCGAGCAGCGCTACCTGGCCGAGCTCGCCGTGATCGGCATGCAGGCTCCGGAGGGTGCGGCGCAGACAGTCCTCGTCGCTCCGCCGCGCACGCTGGAGGCCGGGCCGGACGGCGCCGGCGCCATGCTGGCCGACACCGCCGCCCTGCCCTGGCTGGGCGCGACCACGCTCGAGGAGCTGGCCGCCGGTCCGGCGGTGCCCGCGGGGCAGCTGGTGGACCCGGTCGACGGAACCCACCTGGACCCGGCCGGGCTGGCGGCCGTCACGAGCAGCGTCGTCGCACGGGACGACCTCGCCGGCGCCGTGGTCGAGGATCCCGACACCGCGCTGCGCACGCTCGACGCGGCCATCGCGCGCACGACCTCGGTCGCGTGGCGGACCGACCCCGAGGGCTTCCGGGCCGCGGCCGGCGCGCTGGTGGAGACCATCGACCGGATGCGCGGCCGGGTCACCCTGCTCGCACCGGCGAACGGCACGTACAGCCTGGCCTCCAGCGACTCGCCCCTGGTGCTGACGGTGCACAACGACCTGCCGGTCGCCGTCGACGTGCGGCTGGCGGTCGAGACCCGCGGCACCGCCGGCCTGTCGATCGGGGACATCGGCGTCCAGCGGCTCGCACCCGACGAGCGGACGACCCTGCAGGTGCCCACCGAGGTGCGCAGGTCCGGCGGTTTCGCGGTCACCGCGCAGCTGACCACCCCGGACGGCACCCCGCTGGGCGACCAGATCTCGCTGCAGGTGAAGAGCACCGCCTACGGCTCGATCTCCCTGTTCATCACGATCGGCGCCGCCGCGCTCCTGGGCCTGCTCTTCCTCCGCCGCCTCGTCAATTTCGTGCTGCGACGGCGGCGCGCCGGGCGGGCCGCCGGCGAGGCGGTGCCGGAGGCGCCCGAGGGGGCCGGCGTGCAGCCGCCCAACCGGAGCCCGGTGTGACCGCCGGACCCGGCGGCGACCCCCCGCGCCCGTCCGCCGGCCGCCCCCTGCCGCCGTCGCCGTACCGGGCGACCCCGCCGCCGTCGGCACCGTTCGCGGGACCGGCGCACGAGGCACCGCCGGCCGCGCAGCGCCGCTGCCACCCGTGCCCCCGCCGGCCCCCGCACCGGAGTCCCCGCCACCGCCTCAGCAACCCGCCGCGCGGAACCGCTGGGTGCCCGCCGCCGACGACACCCAGGTCATGACGTCGCTGCCGCCGGTCCCGCAGGGTCCCGTCGGCGAGACCGAGGAGGACGTCGAGGGACGGGAGGGGGCCCCCGGCGCGAGCGGCGGCATCCTGCGTGCGGCCGGGACCATGGCCGTGGCGACGCTGGTCTCCCGCGTCACCGGGCTGCTCCGCACGATGGTGCTGGCCGCCGCACTGGGCGTCGGCCTGGTCAACGACGCGTACAACACCGTCAACACCCTGCCCAACATCGTGTACGAGCTCCTGCTCGGCGGGGTGCTCACCTCCGTCGTCGTCCCACTGCTGGTGCACGCGCAGGAACGGGACCGGGACGACGGCGTCTCGTACGCCCAGCGGCTGGCGACCGTCGCGATGGCCGCCCTGGGCCTGATGACCGTGCTGGCCGTCCTCGCCGCCCCGCTGCTCACCAGCCTCTACGGCCTGGACGAGGACCCGGACCAGTACCGGCTGGCGAACTGGCTGGCCCGCATCCTGCTGCTGGAGATCGTGTTCTACGGGCTCGGTGCGCTGGCCCAGGCGGTCCTCAACTCCCGCGGCGTCTTCGGTCCGCCCGCGTGGGCGCCGGTGCTCAACAACGTCGTCGTCATCGCCACCGGTCTGGTGTTCCTGGCCGCGGCGGGACCCGGCGACCTCGAGCCGGCCACGATCAGCCCGGGCCTCGTCTGGCTGCTCGCGATCGGCACCACGCTGGGCATCGCCGTCCAGGCGCTGGTCCTGCTGCCGCTGCTCCGCCGCGCCGGTGTTCCCCTGCGCCCGCGCTGGGGCCTGCGCCAGACCGGCCTGCGGGAGGCCGGCAAGCTGGGCCTCTGGGTCATCGGCTACGTCGCCGTGAGCCAGATCGGGGTCGTGGTCGCGATCCGCATCGCCAACGAGGCCGGCCGGCAGGGCGGACTGGGATCCAGCGCCTTCGCCTACGCGAGCCTGCTGTTCCAGATGCCCTACGGGATCATCGGCGTCGCGCTGCTGACGGCGCTGGTCCCGCGGATGAGCCGGGCGGCGGCCCGGCGCGACGTCGGGGGCGTCGTCGAGGACCTCTCCCTGGGCACCCGCCTGTCGGCCCTGGGGCTCCTGCCGGTGACCGCGGTGCTCGCCGTCCTCGGTCCCGCGATCGGCGTGCTGCTCTTCGCCCGGGGCAACACCTCGGCCGCCGAGGCCGCGGGGATCGGCGCGGCGCTGGCCATCGGGGCGTTCGGGCTGCTGCCCATGGCGGTGACGCTCCTGCAGCTGCGCGTCTTCTACGCGATGAAGGACGCCCGCACCCCGACCCTCATCCAGGTCGGCATGGTCGCCGTCCGGGTGCCCCTGCTCCTGCTCGTGCCCATGGTCGTCGAGCCCGAGCACGTCGTGGCCGGCCTGATGCTGGCGACGAGCGTCACGTACGTGGCCGGCTGGGTGATCGGGGACGTCGCTCTGCGGCGCCGGCTGGGCACGCTGCGCACCCGCGAGACCTTCGTGCCCGTCCTGAAGATCGCGCTCGTCTCCGTGGTGGCCGGGTCGGTGGGCTGGCTGGCGCTCCGCGTGACCAACGACCTGCTCGACGCGTCCACGGCAGGGTCGCTCGTCCGGGTGCTGGTCGGTACCGTTGTCATCGGCGGCGCGGCTCTCACCGGTCTCGTGGTCGCCCGTGTTCCGGAGGTCAGGGAGCCGCTCGCGGCGGTCCGGGCCCGGGTGGGGCGCGGATGACCGATCCTTCGCGGGGGACGCCACGGACGCCTGCGCAGTCGCATGGGCGGTCGCACCAGGACAGGGGGTCGACAGTGTCGATGACATCGACAGTGACCGGCCTCCCCGACCGCTACCGCCCCCTCGACCAGGTCGGCCCCGACGAACCGACACCGACCGGCGTCATCCGCTGCTGGCGGGCCAAGGACCGCGTCCTCAACCGGGACGTCGCCATCCGCGTGCACACACCGGCCGGCCCCGCCGCGCACGCCTGGATCACCCGCGCCCTGACCGCGGGCGGGCTCGCCACGCCCGCGCTGGCCATGGTCTACGACGCCTCCGAGGGCTCCGGTGATCCGCAGGCACCCGGCGGCGCCGCGTACGTGGTCAACGAGTGGATCGACGGCGAGACCCTCACCGAACGGCTCGCCCGCGGTCCGCTGCCCGAACGCGACGTCCGCACGGTGCTGCGCCGCCTCGCCGAAGGCGTCGCCGAGGCGCACCGGGTCGGCCTCGCGGTGGGTGGTCTCACCACCGACAACGTCGTGCTGCGTCCCAACGGGCTGGTCGGCCTGCGCGCGGTGCCCGCGGCGACCGGGTCGGTCGACGGCGACGTCACGGCCCTGGGCACGTTGCTCGAGGCCTGCCTCACCGGCCTGGACCCCGCCGGTCCCGACCCGCGTCCCCTGACCGGTCCTCCGGACCTGGTGGCCCTGGCCCGCCGCGCACGGTCCACCGAGCCCGGCCAGGCGCTGTCCAGCGTGGCCGCCATGGCCGCGCTCCTCGCCGAACGCCCCCGCACGGTGACCTCGCCCGGCACGCACCGGACCGCCGACCTGGACTCCGACAGCGGCTGGCTGCGCCGGCTGCGCGAACGCCGCACCGACGGGAACGAGGGTGAGCCGGCCGGCCCGGCGACGCCCGACGGCGCGCCGGTCCGCCTCGACCCCCAGACGCTGCCGCCCGTGCCGCCCGTCCGCCCGCTCACCCAGGGGCCACCGCTCCCACCGGCCGCTCTCGGCGGCGACACGATCGCCGCGGGCACGGTGCCCCCGGCCGCCGGTGCCTACGCCGCCGGCGCCGGACCGCGCGCCACCGACCCCGCCCCCACACGGGACGTCTGGGCCGACCAGTACGACGAGGGCAGCTTCGGCGTCCTGCACGACGGCTACGCCGACCAGCCCACCGGCGAGACCGACATCGAGGAGGACGAGGAGGACGGCGCCCGGCGGCACCGCTTCGTGGTGATCGGGCTGCCGCTCATCGCCCTGGCCGTGGTCGTCGCCCTGGCCGTCTGGCTCGGCAAGTCCGTCCTGTCCGTCGCCGGCAACGTCGACGAGGTGCAGGGGTCCACGCCGACCGGGGGCACGTCGGCCGGTGCCCCCGCGGAGCAACCCGACGCCGCGCCGCCCGCGGCCGGCGCACCGATCGTCGTCGCGGGCGCCGACGTGTTCGACCCGGGTGGCGACGGGGAACCGGAGAACGACTCGCGCGTCCCGCAGGCGCTGGACGGCGACCCCTCGACGGCCTGGTCGACGCTGACATACCGGGGCTCGCCGGCGTTCGGCAACCTCAAGGACGGCGTCGGCCTCCTCCTCGACCTCGGCGGCACGCAGCAGGTGTCCGCGGTCGCCCTCACCAGCACCACGCCGGGGGCGACCGTCGAGATCCGCGTCGCCGAGCAGCCCGGCGCGGAGCTCGACAGCTTCACCCCGGTCGCCGACGGGACGATCGAGGAGCCGGGGCAGCAGTTCGCCTTCGCCGAGGCCGCCTCCGCCCGGTACGTGCTCGTCTGGATCACCGGTCTGGTGCCGGCCCAGGACGGCTTCGCCGCCGATCTGGCCGAGGTCGAGGTGCTGGCCGCCGGCTGACAGAGGACCCCCGGAAGGACCCGGCTGCCCCCCACCGCTCGCAGGCTCGCGCCAGGCCCCTGCAGCCGGGCCTCTGGCTCGCACGCTCGCGACGAGCCTCTGGACGGGGCCGAAGGAATGCCGCCCGTACGATCCTGGTTGTGCCGCCCGTGACGACCTCCCACCCGACCCCGGGACCCGCCGTGACGACGACCGCTGTCGAGCCCGCGATCCCACCGGCCGAGCACGACGGCGTCCGTGACCTCATCATCATCGGCTCCGGACCGGCCGGGTACACCGCCGCGGTCTACGCGGCCCGGGCGAACCTGCACCCGCTTGTGTTCGAGGGTTCGCAGTTCGGTGGCGCGCTGATGACCACCACCGAGGTCGAGAACTTCCCCGGCTTTCCGGAGGGGATCCAAGGCCCGCAGCTCATGGACGACATGCGCACCCAGGCCGAGCGCTTCGGAGCGGAGCTGATCCCGCGGGACGTCACCGAGGTCGACCTGACCGCCGAGCCGAAGCTCGTCAAGGTCGGCGACGAGGTGCACCGCGCGCACGCGGTCATCGTGGCCACCGGCTCCAAGTACCGGTACCTCGGCCTGGACAACGAGGCCCGGCTGCTCGGCCGCGGCGTGTCGGCGTGTGCCACCTGCGACGGGTTCTTCTTCCGCGACCAGGACATCGTCGTCGTCGGCGGTGGTGACTCCGCGATGGAGGAGGCCACCTTCCTCACCCGGTTCGCCAAGAGCGTCACCGTCGTCCACCGGCGCAACGAGCTGCGGGCGTCGAAGATCATGCAGAAGCGCGCCCAGGACAACGAAAAGATCCGCTGGGCGCTCGGCAAGCAGGTCACCGACGTGCTCGGCGAGACCACCGTCGAGGCCGTGCAGCTCACCGACGTCGAGACCGGGGCCACCGACACCATGCCGGTGACCGGCCTGTTCGTGGCGATCGGGCACGACCCGCGCAGCGAGCTGTTCGCCGGGCAGCTCAAGCTGGACGACGAGGGCTACATCCAGGTCGAGCACCCCAGCACGCGCACGAACATCGACGGGGTCTTCGCCTGCGGCGACGTCGTGGACCACATCTACCGGCAGGCCATCACCTCGGCCGGCACCGGCGCAGCCGCGGCCATCGACGCCGAGCGCTGGCTCGCCGAGACCTTCGACGAGCGCTAGGCCGATCGGCCCCAGGACCAGGCATAGATCCGCCCACCGGCGGGTTCCACCCATGACAGCCGAACGAGAGGGAGAACGACCATGGCAGGCAACACCGTCACGGTGACCGACACCAGCTTCGCCAACGACGTGCTGGGCAGCGACAAGCCCGTGCTGGTCGACTTCTGGGCGGAGTGGTGCGGCCCCTGCAAGATGGTCGCCCCGGTCCTCGAGGAGATCGCCGCCGAGCACGGCGACAAGCTCACGATCGCCAAGCTCAACATCGACGAGAACCCGCAGATCGCGCGCGACTACCAGGTCATGTCCATCCCGACGATGACCGTGTTCCAGGGTGGCAAGCCGGTGAAGAGCATCATCGGCGCCAAGCCGAAGGGCGCCATCCTGAACGACCTCGCCGACTACATCTGAGTCGCGGAACCGCTTCCGGGCCCGCTGCAGCACCGGCCCTCCTGCAGGGTCCCACCGCTCGCATCCTCGCGGTGGGGGGCAGGGGGGTCCTTGCTGGGCGGGCCCGCCGCACGTCCGGGCCCCCGCCCGAGCCGGTTCGGACGGCGGGGACGAGAATCAGCAGGCGATGATGACACCGGCGAAGCCCTCGAGTTCCTCAGCGGAGCTGTGATGGGTAGCGACAGCGGAATGCAGATCCTCAGACTCGGGGACCGTGGGCCGGCGGTGGCCGACGTGCGCGCCGCGCTGCGCAGCCTCGGTCTGCTCGGCGACGCCGCATCCGGGTCGCCGGGAGCCGGGACCGGACCGCTCGACACGGTTCCGCTGCGCACCGCTCCCGTCGAAGCAGGCCCCCTGGACACCCACCCGATCAACCGCTCGGCCCTGGACACGGCTCCGCTCGACACCGCCGAGTTTGACGCCGCGACCGAGCTCGCGGTGCGGCACTTCCAGCAGATCCGCGGCCTGTCGGTCGACGGCCGGGTCGGTGAGGAGACCTACCGCGCGCTGAACGAGGCCCGGTGGTCGCTGGGCGACCGGCTGCTGCGCTACGACCCCGAGCGGCCGATCCGCGGGGACGACGTCATCGGCCTCCAGGACCGGCTGCACGAACTCGGCTACGACGCGGGGCCCGTGGACGGCGTGTTCGGCCCCGAGACCGAGATCGGGCTCCGCACGTTCCAGCGGGACTACGGGCTGACCTCCGACGGCACCTGCGGGCGGCGACCCTGCGGGCGCTGCGCCAGCTCGGCCGCAAGGTCACCGGCGGCCGTCCCCAGCTGCTGCGGCAGAGCGCGTCCTTCGTCGACAGCGGGCCGCACCTCATCGGCCGGCGGATCGTCGTGGATCCCGGCCACGGCGGCGACGACCTGGGGTACGCCGTGGGCGAGACCACCGAGTCGGATCTGGTGTTCGACCTCGCGTCGCGCATCGAGGGGCGCCTGGCCGCTGCCGGCGCGACGGTCTACCTGACCCGTGGCCGTGACCAGAACCCCACACCGGCCGAGCGCACCGCCTTCGCCAACGACGCCCGCGCAGACCTGTTCATCTCGCTGCACATGGACGCCCACTCCTCGCAGCACGCCCGGGGTGTGGCCAGCTACTACTACGGCACCGGGTCCGGCGCGTCGTCCACCGTGGGTGAGCAGTTCGCCAACCTCGCCCGACGCGAGGTGCTGGCCCGCACCGGCATGCTCGACCTCGGCTCGCACGCGAAGACGTGGGACCTGCTGCGCATGACCCGCATGCCGGCGGTGCGCCTGGACTGCGGCTACCTCTCGCACTCCGTCGACCGGTTGCTGCTGCTGGACGCCCGGGTGCGCAGTGCCGTCGCCTCCGCCGTGCTCGCCGCCGTCCAGCGGCTCTACCTGCCCGCCGACGCCGACCCGCCGACCGGCACGTTCGTGCTGAGCCCCCCGGCGTAGCGAACCGGACCGGTTCGTCTCCCGTGTCCCGGGCGGGCGCGCGGGACGACGTCCCTACACTGGGCAAGGTGGCCACCACCCCGTCCGGCATCCCTGCCGGTTCCGGTCAGCCGGGGACGCACCTGACGCACGGTGCGCACCCCCACGTCGTACCGCGGCACCCGCGGCTGGACCCGCTGGCGGACCGGTACGCGGCACGCACCCACGGCATGAAGACCTCGGAGATCCGGGCACTCTTCTCGGTGGTGAGCCGCCCGGAGGTGGTCTCCTTGGCCGGCGGCATGCCCGCCGTCACCGCACTCCCCCTGGACGCCGTCGGCTCGATGATCGGCGAGCTCGTCTCGGGCATGGGTGCCCAGACGCTGCAGTACGGCTCCGGGCAGGGCGATCCACGGCTGCGGGAGCGCATCTGCGACGTGATGGCCCTGGAGGGGATCACCGACGCCTCACCCAGCGAGGTCGTCGTGACCGTGGGCTCGCAGCAAGGGCTGGACCTCGTCACGCGGGTGTTCTGCGATCCGGGGGACGTCATCCTCGCCGAGGGCCCGTCCTACGTGGGCGCGCTGGGCGTCTTCCAGGCGGCGCAGGCGCGGGTCACGCACGTCGCCATGGACGACCACGGGCTGATCCCCGAGGCGCTGGAGGAGGCACTGGCCGACTGCCGGGCCAACGGCGATCGGGTGAAGTTCCTGTACACCGTGCCCAACTTCCACAACCCGGCCGGCGTGACGCTGTCCGAGCCGCGGCGCGAGGCGATCGTCGCGATCGCCGAGCAGCACGACCTGCTGATCATCGAGGACAACCCCTACGGCCTGCTGGGCTTCGACCACGAGCCCATGCGTGCGCTGCGCGCACGCAACAACCAGCGGGTCATCTACCTCGGCTCGTTCTCCAAGACGTTCTCCCCCGGCCTGCGCGTCGGCTGGGTGCTCGCGCCGCTCGCCGTCCGGGAGAAGCTGGTGCTCGCCACCGAGGCGCAGGTGCTCTGCCCGCCGTCGCTCACCCAGTACGCGGTCGCCCGGTACCTCGACACGCAGCCGTGGCGCGAGCAGATCAAGCTGTTCGCCGAGCTCTACCGCGAGCGGCGGGACGCCACCCTGGAGTCCCTCGCCGCCCTCATGCCGCCCGGCACGGTCTGGACACAGCCGGACGGCGGCTTCTACGTCTGGCTGAAGCTGCCGCACGGGCTGGACGCCAAGCTCATGCAGCCGCGCGCGGTCAACGCGCACGTGGCGTACGTGCCCGGCATCGGGTTCTTCGCCGACGGCAACGGCCGGGAGTACATGCGCCTGTCCTACTGCTACCCGGAGCCCGACCAGATCCGGGAGGGCGTCCGCCGGCTGGCCCGGGTCATCGAGGCCGAGCTGGATCTGCACTCGACCTTCGACCGTGTCGACACCGGGAAGTTCCGCGCCCTCACTCCCGGCCACGATGCCGAGACCATCGTCGGTCCGGCCAACAGCGACACCTACGAGGACGGCCGATGAGCGAGACCGCCCCCGCACCGGCACCGGCGCCCGGCGCCGAGCCGCACCCGCTGCGGGCCGTGGTGCTCGCCGGCGGGCTCACCTTCGAGCGCGAGGTCAGCCTGTCGTCGGGCACCCAGGTCTGGGAGGAGCTCGCCCGGGCCGGCCTGGACGCGGAGCTGCGGGACGCCGACGCCGACCTGCTGCCCGGACTCGCCGCCTCGCCGGCCGACGCGGTGTTCATCGCGCTGCACGGTGCGACGGGGGAGGACGGCGCGCTGCGGGCCGTGCTCGACCTGGCCGGCGTCCCTTACGTCGGGTCGCCCGCTGCGGCCTGCCGGCTGGCCTGGGACAAGCCGGCCGCCAAGTCGGTCGTCCGCACCGCCGGCCTGACGACGCCGGACTGGGTGGCCCTGCCGCACAGCACCTTCCGCGAGCTCGGGGCCGGCGCCGTCCTCGACCTGATGGTCGCTCGCCTGGGCCTGCCGCTGATGGTGAAGCCGGCGTCCGGCGGCTCGGCCCTCGGCGTGCAGAAGGTCGGCCGCGTCGAGGACCTGCCGGCCGCGATGGTCAGCTGCTTCGCCTACGGCGACACGGTGCTCGTCGAGCGCTTCGTCGAGGGCGTCGAGGTGGCGCTCTCCGTCATCGACCTCGGGAGCGGCCCCGAGGCGCTGCCCGCGGTGGAGATCGCGCCCGAGTCCGGCGTCTTCGACTACACCTCGCGCTACACCCCTGGCCTCACCGAGTACCACACCCCGGCCCGGCTGCCCGAGGACGTCGCGGCGCGCGCTGCCGCGCTCGCCGTCGAGGTGCACCAGGTGCTGGGTCTGCGCGACCTGTCGCGGACCGACGCCATCGTCAGCCCGGACGGCGAGGTGCACTTCCTCGAGGTGAACGTCTCGCCGGGGTTGACCGAGACGTCGATGTTCCCGATGGCGGTCGAGGCCGCAGGTTACGAACTCGGTGAGGTGCTGGCCCGGCTGCTGGCCCGCCGCGCCGGTACGGGGAGCTAGCGCGGACTTTCCGCGTGTGACGAAACCCCCGGGGTGGCGGGAGCTAGGCCTCCGGGCGACGTCCGGTGATCTCCGGCGCCATGACGCCGATGATCCGCTGCAGGTCGTCGACCGAACCGAACTCGACGACGATCTTGCCCTTCGAGCGCCCGATCTGGATCTTCACCTTCGTCTCGAACATGTCCGACAGCCGCGAGCCCAGCTCCTCCACACCGGGTGCGCTGATGTTGCGGGCGCGGCGCTTGGCGGTCGGCTGCTGTGCCGCGGCCAGGGCGACGGCCTCCTCGGTGGCCCGCACCGACATGCCCTCGGCGACGATGCGGGTGGCGAGCGCGTCCTGAGCCTCGGCGTCGGACAGACCCAGCAGCGCGCGGGCGTGCCCGGCCGAGATGACTCCGGCGGCGACCCGCGTCTGCACCTTCACGGGGAGCTTCATCAGCCGGATGGTGTTGGTGACCTGCGAGCGGCTCCGGCCGATCCGGCTGGCCAGCTCCTCGTGCGTGGCACCGAACTCCTCGAGCAGCTGCTGGTAGGCGGCGGCCTCCTCGAGCGGGTTCAGCTGGACGCGGTGGATGTTCTCCAGCAGGGCGTCGCGGAGCATCGCGTCGTCGGTGGTGTCGCGGACGATGGCGGCACCGTGTCCAGGCCTGCCGAGCGGGCCGCCCGCAGCCGTCGCTCACCCATGATCAGCTCGTAGCGGCCGTCACCGTTCTCGCGCACGACGATCGGCTGGAGCAGCCCGAACTCGCGCACCGAGTGCGTCAGCTCCTCCAGGGCCTCGTCGTCGAAGACCTGCCGCGGCTGCTTGGGGTTGGGCACGACCTGGTCGACGGCGACCTCGCGCAGCTGCGCGCCGGGGACGCCCACCGCGTCGGGCGGGCCGGCGTCGGGCGACTGCGTGTGGGCGGGCAGCCCGAAGGCCGGGGTGGGTGGTGGCGGCACGAGGGCGACGGCGGGGGCGGCCGGAGAGTCGCCGTCCGTCGTGGCCGCCTCGGCGGGCGCCGACGCGGCGGGTGCGGGCACCTGCTCGGGGCTGGTGGGGATGAGGGCCGCCAGGCCACGACCCAGGCCGCCGCGCTTCGTCATCGCCGCTCTCCGCTTCCGCTGCTCGGGATGGTGCTGACTGAGGGAGGTGCTGCCGTCACGCCGGCCATCCCCGCACGCTCGACCGGCGGCAGGGCCACGCCGCGCTCGGCGAGCTGGCGCGCCGCTTCCACGTAACTGGTGGAGCCCCGCGAACCCGGGTCGTAGGTCAGCACCGACTGTCCGTAGCCGGGCGCCTCGGAGACCCGCACGTTGCGGGGGATGACCGTCGGCAGCACGAGATCGCCGAAGTGGTTCCTGACCTCGTCGGCCACCTGGTCGGCGAGCTTCGTCCGTCCGTCGTACATGGTCAGCAGGATGGTCCGCACCGAGATGCCGGGGTTCAGGTGCGCCCGCACCAGGTCGATGTTCGACAGGAGCTGGCCGAGCCCCTCCAGCGCGTAGTACTCGCACTGGATGGGGATGAGCACCTCGTCGCCGGCCACCAGCGCATTGAGGGTCAGGAGGCCGAGGGACGGCGGGCAGTCGATCAGCACGTAGTGCGGCCGCTGCTCCTCCGGGAGACCCTGTACGTAGCCTTCGATCGCGCGGCGCAACCGGTGCTCCCGCGCCACGACCGAGACCAGTTCGATCTCGGCGCCCGCAAGGTCGATCGTCGCGGGCACGCACACCAGCTTCGGGCTCGCGGTGGTCGGGTGGACGACATCGGCGAGCGAGCTGTCCCCGACGAGGGCGTCGTAGACCGACGGCGTGCCCACGGTGTGCTCGACGCCCAGGGCCGTGCTGGCGTTGCCCTGCGGATCGAGGTCGATCACCAGGGTGCGCAGGCCGTAGAGCGCCAGGGCCACCCCGAGGTTCACCGTGGACGTCGTCTTACCGACGCCGCCCTTCTGGTTGGCGATGGTGATGACCCGGATCCGGCTCGGCGCGGGGAAGGGCTCCTGGTCGGCGGCGTGCAGTACGCGCGTGGCCCGCAGGGCCTCCATGGCGATCGGGCTGTCGAAGTCCGAGGCACCGCCGGACGACTGGCCGGCAGCCAGACTGCTGCGCAGCCGCTCAGACGGGTCGGTCATCCCAGGTCCTTCCTGCACGGCATCTCACTGGCGGGCCGTTTCACGTGGAACGGCTCCGGGAACCCGCTCCTGTTCCACGTGGAACAGCCGTCGTACGCGGTGCGAGGGGCGCCGTCACCGGGCCGCGCCGTCATCGAGCCCCGCGCGTCATGACCACCACGGTAGTGGCAGCCTCCCCCAACTCCGCGCCGACGGCCCGCGGATGCACGTCCCGCATGCCCGCGGCCTGCAGCTCGGGGACCAGTGAGGGGAGCTCCTGGAGTGCCCGCGAGCCCACCAGCGCGACCAGCTGGGTGCCCGGGCGCATCAGCGCGCGGCACCAGCCGACCAGGCGGGGGAGCGGGGCGACGGCGCGGGCGGTGACGACGTCGACCGCGCCCACCGCCTGCGCGACCGCCTTGTCCTCCGCCCGGCCGCGCACGACCCGCCACTGCAGGCCCGCCGGTTCCGCGACGCCGGTGACCACCTCCTCGAGGAACTCGACCCGCCGCGCCATGGGCTCCACGAGCGTGAGCACGACGTCCGGGCGGGCCAGCCCCAGCGGGATCCCCGGCAGGCCGGCACCGCTGCCCACGTCGACCACGCGGGCCCCCGCAGGAACGGCCTCGGCCACGGCCGCGCTGTTGAGCAGGTGACGCTCCCAGAGCCGCGGCACCTCGCGGGGACCGATCAGGCCCCGCGTCACCCCGTCGGTGGCCAGCCGGGCGACGTACTTCTCGGCCAACGGGAGGGAGGCTCCGAAGACCTGCTCGGCCAGGGCAGGCGCGGCCCGGGACCCCGTCGACGTCCCCGCTGCGGCTCACTTGTCGGGCAGGACCACGACGCGCCGGTTCGGCTCCTCACCCTCCGACTCACTGCGCACACCGGCGACGCCGGCGATGACGTCATGGACGACCTTGCGCTCGAACGGGTTCATCGGGGAAAGGCGTTCGGGCTGCCGGCTCTGGGCCACCCGCTTGGCCGTCTCCGACCCGAGGGCGGTCAGGTCGGCCCGCCGCTTGGCGCGGAAGCCGCCGATGTCGAGCATCAACCGGCTGCGGACACCCGTGGACTGCGCCACGGCGAGGCGGGTCAGCTCCTGCAGCGCCTCGAGCGTCGCACCGTCGGGCCCGATCAGGTCGCCGAGCCGGCCGCCGACGATCGCGACCGAGGCGCGGTCCCCTTCGACGTCGAGGTCGATGTCGCCGTCCTTGTCCAGGATGTCGAGGAGCCGCTCGAGGTAGTCGCCGGCGACGTCCCCCTCCCGGACCAGTAGGTCGTCCCCGGAGGAACCCTCCTCGTCGTCCTCGTCCTGGGCCTCGTCCTCGTCCTCGTCGGCCTCATCGGTCCCGTCCGTCACGGGGTCGACGGGCTCGACGACCGGGTCGTCGCTCGCCTCGTCGGCGTCGGGCAGGTCGACGGGGTCGTCGAGGTCGGTGGTTGCTGGCTGCTGCGGGGCACTCACGGGGTTCCTCCCAGTTCGGTGCGGGCGGCCGGGCGTACCCGGTGGTCGATGGCGTCCGTGCGGACGGGTGCGGCGCTCAGCGGCGCTTGCGCTTGCCCCTGTTCGGCGGCGACCCGGAGCGGCCCTGGCTGCCGGCCGGCTTGGCCGGTGGCTTGCCGTTCGACGATCCGGAGGCGGTCGCGGCGCCGGGTGCACCAGCGCCGTCGCCCGGTGCCGTCGTCGGGGCGGCGGGAGGGGCGGCGGGCGGGGTTGCGGGGCGGCCCTGCTTCGGGCGGACCGGCTTGGCGCCGGGCTTGGGCGCGAGGGTCTTCGGGTCGACGGCGGGCTTGTCGGCCGCAGCCTTGGCCTTGGCGGCGTCCGACCCGGGCGGCGGCATCTTGCGCAGGATGAAGAACTGCTGGCCGAGGGTCCACAGGTTGTTGGTCATCCAGTAGAGGAGGACTCCGATCGGGAAGAAGAAGCCCGAGACGAACAGGCTCAACGGCATGCCGTAGAGCAGCAGTTTCTGCACCGTCGCCGCCTGACCCTCGACCGGCCCCGACCGCTTCATGATCTGCTTCTGCGTGATGTAGGTCGTGAAGCACATGACGACGATCAGTGCGAACGCGACGACCCGGATGTTGGTGTAACTGGCGATCTCGAGGATCGCCCGCTCCTTGTCGCCCGACATGGAGAAGGACGACGAGATGGGCGCGCCGAACAGCTTGGCCCGCGCGGCCGCGTCGGTGAGCTCGTCGGTCCAGCTGTACAGACCGGCCTTGTCCGGCGCCAACCGCCGGAGCACGTGGAAGAGGGATAGGAAGACCGGGATCTGCGGCAGGATCGGCAGGCAGCCGGCCAGCGGGTTGACCCCGCGCTCCTTCTGCAGGGCCATGATCGCCTGCCCGGCACCCTGCCGGTCGTTGCCGTACTGCTTGCGGATCTTCGCGATCTCGGGCTGCAGCTCCTGCATGGCCCGCTGCGACTTGATCTGCTTGACGAACAACGGGAACAGCAGCACGCGGATCGTGACGACGAGGAAGACGATCGCCAGCACCCACGACAGACCCGAGAGGCCGGACTCGGCGGGCGGGTCACCGAAGATCATGTTCCAGAGCGAGTGCCACCGCGCCATCACCCAGGAGATGGCGGTGTAGAGCCAGTCAAGCAACGGAGGACTCCTCGTTCGCCCGGCCGAGGTCCGGGGTGGCTCGTTGGGTACGCGCGCGGTCGGCCGGTGCGAGCGCCGCCGAAGTGCTCGACGCACCGCGCACGTCACCAGTTCCTGCACAGGTGTCGGGGACCAGGTCGACGCCGCCCGGGTGCCACGGCGCGCACTTGAGCAGACGGCGCAGCGCCAGCCACGACCCCCGGGCGGCCCCGTGCCGCTCGAGCGCCTCGGCCGCGTACGCGCTGCACGTCGGATGGAAGCGGCAGCGGGCCGGCAGGGCGGGACTGATCGCCCGGGAGTAGAACCGGACGACGGCGAGGAGCGCTCGGCGGATCATGCGGAGGGGACCCGGCCGAGTAGCCGGTCCAGGCCGGCACCCAGATCGCGACGGAGGACGTCGGAGGAAGCCCCGGCCGCCTCCGGTCGTGCCCGCACGACGAGGTCGGCGCTCGTGGGCAGCCGGTGCAGCTCCTCGCGGACGACGGCGCGCAGGCGCCGGGTCACACGGTGCCGGACCACCGAGTTGCCGACCGCGCGGCCGACCACGAAACCGGCCCGCGCACCGGCCGGTGCCCCCGTGGACGCGCGGGCACCGCCCGAGTGCTCGGGCCGTTCGGACAGGAGGTGGAGCACCATGGTCGGCCGCCCGGCGCGACGGCCGGACCGGACGACCGCGGAGAACTCCGGACGCCGGCGCAGGCGCGCCTGCGCGGGCAACACGTCAGGCGGAGAGCTTCTCGCGACCCTTGCGCCGACGGCCGGCGAGGATCGCCCGGCCCGCGCGGGTGCGCATACGCAGCCGGAAGCCGTGGGTCTTGGACCGACGGCGGTTGTTCGGCTGGAACGTGCGCTTGCTCACGAGGTACTCCCACTACACGACATCGACGGTGCGCACCCGCCGGTGAGCGGACGCGCGCGGGAGCCAGGACGGCGACGAGCCGTGCCCCGGGCCCCCGGAAGCTGGTCACTGCGGCCGGAACCGTCCACAGACTCCCGCCAGCATAACCGAGGAACGGGCATGCCCGGCGCCCGGGCGGATCCCGACCGCCCATGATCTCCCTCCGGTCGCCGGAACGGACGGCGGCACGCCGGGACGACGCGCCCGCGCCGGCCGTGCGAGCGTTGCCGGGCTGTGGACGGGGCTGTTAGCGTCGCCGTCGCTCCGCGTCGGGCGTCAGGGTCACGACGTGTGGGCCGATCCCGTCGGTCAGCCGACCGCCGATTCGCTCGTTCCGCCGCCCGACATGGTTCCTGACCTGCAGCGATGCAGATCCGGATCCGCGCCGGTGCGGATCCCGGCAGGACTTCCCGCCGGCCGTGCACAGCCTGTGGACACCGGTGTGGAACCGGTGCGTCCACGCATCCACAGCGGGTGTTCGATGGGGGTACGGACCGGACCGGGTCCGGCTCGGTGGAGCGGACGCGGTGGAGCGATCGCCGGGATCGACAGCATGGGGAGGAAGTAACGGCATGGCCGATGCCACGCTGGACCTGGCGACCGTCTGGGACCAGATCCGCGAGCGGCTGGCGACCAGCCTGTCCCCGCAGCAGAACGCGATGCTGAACCTGACCCGCCCCCTGGGTCTGGTCGAGGACACCGCCGTGCTGGCGGCGCCCAACGAGTTCACGCAGACGGTTCTCGAGTCACGGATGCGGCGCGTGCTCGCCGAGGCCCTGTCCGAGCAGTTCGGACGGGACATCCGTGTCGCCGTCCAGCTGGAGGACGCGCCGGCGACCACGGAGCAGCCGCAGGAGGAGCCGATCCGCCGTCCGTGGGCCGCGGCCGAGGCCGCCCGCGACGCGCAGCGCGAGGAGGAGGACCGCGCCAGCCGCGACCGCGCCGACGACGGACGCAGCGCCTTCGGTGTCCGCACCGACGCCGTCCACACCCCGCCGCCCTGGGACCGTGACGCCGCCGAGGACCGCACCGACCCCGACGTCCGCGAACTCCGTCCGGTCGACCAGCCCTCGCACCGCGCCGTGGACCGCGGCGCACCGGAGGACTGGAGCACCCCGACCTGGGGGACGCCTGGCGGCGCGGCCGCCGAGCCCCGCCCGGGCGGCCGGGACTGGGGCGGCGGCGAGGAACGGTCGGCCGACGTGCTGCCCTTCGACCTGGGCGACACGGGTCCCGACCGGAACGGCGACACCGGCCAGCGGCCCCGCTCCGGCGTCGCCGACCGGCGGGCCGCCGGGCTGGACCCGGGACTCAATGCCAAGTACGTCTTCGACAGCTTCGTCATCGGCAACAGCAACCGGTTCGCGCACGCAGCGGCCGTGGCGGTGGCCGAGGCGCCGCCCGGGCATACAACCCGCTGTTCATCTACGGCGAGTCAGGACTGGGCAAGACCCACCTGCTGCACGCGATCGGTCACTACGCGGCGCGCATGTTCCCGAACGTCAAGGTGCGCTACGTCAGCACCGAGGAGTTCACCAACGAGTTCATCAACCTGGTGCACTCGGGTCGCGCCGAGGACTTCCGCCGGCGCTACCGAGACATCGACTTCCTGCTGATCGACGACATTCAGTTCCTGGAGCGCGCCGAGCGGACGCAGGAGGAGTTCTTCCACACGTTCAACACGCTGCACAACGCCAGCAAGCAGATCGTGATCACCTCCGACCGCGCGCCGAAGAAGCTCACGACGCTGGAGGACCGGCTGCGGACCCGCTTCGAGTGGGGGCTCATCACCGACGTCCAGGCGCCCGACCTCGAGACGCGCATCGCGATCCTGCGCAAGAAGGCGTGGGGCGAGCGGCTGCAGGTGCCCGACCCGGTGCTGGAGTTCATCGCCAGCAAGGTGCAGACCAACATCCGCGAGCTCGAGGGCGCGCTGATCCGGGTCACCGCCTTCGCCAGCCTGAACAAGCAGCAGGTCGACCTGCCGCTGGCCGAGCTCGTGCTCAAGGACCTCATCAGCGACGAGCAGGGACCGCAGATCACCGCGGCGATCATCATGGCGGCCACCGCGGAGTACTTCTCCGTGACGATGGAGGAGCTGCAGGGCTCCAACCGCAGCCGCACGCTCGTGAACGCCCGGCAGATCGCGATGTACCTCTGCCGTGAGCTCACCGAGCTGTCGCTGCCCCGCATCGGTGCCTCGTTCGGCGGCAAGGACCACACCACCGTCATGCACGCCGTCAAGAAGATCACCAACCTGATGAGCGAGCGGCGCGCCACCTACACCCAGGTCACCGAGCTCACCGCCCGCATCAAGAGCCGCGCCAGGCAGTAACCCCTCCCGCATCGGCTCCGCCCGGGCGCGTTATCCACAACCGTGTGGAGATGTCGACGCCGAGAACGGCGGTCACCCGCGCGGTTGCAGGGCGTATTCGGTCGGTGACCGTGGTCGACTCGTCGACGAGTTGTCCCCAGGAATGTGCACAGGTTGGGGAGATCTCGTGTGCAGCAGGTCACGGGAGGTCACGGGGGAGGGCCGACGGGCGTCGTGCGCTAGTCGCTGGCCGATCGCCTGTCAAGCGGCTGACCTGCGGGGATACCGTCCGGACGAGTTTCGGACGCCGGACCGCCGAATGCTGTCGCGGACCGTACTGCGCAGGTCCTGGGGATCGAGCCGGGAGACACAGGGGACAGGGAGTGGACGACGGGGGAGCCCGGTGCACAACCGTCGAGATGTCCACGTGTCGACAACAGCGGGACGGCGACCACCCACAATCGGCCAACAGGGCCGGTCGTGGGCTGACCAGCACGAATGCCCGCCGTCCCCAGGTTCCACACCAGTGATGACGAGGATGAGGGAGTTATCTCGAAGATTTCTCGAACCACACCCTGGGTGGGGAAGCCCCGTTGCGGGAGCCCCGACCAGGCGCACGGCGCTGGGACGGAGCGGTATCCCTGAGCACTCGTGAGGGGACAGGGTTTCCCCCAGGGGGACCGCAGCAGGCACGATGAGCACCGCACCGGCGACGGGCGGTACCCCACCGCGTCGGGGCGCCGCGACCGCTGACGAGATCGGATGGGCCGAGAGATGAAGTTCCGGGTGGCACGTGAGGTGCTCGCCGACGCCGTTGCCTGGACGGCGCGCAGCCTGCCGCCGCGGCCGTCGGTGCCGGTGCTCGCGGGGATCCTGCTCGAGGTCGACGGCAACCAGCTCTCGGTGTCGGGCTTCGACTACGAGGTCTCGGCCCGGGCGGAGGTCGACGTGCAGGCCAGCGAGGCCGGCCGGGCCCTGGTTCCGGGGCGACTGCTCGCCGAGATCACCCGGGCGCTGCCGCCGCACGCCGTGGACATCACCGCCGAGGGGCCGCGGCTGGCCATCGCCTGCGGCAACGCCCGGTTCAGCCTGCCGACGCTGCCGGTCGAGGACTACCCCTCGCTCCCGTCGATGCCCTCGTCGGCCGGCCTGGTCGACAGCGACGTCTTCGCCGAGGCGGTCAGCCAGGTCGCGGTGGCGGCGGGCCGGGACGACACCCTCCCGATGCTCACCGGCGTCCGGCTGGAGATCGAGGACGACCTGATCACCCTCGCCGCGACCGACCGCTACCGGCTGGCGGTGCGCGAGTTCGCCTGGCGGCCCGAGACCCCCGGCGTCTCCGCCGCCGTCCTGGTGCCGGCCCGCACCCTGGCCGACGCGGCCAAGACCCTGACCAGCGGCCCGGAGATCGTGCTGTCCCTGTCGTCGGGCCACTCGGGCGAGGGCATCCTGGGCCTGTCGGGGAAGGATCGCCAGACCACCACCCGGCTGCTCGACGCCGAGTTCGTGAAGTACCGCGCGATCATGCCGACCGAGTCGAACGCCAACGCGGTGCTCCCGGTCCACCTCTTCACCGACGCCGCCAAGCGCGTGGCGCTCGTCGCCGAACGCGGCACCCCGCTGCGGTGCGAGTTCACCCCGGGCCAGGTCACCCTCCGCGCCGGCGGCACGGACGAGGAGGGGCAGGCCGAGGAGCGCTGCGACGTCGAGTTCGAGGGCGAGCCGCTGACCATCGGCTTCAACCCGACGTTCCTGCTCGACGGCCTCGCCGCGGTGCACACCGAGCGCGCCCGCATGGACTTCGTCAGCCCGCTGAAGCCGGCCGTGCTCTCCGGGGTGGAGGAGCCGTCGGCCGACGACGGCTCCCCGGCCGGTCCGGCACAGCGTCCGGGCAGCTACCGCTACCTGATCATGCCGGTGCGCCTCCCGGGCTGAGTCGGAGGACCCTCCAGGCCCCCACCGCTCGCCCGCTCGCGGCGGCCCGCTGCAGGAGGGCCACCGGCCGGGCACGATGACAGGGAAGACGCCGCGACGAGAAGAGGGAGCAGACGTGCAGCTGGGGCTGATCGGGCTGGGCAAGATGGGCGGCAACATGGCCGAGCGGCTGCGCCGCGCCGGGCACGAGGTGGTCGGCTACGACCACTCGCCGGGCAAGCGGGACGTCGACAGCCTGCCGGCCCTGGTCGAGGCCCTGCCCGAGCCGCGGGTCATCTGGGTGATGGTTCCCGCCGGCGATCCCACGCGCGCCACGGTCGAGGAGCTCGCCGGACTGCTGTCCCCGGGCGACGTCGTCATCGAGGGCGGCAACTCCAAGTACACCGACGACCAGATCCACGACGTGATGCTCCGCGAGAAGGGCATCGGCTACATCGACGCCGGCGTCTCCGGCGGCGTCTGGGGTCTGGAGAACGGCTACGCGCTGATGGTGGGCGGCACCAAGGAGGACGTCGCCAAGGCGCAGCCGATCTTCGACGCCCTCAAGCCGCCGGCACCGCACGACGAGTCGGGCCAGGAACTGCCCGGCGCCGGCTTCGTGCACGCCGGACCGGTGGGCGCCGGCCACTTCAGCAAGATGGTCCACAACGGCATCGAGTACGCGATGATGCAGGCCTACGGCGAGGGCTACGAGCTGCTGGCCGCCGTCGACCTCATCGAGGACGTCCCGGGCGTCATCGCCTCGTGGACGCAGGGCACGGTCATCCGGTCCTGGCTGCTGGACCTGCTCGTGCGCGCGCTGGACGAGGACCCGGCGCTCGAGCGGGTCCGGGGCTACGCCGAGGACTCCGGCGAGGGCCGCTGGACCGTCGAGCAGGCGATCGAGAACGCCGTCCCCATGCCGACGATCGCCGCCTCGCTCTTCGCCCGGTTCGTGTCGCGTCAGGAGGACTCGCCGACCATGAAGGCGGTCGCGGCCCTGCGCAACCAGTTCGGCGGGCACGCGGTGCGCGCGGTGCAGGCCCAGGAGGCCGAGCGCCCCGCATGAACCGCTGATGTACGTCCGGCACCTGCAGGTCGGGTCGTTCCGCAGCTGGGAACGGGTCGACCTGGCCCTGGGCCCGGGGCCGACGGTCTTCGTCGGGGGCAACGGAGAGGGCAAGACCAACCTGGTCGAGGCGGTCGGCTACCTGGCCACCATGGGCAGCCACCGCGTCTCCGTCGACGGGCCCCTCGTGCGGCACGGCGCGGACCAGGCGGTCGTGCGGGCGGCCCTGCGCCGCGACGACCGCGAGCTGCTGGTCGAGATCGAGATCAACCCCGGCAAGGCCAACCGCGTGCGGGTCAACCGCTCACCGCTGCAGCGGCCGCGGGAGCTGCTCGGCCTCGTGCGCACGGTGCTGTTCGCCCCCGAGGACCTCGCGCTGGTCCGGGGCGACCCCACCGAGCGGCGGCGGTTCCTCGACGAGCTGCTGGTCACCCGCACCCCCGGCTGGCCGGCGTCCGCGCGGACTACGACCGGGTGCTCAAGCAGCGCAACGCCCTGCTGAAGACCGCCCGGCTCGCGCGCGGCCGGGCGATCGAGACCCTCGACGTCTGGGACGGCCACCTGACCGACCTCGGCGGTCGGCTGCTCGCCGCGCGGCTGCAGCTGGTCTGCGACCTTGCGCCGCACGTGACCCGGTCCTACGCGGAGGTGGCGGGCGCAGGGTCGGCGCCGGCCGGGCTCGGCTACTCCTCGACCGTCCCGTCGGCGGGGGACGGCGCAGCGGTCTCCCCGGGGCCGCCGTTCCCTCGGCGGAGGCGCTGACCGCGGCCATGCGGGAGCGCGTGGCCGAGCGGCGGGGCGACGAGCTCGACCGCGGCATGACGCTGGTCGGGCCGCACCGCGACGACCTGGTCATCCACCTGGGGCCGGCGCCGGCCAAGGGCTTCGCCAGCCACGGCGAGTCGTGGTCGTTGGCCCTCGCCCTGAAGCTGGCCACCTTCGCCCTGCTGAGAGCCGACGGCGAGGACCCGGTCCTGATCCTGGACGACGTCTTCGCGACCCTCGACGCCGAACGGCGGGCGGCACTGGCCGCGGTGGCCCGGTCGGCCGAGCAGACGTTGATCACCGCCGCGGTGATGGAGGACGTGCCGCCCGAACTGCGCGGCACCAGGGTCGAGGTGGGTGGCGGCATGGCGGTCGTCGTGAAGGACGCCGTCCCGGCGGGGAAGGGGGCGCTGCCGTGAGCGACGAGCGGCCGGCCCGGCCCAGCGACATCGCCCGCGCCGCTCTGGAGGCGGCGCGGGCCGCCTCCGCGGCACGACCGCAACCCACCCGCCGCCGCATCGCCGCCCCCGCCGGACCTGGACCGGCCCGCGGCCCGGAGCCGACGACCCCCAGCCGCTGGGCAAGCTGGTCGACTCCCTGGTGACCGAGCAGGACTGGTCGGAGCGCACCCGGGTCGGTGCGGTCTTCGGCCGGTGGTCGGCCATCGTCGGCCCGGAGATCGCCGCGCACTGCGCCCCGCAGACCCTCACCGAGGGCGAGCTCCTGGTCGTCGCCGAGTCCACCGCCTGGGCCACGCAGCTCCGGCTGCTCGCGCCGACCCTGCTGGGCAAGCTGCGCGCGCACGTCGGCGGGGACGTGGTGACCCGGTTGCGCGTTGTCGGTCCGACGGCCCCGTCCTGGAAGAAGGGTCCGCGCTCCGTGCGCGGACGAGGGCCACGGGACACGTACGGATGAGAGGGCAGCGATGACCACCCCACGGAACCCGGACGACCGCGAGCCATGGGAGGGCAGCGGCTGGCAGGAGCCGGCACACCTCGCCGGCGACGACCAGGGCCGTGACGACCAGACCTCGGACGAGCCGAACTTCGCCGACCGCAGGAAGCGGCCGCGCGACGAGGACCTCTCGTCGGAGGCATGGCGGCCCGCCGGCTGGGACCTGCCGGCGGCGACACCGCAGCGGGACGACGAGCCCTACGACGGGCCACCGCGGAGCGAGCCACCGGTTCGCGGGCCGGCGGCCGGCGGGGAGCCGTCCTGGGCGCCCCCGGCGACCGGGCCGGGCACGACCGCCCCGGCGGAACCGGCACGTGGCGGCCTGTTCGGCTCGCGGCGGAACCGGGACCCCGAGATGGCACGGGCGTTCACTCCGGAGACCGACCCGCTCGGCGCGCAGAGCTGGGCCCTCCAGCACGGTTGGACCGTGTCCGACGGCACCGGACCCGAGGACGCCGGCCTCGCCGAGCTGATCGCCTCGGCACCCGTGCGCCCGGGCAAGGAGGCCCGCGCGGCGAGCGTGCTGCGGGGACGGGCGGGCTCGCTGGAGCTGGTCGCCTTCGACATCGCCTATCCGCTCGGCCGTGGCCTGGTCCCGAAGTACGCCGTGACCGCGGCGCCGCTGCTGGGCTCCGTTCCCGGCCTGCGGCTGTCCCCGGCCCGGTTCTGGAAGCATCGCACCGGCGGCCTGGTCCCCGTCCCGAGCGGCGACGAGGGGTTCGACGCCCGGTGGATGCTGCTGGCCGCGGAGGACTCGCCGCAGGCGCGCCGGCTGGCCCAGGACCCCGCGGTGCACGGCCTGCTGCTCGGCACCGACGACGGCGACGAGTTCTGGACCGCGTCCGGTCACGTCTGCGCCGTCCGTCCGGACGGCCACCGGCCGCAGCTGCTGGAGCACCATGCCCGGCTGCTGACCGCGATCGTCGGTGCCCTCGCCGCCGGTCTGTGAACCGGGCGCGGCGCTGACCGGCTCCGCGGCGACGGATGTCAGGAGTACCTGCTGCAGCGCACGGCCGAAGGCGTCGTCCTCACGACGCGGACCTCGCAGGTCGACCGGCTGCTTCGGCTGATCGTCGCCGAGTACGACCGCCGGCGCACCGGTGACCTCCGGCGTGGTGGCCATGATCAGGTGACCTGATCATGGCGCGTCCTACCTGGGCGTGGGCGGTGTGGGAGGACCCTCTGCCGTGAGGGAGGACGCCGTCCCGGGCGAGGCGTGCACTCGTTCAGCGGCCCGCGCCATGCCGCGGACCATGCCGCCGAAGACGAAGCCGTGGAAGGCAGCCACCGCCCACCAGTAGAGGTGGCCGGCCAGCCCGCGCGGCGCGAAGGTGGCCCGCTGGCGCAGCAGCGTGCCCGGTCTCCCGTCCGCGGAGTCGTCGTGTTCCACGTGGAACTCGAGCCAGGCCAGGCCGGGCAGCCGCATCTCGGCCCGCAGCCGGAGGAGCCGGCCGGGCTCGACCTCCTCGACCCGCCAGAAGTCCAGTGCGTCGCCCACGTAGAGCGTGTGCGGATCGCGCCGGCCGCGCCGCAGGCCCACGCCGCCCACCAGCCGGTCGAGCCATCCGCGCACCCGCCACGCCAGCGGGAACGAGTACCAGCCGGCATCCCCGCCGATGCCCTCGACGACCCGCCACAGGGACTCCGGTGACGCGGCCGCGCGGCGGGTCCGCTCGTCGACGTAGAGGCTGCCGCCTGCCCAGTCCGGGTCGGTGGGCAGCGGGTCGGACGGAGCCCCGGGGACCGACGCCGACGCCCATCGGGTGGCCACGGCGCGGTCCTTGACCCGTTGCAGGGCCAGCTGCACCGCGCGGTCGAACCCGAGCAGACCTTCGGGTGGGTCGGGCACGTAGGCGGCGATGTCGTGCTCGCGGCAGACGACCGTGTTGCGCAGCGACTCGACCAGCGGCCGGGCGATGCCGGCGGGCACCGGTGTCACCAGTCCCACCCAGTGGCTGGACAGACTCGGGCTGAAGAGCGGGACGGGCAGGATCCGGCGCCGTGGCAGCCCGGCCACGACCGCATACCGCTGCATCATGTCCGCGTAGTTCATGACGTCCGGCCCGCCGACGTCGAAGCAGCGGTGCACCGACGCCGGCAACGTCGCGCAGCCGACCAGGTAGCGCAGCACGTCCCGGACGGCGATCGGCTGGATCCGGCTCTGCACCCAGCGGGGGTGACCATCACCGGCAGCCGCTCGGTGAGGTAGCGCAGCATCTCGAACGACGCGGAGCCAGAACCGAGGACGACGGCGGCGCGCAGCACCGCCGTGGGCACCCCGGACCCGAGCAGGATCTCCGCCACCTCGGTGCGCGAGCGCAGGTGCGGTGAGAGCTCCTCCCCCTCGGGTTCCAGGGCGCCGAGGTACACCAGCCGGCCGACGCCGGCCTCGCGCACCGCCCGAGCCATCACCCGCGCCGTCCTCCGGTCGGTCTCCTCGAACGCGGGTCCGGAGCCGAGCGCGTGGACCAGGTAGTAGACGACGTCGGTGCCGGCGCACGCGGCGGCGACCTGCCCGGCGTCCCCCGCGTCGGCCCGGACGACCTCCACCTCCCCCGCCCACGGGTGGTCGCGGATCCGTTCGGGCGAGCGGGTCATCACGCGCACCCGGTGGCCGGCCGCCAGCAGCTCGGGCACCAGCCGGCCCCCGATGTAGCCCGTCGCCCCGGTGACGAGGCAGGTCAGGGAGGCGCCGGTCTCGGGCATGGCACCAGTCTCGGGCTCCTCGGCCTCCCACGCTCGGGTCGCGCGGACACGGGGCAGCCAGCACCATCGGCGTGCCCGGCAGTGGCGGCTTCTTCAGTCGAGCGGGAGACCGGATGTCGAACGTGCGTGCCACCGGCGAGGAGACCACCGGAGGGCAGCCCAGCCTCAAGCGGGTCATGGGCCCGGGGCTGCTCCTGCTGTTCATCGTCGGTGACGTCCTCGGCACCGGCATCTACGCGCTGACCGGCACGGTCGCCGCCGAGGTGGGCGGCGTGGTGTGGCTGCCGTTCCTCGTCGCCTTCCTGGTCGCGCTCATCACCGCGTTCAGCTACCTCGAGCTGGTCACCAAGTACCCCCAGGCGGCCGGCGCCGCGCTCTACACGCACAAGGCCTTCGGGGTGCACGTCCTGACCTTAATCGTCGCCTTCGCGGTGATGAGCTCCGGCATCACGTCGGCGTCGACGGCCGCCCGCGCGTTCAGCGCCAACGCCGCGAAGGTCTTCGACCTCGGCGTCACCGACGGCATCGGCATCACGCTGCTGGGCCTGGGCTTCATGAGCCTGGTCGCGCTGGTCAACGTGCGCGGCGTGGGCGAGAGCGTCAAGGCCAACGTCGTCCTCACGTGCGTCGAGCTCTCCGGGCTGCTGATCGTCATCGGCGTGGGGGCCTGGGCGCTCGGCGTCGGCGGCGGCGACTTCTCGCGGGTCACCGAGTTCGACACCGGCGACAGATCGGTGATCACGGCGGTGATCGCCGCGACCGGTCTGGCCTTCTTCGCGATGGTCGGCTTCGAGGACTCCGTGAACATGGCCGAGGAGACCAAGGACCCGCGTCGGACGTTCCCGAAGATCCTGCTGCTCGGCCTCGGCCTCACCGGCCTCATCTACGTGCTGGTGTCGATCTCCGCGATCGCGCTGGTGCCGGCCGACCGGCTCAGCGAGGGCGAGACCCCGCTGCTGCAGGTGGTCGAAGCCGGTGCCCCGGGCTTCCCGATCGGGCTCTTCGGTGTCATCACGATGTTCGCCGTCGCCAACACGGCGCTCATCAACATGCTCATGGCCAGCCGGCTGGTCTACGGCCTCGCCCAGCTGCGGGTGCTGCCGCCGCTCCTGGGCCGGGTGCACCGCGGCCGACGCACCCCGATCCCCGCGATCCTCTTCACCACCGCGCTGGCGTTCGGCCTGATCACCTTCGTCGGCGCCGTCCCTGCGCTCGGCGGCACCACCGCCCTCCTCCTCCTGATCGTCTTCACCGTCGTCAACGTGGCCGTCCTGGTGCTCCGCCGCGACCGGGTCGACGAGGACCACTTCCGGACGCCGACCGTGCTGCCCGCCGTGGGCGCGGTCGCCTGTGCGTTCCTTGCCACTCCCTGGGCAGGCCGGCCCGCGGAGCAGTACCGCATCGCCGGGGTGCTGCTCGCGATCGGCATCGCCCTGTGGTTGGTGACGGTCCTGCTGAACCGGCGGACCGGCGCGCGGGTGCCCGACTTCGACCCCGGGCACCTCGCTGGCGAGAAGCCTTCCGGCCCGCGCAACTAGGGCACCCCGGCCAGCCCGTCGAGGACGGCGTGTCAGCGCCTGGGGCAGCACCGGTGGTGGCGAGCGAGCCGGAAGTGGCGCAGACACGACGTCAGGGCGTGGACGGCGGCTTTCCTGTCAGTGCACCCGGTATCCTGGACAGCAGAAACCGCCAGCAACCGGCTGAGCGCCGTTCTGCGCCCCTCCCGCCCCGTCGGCACCGGGGTCGTGTGGCGCCGGTTGCGCAAGAGGAAGGCCCCACGTGGTCGCACGGCCCAAGACCGACCCGAAGCCCGACAACGCCTACTCCGGCAGTTCCATCACCGTTCTCGAAGGTCTCGAGGCGGTGCGCAAGCGGCCCGGCATGTACATCGGGTCCACCGGCGAGCGCGGCCTGCACCACATGGTGTGGGAGGTCGTCGACAACTCGGTCGACGAGGCGCTGGCCGGCTTCTGCGACACGGTCCGGGTGACGCTCCTCGCCGACGGCGGCGTGCGGGTCGAGGACAACGGCCGTGGCATCCCGGTCGACATGCACCCGGTCGAGAAGCGGCCCACCGTCGAGGTCATCATGACGACCCTGCACGCGGGCGGGAAGTTCGACGGCAAGAGCTACGGCGTCTCCGGCGGCCTGCACGGCGTCGGCGTCACGGTCGTCAACGCGCTCTCGACGCGGCTCGACGTCGAGGTCTGGCGCGACGGCACCGAGTGGCGCCAGAGCTACGCGGAGGCCAAGCCCGGGCCGCTGGAGAAGGTCGGCCCGACCAGGAAGCAGGGCACCGCCATCACCTTCTGGGCCGACGGCGGCATCTTCGAGACGACGAACTACTCGTTCGACACGATCAATCGCCGGCTGCAGGAGATGGCCTTCCTCAACAAGGGCCTGACCATCGTCCTGCGCGACGAGCGGCCGGGGCACAGCAAGGCCGAGACCGGCCTGGGCGAGGAGCCCACCCTCGCCGAGGCGGCACCCGAGGCCGGCGCCGAGAACGCCGCGTTCGAGGCCACGGAGATCACCTACCGGTACGACGGCGGCCTCATCGACTACGTCGGGCACATCAACGCCAAGAAGAGCCCGATCCACAAGTCGGTCATCAGCTTCTCCGCCGAGGGCGTCGGCAGGAACGACATGCGGATGTCGGTCGATGTCGCGATGCAGTGGTCGGAGGCCTACTCCGAGTCGGTCTACACCTTCGCCAACATCATCAACACCCACGAGGGCGGCACGCACGAGGAGGGCTTCCGGGCGGCGCTGACCTCGATCGTCAACCGGTACGCCGAGGAGAAGAAGCTCTTCAAGGCCAAGGACGAGAAGCTCACGGGTGAGGACATCCGCGAGGGCCTGGCCGCCATCGTCTCGGTGAAGATCGGCGACCCGCAGTTCGAGGGCCAGACCAAGACCAAGCTCGGGAACACCGAGGTGAAGGGGTTCGTCCAGAAGGTCTGCAACGAGCAGATCGCGCACTGGTTCGAGGCGAACCCGACCGAGGCCAAGACCATCATCAACAAGGCCTCGTCCGCTGCCCGCGCCCGCCGCGCGGCGCAGGACGCCCGCAAGCTCGCCCGCAAGAACCTGCTGAGCAACAACTCGCTGCCGGGCAAGCTCGCCGACTGCCGTTCCACCGATCCGCGCAACTCCGAGGTCTACATCGTGGAGGGCGACTCGGCCGGTGGCTCCGCGAAGTCCGGCCGCGACTCGATGTTCCAGGCGATCCTGCCCATCCGCGGCAAGATCATCAACGTCGAGAAGGCGCGCATCGACCGGGTCCTCAAGAACAACGAGGTCCAGTCGATGATCACCGCCTTCGGTACCGGCATCCATGACGAGTTCGACCTGTCGAAACTCCGGTACCACAAGATCATCCTGATGGCGGACGCCGACGTCGACGGCCAGCACATCCGGACGCTGCTGCTCACGCTGCTGTTCCGCTTCATGCGCCCGCTGGTCGAGGCCGGGCACGTCTACCTCGCGCAGCCGCCGCTCTACAAGATCAAGTGGGGCGGCAAGCACGGCGACGAGTACGTCTACACCGACCGCGAGAAGGACGCGGTCCTCCGCGCCGCCGCCGAGTCCGGCCGCAAGGTCAAGGACGACGCGATCCAGCGGTTCAAGGGTCTCGGTGAGATGAACGCGACCGAGCTCTGGGAGACGACGATGAACCCCGAGACCCGGATCCTGCTGCAGGTCACCCTCGAGGACGCCGCGACCGCCGACGAGCTGTTCAGCGTGCTCATGGGCGAGGACGTCGAGGCCCGCCGGAGCTTCATCACCCGCAACGCCAAGGACGTCCGCTTCCTCGACGTGTAGCGCGTCCTCGATCCGCTGCGCCGACCCCCGCACTGCACTGAACCGTGGAGATCTGAACCGTGACCGAAACTCCTAGCCGCGACCGCGTCGAGCCGGTCGACCTCCAGCAGGAGATGCAGCGCAGCTACATCGACTACGCGATGTCGGTCATCGTCGGCCGGGCCCTGCCCGAGGTCCGCGACGGCCTCAAGCCGGTGCACCGCCGCGTGCTCTACGCGATGTACGACCAGGGCTTCCGTCCCGACCGCAGCTACGTCAAGTGCGCGCGCGTCGTCGGTGAGGTCATGGGTAACTACCACCCGCACGGCGACTCGGCGATCTACGACGCCCTCGTGCGGTTGGCCCAGCCGTGGGCGATGCGCTACCCGCTCATCGACGGGCAGGGGAATTTCGGCTCGCCGGGCAACGATCCGGCTGCCGCCATGCGCTACACCGAGGCGCGGCTGACCCCGCTGGCCATGGAGATGCTGGCCAACATCGACGAGGAGACCGTCGACTTCCAGCCCAACTACGACGGCAAGAACACCGAGCCGCTGGTCCTCCCCGGGCGGATCCCCAATCTGCTGATCAACGGCTCCGCCGGCATCGCGGTCGGCATGGCGACCAACATGCCGCCGCACAACCTCCGCGAGGTCGCGGCCGCGGTCTTCTGGATGCTCGAGCACCCGGACGCCGAGCCCGAGGAGGCCCTCACCGCCTGCATGGAGCGGATCAAGGGCCCCGACTTCCCGACCCACGGCCTGATCGTCGGGCGCGACGGCATCGAGGACGCCTACCGGACCGGTCGCGGCTCGGTGCGCATGCGCGCCGTCGTCACCGTGGAGGAGGACTCCCGCGGTCGCGTCCAGCTCGTCGTCACCGAACTGCCCTACCAGGTCAACCCCGACAACCTCGCCGAGGCGATCGCCGAGGCGGTCAAGGAGGGGCGCCTCCAGGGCATCAGCGAGATCGCCGACGAGTCCAGCGACCGGGTCGGCCGGCGCCTGGTCATCACGCTGCGCCGCGACGCGGTGGCCAAGGTCGTCCTGAACAACCTGTACAAGCACACCCAGCTGCAGACGACGTTCGGCTGCAACATGCTGTCCATCGTCGACGGGGTGCCCCGGACGCTGCGGCTCGACGAGCTCGTCCGGCTCTACGTCAACCACCAGATCGACGTCATCCAGCGCCGGACCCGTTTCCGGCTGCGCAAGGCCGAGGAGCGCGCGCACATCCTGCGGGGGCTGGCCAAGGCCCTCGACCAGCTCGACGCCGTCATCGCCCTCATCCGGGGCAGCGAGTCGGCCGACGCCGCACGCGGCGGCCTGATGGAGCTCCTGGACGTCGACGAGATCCAGGCGACGCACATCCTGGACATGCAGCTGCGTCGGCTCGCGGCCCTCGAGCGCCAGCGGATCCTCGACGAGCTGGCCGAGATCGAGGCCCGCATCGCCGACCTGCAGGCGATCCTCGAGTCGCCCCAGCGCCAGCGGCAGATCATCCACGACGAGCTGGCCGAGATCGTCGAGAAGTACGGCGACGACCGCCGTACCCAGTTCGTCGCCAGCGAGGGCGACGTCTCGATGGAGGACCTCATCGCGGAGGAGGAGGTCGTCGTCACCATCACCCGCACCGGGTACGCCAAGCGGACGAAGAGCGACCTCTACCGCTCGCAGCGCCGCGGCGGCAAGGGCGTGATGGGTGCCCAGCTCAAGCAGGACGACATCGTCGATCACTTCTTCGTGGGCTCCACCCACGACTGGATCCTGTTCTTCACGAACAAGGGCCGGGTCTACCGGTCCAAGGCCTACGAGCTGCCCGAGGCCAACCGCACCGCGCGCGGCCAGCACGTCGCGAACATCCTGGCCTTCCAGCCGGACGAGAAGATCGCCCAGGTCATGCAGATCAAGGACTACGCGGTCGCCCCGTACCTGGTCCTGGCCACCGCCAAGGGTCAGGTCAAGAAGACGCGGCTGGGAGACTTCGACTCCCCGCGCCAGGGTGGCGTCATCGCGATCAACCTGCGCGACGGGGACGAGCTGGTCGGTGCCGCGCTGATCGACGACGACTCCGACCTGCTGCTGGTCACGCGTCGGGCGATGTCGATCCGGTTCAAGGCCGACGACACCGCGCTGCGGCCGATGGGCCGGGCGACCGAGGGCGTGCGCGGCATCTCGCTGACCGGGGACGACCGGCTCCTGTCGATGATCGTCGTCCAGGAGGGCGTCGACGTGCTCGTCGCTACCGAGCGGGGCTACGCCAAGCGCACCGGCATCGAGAACTACCCGAACCAGGGCCGGGGAGGCAAGGGCGTGCTCACCGCCGACCCCAAGGCGCGCAAGGGAGCGCTCGTGGGGGCCCTGGCGGTCACGCTCGGCGACGAGCTGTACGCCATCACGTCCGGCGGTGGGGTGATCCGGACGCCGGTCAACGGGGTGCGGCACAACAAGGACCGCGCCACCATGGGTGTCAAGCTCATGAACTTGCCCGAGGACGTGTCGATCGTGGCGATCGCCCGGACGACGGACAATGACGAGCCCGACGCCTAGGGTTACGACAGGCGGCGGTCCCGTCAGGAGTTGACGGAGCCGACGATGATGGCTGCAGGACGACGTCCGACACGATCGACGGAGCGGGTCACGCCGCAGGGGAACGGGAGACTGGCATGAGCGACCGGACGCCGAGTTCGGTGCGTACCGGAGCGCGCGTCGGCGATCCCGCCCCGGCGGAGTCGACGCCCGAGTCGGCGGCCGGTTCGCCGTCGGCCTCCTCCACCCAGGCGATCCCGACTACCGGCAGCCAGCGGGCCGCCCAGACCGGCCCGGCGACCGTGCCGCCCGCGTCAGGTTCCCCGGTGCCGCCGTCCGCCGCCGGCGCCCCCGCCGTCCCGCCGTCGGGTGGATCGTTCGTCGCCGAGACGTCAACGGCTCAGGCGGCCGCGGCCCCCGACGGCACCGAGAAGAACCGTGGTCGGCGCGGGTCGGCCAGGACGACCGGCCGCGGCCCCCGACGGGCGCGGCTGCAACTGCGGCACATCGACACCTGGTCGGCGCTGAAGATCTCGCTGGTCCTGTCGATCGCGCTGTTCTTCATCTGGATGGTCGCGGTCGGCGTGCTGTACGGGGTGCTGAGCGCTCTCGGCGTGTTCGACACCCTCAACGACCTCTTCGGCCAGCTCGGCAGCGCCTCGGGCAACGAGGTGACCGGTGACGTGGTGACGCCGGGTGTCGTGTTCGGCGGGGCCGCCGTCATCGGCGCCATCAACATCGTCCTGCTCACCGCGCTGTGCACGGTCGGGACGTTCATCTACAACCTCTGCTCCGACCTGGTGGGCGGGCTGGAGCTCACGCTCTCCGAGCGCGACTGACGGAGGAGACCCCCTTCCCCCCACCACTCGCAGGCTCGTGTGGGGCCCTGCAGGGGGCCGACAAGCACCAGGTAGGCTTTCCGAGGTTCACGGGCCTGTAGCTCAGGCGGTTAGAGCGCATCCCTGATAAGGATGAGGCCGGAGGTTCAAGTCCTCCCAGGCCCACCCGTGTGCCGGAGCCGTCGGCGCCCAGCTGTCGAGGAGGTACTCCGCGTGCTGAAGAAGCTGGCGCTCGCCGCAGTCGCAGCCGGGGCCCTGGCGGCCGTGCGCAAGCGCGCCGGCGGCAGGGCCGAAGCCGACCTCTGGCACGAGGCGACCCGCGGCCCGGGCGCGGTGAGCAACCCGACCACCCGCTGAGGCGAAACCCTCCAGGGGACCGCATCCAGGGGACCGCATCCAGGGGACCGCATCCAGGGGACCGCATCCAGGGGACGTAGCTCAATTGGCAGAGCACCGCCTTTGCAAGGCGGGGGTTAGGGGTTCGATTCCCCTCGTCTCCACCCATCGGGCCGCAGCAGCCGGCCGGCCGGCCTATCTCCGGCCGCGCGGGAGGGCCGCCAGGACCGCTGCCGGGCGCCGCGGCGCGCAGCTGGTCGTCGAGGCCGGCCCCACGCGTCGTTCACCGTGGAGACGGCGATGCGCAGCGCCTGGACGTCGTCCGGACCCGTGGCGCTGGGCCAGCCGGCCAGCCGGCCACCCCAGCCGAGTCCGCAGTGCGGATCGGCGATGGCCGACGCCGAGGCGGTGACGAGGATCCCGCGCTGGCGGAACGTCAGACCGGCGGCCCGGGTCGCCTGGCCGATCAGCGCGTAGAGCTCGACCTGGGACGTGGGACGTGGGACGTGGGCAGATGGGCCGTTCACCACGCGCGAGGGTCGTGGTGGGCGTCCCTGCGCGTCCCCGGATCGGGACCACCCGGCCGCGGTCGGCCAAGGGGTGGGAGAGTGGAGCCGTGACCGAATCGACTCCCGCCCGCCGCGCGGTGCTGCACACCAACCACGGCGACATCACCGTCGACCTGTTCCCGGACCACGCGCCCAAGACGGTGGCCAACTTCGCCGACCTCGCCGAGGGCCGCCGCGAGTGGACTCATCCGGCGACCCGCGAGAAGACCACCGACCCGCTCTACGACGGGACGATCTTCCACCGGATCATCGACGGCTTCATGATCCAGGGCGGCGACCCGCTCGGCCAGGGCTTCGGCGGTCCGGGCTACCAGTTCGGCGACGAGTTCCACCCGGAGCTGGGGTTCGATCGGCCCTACCTCCTGGCCATGGCCAACGCCGGTCCGGGCACCAACGGGTCCCAGTTCTTCATCACGGTCGGCCCGACGCCGCACCTGAACCGCCGCCACACCATCTTCGGCGAGGTCGCCGACCAGGCCGGCCGCGATGTCGTCGACCGCATCTCCAAGGTCGCGACCGGCCGCAACGACCGCCCGGTCGAGGACGTCGTGATCGAGTCCGTCGAGGTGCAGCGCAGCTGACGGAGAACGCCGGCGAAGGCCCCGTCCAGGATCCCGCCCCCAGCGAGCGGGGGGTGGGGAGGACGGGGTCCTTCTGCTGCTACCGGCACCCCGACCGGCCGACCGGGATCCGCTGCGTCCGCTGCGATCGGCTGGTCTGCCCGGAATGCATGATCCCGGCCTCCGTCGGGTTCCAGTGCCCCGAGTGCGTGCGGGAGGGCAACGCCTCCGTCCGTCCCGTCCGGCGCCCCAGCGGACTGCAGGCGGCGGGGCGCCGGTGGGGCCAGGTCACCCTCACCCTCATCGCCCTCAACGTGGCGATGTTCCTCGTCACGGCGGTCTCGGCCGTGACCGTGGGCAGCTCGGCCGTCGAGAACTACGACAGCCCGGTCTTCGCGGCACTGGCCCAGTGGCCGGCCGGCGTGTACTTCCTGGGCGAGTGGTGGCGGGTGTTCACCGCGGCCTTCCTGCACATCGGCCCGGTGCACCTGCTCATGAACATGCTCGGGCTGCTCATCTTCGGCTCGGAGCTCGAGCGGCAGCTGGGGCGCCTGCGGTTCCTCGCGCTCTACCTGCTGTCCGCGCTGGGCGGCGCGGCGGCGATCCAGTTGTTCGGTGTGCCCAACCAGACGGTCGCGGGCGCGTCGACGGCCATCTACGGCCTGCTGGGCGGCCTCGCGGTCCTGCTGCTCTTCCACCGGCAGGACCTGCGCGGTCTGCTCACGCTCCTGGTCCTGAACGTGGCCATCAGCTTCCTGCCCGGTGTCTCGTTGCTCGGCCACCTCGGCGGCCTCGTCGCCGGCGTGCTGGTCGCGGCTGTCCTGTTGCTCACCCGCCGTCGGTCGGCGCTGCAGCTCGTCGCGATGGCGGCGCTGGCCGTGCTGCTCCTGACGGCGGCACTCGCCGTGCCGACCGTCGCCGTCCTGAACCTCTAGCCGGCCGGATCCATCGCACGGAGCGCGCGGGCGACGTCCGCGGGGTCCGCGCCCAGGTCCCGCCGGCCGAGCACGACCAGCACCCCGTCGTCCTCGGGTCCGTGGGCGGTGTCCAACTCGAGGGTGCGACCCCGGACCCCGAACCGGCGGACCTCGCGGACCTCGACCTGCAGGCCCCGCCACGGCAGGTGCCGCCCGCCGGTCAGCGTGCGCACGTCGACGCCGTCTGGGCCTGCCGACAGCCGGGGACGGGCGATCAGGTCACGGCCGGCCACGAGGAAGAGCAGCAGCGCGCCCGCCCCCACCAGCACGCGTCCCGCGGCATCGAGGAAGACGAGCGACGACGCCAGGCCGAGCCCCAGCGCCAGCAGGGCGACGGTCTCACCCGAACGAGGTGACCACTGCACGGCTCCAGCCTGCCAGCACCGGTTGTGGAACGTGACCGACCGATCCGTCGCAGTCCGGTTCCACAGCGTCACCGACACACGTGTAATCGCAGGTCAGTCGGGTAGGAGCGCCTCGGACGCACCCGACGGTGACCACACCCCGGTTCCCGCCATGTCGACACGTCCACAGCTGGGTACACAGCTGGGGACAGACTCACACGGGTGTAGTTACTGGGGTGGTCATGCCGTCACACCCGCCACACCGGTGCCGAACGTGCAGGTCAGCACGGTTCGGGCTCGTTCCGTCTCTCCACATTCGGTGGACAACCCTGGGGGCGGAGCGCCATGTCGACCTGTGGATGAAGCGTCGTTCTGTGCACAGCGTCCTGGGTGCGGGCCCCCTGCACGAGGAAGGCCCCCGCCCTGGTAGGGCGGGGGCCTCCGGGGGCCGAACGGAGCGGGTCAGCGCCAGCGCATCGACATGATGAGGCCGGCCACCATCGCGCCGAAGCCGATCGCGAAGTTCCAGGCCCCCAGCGACACCATGAACGGGATGCGGTCGCCGGCCACGTAGTAGACGACGATCCACAGCAGACCGATCAGCATGAGGGTGACCATCAGGGGTGCGTACCAACGGGGGCTGGGCTCGACCGCCCGCGCCTGACCCGAGCGGCTCTGCAGCGCGCCCTCCGGGGGCGTGTAGGCCGACTTCTTGCGCACCTTGGACTTGGGCACCGCGGAACTCCCTTCCGGCGGCCGGGGTCGTCGTCCCCGACCGGAACTGGTCCCAGCCTAAGCTGCGAGGGGAAGACGGTGCCGCCGCCACGTGCCGGTGACCGCCCTCCGGGTCGATCGCGGCGCCCCAGCCGCCCCCAGGACCCCTGGGAGAACGAGGAGGAGAGCTCGTGCCCCGCCCCGCCCTCCCGTCACGCCTGCGCCGTTCCTGGGGCGGGCGGCGCCTGTCCGCCTGGGGTGCGCTGGTGCCGGTGGTCGCGCTCTCGGCCGGCCTGCTGTTCGCCACCTCCGGTCGCACCGCGCAGGGGACCGACCTGCGGGCCGGTGAGGTCACCGAGCTCTCGGAGCTGATCGACCAGCGGAACTCCGTCATCGCGCGGCAGAGCGAACTGCTCGCCGAGCTCCAGGCGTCGGCCGACCGGCTCACCGAGCGGGTGGCCGGCAGCAACACGGAGGTGGCCGCGGCGCAGGACGCCGGCAAGGCGGGGGCACCGGCCGCCGCACTCGTGCCGGTCACGGGTGCCGGGCTGGAGATCACGCTGGACGACGCACCCATGCGGCCGGACGGGAGCCTGCCGGCCGGCGCGCGGCCCGACGACGTCGTCATCCACCAGTCCGACGTGCAGGCGGTCGTCAACGCCGTGTGGGCGGCCGGCGCCGAGGGCGTGGCGGTGATGGACCAGCGGCTGATCGCCACCAGTGCCGTCCGGTGCGTGGGCAACACACTGCTGCTGCAGGGCCGCACCTACTCACCGCCCTTCGTCATCACGGCGGTCGCCGACCCCGCCGAGGTGCGGGCCAAGCTCGCGGAATCACCCCAGGTGGGTGTCTTCCAGCAGGCGGTCGAAGCATTCGGGCTCACCTTCCAGATCCGCGAGCGCAGCTCGGTGACCCTGCCCGCCTACGATGGCGTCCTGGACCTGAGGTACGCCCGCGCCGGCTGAGGCGCCCGCGCACGACCGCACGACCGAGAGGGAGCTCGCCGACGATGACCTCTCCCGAGCGCGCCGTGCTGGTCGTCGACAACTTCGACAGCTTCGTCTACAACCTCGTGCAGTACCTGGGCCAGCTCGGCGTCCGCTGCATCGTGCGGCGCAACGACGCGGTGACCGTCGACGAGCTGGCCGATCTCGACCTCGCCGGCGTGCTGCTCTCCCCCGGCCCGGGCACGCCGTCGGACGCGGGTGTCACCGTGCCCATGGTCCGCGCCGCGGCAGAGGCCGGCACGCCGGTGTTGGGGGTGTGTCTGGGGCACCAGGCGATCGCGGAGGCGTTCGGCGCCGTCGTCGTCCGGGCGCCCGAGCTGCTGCACGGCAAGACCAGCCAGGTGGTCCACTCGGGCGACGGCGTCCTCGCCGGCCTGCCGTCGCCGTTCACCGCCACCCGGTACCACTCGCTGGCCGTGGACCCGGCCACCGTGCCCGACGAGCTCGAGGTCACCGGCACCACGCCGTCCGGAATCGTGATGGCGCTGCGGCACCGCGAGCTGCCGATCGAGGGGGTCCAGTTCCACCCCGAGTCGGTGCTCACCGAGGGCGGGCACCGGATGCTGGCCACCTGGTTGGCCGAGTGCGGCCTGGCGCCGGACCCGGCTCTGGTCGAGTCGGCGACCGCCGCAGCCGCGCGCCTCTCGTCCGCCACCGCCTGAGGCCCCTGCGGGGCAGGGGCCCCTTTCTCAGGCCGGCGGGTTCAGCACCAGGGTGATCGGCGTGTTCAGGGGCTGGGTGCTCCCGGCGGGGGCTCGGTGCTGATGACCTGCCCCTCGCCCACGCGGGGATCGTTCACGTCGCCGTCGACCGTCTGGATCGGACCCGTGAAGCGAGCGTTCCGGAGTTCGATCTCAGCCCGTTCCGGGGAGAGCCCTCGCACGTTGGGCATCGCCCCCTGCGCGGGCTGGGCCGGACCACTGGACACCCGCAGGCTGATGGCCGTGCCGGCGGAGGCCTGCGTGCCCGCGGCGGGACTCGTGCCGATCACCGTTCCCGCCGGCTGCTCGGCCTCCACCTGCTCGGGTACGACGTTCGTGAAACCGGCCGCGCGCAGGGTGTCCGTGGCCGCGGCCTGGGTCGCCCCCGCCACGTCCGGGACGGCGGCGTCGCCGTCGGAGACGGTCAGCGTGATGGGGGTGTTCACCGGCACCTGCGAGCCCTCGGCCGGGTCGACCTCGAGCACCTCGCCCGCGGGCGCGGTCGAGTCGACCCGGTCGATGGTGAGGTTGCCGAAGCCGGCCTGGTCCAGGGCGTTGCGGGCGCGGGTCTCGTCGAGGCCGACCACGTTCGGCACGCCGACCGTGTCCGGTGCGGCTCCGACGGTGAGTGCCACCTCGGTGCCCTCGGGGACCTCCGCGCCTCCGGCCGGGTCGCTGCTGAGGACCCGGTCCACCTGGTTCGGGTCCGTGACGGTCTGCGGGGTGATCGTGCCGACCACCAGCCCGGCGTCGGTGATCTCCTGCCGGGCCTGCTCCAGGGTCAGGTTCACCAGCGGAGGCACGGAGACCGAGGCGACCGTGTCGGTGGGGGCGTCGTCCCCTCGCATGGCCAGCGCGATGGCGACGATGCCCGCGACCAGCAACGCCGCGACCACCGCGACGATCGCGATGATCTTGCGCTTGCGGCGCTTGGCCGCCTCCTCGTCCTCGGCGTCCCAGCGGTCGTCGGCGTCGTCGCGGCCGCCGTAGCGGCCGTACGCGGCGGCGACGGGACCGCCGATGATGGCGGTCTTCTCGGCGTCGTTCATCACCGGCGTCGCCTCGACCCGCTGCCCGGCCAGCGCCCGGAGCAGGTCGTTGCGCATCTCCTGCGCCGACTGGTAGCGGTTCGCCGGGTTCTTGCTCATCGCCTTGAGCAGGATGGCGTCGAGCTCCGGCGGGATCTGCGGATTGATCGACGACGGCAGCCGCGGGTCCTCGCGCACGTGCTGGTACGCGACCGAGACGGGCGAGTCGCCGGTGAACGGGGGCGCGCCGGTGACCAGCTCGTAGAGCAGACAGCCCATCGAGTAGACGTCCGACCGCGCGTCGACGCTCTCGCCACGCGCCTGTTCGGGGGAGAGGTACTGGGCGGTGCCGATGACGGCGGCCGTCGAGGTCATCGTCGCCGCGGAGTCGGACACGGCGCGCGCGATGCCGAAGTCCATGACCTTGACCGTGCCCTGGGGCGTGATCATCACGTTCCCGGGCTTCACGTCGCGGTGCACGATGCCGTTGCGGTGGCTGAAGTCCAGGGCGCCGCAGATGTCGGCGGCCAGGCTCATGGCCCGCTGCGGCTCGAGGCGGCCCTCGCGGCGCAGCACGTCACGCAACGTCTCGCCCTCGACGTACTCCATGACGATGTACGGGGTCGCGCCGGTGGTCGTGCGGTCCTCGCCGGTGTCGTACACCGCCACGATCGCCGGGTGGTTCAGCGACGCCGACGCCTGGGCCTCGCGGCGGAAGCGGACCTGGAAGGAAGGGTCGCGGGCGAGGTCCTGGCGCAGCACCTTGACGGCCACCTCGCGCCCGAGGCGCAGATCGCGCCCCCGGTGCACCTCGGCCATGCCGCCGCGACCGAGGACCCCGCCGATCTCGTAGCGCTCACCGAGCACCTGCGGCATGGTCATTCCAAGGTCCTCTCGGGCGGAGCGGTGCATCGTCCGGGCGAGGGCCTCGACGAGCGAGCGGCGACCACGTCCGGCGACGCGGCTGCTGCGGGCAGGGAGCCGACGGCGAGCCTATCCGCTGCGCGCGCCGATCCCGGGACGGCGCGGTGGGCGGCGCTCACCCGGCCCCACCCGGATCAGCCGCACCAGCGTCGCCGTCCGCTGGCGCCTCGTCCGGCAGGCCGTCGCCGTCGCAATCGGCCGGTGGGCTGCAGGGCGGCTCCGCCGGCAGGGTCGTGGTGGTCGCCGTGGTGGTCGTCGTGGTGGTGGAGGTGCTGCTGGTCGAGGAGGTCGACGGGCTGGTCGAGGAGGGCGGGGGCGTGGTCGTCGTCGCCGCGGTGGTCTGGGTCGGCTGCTCGTCGGTGGGCTCGGTCCCGCCCGGGACGTAGGCCGCCTCGGCGACGTAGAGCGTGATCGTGGAGTCCGGCGGGACCGAGCCGGTCGGCGCGAGGTCGGCGACGTCGCCCGCGTCGAGCGCCATGCCCGCGCCGGCCAGCTGGCCCTCGTCGGCCGGCTGCCGCACGACCGTCAGGCCCAGGCCGGTCAGTTCCGCCTCGACGTCGCCGGCCGGCTCGCCGATGTAGGCCGCCGGATCGACCACGATGCCGCTCACGTTCGAGCTCACGGTCGGATTCGTGGCCGTGCTGTCGCCGGGGCCCCGGTCGCCCTGGCCGAGCAGCCACATCGCGCCACCGCCCAGCAGGAGCACGAGCAGCAGCGCGGCGGCCACCCAAGCCCACCGTCGCCGGCGATCCGGCTGCGACTCGTCGTCGGGGTCGGGCCACCGGTCGTCGTCCTCGGGGGGCGCCTGGAGGGGTGGCATGGGACCGGCCGGCCCGGTGGCCGGACCGGTGGCCGGGGGGACGACGGCGGTGGGGCCGGTGACGGAGAGGACCTGGGTGGCCGAGTTGGCCAGGGCGGCGGCCGCGACGGCACCGGTGGGTGTGGTGACCGGGCCGGCGACCGGCGCCGGGGCGAGGGTCCCCCCGGACGCCACCCGCCGGATCGCCTCGGCGAACGCTCCGCCGTCCGGGAAGCGGTCGCCGGGGTCCTTGGCCAGCGCCCGCTCCACCAGCAGCCGTACCGCCGGCGGCACGTGCGCGGGCAGCGGCGGCGGCGGCCGGTTGATGTGGGCCAGGGCGATCGCCACCTGCGAGGCGCCGTCGAAGGGGCGCGCGCCGGAGAGGCACTCGAAGGCGACGACGCCGAGGGAGTAGACGTCGGAGGCCGCGGTGACCTCCATGCCCTGCGCCTGCTCCGGCGAGAGGTACTGCGCCGTCCCGACGACCATGCCGGTACGCGTGAGCGGTGCGGCGTCGCGGGCCTGGGCGATACCGAAGTCGGTCAGCTTCACCACGCCGTCGGGACGGACGATGAGGTTGCCCGGCTTGATGTCGCGGTGCACCACCCCCGCCTTGTGCGCCGCGGACAGCCCGTCGGCGGACTGGCTGAGCACGTGCAGCGTCCAGTCGACCGGCAGGGCGCCCTCGTCGTGCAGGATCGTGACCAGCGGCTGGCCCTCGACGTACTCCATGACCAGGAAGGCCAGCTGCTGGGTGCCCGTGTCGTCGGTGGTCTCGCCGTAGTCGTAGACCGAGGCGATGTTCTGGTGGGACAGCGCCGCGGTGTGGCGGGCCTCGTTGCGGAAGCGGGCGAGGAAGCTCGGGTCGCCGGTGTACTCGCTCTTGAGCACCTTCGCCGCGACCACCCGGTCCAGCACCCGGTCGCGCGCCTGCCACACCTCACCCATGCCGCCGGTCGCGATGGGGGCGGTGATCTCGTAGCGGTCGGCGAGCAGGCTGCCGATGGACAGCGCCATCAGTCGCTCCGCCCGCCCAGGTAGGCCTCCATCACCTCGCGGGCGATCGGGGCGGAGACGTCGCCGCCGGTACCGCCGCCGTTGCGCACGAAGACGGCGACGGCGATCTGCGGGTCGTCGGCCGGGGCGAATCCGATGAACCAGTTGTGGTCGGGCTGGTCGGGGGTCTGCGCGGTGCCGGTCTTGCCGGCCACCTCGACGCCGTCGATCCGCGCGGCCCGGCCCGAGCCGTTCTGGACGACGCTGAGCATCATCTCGGTGAGCTGGTTCGCGATCTCCGGGGTCACCGCCCGGCTCAGCTCGTCGGGGTCGGTCTGGTCGATGACCGAGAGGTCGGGTGCACGCACCTGGTCGACCAGGTAGGGCGTCATCAGGCTGCCGTCGTTCGCCACCGCGGAGGCGATCATCGCGGCGTGCAGCGTCGTCAGGCGCACGTCGCGCTGACCGATCGACGTCTGCCCGAGCGCGGCGTCGTCCTCGATCTCCCCCACGGTGCTGCCGGACACCCGGAGGGGGATCTCGATCGGCTCGTCGTCGATGCCGAACGCGGCGGCGGTCTCCCGGATCTTGTCCTCGCCGAGCTCGATGCCCAGCATCGCGAACGCGGTGTTGCAGGAGATGGTCAGCGAGTCGATCAGCGGCTGCTGCCCGGTGGGGCTGCAGCTGGAGTTGTTGAAGTTGTTCAGCGCGCGGCTGCTGTTCGGGAGCGTGAAGACGTCCGGGGCCGGGATCACCGTCTCCGGCGTGTAGCCCTCCTGCAGGGCGGCCGCCGAGACGATGACCTTGAACACCGATCCCGGCGGGTAGATCTCGGTGATCGCCTGGTTGCGTCGCGGGTCGGGGTCGGCCGCGTCGAGCTGCGCGGCGTAGTCGCGGATCGCCTGGGGGTCGTGGCTGGAGAGCTGCGCCGGGTCGTACGTGGGGGTGCTGGCCAGGGCCAGCACCGCGCCCGTCGAGGGGTCGAGGGCGACCACGCCGCCGACCAGGCCCTCGAGACGGGCCATCGCCGCGGCCTGGGTCCCCGGGTGCAGCGTCAGGACGACGTCGCCGCCGGCGGGATCCCGGCCGGTGAACATGTCCGCGAGCCGGCGGAAGGCCAGGCGCGGGTCCTCCCCCGAGAGGATGTCGTTCTCGGCGCGCTCGAGGCCCCAGTTGTTGTAGATCAGCGAGTAGTACCCGGTGACCGCCGCGTACAGCCCTCCCTGCGGGTACTGGCGCAGGTACTTCAGCCGCCCTCGGTGGGCACCGACAGCGCGATCGGCTCCCCGGCGACGATGATCGAGCCACGCTCCCGGTCGTACTCGGCGGCCAGCACGCGGGTGTTGCCGCGGTCGCTGCGCAACTCGTCGGAGCGGACGACCTGGATGTAGTTCACGTTGATGATCAGGAGCGTGAACAGGACCAGCACGCTGATCGAGACGCGGCGCAGCGGGGCGTTCACGGCTGCACCACCTCGGTGGGCGCGTCGCCGAGGCGCGGGGGTGCGGCGTGCGGGGTGGCCGGCCGGCGGGCGGCGTCGCTGATCCGCACGAGCAGCGCGACCAGGACGAAATTGGCGACCAGCGACGACCCGCCGTAGGCCAGGAACGGCGTCGTCAGGCCGGTGAGCGGCAGCAGGCCGGTCACCCCGCCGAGGACGACGAAGACCTGCCAGGCCACGGAGAACGCCAGACCGGCGGCCAGCAGCTTGCCGAAGGCGTCGCGGACGATCAGCGAGGTGCGCAGCCCGCGCTCGACCAGGATCAGGTAGATCACGATCACCGCGACGAGCCCGAACAGGCCGAGCTCCTCGCCGACCGCCGAGGCGATGAAGTCGCTCTTGGCGACGGGCACCTGGTCCGGCCGGCCGCCGCCGAGGCCGGCGCCGAAGATGCCGCCGGTGCCCAGCCCGAACAGCGACTGGACCAGCTGGTAGCCCGCACCGTCGCGGTAGGCGAAGGGGTCGAGCCAGGTGTCCACGCGGGCCTGGACGTGGCCGAAGATCTGGTAGGCGATCAGCGCACCGCCGGCGAACAGTCCGACGCCGATGAGCAACCAGCTGGATCTCTCGGTGGCGATGTAGAGCATCACCACGAAGATGCCGAAGAGCAGCAGCGAACTGCCCAGGTCGCGCTCGAAGACCAGCACGAGGATCGACAGCAGCCAGGCGACGAGGACCGGCCCCAGGTCCCGGCCGCGGGGCAGCTCCAGCCCCGCGACGCGGCGGCTGGCCAGTGCCAGGACGTCGCGCTTGTCGACCAGGTAGGCGGCGAAGAAGACGATCAGGCAGATCTTGGCGAACTCACCGGGCTGGATGGAGAAGCCGGCGACGCGGATCCAGATCTTGGCTCCGTTCACCTCCGACATGGAGGCCGGCAGGACGGCGGGGATCGCCAGCAGCGCCAGCCCGGCCAGCGCGAGGGTGTAGGCGTAGCGGGACAGCGTCCGGTGGTCGCGGACGACGACGAGCAGCGCCACGAACAGCGCGACCCCGAGGGTGGCCCAGATCAGCTGGACGGGGGCGTCCTCGCGGGTGATCGTGCTCTCGACCTGCTCGGCGGCGAGGTCGAGGCGGTGGATGAGCGTGAGCCCGAGCCCCACGAGCAGGGCGACCGAGGGCAGCAGCAGCGGGTCGGCGTAGGGCGCCCACCTGCGGACGACGAGGTGCGCGACGATCCACAGGGCGGTGATCCACGCGCTGAACCCGGCCATCTCCGGGCGCAGGGACCCGGTGATGGTCAGGTCGACGATGCACTGGGCGACGACGGTGATCAGCACGGCGAACGCGAGCAGGGCCGCCTCCGTGCCGCGCCGCTTCGGCGGGGCGCTCCCGGCCGCGGCGGCCCGGGGGTCGGTGGCGGGGGAGGTCATCAACACACCTCCGGTGGGGAACCCGTGCCTGCGGCGCTCACTAGTCGGCGCTCCGGCAGTCCGTCCCCGGCTCGGGCGACTCCGACGTCCGGGCCGAGGTGGTGGGAGCGGTGGTCGTGGCGGCCGCGGGCGCCGAGGGCTCGGTCGCCGCTCCACCGGGTGCGGGTCCCGAGCCGGTGGTGCCGGCCGTGGGGCTCGACGGTGCCGACGTCGTCGCGGCGTCGTCCTCGGTGGGGCATTCCGGCAGCCGCTGCTCGCGCAGGGCCGCGATGATGCGGTCGGCGTCCGCGGAGTCGTCCGCCGTGATGCCGCCGCGGACCCGGTTGCGGGCCTGGGGCTCCAGGTCGGCGACCGGCAGGCCGGTGTCCTCGTCGACCTCGAAGAACTCGAACCCGACGATCGAGACGTTCAGGCCGCGGAAGACCGCGACGTGCTCGGTCTCGCCGCTGCCGTCGACGCCCACGAACCAGTGCTGGAGCGCCCAGAAGTACGAACCGACCGCGCCCGCGACCAGGACGAGGAGAGCGATCACCGCCACCAGGAGGAGTCGCATCGGGCGGCGGCGGGCGGAGGGGCCGCCGCCCGTCGACGGTGTGGGTGTCGGCGGCGGAGCCGCCGGTGGGTCGGCCAGCGCGGCCCGGCCGGCGGCGGACCGGGCGTCGACCTCCCGCTGCCCGACGCTGTCGCCGGCGGCCCCGTCGACGACCGGGTCCACCCGGCCGCGGCCGCCGGTGTCCTCGATGACGTCGGCGACGATGACCGTCACGTTGTCGGGGCCGCCGCTGCGCAGCGCCAGCTCGATCAGCCGGTCCGCGGTCGACTCGGGGTCCGGGTCCTTCAGCGCGTCCGCGAGGGTCTCCTCGCTGACCACGCCGGAGAGACCGTCGGAGCAGAGCAGGTAGCGGTCGCCGGCGCGCGCCTCGCGCATCGACAGGTCCGGCTCGACCTCCTGGCCGTTGAGGGCGCGCAGGAGCAGGGAGCGCTGCGGGTGGCTGTTGGCCTCCTCGGCCGTGATCCGCCCGTCGTCGATCAGCGTCTGGACGAACGTGTCGTCGTGGGTGATCTGGGACAGCTGCCCGTCGCGCATCAGGTAGGCGCGGGAGTCGCCGACGTGGCAGAGGGCGAGCCGGCCGCCGGCGAACAGGATCGCCGTGAGCGTCGTCCCCATGCCTTCGAGCTGCGGGGACTCGCGGATGACCTCGCGCAGGTGCTCGCTGCCCTCGAAGACCGCCTGGCGCAGGGCCTGCAGCATGTCCCCGGACGGCGCGTCGTCGTCCAGGTGCTCGAGGGCGGCGATGACCACCTTGCTCGCGACGTCGCCGGCGGCGTGGCCGCCCATGCCGTCGGCGACGGCGAGCAGACGGGGACCAGCGTAGACGGAGTCCTGGTTGTTGCCGCGGATCAGCCCGCGGTCCGAGCGTGCGGCGTAGCGCAGCACGAGGCTCATCGGTCCACCTCGCCGGCGCTCGGGGGGCGCGTGCGCCCGTCTGCTCTGCTCATCGTCGTGCCGGCACGCTCGCTCACGTGCGCAGCTCCAGAGCAGTCTGCCCGATGCGGATCGGCTGGCCCGGGTTGACCAGGAGAGGGCCCTGCACGCGCTGCTGGTCGAGGTAGGTGCCGTTGGTGGACCCGAGATCCTCGACGTACCACTGGCCCCCTCGGTTGGTCAGGCGCGCGTGCCGCGAGCTCGCGAAGTCGTCGGTGAGCACCAGGGTGGAGTCGTCGGCCCGGCCGATCAGGATCGGCTGGTCGCCGAGGGTGATCTTCGTGCCGGTCAGCGGGCCGGCGGTGACCACCAGTGTCTTCGGGCCGCGACCGCCGCGCTTCTTGCCCGCCGGGGCGGCTCGCGGCGGCACCGAGGCCACCCGGCCGGCCCGACCGCCGAACAGGTCCGCCCGCACCACCCGGAACGCCGCGAAGATGAACAGCCACAGGAGCAGCAGGAAGCCGAAGCGGAAGATCTGCAGGACGATCTCGGGGGTCACAGCGCCCTCACGCGCCGTCCTGCCGGTAGACCAGCACGGAGTGGCCGATGCGGATGACGTCGCCGTCGACCAGCGCCTGCCGGCTGACCCGGCGGCCGTTGACCAGGGTGCCGTTGGTCGAGCCGAGGTCGACCACCGTCGCCGTCCCGTTGTCGAGGATGACGTCGACGTGCTTGCGGCTGACGCCGGTGTCGGGCAGCCGGATGTCGGCCTCGGTGCCGCGGCCGATGACGTTGCGACCGGTGGACAGCTCGTGGCGGGTGCCCGGGCCGTCGACCACCAGGACGTGCGTCATGCCCGGCCGGGAGCCGGCGCGCCCGACGATCGACGGGCCCTGCTTGCCGGTGTCCGTGGCGACGCGGCCGCGCAGCGGGGGAGTGGAGGCAGCGGGGGGTGCTGGCCGGTCGCCGGCGGGACGACCTGCGGGGGAGCCGCGATCTGGGCGGAGGCAAGGTCGTCGCGCGAGGGCGGACGGGCGGGGTCGGCGACGTGCGAGCTGACCTCGAAGACGCCGGTGGGCAGGTCGAGGTCACGCTCCAGACGAACCGTCACCTTGTCGAAGATCTGGTAGCCCTCGTCGTCGATGTGCTCGGTGACCATGTCCGCGAGCTCGCCGGCGAGCTGGTCCGACCACTGCCCCAGGTGCTCGAAGTCGGTGCGGCCGAGGGTGACGACGTAGACGTTGGGCGCCAGCACCCGGCCCTCGCCCAGCACCGAGCGCTGCTCGTCGGCCTCGCGGGTGAGCGCCTTCGCGATCTCGGCCGGGTGCACCTTGCCCTTGAAGATGCGGGCGAAGGCGAGGCCGACCATGCCCTCGAGCCGCCGCTCGAAGCGCTGCAGCACACCCACAGTCGCTCCCTTGCGTTGGTCGGACGTCCCGATCTGCCACCGATGATCGTAGCCGGGCCGCGCACCGTGGACCGACCAGGAACTCGCCAGTAAGTGGAGAAGCACCCGCGAGGACCTGCGACGGGGGCGTTCGACGCCCACCCCGGGTGGCCGACCCCCCACCCGTGCCGCGGTCTCCGGCTGCTAGTGTCGTCGCTCGCCAGGGCAAGTGGCGGAATGGCAGACGCGCACGGTTCAGGTCCGTGTGTCCGAAAGGACGTGGGGGTTCAACTCCCCCTTGCCCACCCAGTTCGACCGCGGCAGCTCAGCTGCTCAGCCGGCGGTGCCCGTCGCCGCCCTCACGGGCGCTGGTGATCGTCCGCGCCAGCAGGACAGCACCCCACGGGCCGATGACCCACACGGGCCAGAAGTACAGCAGCTCCCAGTTGGCCAGCGACGTCGCGGCCCAGATGACCAGCACGATCACGGCGGTGCTCGCCCACGCCCGCCAGGAGTGCCGGTCGTCCCACCCCCACGGACCCTGCTGCGCGGACGCGGACGCCGGCAGGGCGGGTGCGGACTGCTCGGTGCGTGTCGGCGGGCGGTGGCGGGGGGCATTCGGCAGGTCGGCGGTCAGCTCGGCGAGCTCGCCGTAGGTCTTGGCGGAGTACGCCCGGGCCAGGCGCTCGTCGTACTCCTCGAGGGTCAGCCGCCCGGCGGACATGTGCGCGCCGAGCGCCTCGGCCACCGCCGCCCGGTCGGCATCGGCGGCGCGCAGGTGCGGCTCGGGCATCGGGCTCCTCCTCGAGGTGGTGGATCCCAGTGTGGGTCGCGGCGCAGGCGGTCGTCCAGCGATCCGGGGGCGGTTCCGCCGACCGGTCCAGCGCGTGTCCGTCGACCGGTGGACCCCTAGGTCCGCCGCGCGCTCGTGAGGCCACGGCCCGGCCGCCAGGAGTCGATGACGAGCGCGGTCCTCCCCTCGTCGAGGTGGACGAGCACGACCTGGTCCAGCTCCACGCGGAACAGCTCGAACCCGCCCGACCCGCTCGGCACCCCCGCGGCCGTGGCGAACGCGGCCCGCTCGGCCGGGTCGGTCACCTCGACGGCGAGGCCGGACAGCTTCGCGTCGGCGATGAACGCGTCGGAGTCGGCGCTGCTGCTGTGCAGCGCGAACCGGCCGTCCCGGCGCAGGTCGGCGAACTTGACCGACCGGGGCATGCCGGCCAGCCACGGCTCGCCCGCGACGAACTGCATCGTGATGCCGCTGGCCCGGGGTGCTCCGTCGGGGCGCAGCGTGGCGAGGATCTTGTGCTCCCGGGCGTCGAAGGCCGCCCGCACCCGCGCGGCGAACTCCGGCTCGTCTGCCTCGACCTCGGTGAAGGTGGCCATGCCGGGATGCTCCACCCGGGCACCGACAGGTCGGCCGGGTCAGCCCGCGGCGGGTGCCGCCTCACGGGCCAGCGACTTGCCGATGACCATCCGCTGGATCTGATTGGTGCCCTCGAAGATCTGCATGACCTTGGCCTCGCGCATGTAGCGCTCGACGGGGAACTCCCGGGTGTATCCGGCGCCGCCGAGCACCTGGACGGCGTCGGTCGTGACCTTCATCGCCGCGTCGGTCGCCACCAGCTTGGCGATGCTGGCCTGCCGCGAGTATTCCTTGCCGGCGTCCTTGCGGCGGGCGGCGACCAGGTAGGTCGCGCGGGCGGACTCCACCGCGGCGGCCATGTCGGCGAGCAGGAAGGCCACGCCCTGGTGGTCGACGATGCGCCGGCCGAACGCCTCGCGCTCGGTGGCGTACCGGACGGCGACGTCGAGCGCCGACTGGGCCAGGCCCACGGCGACCGCACTGACCCCGAGCCGCCCGGAGTCGAGCGCGCCGAGGGCGATCGAGAGTCCCCGGCCGCGCTCGCCCACGAGCCGGTCGGCGGGCACCGGGACGTCGTCCAGCCGGATCGCGGCGGTCGTCGACCCGGTGAGGCCCATCTTCTCCTCCGGCCGGGCGGCGGCCAGCCCCGGCAGGTCCGGGGACAGGTGGAAGCAGGAGATCCCGCGCTCGCCGTCGTCCGGGGTGCGCAGGAAGGTCGAGTAGAAGTCGGCGTGCCCGCCGTGGGTCACCCAGGCCTTCTCGCCGTTGGCCAACCAGCCTCCGTCGGAGGTCTTGGCCGCCGCCCGCATGGCGGCCGGATCGGAGCCGGCGTGCGCCTCCGAGAGGCAGTAGGCGCCCAGCAGTTGCCCGCCGACCATGTCGGGCAGCAGGTCGCGCCGCTGCTCCTCGGTGCCGAACCGGTCGATGGGGAAGCAGGCGAGGGTGTGCACGCTGACCCCGAGCGCGACGCTCGCCCAGCGGGCCGCGAGCTCCTCGACGACCTGGAGGTAGACCTCGTATGGCTGGCCGCCGCCGCCCACGTCCTCACCGAAGGGCAGGCCGAGCAGGCCGGCGTCCCCGAGGACCCGGAACACCTCGCGAGGGAAGCGCTCCTCGCGCTCGTACTCGGCCGCCTTCGGCGCGAGCTCGGCGTCGGCCAGGTCGCGGGTCAGCGCCAGGAGGTCGTGCGCCTCGGGCGTGGGCAGTTCGCGGTCGACCGGCACGGTTCCCCTTCGAATCGGCGGTACGGCGACGGTACCCCGCGGTCTCCGAGCTCCCGGGCACGAGGACGACCGCGTGAGGATCGAGGCGGCGCCCTGGGACGACCCCGACGTCCAGCGGCTGGCCGCCGACCAGCAGGGCGATATCCGCGCCCGCTACGGCGGCGAGGACGAGCCGGGCAGGAAGCCGTCGGCCGCCGACGTCAGCGTCGTCCTGGTGTCCGCGAGGACGACGGGACGCCGCTGGGCTGCGGTGCCCTCCGCCATCTGGGGGGCGACGCCGCCGAGGTGAAGCGCATGTACGTGGCAACCCTCGGCGCGCGGCCGGGGCCTGTCCAAGCTCGTGCTGGGCGGCCTCGAGCGGGCGGCTGCCGAGCGCGGCTGGACCACCCTGCGGCGCGAGACCGACCCGTTGCAGCCCGAGGCGATCGCCCTCTGCAGCGGCGCGGGCTACCGGCCGATCGAGGCGTTCGGTGCGTACCTCGGCGATCCCGACGCCGAGCACTCCCTGTTCTTCGAACGGGCTACGGGGCCGGACCTCTCACCCGGACGGTGACCTCGCTGCCGTCGGGGCGGTAGGTGTGCCAGGCGGCGGTGCCTGCTTCGCGGACGACCCGGAAGCCGCCCTCGTGGACCGCGGTGTGGTGGTGTTCGCAGACCAGGGCGCCGGTCTCGCAGGAGGTCTCCCCGCCCCATGCCCAGTGATCGACATGATGGACGTCGCACCAGGCCGGCGGGGCCGTGCACCCCGCGAAGACGCAGTGCCTGTCGCGTTGCTCGATGGCGCGACGGATGCCGACGGGGAACAGGCGCTGCTCCCGGCCGACGTCGAGAGGAAGGCTGTTCGGGCCGACGATGATGCGGGAGACGCCGGCGTCGCAGGCGATCCGTCGGGCAGTTTCCGCGGAGATCGGTCCGGCGAACGGCAGTTCGCCGAAGCCGGGCGTGCCACGGTGGGCGCAGAGCGCCAGGAGATCGATGGCGACGCGGACGTGGGGGCTCTGGCCTCGGACTTCGGGCAGCCGGCCGGCGTTCAACGACTGACGGCAGAGCTCGACCAACGCGTCGCCCATCCGCTCCGCGTGACTGCGGTGGTCGCCGGCAGGGCGGTAGCCGTTCATCACCGCTTCCAGTGCGGCGTGCACGGTCTCGGCGCCCACGGGGTCGAGGTGGCCGGAGGTGTAGACGCGGCCGCCGGACGAGCGGGCCATCCGGAAGACACGACGCAGGCCGGCGTCGTCGTCGAGGTCACCGTCGGATCGATGCCGTGCACCCAGCGGCGCACGGCTTGGGCCGTCTCCTCGGGCAGCAGCGCGCGGGCGGCATCGGCGAGGATCTCGTCGGTCTCCGCGAGGTCGATGCCCGCCTCGGCGGCCTTCGCGACCCGGGCCGGCGTCACCGCCGTCGTGACCGCGTCGACGTGTGCCCGGGTGACCGCCCCCTCGGCGTACGCGGCCGCCAGCTCCGGTAGCTGCCGCAGCCGTCGGCCGGCGCGCACCAGGCCGACGGCTTCGCGGCCGGAGACCCGGCAGTGCCCGGTCAGCCACGTCTTCATGGAGACCATGCCGTCACCGGTGTGCACCTGACGGGCCTCCCCGGCAGCAACGGCGCGAGTCATGAGCGCCGAGAGGCGGTTGATCGCGAGTTGGGTCCGTGGGATCACCTCGCGCACCTGTTCGTCGGAGAGGCTGTCCGGGTCGAACTCGGCGGGATCGAGGGCGGCGAGCTGGTCGAGCACCGAGGCCCACGACGACATCGTCCACCTCCTCCCTGGATCGCCCTCGTATCGAACACTTGTGCGAACAATAGGCCTGGAGTCTGACGAAAACCGCAGGTCAAGAGACCTGTTGATGAACTCGCGTCGTCCACAGGCGCCGCCGTCGCAACACCGGAGCAAGCCGCCCAGCGGCGCGTGAACCCGATCCGCCGCACCGGACATGAGTGGGTGTGACGACTTCACCTTCCGCGGCCGCATCATCACGTGTCGTGAGCAGTACGCCAGTCCGGGTGGCGGTGGACCCGCCACCCGAACCACCCCGGCTGCGCGCGCTGCCGAACACTGCGCCGTCGGACGGTGAGCTGATCGCGCGGTCGGTCGCCGAGCCCGAGGTCTTCGCCGCCCTCTTCGACCGGCACGCCGCGACCGTGCACCGGTACCTGGGCCGCCGCGTCGGAGAGCTGGCCGACGACCTGCTCAGCGAGACGTTCCTGATCGCCTTCCGGCGTCGTGCGGCCTATCGCCCCGAGCACGTCGAGGTGCGCCCGTGGCTGCTCGGCATCGCCACGAACGTCGTGCACGGCCACGGCCGCAGCGAGCGGCGGCGCTACCGGGCACTGGCAAGGGCGGCGCCGAGCCGGCGCTGCCGGCCGGCTCCGAGGAGATCCACGCCCGCGTGGACGCCGCCGCGCTGCGCGGCCCGCTCGCCGCGGCGCTGGCCAGCCTCAAGGAGCGCGACCGCGACGTCCTGCTGCTCGTCGCCTGGGGCCAGCTCGGCTACGAGGAGATGGCCGCCGTCCTCGACATCCCCGTGGGCACCGTCCGCTCCCGCCTCAACCGGGCGCGCCGCCTGACCCGTGCCGCCCTCGGCTCCCTGGAGGAGACCCGATGAACACCGTCCACCTGCTGCGCGAGGCCGGCCCCGAAGGTCCGGCCCTGACCGCCGACGCCCGCAACGCCGCGCGCGCCGCCCTGCTCGCCGAGATCGACGGCGCCCGGCCGCGCCGGTCGCGGATGCCCAGCCGGAAGGTGCGCTGGCGCATCGGGATCGGCGTGGTCGCCGTCGCCGCCTCCTGGGCGGCTGCGGTCGTGATCGCGGCACCCGACGGCCCCGGGAGGCCGGCAGACAGCGTCACGCTGGTCGACTTCCACACGCCGACCTTCCCCCTGTCGCTCGACCCGGAGCCCGCGGGCCTGCGGCCCGCGTTCGACGGGAGCGGCGACGGCGCGACCATCGCTGCGTACGACGACCCGTCCCGCGAGAACGGCTTCACGATCTACGTCGGCGAGGACGAGCCCGAGGGCAACGGCCCCGACGACGCAGCCCCGGGCTATGAGGTGCTCCACGTCGACGAGATCTCCCTCGGCGACGACGACGCCGAGATCGTGACCTACGAGCGCGAGTGGTGCGTCGAGGACGACGACATGGGCTGCGCGAGGATTGCGACCAGGCGTTTCGCGTGGCTCAGTTGGGAACGCCAGGACGACCAGTGGGTGTCGATCCTCGGCCACGGCGACTACGCGGACGCCGACGAGCTGCAGGAGGTCGCCGACTCGCTGGTCGACCGTCCCCGGCGGGCGACGCTCACGGCGGAGCTGGCCCCGCAGGGGTGGTCGGTGCAGTTCTTCAAGATGGGGCGCGTCCTCACGCTGGTGAACGACTCCTTCGAGCAGCAGACGATCACCGTGCAGGTGCCCCTGCCGGAGGACGTCGTTCCCCCGGAGCAGCTGCTCGGCCGGCTGATGGGACCGACCGGCTCGGTGATCCCCGTGACGGTCCACGGCCGGCCGGCGCACCTGGTGCTGACCGATTCAGGCTACGTCGTGGACGGCGAGTCCATGCAGCAGTGGTTCCTCCAGGCGCAGTTCGAGGACGGCACGGTGTACGAGCTCCAGGTGCCGGACGCCTTCACCCAGGAACAGGTGGTCGAGTTCGCCGAGGCGGTGACCTACCACCCCTGACCCACCGCCCCTGACCCATCGCCCCTGACCCACCGCCACCGCCCCGGCCGGGTCATCCCGCCGGGGCGGTGTGGTGAGGTGGGCCGGTGCGCGTCCTCGAGCTGTGGCGGTACCCGGTGAAGTCGCTGCAGGGGGAGCGGCTGGCGGAGGCCGAGCTCGGGCCCGAGGGCGTTACCGGCGACCGGCAGTGGGCACTGTTCGACGTCGACACCGGCTACGGGCTGACCGCCCGCCGGGTGCCCGAACTCCTCTTCGCCACAGCGCGGCTGCGGCCGGGCGGCGGCGACGTCGACGTCGTCCTGCCCGACGGCACCGTGACCGGTGATGACGACCGGATCTCCGCCTGGCTCGGCCGGCGGGTGACCCTCCGCCCGGCGGGCGACCCCTTCGTCCGTCCCCGCTACGAGAGCCCCGACGACGACCTGGCCGAGGCCGCCGGCGCGACGGCCCGCTGGCACGACTGGCAGGGCGCGGCGGGCGCCTTCCACGACAACGCCGACGGCCGCGTGTCCCTGGTCACAACCGGCTCCCTGGGCGACTGGGACCGGCGCCGGTTCCGCGCCAACGTCGTCCTCGACGGCGGGTCGGACGCCGACCTGGTGGGCCGCCGCGTGCGCCTCGGCGAGGCGGTGCTCGACGTCAACGTGCCGATCCCCCGCTGCGTCATGGTCACCCGTCCGCAGCCGGGCGGGATCGGGCGGGACACGTCGGTGCTGAAGACCATCCACCGCGAGCGGGACGGCGAGCTCGCCGTGGCCGCGCTGGTGCGGGAGGCCGGAACCGTGCGCACCGGTGACGTGCTCGAGCCGGTCTGAGGCGAGACTGGAGCCCGTGCGCACCGTCGAGATCCGCCCCGGCGAGGACAGCATCCGGCTCGGACAGCTGCTGAAGCTGGTCGACGCCGTGCCCACCGGCGCCCAGGTGAAGGACGTGCTCGTCGCCGGCGGCGTGCGGGTCAACGGCGAGCCCGAGGACCGGCGGGGACGCCAGCTCCGGCGCGGCGACGTCGTCTCGGTCGACGGCATGGAGGACGTGCGCATCGGCTGACCGGCAGGTTCCACGTGGAACCGCGGGAGTCGGGCCGCTCTGAGAGGCTGGCGCCCGTGGTCGTCCCGCCGGTAGCGCCGCTGCGCCTCCCCCACTGGCCCGCCGCGGCCGGGGACGGGCCGGACTTCGCCGCGATCCGGCTGGAGTTCGCCGTCCCCGACGCGTTCCCGCCCGAGGTGGTCGAGGAGGCGGGACGGCGGGCCGCGGAGCCGCCGCTGCCCGAGCTGGACGCGACCGACGTCCCCCTCGTCACCCTCGACCCGGTCGGCAGCCGGGACCTCGACCAGGCCGTCCACCTGGCCGCGACCGGCGACGGTTACCGGGTGAGCTACGCGATCGCCGACGTGGGGGCCTTCGTCGGGCTGGGCGGGGCCATCGACGCGGAGGCCCGCCGCCGCGGGCAGACGCTCTACAGCCCCGACCGCCGCACCCCGCTGCACCCGCCCGTGCTCAGCGAGGGCGCCGCCAGCCTGCTGGCAGGGGAGCTGCGGCCCGCCGTCCTCTGGACCGTCGACCTCGACGCCGACGGCGAGCCGGTCCGGGTCGACCTGCGGCGGGCACGCGTGCGCAGTCGTGCCCAGCTGGACTATCCCGCCGTCCAGGCGCAGGCCGACGCCGGAGACCTGCCCGAGCCGCTGGCCCTGCTGCCGGAGATCGGGCGGTTGCTGCAGGAGCGCGCCCTCGAGCGCGGCGCCATCGAGCTCGGCACCCCCGACCAGGACGTGGTCGCGGTGCCCGGCGGAGGCTGGACGCTCGCCCTGCGCGGCGATCTGCCGGTCGAGGGCTGGAACGCGCAGATCTCGCTGCTCACCGGCCGCTGTGCGGCCGCGCTGATGCTCGACGGGGGAGTCGGCCTGCTCCGCACACTGCCGCCCGCCCGCCCCGAGGACGTCGCCCGGCTGCGGCTGCTCGCGCCGGCGCTCGGCGTGGACTGGCCCGCGGACGCCGGCCCTGGAGCGGTGATCGCGTCGCTGGACCCTAGCCGCCCCGGTCATGTCGCGTTCCTCGAGGAGGCGGTGACGCTGCTGCGGGGGGCGGCCTACACGCCGTTCGACGGCGCACCACCGGAGCAGCCGGTGCACAGCGGGGTGGCGGCCCCCTACGCGCACGTGACCGCGCCGCTGCGCCGGCTCGTCGACCGGTTCGGCACGGAGGTCTGCCTGGCCCTGGCCGCCGGTCGCGAGCCGGCTGCCGAGCTGCGTGCGGCCTTGCCCGAGCTGCCGGGACTGATGTCGGCCTCGGACCGGCGCACCCGTGAGGTGGAACGCGCCGTCGTCGACGCCACGGAGGCCTGGCTGCTGCGCGACCGGGTGGGGGAGACGTTCTCCGCGGTGGTCGTCGACGCCGAGGACGGCCGCGGGACCGTGGTGCTCGACGGACCGGCGATCCGCGGTCGCTGCACCGGCGAGGGGCTGCGCCCGGGCACCCGGGTGCGGGTGCGGCTCCAGGAGGCGGACGTCGCCGGCCGGGTGGTCCGGTTCACGACGGAGGGAGTGGCATGACCCGCGTGCCGTATCTGTCGGCCCGCCTGCAGGGCTTCGGGACGACGGTGTTCGCCGAGATGAGCGCCCGTGCGGTGGCCACCGGGTCGGTGAACCTCGGTCAGGGCTTCCCCGACTACCCGGGACCGCCGGAGGTGCTGGAGGTGGCCCGAGCCGCGATCGGCACGGCCGCCGACCAGTACCCGCCCGGTCCCGGGGTCCCGGAGCTGCGTGCGGCGGTCGCGGCCCACCAGCAGCGGTTCCGCGGGCTCGCGTACGACCCGGATACCGAGGTGCTGGTGACCGCCGGCGCGACGGAGGCGATCTCCGGTGCGCTGCTCGCGCTGCTCGACACCGGCGACGAGGTCGTGCTCTTCGAGCCGATGTACGACTGCTACGCCGCGGGCATCGCGATGGCCGGCGGCGTGCCCCGGCCGGTACCCCTCCGGCCGCCCGCTGCCGGCTCCGACCGGTGGACCTTCGACCCGGCCGAACTCCGGGCGGCGATCACGCCCCGCACCAAGTTGCTCCTGCTCAACACCCCGCACAACCCCACGGGCAAGGTGTTCACCGAGGAGGAACTGCGGCTGCTGGCCGGGCACGCGATCGACGACGACCTGCTCGTCCTCACCGACGAGGTCTACGAGCACCTGGTCTTCGGGAGCGCCCGGCACGTGTCGATCGCGAACCTGCCCGGCATGCGCGAGCGGACGCTGGTGATCAGCAGCGCCGGCAAGACCTTCAACGTCACCGGCTGGAAGGTCGGCTGGATCTGCGGGCCCGCGCCGCTGGTGACCGCCGTCCGGACGGCCAAGCAGTTCCTGACCTACGTCAACGCCGGGCCGTTCCAGCCCGCCGTGGCCGCGGGCCTCGGCCTGCCGGACGCCTACTTCGCCCAGGCGGCCGGTGACCTCGAGTACCGCCGCGACGTGCTGGTCGCCGGGCTGCGGGACGCCGGCCTGCCGGTGATCAGCCCCGAGGCCACCTACTTCGCGACCGTCGACGTCCGCCCGCTGCAGCCCGACGGCGACGGGCTGGCGTTCTGCCGCGCGCTGCCCGAACGGGCCGGGGTCGTCGGCATCCCGACCGTGGTGTTCTACGACCCCGCGCACGCGGTGCTGGGCCGGCACCTGGTCCGCTTCGCCTTCTGCAAGGGCGACGATGTGCTCGCCGAGGCCGTCGAGCGTTTGAGGAGGCTGTCATGAGGATCGCGGCGGTGCAGCACGACATCGTCTGGGAGGACCGGGACGCCAACTTCGAGCGGCTGGCGCCGCAGGTCGCGCGAGCGGTGGGCGCGGGAGCCGAGCTGGTGCTGCTCACCGAGACGTTCTCCACCGGCTTCTCGATGACGCCCGGCATCGGCGAGCCGGAGGGCGGGCCCTCGGCCCGGTTCCTCGCCGACCGGGCCGCCGAGCACGGCGTGTGGATGGGCGGCACGTGCCCGGAGATCGCCGACGACGGCGACCTCCCCTACAACTCCTTCGTGCTGGCCGGGCCGGACGGCAGCACGCACCGCTACCGGAAGCTGCACCCGTTCACCCATGCCGGCGAGCACGAGCGGTTCCGGGCGGGGGAGAAGCCGGTGACCGTGGCGATCGGCGACCTGCGGATCACCCCGTTCATCTGCTACGACCTGCGCTTCGCCGACGTGTTCTGGCAGGCCGCGCTCGAGACCGACGTCTATCTGGTGCCGGCCAACTGGCCCAGCCCGCGCCGGCACCACTGGCGCACCCTGCTCGAGGCGCGGGCGATCGAGAACCAGGCCTACGTGGTCGGCTGCAACCGGGTGGGCACCGCCGGCGACGGCACGGAGCACTCGGGCGACAGCCGGATCGTCAGCCCGCTCGGCGAGTTGCTGGCCACCGCGGCGGGCACCGAGACGCTGGTCATCGCCGACGTCGACCCCGCCGAGGTGCAGGCCACCCGCGACCGCCTGCGCTTTCTGCCCGACCGCCGCGCCTGATCGCGGCACGGGTGACCGTGCGCTCCTCCACCTCATCCGCGCCGAATGGGGTGGATGACCGAACAGTCGCGGGCGGCCGCTGCACGGGGAAGAGCGGGCACCGTTCCGGGGTTCCCGCAGCGTGACCCGCCCGTTAGCGTTCGCACCATGACCTGCCCGCCGGCGCCCCGCCGGTGAGCGCGACCTCCGCGGCGACCCGGACCGGCTCCGCCCACCTGGCCGCCCAGCTCTCCGCCCCGGTCCGGCGGCTCGTGCGCACCGGCGTGGCCGGCGCCGGACTGCTGGTCGCCGCCACCGTGGTCGCGCTGGCCTGGGCCAACTCGCCCTGGGGTGCGAGCTACGAGCGCCTGTGGCACACCGAGGCGGCCCTGCGGTTCGGCGACGTCGAGATCGCCATGGACCTGCAGCACTGGGTCAACGACGGCCTGATGGTGTTCTTCTTCTTCCTGATCGGCATGGAGGTCCGCCGGGAGCTCTCCATGGGCGAGCTCGTGCAGCGCAGCCGGCTGACCGTCCCGGCCCTCGCCGCACTGGCCGGGCTGGTCGTGCCCGCGCTGGTCTACCTCGCGATCAACGCAGGTGGCCCGGGAGCGGTCGGCTGGGGCATCCCCATGGCGACCGACACCGCGTTCGTGCTCGGGGCGCTGGCGCTCTTCGGCCGGCACACCCCGATGCAGTTGCGGGTCTTCCTGCTCTCCCTGTCGGTCGTCGACGACATCGGTGCCCTCAGTGCCATCGCGATCTTCTACTCCGACGAGATCGACCTCGTCCCGCTCGGCATCGCCGGCCTCTGCGTGCTCGCCTTCATCGGGCTCTCCCGGATGCAGGTGTGGCGCGGGCGGCGTACTTCGCGGTCGGCGCGGTGATGTGGGTCGCGATGCACGAGTCCGGGGTGCACGCCACGATCGGCGGGGTCGTCCTGGGGCTGCTGGTCAGCGCCTATCCGCCACGCCGCGCGGAGGTCGAGCGCGCCGGGTCGCTCACGCGGGCGTTCCGCCAGTCCCCGGATCCGGCGCTGGCCCGCCAGGCGAAGCTCTCGGTGGAGCGCGCCGTCTCGCCCAACGAGCGGATCGGCGCCGTCCTGGTCCCGTGGAGCACCTACCTCGTCGTACCGGTCTTCGCGCTGGCCAACGCCGGTGTCCGGATCGACGGCGACCTCGTCGACCGGGCGCTGACCTCTCCGGTGACCATCGGCGTCTTCGTCGGGCTCGTGCTCGGCAAGCTGCTCGGCGTGGGCCTGGCCTCCGCCCTCGCCGTCCGGCTGAAGTTCGGCACCCTCCCGCCGGGCATCGGGCTGGGCCACGTCTGGAGCGGCGCGGCGCTGATGGGACTGGGGTTCACCGTCTCCCTGTTCGTCACCGATCTGGCGTTCGACGACCCGGCGCTCCGCGAGGAGGCCACCGTCGGCATCCTGAGCGCCGCGCTCGTCTCCGCCGCCATCGGCGCGCTGTTCTTCCGCGTGCTCACCCGTCGGGGATCGGCAGCACCGCGGCCCTCCCGGCTCGAACCCGACGTCGACCCGGAGGTCGATCACCTCCGCGGGCCGGTCGATGCGCCGCTCACGCTGGTCGAGTACGGCGACATGGAGTGCCCGTTCTGCGGCCGGGCGACAGGTGTGGTGGCCGAGTTGCGCGCCCGGTTCGGGGACGAGCTCCGCTACGTCTTCCGGCACCTGCCGCTGACCGAGGTGCATCCGAACGCGCAGCTCGCCGCCGAGGCGGTGGAGGCCGCCGGCGCCCAGGGTGCCTTCTGGGCGATGCACGACCGGCTGTTCGCCCACCAGGACGAGCTCGAGGGCGCCGACCTGCTCAACCACGCCGCCGTGCTCGGCCTCGACCTCGAGCGCTTCGCCCGCGAACTCGGCGACGGCACCCACGCGCAGCGGGTCCGCGACGACGTCGTCTCCGCCGAGGCCAGCGGCGTACGGGGGACGCCGACCTTCTTCGTCAACGGCGAGCGCCACGAAGGGCTGACCTCCACCGACGCGCTCGCTGCGGCCCTGCTGCGCACGGATCCCCGCGGTGGGCCCGGCCAGCAGCCACCCGTTCCGGTGCCGGCCGTCCCCGACGTGCGCCCCGTCGCCCCGGTCTCCCCCCGGCACGGATGCCTGCCGTCGCCGGCCTCGAGGAGACGCCCGACGAGTACGGCGCCTCTCCGCGGCTGACCGACCGGCAGCTCGCCGTCCTCCGCCGTGCCGGCCGCCGGCGGACCACCCGCTCCGGTGACGTGCTGGTGCAGGGCGGTGCCTCCGAGTGGGACTTCGTCGTCGTCCTGGAGGGCACGGTCGCCGTCGTCGAGGACGGCGACGCCGACGAGCCCCGCGTGGTCTCCGTCTTCGGCCCGGGCCGCTTCCTGGGCGGGCTCAACATGCTCGCCGGCCAGCGCGCCGTCCGGTCGGTGATCGCCGCCGCTCCGGGCGCCGTCGCCACCCTGTCGGTGGCCCGGCTGCGCGAGGTGATGGCCGCCGACCGCGAGCTCGCCGACCTCATCATGCGCGCGTTCCTCCTGCGCCGGGCCATGCTCATCGGCCGGGCGACCGGGCTCCGGGTGGTCGGCGACCGCGACTGGCCGGCCAGCGTCGAACTGCAGCGGCTGCTGACCGAGCGAGGCATCGCCCACCAGTGGCTCGACCCGGCCCAGAACGAGTCGGCCCGCGCCATGCTGGCCGAGATCGAGGCCGTCGACGACCAGCGGCCCGTGGTCGTCGCCCCCGACGGGCGGGTGCTCGTCGACCCGACCGTCGAGGAGCTACTGAGAGCGGCCGGGTCCGACCGCGTCGGCTGAGCCCGGTGCCCCGGCCGGGCGGGGCGAGGCGTGCTGGTCGACCGCGATCTCCTCGCGCTGCACCTGCTCTGTGATCGTCTCCTGGCCCTCGACGATCTCCGTGCGCAGCCGGACGCGTTCCACGGGCACGACCTCCACCGACACGACCGGGCGCTCGGTGTGCAGGATGATCTCGCCGGGCAGGGCCGCCGCTGCCGTCGTCCCGGTGCCGGCGACCGCCTCCGGGCCGTCCGTCAGCGACTCGCCGGGGACGTCCGGCGCGTCGAGCGGGACGTGTTCGATCCGGATCTCCTCGCGCCGGATCGGCACGGTGATCTGCACGTCCTCGGTGACGACGTACTTGACCACCCGGGCGCGGGTGGCGGCGACCCGCTCGGTGCCGACGACGACCCGTTCCTCGCTGCGGGTCATCGCGCCGTCGGTCTCCCGAGGTGGCGGCGGGGGGACGTCGGCCGGTACGTCGATGGCCTGCGTCGGTGCCGTACCGAGCTGCCCGATTCCGTAGTGGCGGCGCAGCTCCGCCTCCTCGTCGGGGGTCAGGTGGTCCCCGGTCAGGTGCGGCGCGGTCTTGACCGCCTCCGCGGTGACCGGGACCCGCAGACCGCCCTCGTCGAGGACGGCCTCCGATGCCGGGGCGATCGAGGTGCGCGTGCCGAACAGCCCCGTGGTCACCGCGACCCAGGTGGGGGCGCCGGTGCGGTCGTCGAGGTAGAAGTGCTCGACGGTGCCGAGCTTGTCGCCGTCGGTGCCGTACGCGGTGGTGCCGATCGAGGTCGACACCTCTCGCTCGCTCAGCATGGGTCTGCTCCCCTTCCCCGCGGCGCGCTCCTGCGGCGCCTGCTCGCACGAAGCGTGCCCAGCCGGACGGCCCGGTGAACATCGCGCGGGCTCAGCGGGCGGGGAGGACGAGGTGCGCCACGAGGGCACGGTGGTCGCTGCCCTCCAGCGGCACCAGCTCGACGGTCGCGACGGCGATCCGCGGGTCGAGGAGCACGTGGTCGAGCGCCAGCCGCGGGAACCGCAGCCGCAGCGGACGCCAGGTCCAGGCCAGCGCGCGACCCACCTGGCGGGCGGCGTCGACGTAGCCCGTCCGCAGCACGGTCCGCAGGGCGGCGTGGTCCAGCGTGGCGTTGAAGTCGCCGGCGAGGACGCGCAGGACGCCGTCCTCCGGTGCGGGCAGGGCCGCGAGGTCGGAGTTCCAGCGGCGGACGGCGCCCGGCGAGGTCGCCGGCGGTTCCGTGTGCACCGCGGTGACCTCGAGGTCCGGCGCCCCGTCCACCGCCAGACGGACCGTCGGCTGCTCGAAGGTGCCCGGCGTCGCGCTGCGGGCGAGCACCGGCAGGCGCGTCCACACCGCTCCCGACGCCGACGGCACGGTGCCCGGCCGCGCGGGGATGACGTGCGCCTCGGGGAGCAGCTTGCCGATGCCGTCGGCGACCAGCGCCCGCTCCGCCTCCGGCGTCAGCTCCTGGACCGAGAGGACGTCGACGTCGTGGCGGCGCACCAGGTCCAGCACCGGCCCCGGGAGCACCAGGCCCTTGCGCAGGCTCACCGAGGCGACGCGCACCCGCGGCCCGGCTCCCGGCGCCGCGGGCGCCGACGGCCGCGAGCGGACCAGGACCGCGCCGGCCAGCACCGCACCGGCGCCCACCGACACCGCGGCAGCGGCCGGCGAGCGGGCCCATCGCGCGACCGCGAGCGGCAGCACGGCGCTCAGGGCCGCGTACGGCGTGAAGGAGATCGCGGGCACCAGCGGGAAGCCGCGTTCGGCGCCGGCGGCGCGGAGCGCGGCCCAGAGCGCCCACGGCGCCGCGACGGCGAGCGCGCCGCGGCGTCGGCGTCGTCGCGGGTCGCCCACCGGGCCACCGTAGCCATCCCGTGGTGCGCGCCGGAGTCCCCGCCTAGGTTCGCAGGGTGGCCACCGGGCAGCTGGAGATCGAGCGCAAGTTCGACGTCGACGAGCCGTTCGCGCTGCCGTCGTTCGACCACCTGCCGGAGGTCGCCGCCGTCGACCCGCCGGTCGAGCACGACCTCGAGGCCACCTACCACGACACCGTCGACCTGCGGCTCCTGCGCGGGCGGGTCACCCTACGCCGGCGCACCGGCGGCACCGACGCGGGCTGGCACCTGAAGCTGCCCGCGGGGTCGGCACGGCGCGAGCTGCACGCGCCGCTGGGCCGGGCGGTCAAGAACCCGCCGAAGGGCTTCCTCGCGCCGGTGGCGGGGCTGCTCCGCGGCGAGAAGACGGTGCGGGTGGCGAGCCTGCGCACGCGCCGGGTGGTCACGGTCCTCCGGGACGCGGCCGGCCGGGTGCTGGCCGAGGTGGCCGACGACACCGTGACGGCCACGGCGTTCGGCGCCGGCACCGACCGGCCCGCCGGGGTGCAGGCCTGGCGGGAGGTGGAGGTGGAGCTCGTCTCCGGCGACGAGGACCTCCTGGCCGCGGTGGCACAGTGCCTGGAGGACGCCGGCGCCCGCCCGTCGGCGTCGGCCTCCAAGGCCGGACGGGTGCTCGCCGCACGGCTGCCGGACGAGGCGCCGCCCGGGACGGCGAAGAAGGGGAAGAAGGGCGGGCCGACAGCCGGCGCATTCGTGGTCGGCGCCCTCCGCGAGCAGGTCGCCGCACTCCAGCAGGCCGACATCCTGCTCCGCACCGAGCAACCCGACGCCGTGCACCAGATGCGGATCGCCGCTCGCCGGCTGCGCAGCAGCCTGGCCGCGTTCCGCGACGTCCTGGACCGTGACGCCACCCGGCCGATCCGCGAGGAGCTGGCCTGGCTCGGCGCGGAGCTCTCCGGCGCGCGGGACGACGAGGTGGCGCTGGCCCACCTGCGGGAGCTGCTGGCCGCCGAGCCGCCGGAGCTGGTGCCGGGGCCGGTGGCCGCGCGGATCCAGCAGGCGGATCTCCAGGCGATGCGGGCCGGTCTCGACGCCGCCCTCGCCACGGTGGAGGACCACCGCTACGTCGCACTGCTGGACTCGCTGCACGACCTGCTCGGCGACCCGCCGCTGACGGTGCGCGGCACCGACGCCGCCGGACCGGTGCTCCGCAAGGCGGTGCGCCGGACCGTGCGGCGGCTGCGACGGCACCTCGAGAGCGCGGAACGGGCGTCCGACGACGACCGCCTGGAGGCGCTGCACGCCGTCCGCAAGGCGGCCAAGCGGGTCCGCTACGCGGCCGAGGCCGGCGGCGCCGGGTTGGAAGCAGTGGCGCCGTTGCTGCGCCCGGCCAAGCGCATGCAGAAGCTGCTCGGCGCGCTGCAGGACACGGTGGTCACCCGCGAGCAGTGCCGGCGGCTGGGGCTGGCCGCCTTCGCAGCAAGGGAGAACGCCTTCGCCTACGGCCGCCTGCACGCGCTCGAGCAGGCTCGCGCCGAGGCGGCCGAACGCAGGTTCTGGGAGAAGGAGCCGCGCCTGCGCAAGGCCCTGGAGCGCGCGTCGGGATAGCCGCCCCGGCCGCGCCTGGGACAGTGGGGGCGTGGCAGCGGACGGCGGACGGCGGTACGGGTGTCCCTGATCGGTCTGCTGGGTTTCGGGACCGTCGTCCTGCTCGCGATGTTCCTGCTGCACAGCTACCTGTGGTTCCGGCTGGTCCGCAGCACCACGCGCCCCGGGCGCGCCCGCCGACGGCTGACCTGGCTGACGGTCGCCCTGATGCTGCTGCCGGTGCTGGCGGTCGCGCTGCGCCGCACGCTGCCGCTGGATGTGGCGGCGCCCGTCGACTGGCTCGCCTTCAGCTGGCTCGGGATCGCCTTCTACGCCTTCCTGGCCCTGCTGGCGCTGGAGCCCATCCGTCTCGCGGGCCGGTTCTGGCTCGGCAGGACGGCACCGCAGCCGGTGCGCAGCGGTGCGCCGGGGACGACGGCGGGGGTCGGGTCCCCGGGCTCCGTGCCGGATCCGTCGCGGCGGCTCTTCCTCGCCCGGGGCCTCGCCGTCACGGCGGGCGCCGTCGCCCTCGGGACCGCCGGGACGGGCGCCTACTTCGCGAACTCCCCACCGGTGGTCCGGCGGATCCCCGTGACGCTCGCGGGGCTCGACCCTGCCCTCGACGGGCTGCGGATCGTCACCTTCTCCGACGCCCACCTGTCGGCCACCTACGGCGGCCGGCGCTTCGAACGGCTGGTGGAGCTGGTCAACGAGCAGCGTCCGGACGTCGTGGCGATCGTCGGCGACCTCGTGGACGGCAGTGTCTCCGAGCTGCGCGAGGAGGCGGCTCCGCTCGCCGACCTCGTCAGCGAGCAGGGCGTCTTCTTCGTCACCGGCAACCACGAGTACTTCGTGGACACGCAGGAGTGGATGCGGCACCTGCCCACCCTCGGCATCGACGTCCTGCGCAACGAGCGCGTGGCGATCCGGCGTGGCTCCGCCTCGTTCGACCTCGCCGGGGTCGACGACCGCACCGCGGAGCGGTCCGGGGTCCCCGGGCACGGGGCCGACATCGCCAAGGCGCTCGACGGCCAGGACGACGCCACGCCCGTCGTCCTGCTCGCCCACCAGCCGTGGATGATCGACCAGGCGCGGGCGGCCGGGGTCGGGCTGCAGCTGTCCGGTCACACCCACGGCGGACAGCTGTGGCCGTTCGACTACGCGATCCGGCTGGACCAGCCCGCGGTCGAGGGGCTCTCCCGGCACGGGGACACCCAGCTGTACGTGACGACCGGCGCCGGCTACTGGGGACCGGCGATGCGGGTGGGCGCCCGTCCGGAGGTCAGCGTCGTGGAGCTGCGCGCCCCCTGAACCGGATCATCGGCGTCGCAGGGCCTCGAGCGCCTCGAACGCCTCCTCGACGGCCGCCCCGATCTCCTTCTCGCCGTCGGAGTCCGCCCAGACCAGCACGCCGGCGGTGAACGCCGCGAGGTAGGCGTTGATGACGATCGCGTCGCTCGGACCGGCAGGCGCGCCGGACGGCCTCGGCAGCGCGTCGACGACCAGCGCGGCGGTCGCCCGCTCGAACTCCGCCGCCCGCCGGCGCAGTGACGGGGTGGTGGCGATGATGCGCCACCGCGCCAGTTGCGCCGTCATGTCCCACTGGGCGAAGAACGACGACACGGCGTGCCGCATGCGCTGCCCGATCGGCAGGTCGGCGGGCTGCGTGCTCAACAGTGCCGCGACGTCGTCCCCGCTCGGCAGCTGCATGACCAGGTGTTCCTTCGACGGGTAGTGCGCGTAGAAGGTCGGCACCGACACGCCCGCGCCCGCGGCGATCTGGCCGATGCTCACCTGGTCGAAGCCGTGTTCCTCGAACAGCGCGAGTGCGACGTCGTAGATCCGCTGATGGGTCGACTCCCACCGCCGGCTGCGCCAGTCCCCCGATCCGGTCACGCGCCGATCCTCCGTCCCCGTGCGGCCGTCACCGGCGGCGCCACACCCGCGGTCCCGGGCGGTGGCAGCCGGCATCATGCCTGGCCTACCCGGCGTTTCGCCGATCATCCGGGCCCAAGGTCCCGGCGCGGCGGGTCAGCGCCGCTCGAGCGCGTCGAACGCCTCGTCGACGATCTCCTCGAGCTTCCGCGTGCCGCCGCCGTCCGCCCAGGCGAGCAGGGCTGCGGTGTACGCGGACATGTACGCCAGCAGCGCCACCGAGTCACCGGGGGACAGTCGGGCACCCGGCTCCGTGGGGATCGCGTCGGCGATGACGTCACCGCTGGTCCGCTCGAACTCCGCCGCGCGGGTGCGGAGGGCGGGGGTTGCAGCGATGATCCGCCAGCGGATCAGGGCGTCGTCCCAGGCTCGAGGCGGCCACTGGGCGATCCAGCGGTGCAGGGCCCTGCGGAAGCGGTCCGGCAGCGGCTGGGCCGGCGGCTCCTCGGCGAGCAGTGCCGCGAACTCGCCGGTCACCGGCACCTGCATGATCAGGTGCTCCTTCGACGCGAAGTGGGCGTAGAAGGTCGGCACCGAGACGCCGGCACCCTTCGCGATCTGGCCGACGCTCACCCTGTCGAAGCCGTGCTCGCCGAACAACGCGAGCGCGACGTCGTAGAGCCGTTGGTGGGTCGCCTCGAAACGCCTGCTGCGCCAGTCCCCCGATTCGGTCGCCACGGGACGATCCTGCGCCGGAACGGGCCGATCCGCTGCACCGGTGGTCATGGGTGTCGGCTCAGCCGGTGAAGGCGTGGGTCTCGGCGAGCCGGGAGCGCGTCACGGTCTTCAACCGGGCGACCGCCTTGGCCAGCGGGACGAGCTCGATGTCGGTGCCCCGCAGGGCGACCATCCGGCCGTGGTCGCCCTCGTGCGCGGCGACCGTGGCGTGCAGGCCGAACCGGGTGGCGAGGACGCGGTCGAACGACGTCGGCGTGCCGCCGCGCTGGACGTGACCGAGGACCGTGGTGCGCACCTCCTTGCCGGTGCGCCGCTCCAGCTCCTCGCCGAGCTGCTGGGCCACCCCGGTGAAGCGGCGGTGGCCGAACTCGTCGACGCCGCCGTCGCGCAGCGGCATGGTGCCCGGCAGTGGGGTGGCGCCCTCGGCGACGACGCCGATCACGTGGGAGTCGCCCCGGTCGAACCGGGCGGTGACCAGGCGACACACCTCGTCGACGTCGAACGGCTGCTCTGGGACGAGGGTGATGTGCGCGCCCGAGGCCAGGCCCGCGTGCAGCGCGATCCAGCCGGCGTGCCGGCCCATCACCTCGACCAGCAGGACCCGCTGGTGCGACTCGGCGGTGGTGTGCAGCCGGTCGATCATCTCCGTGGCGATGCTGACCGCGGTGTCGAACCCGAAGGTCAGGTCGGTCTCGTCGATGTCGTTGTCGATCGTCTTCGGGATGCCGACGACGGGGACGCCGGCCTCCGAGAGCAGGTGCGCGGCGGTGAGCGTGCCCTCGCCGCCGATCGGGATCAGGACGTCGACGCCGTGCCGGGCCAGGACGCCCTTCATCTGGGCGATGCCCGCGTCGAGCCGCTCGGGGGCGACACGGGCCGAGCCCAACGTCGTGCCGCCGCGGGTCAGCAGGCCGTCGACGGCGGCGACGTCGAGCGGCGTCGTCCGGTCCTCCAGGAGGCCGCGCCAGCCGTCGCGGAAGCCCAGCACCTCGCTGCCGTAGTGGTTGGTGGCGGTGCGGACGACGGAGCGAATGACGGCGTTGAGGCCGGGGCAGTCGCCCCCGCCGGTGAGGACACCGATGCGCACGGAGTGGCTCCCTAGATGGACGAAACCCGACCATACGTCATGACGTCCTGATGTTTCCCGCGCGCGAGCCGTGTTGCCGCGGATGCGACGTACCGCACGTGACGTCCCATACGACATGACGTCCAGACGTCTTGCCCTCCAGTACCTTTGGCCACGTGGTGAGCCCCGTAACCGGTCCGAAGTACCTGTCGGTCCGCGAGCACCTCCGGCGCCGGGTCGCCGCGCTGCCCGAGCACACCCTGCTGCCGCCCGAGCCGGTGCTCTGCGCTGAGTACGGGGTCAGCCGGATCACCCTGCGGCGGGCCGTCGACGGGCTGGTCGCCGACGGGCACCTCGTCCGCGAGCAGGGCCGCGGCACCTACGTGACACGGCCGGCGATCCGGCACGAGTACCGCGAGAGCTTCGTGCACCGCATCGCCGGGTTCAGCTCGGTGATGAGCGAGCAGGGTGCGCAGGTGGGCACGAAGGTGCTCACCCAGCGGATCGTGCCCGCGCCGTCGACCGTGGCCGCCGAGCTCTCCCTCGACGGTGCGGCGGACGTCGTCGAGCTCGAGCGCCTGCGCAGCCTGGACGGCGAGCCGAACCACGTCGCGCACAGCTTCCTGCCCGCCGATCGGTACGCCGGTGCGGTCGAGGCCGACTTCAGCGAGGGTTCCCTCTACGACTTCCTGCGGCGGGAGTACCAGGCCGATCTCGCCACCGCCCGGATCGTCGTCGACGTCGGCACGGCGGCTCCCGACGAGGCGGACCTGCTGCGGGTGGTGGCCGGGTCACCCCTGCTCGTCGTCCGCACGACGGTCCGGGACAGCAGCGGGCACCCGCTCGTGCACAGCTTCTCCCGGCTGCGGCCCGACGTCAGCCAGGTCGAGTTCGAGGTCTCGGTGACCGGCCGCTGATGAGCACGACCACGGCGACCGGCGTGCGCGAGGTCCCCCAGCCGCGGGCGGAGGTCTGGCGGGCCCTCGCCGTCCTCGAGCCCTACTGCTCGGTCTGCGACGTCTCCTACGTCGTGGCCGCCGGGGCGTCCCCGGGCGTCGGGACGACGTTCGTCTGCGCTCCCGGCCGGCTCGACGGGGCGGCGCCGAAGGCAGGCGCACCACGGGGCGAGATCGTCGACTGGGCCCCGCCGCGCGTGGTCGCCACCCGGCTGGAGCTGACGCCGGAGGTGTGGACGACCCGTATCGAGCTCGCCGACACGGCCGGAGGGGGGACGCGGGTGACCATGACCATCACCCACGAGCCCACCACGGGTGGCCGGATGCTCCGCCGGCTGCAGCGGGTGGCGCTGCGCAGGTTGGTGCAGCGCACGGTGGACGCCGAGCTGGAGAAGGTGCCGGCGCACCTGGCCCGCGCCGGCGGGTGACCCCGATAGGGGGAACGGTGCTTCGATGATCGTCCGGGGGGTACGGAGGTTCGTCGTGCACCGGTGCGGCGCCCGGCGAGTGCCGGGACGGGGGCTGCGCCGGACTGACGAAGGAGAATGCAGTGATCATTCAGATCCTGGGGCTGATCCTCATCGGCGCCGTCATCGGCGTGCTGGCGCGGGTACTGCGCCCCGGTAAGCAGCACATGAGCATGCTCGCGACCGTCGGGCTCGGCATCGTCGGCGCGATCATCGGTGGCCTGATCGGCAGCCTCTTCAACGACGAGACCGGCATCTTCGAGCTCAACGTGCTCGGCTTCATCATCGCCGTCGTCGCCGCGTTCCTGCTGGTGGGCGTCGCCGAGGGCCTGTCGGGCCGCGGCAACCGCGCGGTCCGCTGATCCCGGCCCGGGGGACCCGGTGCGCCCCGAGCCGCGAGCGGCTCAGAGCTCGACCGAGTCCCCCGGGGCCAGCCGGCTGTAGGGCGTGGGTGTGCCCGGTCCGCGCTCGCCCAGCAGACCGCCGAGGACGTTGAGGCCCGTGTCGCTGAGCAGTCCGTCGTGGACGGCGAAGGCCTGGTCGGCCTGCACCGCCCGCACGTAGTCGATGACGTCGGCCGCCCGCGACCACGGGGCGTGGACCGGCAGCAGCAGCGTCGCGACCGGCTCCTCCGGGACGGTCAGGGCGTCGCCGGGGTGGAATACCTGGCCGCCCACCAGGAACCCGATGTTGGCGATCCGCGGGACGTCGGGGTGGATCTCCGCGTGCAGCTCCCCGTGCACCGTGACGTCGAAGCCCGCGACCGATACCGCGTCGCCGTCGCCCACCACGTGCACCCGCCCGCCCAGCCCCTCCAGCTGGGCCGCCACGGACTTGTTGGTCCACACCTGGAGCGCCGGATCGGCCTCGAGCGCTGCCCGGATCCGGTCCGGCACGAAGTGGTCGGGATGCTCGTGGGTGATCAGCACCGCCGTCGCGGCGTCCAGCGCGGCCGGCTCGGTGAACGCACCCGGGTCGATGACGAGCCTTCGCTCTCCGTCGCTGAGGACGACGCACGCGTGCCCGTGCTTGGTCAGCTCCATGGCAGGCATCCTGCCCGGCGCCGGCCGGCGGTGCTCCGCTGGCCGGGATCCCCCGTCCGGGGAGGCCGTCGCCTCGGCCCGTAACACCCGGGCGGCGTCCTGCCGAATGCCTGCACATGACCGTGCAGACGCTGCCCACCACCGCCACCGTCGTCGCCGCCCGCAGCCGTGCCCACGGCCCGACCGCGGCCATGTGGCACGCCGTCGAGATGCACCGGCCGCCGGCCGAGGTGGACGGCGCCTGCGAGCTGACGCTCTGCGGGTCGCTGGCCCGCGTCTCGACGGACCAGGCGTGGCCGGTCGCCGCCCGCGACGTCTGCCCTGCCTGCACCGTCCTGTCGCGCTAGCGGTACCCCAGACGCCCTGTCGCCGGGTGGGGGAGCTCGCCCCGACGGCAGGTGCACACGTCACGGTCGGCGCGCCTGCCTCAGCGGCCGGTGAACTCCGGTGCCCGCTTGGCCAGGAACGCCTCGACCGCCTCGGTGTGGTCCGCGGTCTGCCCGAGCTCCGTCTGCAGCCGGGCCTCGAGGGCCAAGGTCTCCTCGAGCGTGTCCGTGGCGGCGGTGGCCAGCACCGTCTTGACCGCCCGATAGGCGGCCGTCGGCCCGTGCGCCAGCCGGCTGGCCAGAGCGAACGCCTCCGCGTGGACCTGCTCGGGCGGAACGACACGGTGGACCAGACCCCACTCCTCGGCCTTCTCGGCCGGGAAGGGCTCGGGCAGCAGCAGGAGCTGAGCCGCCCGTGAGGCACCGACGGTGTGCACCAGCCGGGCCGCCAGCGCCGAGTCGCTGGACAGCCCGATGCCGGTGAACGCCGTGGTGAACTTGGCGCCGGCCGCCGCGACCCGCAGGTCGCCGGCCAGTGCGATGCCCAGTCCGGCCCCCGCGCAGGCGCCGTTGATGCCGACCACCACCGGCACCCGCAGTGCGGCCAACGCCAGCACCAGCGGGTTGTACTCGTCCTCCACCACCGAGAGGGAGCGGGCGGCGTCACCGCGCAGCGACTCCACGTGCTCGGCGAGGTCCTGTCCCACGCAGAAGGCCCGCCCCGTACCGGTCAGCAGCACCGCGCGCACGTTCTCGTCGTCGGCGATCGCCTGCACGGCGGCGAGCAGGTCGCCGCGCGTCGCGTGCGACAACCCGGGCCGTCGCAGCGTGAGCGTGGCGACGTCGTCGGCGTCCTCCCGGGTCACTGTGCTCGTTGCGTCGGACATCGTCGTCCTGCCTCTCGGGTCGGTCCTGGAGGCAACCCTGTCATGGCGTCGGGAGCGCGCTGCATGCGCCGTGGCTGTGACCGATCCACCACGTATCGCAGCCGCCACGCCGGAGTGGTGCCGCACGGCCGGCGGCTCCTGTCGCCCGTCGGCGGCACGCGGACCGCCGGCATGTGTAGCGGCGGCCGCAAATGGACACGGAGCACGGGGGCCCGACGGACGCCCCTGGGCGGCGACGAGGCGGCCCACAGCCTGCCGACCGGAGATTCGAGGAGTGACCCACCGTGGTGGAACCAGGACGACGGTGCCTGGGCGACCGCTACGAACTGCACCAGCTGATCGCCTCCGGCGGCATGGGCCAGGTCTGGCAGGGACATGACATCGCCCTGCACCGCCCGGTCGCCGTCAAGGTCCTTCGCAGCGAGTACACCGGTGACCCGACGTTCCTCGCCCGCTTCCGGGCCGAGGCCCAGCACGCCGCATCGCTGAGCCACCCCAACATCGCCGCCGTCTTCGACTACGGCGAGGAGATCGCCCAGGACGGCACGGGGGAGACCCTCGCCTATCTCGTCATGGAGCTCGTGGACGGTGAACCCCTGTCCGCGCTGCTCGCGCGCGAGGGTGCGCTGTCCACCGAGACCACGCTCTCGCTGCTGCGGCAGACCGCCTTCGCCCTCGGCGAGGCGCACCGGGCGGGCATGGTGCACCGCGACGTGAAGCCGGGCAACGTCCTGGTCCGTCCCGACGGCAGTGTCAAGATCACCGACTTCGGTATCGCCCACTCGGCCAGGAGCGTCGCGCTCACCCGGACCGGTCAGGTCATCGGAACGCCTCAGTACCTCTCCCCGGAGCAGGCCGAGGGACGCCCGGCCACGCCGGCCAGTGATGTCTACGCCCTGGGTCTGATCGGCTACGAGTGCCTCGTGGGGCGCCCCGCCTTCGAGGGCGACAACCCCGTCACCATCGCGCTCATGCAGGTCCGGCAGGAGCCCGAGCCGCTGCCCGGTGAACTGCCCGAGGACGTGCGCGAGCTGATCTGCCGGGCGCTGGTCAAGGACGCCGACGAGCGCTACGCCGACGGCGACGCCTTCGTCGCGGCCATCGATGCCATCCGGGCCGGTCGACCACTGCCGGCCGCCACCACCCGCGCCGTCCCCGCCGCGGTGGTTCCCCCGCCGCGCACCGATGCCGCGGACACCCGTGCGGTCAGCCGCCCTCCGCGGGACCCGCGCCGCGGGCGGATCGCCATGGTCCTGCTGCCGCTGCTCGGGTTGCTCGCCGGAGCCGGCATCGCCGTGGCGCTGGTCCAGGCGCTCACCGACTCGTCCCCCGGTGCGCCGGCCAATGCCGCCGAGCAGCGGGACGCAGGTTCCATCGTGCTCGACGCCGCGGACTTCGTCGGCGACCCGGTCGGGGAGGTCGCGGAGCGGCTGACGGCCCTGGGGCTGGACGTCGAACTCCGCTCGGAACGCCGTGCCGACGCCGTTCCGGACAGGGTCACGGCCGTGGAGCCCGACGGCGAGCCGCTGTCGCCCGGCGACACCGTCGTGGTCACCTACGCCATCGGGCCGAGCGGCGTCGAGGGCGGCGGCGAGGGTTCCTCCGGTGGCGCGGGGGTGACCGGTGCGGCCGTCGGCGGGTCGGCCACGACCGGCGGCGGCCCGACCGAGGACAGTGCCGGTGGGCCGACCGAGGGAGCCGCCGACGACGGGGCGGCGCAGCCCACCGACGGCGCGGCCGAGGAGACGCTGCCCGCCACGCCGACCGACTCCGAGACACAGGCGCCGGAGACCAGCACGCCGAGCGAGCCAGCCACCGAGTCCCCGACCACCACGACGCCGGCTCCGTCGACGAGCGCGGGGACGTCGTCGGCCCCGGCGACGTCCGACACCGCGACCGGGTGACACCCCCGCTCTCGGGAGGGATGCTCCCTGCCGTCGGGGGACGCTTCGTCCCATGACCGCAGCGGCGCCCGCCCTGCTCGGGAACCGATACGAACTGTGCGAGCTCCTGGCCACCGGTGGCATGGGGCAGGTGTGGCGGGCGCGGGACGTCCTGCTGAGCCGCGAGGTCGCCGTGAAGGTGCTGCGCAGCGAGTTCACCGGCGATCCCACGTTCGTCGCCCGCTTCCGGGCGGAGGCGCAGCACGCCGCCGTCCTCGCGCACCGCAACATCGCCACGGTGCACGACTACGGCGAGGCGCCGGCCGGCCCGGAGGAGGTCGCCTACCTGGTGATGGAACTCGTCCACGGTGAGGCGCTGTCGGACCTGCTGGCCCGCGAGGGGCGGCTCGACGTCGAGCGCACCCTGGACGTCCTGCGGCAGACCGCCGCCGCGCTGGCCGCCGCTCACCGGGCAGGCGTGGTGCACCGCGACGTGAAGCCGGGCAACGTCCTGGTCGGCGTCGACGGCGTCGTCACGATCACCGACTTCGGCATCGCCTGGTCGGCGTCCAGCGTGCCGTTGACGAAGACCGGGCAGGTGGTCGGCACCGCGCACTACCTCTCACCGGAGCAGGCGGCCGGTGGCAAGGCGACCTCGGCCAGCGACGTCTACGCGCTCGGGTTGATCGGCTACGAGTGCCTGGCCGGTCGGCGCGCCTTCGACGGGGAGAACCCCGTCCAGATCGCCCTGCGACAGCTCCGCGAGGTGCCCGGCCCGCTCCCGGCGGACGTTCCCGAGAACCTCCGCCGGCTGATCGAGCGGGCCCTGGTCAAGGACCCGACCCGACGGTTCCCCGACGGCGCGGCGTTCCGGGACGCCGTGGACGACGTCCGGGCCGGCCGGATGCTGCCTCGCGCACCCCGGGACGGCGGCACCCACCTGCTGCCCGCCGTCGGCCGGGCGGCGACCGTGCGTCGCCGCCCGCTGCTCGTCCCGGCCCTGGCCCTCCTCGCGGGGGCGGGGATCGCGGTCGCGGCGTCCCACGTCCTGGGCTCACCTCCTGCTGCGCCGGCCGTCGCGACGGAGACGGGCCCGACGACGCCGGCTGCGGTCCTCCTCGCCGCGGGGGACCACGTCGGCCGGCCCGTCGGCGAGGTCCAGGCGGCGCTCGCCGCGCTGGGCCTCGCGGTCGAGCTGATCGCCGTCGAGACGGCCGGCTCCCCGCCGGGGACCGTCACCGGCATCACGCCGGTCGGCGCCGTGGCCGTGGGTGAGCGCATCGCGGTGTCGTACGCCGTCGCCCCGCCGGTCCCCGCCCCGCCGTCCGCCCCGGCGTCGGTCCCCACGGAGGTCGCCGCTGCCGTGCCGGAGCGACCGGCGGGGGAGACGGCTGCCGGCGGCACGGCGGAGGACGAGGCGAAGGGCACGGCGAAGGGCACGGCGAAGGCCACGGCGAAGGACAGGGCGAAGGGCAGGGGTGGGAGCGACGAGGGCAGCGGCGGCAGGGGTCGGGGGAACGGCCCCTGAGCCGGGCGGCTCGTCCGCAGCGGCGACCCCGCGGCATGGCAGTATCGGCGATGACCCGGGACTGCCGGGTCCCACCACGAGCAGCCGGGCGGACGACGACGTGAGCGAGGTGCCGGGCGACCGGTCGTCCGGCGAGCCGCTCCCGACCGACTACGCGGCGATCTTCCGGGCCATGCCGACGCCCTACCTGGTGATGACGCCCGACCTGGTCATCGCCGACGCCAATCCCGCCTACCTCCGCACGACCGGCCGTTCCCTCGAGGAGCTCGTCGGCCGCCCCGTGTTCGAGGCCTTCCCGGGCAACCCGAACGACTCCGATCCCGACGGCGGGGCGGGGAAGATCAGGGCCAGCTTCGAGCGCGCCCTGAGCACGGGCCGCATCGACACCATGGAGCTGCAGGAGTACGACATCCCCGACGGCCGGGGCGGGTTCGACAAGCGCTTCTGGAGCCTGATCAGCATCCCCGTGCTGGACGCGACCGGCGGTCGCCGCTACGTCATCCAGCGGGCCGAGGACATCACCGACTACGTCCTCGCCCAGCGCACCGGAGGCGAGAACGGCAGCCGCGACGCCGAGTGGCGTCGTCGCGTGCTGGAGGTCGAGTCCGACCTGCACACCCGCGCGCTGGAGCTGGCGGCCTCGCGCGAGGCGGAAGTGGCGACGGCCCGCCGGCTGGCGGCGCTGGCCGGTGTGGCGCTGGACCTGGCCTCCGCCGAGACCATCGACGACCTCGTCCGCATCATCACCGAGGGCGGGCTGGAGGCACTGGGGGCCCATGGGGCCGCGATGGGCGTCCGCGAGGGCGTCGACGGGCTCCGGCTGGTGCGCACCGGTGGCTTCGCGCAGGGACGGGGCCGGTACGGCGACCTGCCCCTGACCTCGCCGCTGCCGGCCACCGTGGCCGCCCGCAGCGGCCGCACCGTCGTCCTGCCCGACCGCGCGGCGGGCATCGTGTTCGCGAAGGAGAACGCCGACGTCTTCGCCTCCACCGGTACCGAGGCGTGCGTCGCGCTGCCCCTGCAGGCCGGTGCCCGCGTCCTGGGGTCGCTCACGGTCGGCTGGTCGCAGCGGCGGGCCTTCACGTCGCAGGACGTCGAGCTGCTCGAGGCCTTCGCCGCGCAGTGCGCGCAGGTGCTCGACCGCATCCAGACCCGCCAGGCCGAGCAGGCGGCGAACGCGGCGGTGCGTGGCATGGCCGAGGCGCTGCAGCGCAGTCTGCTGACCGAGCCGCCGGAGCTGGCTGACCTCGAGATCGCCGTGCGCTACGTGCCGGCGGCCGAGCAGGCCCAGGTCGGCGGTGACTGGTACGACGCGTTCCTCGTCGCCGACGGCAGCACGATGCTGGTCATCGGCGACGTCTCCGGGCACGACCGCCACGCGGCGGCGGCCATGGCGCAGGTGCGCAACGTCCTGCGCGGTGTCGCGCACAGCCAGCCGGAGTCACCCGCGCGCGTGCTGAGCGCGCTGGACCACGCGCTCGGCGATCTCGCCGTCGACACGCTCGCCACCGCCGTGCTGGCCCGGGTTGGACGGGTCGCGGACGGGCACCTGCTGCGGTGGTCGAACGCCGGCCACCCGCCACCGCTCCTGCTGGGGTCCGACGGCGCGGTCACGCTCCTGGAGCGGGAGCCGAACCGGCTGCTCGGCGTCGAAGCGGACGCTCGGCGGGAGGAGCACTCCACGCCACTGCCCGCGGGGGCGACGCTGCTGCTCTACACCGACGGGCTGATCGAGCGCCGGGGAGCGACCCTCGACGCCGGCCTCGCGTGGCTGATCGACGCGCTGGCCGGCATGCAGCAGGTGCCTCTCGACGAGCTCTGCGACCGGTTGCTCGCCGTGCTGCCCCGGGCGCTGGACGACGACGTGGCGCTGCTGGCCCTGCGGTCGGCGGGCTGACCAGCTCAGGACCTGCGGCGCGGTCCGATCCAGAGGGCACCGCCCAGCGCAGCGAGTGACGCGGTGAGCACGAAACCCCGGTCGCTGGCGACGACGGGCAGCACGACGAGCAGCCAGAAGACGGCGAGGCCGACGAGCCCGCCCGCGGCCAGCCGCCAGGCGGGCCCGGACCGGTCCCGGTCGCCGCCCCGGTAGAAGGCCGCGAAGACGAGGACGCCCACGAGCACGCACACGGTGGCGAACCCGGACCAGAGGGGAACGGTCCGCCAGTAGGAGTCCTCGCCGAAACCCGCGATCAGGCCGAGTTCGAGCAGCGCCAGGCTCAGCACGACCAACCCCAGCCCGAGGACCGCCGCACGGTCCTGCGGAGTCCGCTCGCGCGGGGTCCGCTCCTTGCGCCGGCGTCCGGTGGCCGCCTCGTCCGCGTCCAGCAGGGTGTCCGGCCAGACCGGGGAGGCCTCCTGGGCGGCAGCGGGAGGTGCGGCAGCGGGAGGTGCGGCGGCGGGAGGTGCGTGCTGCGGGGCAGGCGCCGGCTGGGGAGGCGGCGGTGTCGCGTGCGCCGCGGTGCGCGGGGGTGGCGGGGTGCCCACCCCGGGCAAGCCCGGCACGAAGTCGACCGGCCCGGTGGGCTGCGCTGCCTCCATCGGCCCGGGCGCGGGCGGAACCGGCGCCGGGGTGGTCGCGCCCGGGTGCGGCGGCAGGCTCTGCACCGCGGTGGCACCCGTCGTGGGCTTGACGACCGGAATCTCCCGGGTGGACGACTGCGACGGTCCCGTGTCCACGGGCGGCTCCGGTTCGGACGGCGTGCTCACGGGTCCTCCTTGCGCGCTCCGGCGGCCCTCGGATCGGACCTCATCGCCCCAGCACCGTAACGGCGGTGACGGATGAGCCGGTCGAGGCGCGCCCTCGACGGGTGACCGGACGGACGCCGCCCTAGGGTCGGCCGCGTGGGAACGCGCGCCGGCATCGTCGTGACCGGGACCGAGGTGCTCACCGGGCGGGTCGCCGACCGCAACGGCCCGTGGCTGGCCGAGCGACTGCGGCTGCTCGGCGTCGACCTCGGCCACGTCGTCGTCGTGGGCGACCGCCCGGAGGACCTGCAGGCCGCACTGGTTTTCCTCGCCGGCACCGGGGTCGACCTGATCATCACCTCCGGTGGGCTCGGTCCCACCGCCGACGACCTGACGGCGGAGGTCGTGGCCGCGTTCCAGGGGCGCCCCACGGCCCTCGATCCCGAGCTCGAGGGGCGGATCGGCGAGATCGCCGAGCGGCTCACGGCCCGTCGCGGCTGGCGTGCCGATCCGGCGGCGACGGCGGCCGGCGTCCGCAAGCAGGCGCACGTGCCCGTAGGCGCCACGGTGCTGGAGCCGGTGGGCACGGCGCCCGGCCTGGTCGTCCCCCCGGCCGAGGGCCGGTCCGGACCGACGGTCGTGGTCCTGCCGGGCCCTCCCGGGGAGCTGCAGGGCATGTGGCCGGCGGCCGTGGCCGCCGCGGCGACTCAGGCGGCCGTCGCGGGCCGCACGGAGCTGCGGCAGGAGACGGTGCGGCTCTGGGGCACGCTCGAGGCGCAGCTGGCCGCGACCATGCGGGAGCACGAGGCGGAGCTGGCCGACCTCGAGATCACCACCTGCCTGCGGGACGGCGAACTCGAGATCGTCACCCGGTTCGCGCCCGAGGCGCAGACCGCGTATGACCGGTTCGGCGCCGTGCTGGCCGACGTCTACGGCTCGACGCTCTTCTCGACCGGCCCGACCCTCGACGAACTCGTGGCGCGGGGCTTCGCAGATCGGGAGCTGACCGTCGCGACGGCCGAGTCGTGCACCGGCGGTCTGCTGGCGGCCCGGCTGACCGAGCGGCCGGGCTCGTCGGCGTGGGTGCTCGGCGGGATCACGGCGTACGCCAACTCCGCCAAGGAGCTGCTGCTCGACGTCCCTGGCGAGGTGCTCGAGCGGCACGGCGCGGTGAGCTCCGAGGTGGCCGCCGCCCTGGCCGACGGTGCCCGCGCGCGGTTCGGCGCCGACATCGGCGTCGGTATCACCGGCGTCGCCGGTCCGGGCGGAGGTACGCCGGAGAAACCGGTCGGCACCGTGCACGTGTGCGTCTCCGGCCCGGACGGACGCGAGGCGAGGCACCTGCGCCTGCCGGGGGACCGGGCGACCGTGCGGGAACGATCCGTCACGATGGCGATGCACCTGCTCCGTGCGGTGCTGGTGGGCGGGCCGCCGGCCTGATCCCGCGGGCTCACGGCGTGATGGTGACCTCCGTGAACGGCAGGAGCGGCTCGATCTGCGGGAAGACGACGAAGAGCAGCAGTGCGGAGACGGCCAGCACCAGCACCAGGGCGCTGAGGACCTTGGCCGGCAGGTGGCCGGGCAGATGCCGCCAGATCCAGCTGTACACGAGTTTCCTCCCGGTCGGTCGTACGGCCCCCGTCAGCCGTTCAGCGCCGACGGTCCGTCGGGGGCGGTGGCCTTGCTCAACGGCGCCCCGTCGAGCGCCGCGTGGATGATCAGCCGCTGCTGCGCCGAGTACTTGGGGTGACAGGTCGTCAGGGTGAGGTAGGCGCCGCTCGCCGGCTCGTCGGCCGTGCCGCCGGGGGTCGGCGAGATGACTGCCACGTCGGTCGGATGCACGATCCGGCGTCCCGGGATCCCGCTCGGATCGGTGGAGAAGTCGCCCGTGGTGGGGTCGCCCAGCACCCGGTAGGTGAACCAGTGCCCCTCGGTCTCCACCACGATGGGATCGCCTGGCCGCAGCGTGTCCAGGTCGAGGAACGGGGCGCCATGACCGACGCGGTGGCCGGCGACGGCGAAGTTGCCCTGTTCGCCGGGCATCGCCGTGCCGATGTAGTGACCCGGTCCCTGAGCCAGTTCGACCTGGGAGACGCCCTCGACGACGACCCGCGCGTACTCCTCTCCCAGCGCGGGGACGTGCAGGATCGAGAAGGGCTGGCCGACCGCGACGTCGATCGCCGGCGGCGCCGGTTCCGGAGCCGCGGCGGGCGCCTGGGTCGGTGCCCCGGCGGCGGGCGCCGGCGGCGCCGCGGGCTGCTCGACGGTGGGCGCGGAGGCCCACTGCTCCTGGATCTCCTCGGCGAGCTGCTGCTGCTCCCGGGCCGCGAGCACGTCGGTGAACCACAACTGGTACGCCACGAACAGCAGCACGACGAACCCGACCGTGAGCAGCGTCTGACCCACTCCGCGGGCGAGCGTGCGGGCGAGATCCCCGGTGCGCCGGGCAGCCGGCCGCTCCTCGCCGTCCGACGAGGCGGCGCGGGTGGTGTCGGGGTGCACTGCGGTGCTCACGGTTCCCCTGTCGTTCGGCGTGCCCGGCGTCCGGGATCGGTCGGTCGGTTTCCTCCGACGGTGACGAGCGCCCGTCTGCCGGGGACTGCTTCCCGGCAGACGGGGCCCGCAGGTGGTGCCCGGCCCGCCGCCCGCTGTGGTCCGGACGGCGGGCCGGTGGTTCAGACGGTCTTCTTGCAGTAGTCCCCGCGAACGCCCTTCGAGTGGGCCTTCTGGTGGACGGTGGTGGTGGCGTGTGCCGTGGCGGTCTGGTGCGCTCCGCCCTTGATCGACACGTTGCCGCTGTTGCGGACGTCGCCGCCGTTGGCCTGCTGCTTCACGTAGACGTCACCGGTGTCCACCACGAAGCCGCCTTCCTCGTACTCCGCACCGCTGGTGCTGAACGGAGCGAAGAAGCCGAAGAAGATGATGGCGCCGGTGTTGACGAAGGCCTCGTTGCTGCCGCCGTCGCCGCCCGTGACGTAGGTCGTGACCGTCGTCGAGTTGTAGTTGCTGGCGGAGGCCTCGTTGTTGCTGACGTTGAGGTTGTAGGCCCCGTCGCCGTGGCCCTTCGAGTGGGCCTTCTGGTGGACGGTGGTGGTGGCGTGTGCCGTGGCGGTCTGGTGCGCTCCGCCCTTGATCGACACGTTGCCGCTGTTGTGGACGTCACCGCCGTTGGCCTGCTGCTTCAGCCAGACGTCACCGGTCTCCACCACGAAGCCGCCTTCCTCGTACTCCCCGCCGCTGCTCGCCAGCGGACCGAAGAAGCCGAAGAAGATGATGGCCCCGGTATTCACCTCGGCGCTGTTGTAGCCGCCGTCACCTCCTGCGACGTAGGTCGTGACCGTCGTCGAGTTGTAGTTGCTGGCGGAGGCCTCGTTGTTGCTGACGTTGAGGTTGTAGGCCCCGTCGCCGTGGCCCTTCGAACGGGCCTTCTGGTGGACGGCGGTGTCGGCGTGCGCCGTGGCGGTCTGGTGCGCTCCGCCCTTGATCGACACGTTGCCGCTGTTGTGGACGTCGCCGCCGTTGGCCTGCTGCTTCAGGTGGACGTCACCTGTCGTCACCTCGACACCGCCGCCCTCGTGTCCCGGTGAGCCGCTGGTCGTGGCCGCGAGGTCACGACCAAAGCCGAGATCGAGGATGAGGCCGGTGTTGACCGCGGCGGAGTTGACCCCGCCGTTGCCGCCCCGGACGTCGGTGCTGACCGTGGTCGTGTTCGTGTTGCTGGCCGACGCCTGGTTGTTGCTCGTGTTGGCGTTGCCCGCCCCGCCGCCGTGGTTCTTGGACGCGGCGGTCTGGTGGACCGTGGTGTCCGCAGTGGCGGTGGCGGTCTGCTTCGGGCCGCCGGAGACGTGCACGTTGCCGCTGCCGCTCACGCTGCCGCCGTTGGCCTGCTGCGAGACCTTGACGTCACCCGTCTTCACGGCCACCCCACCACCGCCTCCGCCGTTGGGCGGAGGAGCGGAGCTGGTCGAGGCGGTGCTCGCCGGCGCCGTCATGATGCCGCCGCCGCCGACGATGGCTCCGGTGTTGACCGCCGCGGAGTTGGTGCCGCCGCTGCCGCCCTCGACGCTGGTCGTGACCGTCGTGGTGTTGGAGTTGGTGGCCGACGCCTCGTTGTTGCTCGTGTTGGCGTTGCCCGCTCCCTCGTCGGCGCCGGCAACGGCTTGGCCGAGGAAGAAGAGCCCCCCTGCCATTCCGGCTACGACGAGAGCGTTCCTCGCTGTGCGTTTCATGTGTTCCCCCTGGAACGGTTGTGCGTCGCCCGAGCCCTGAGAAGTGAGGCGACGCTCTGGTGGTGCGGTCGCCGGGGATACCGGGCCGGTCTCCCCGACCGGGTGCCGGCCCGCCGCCCGGAGTGGTCCGGGCGGCGGACCGACGGTTCAGACCGTCGCCGTCTCGCGGCGGCGGCCGGCCATGGTGAGCGCGCCGCCCGCGCCGAGGGCCAGCAGGCCCAGGGTCAGGCCGAGGGAGCTGTCCTCACCGGTGGCTCCGGTGTAGGCCAGCTGACCGCTCGGCTGGGCGGAGCTGTGCTTCGGCGCGTGGTACGTCGGAGCGTGGTAGCTCGGAGCGATGGGCTTCTTGGGCGGAGTCACCGTCTCCTTGGGGCAGTCGTGGCCGTCACCGGGCTTGGCGCCGGGCTTGTCACCGGGCTTGGCGCCGGGCTTGTCGCCGGGCTTGGGGCCGGGCTTGGGGCCGGGCTTGGGGCCGTGGCCGTGGCCGTCCTTGTCACCGATGCTGACGTTGCCGCTGTTGGTGACGTTGCCGCCGTTGGCCTCCTGGTGCACGTAGACGTCACCGGTCTTGATGTTGAAGTAGCAGGTGGAGCCCTCGGGGCAGTTGAAGGTGACGCCGATCAGGCCGGTGTTGATCTCGACCCAGTTGCTTCCGCCGTCGCCGCCCTCGATGTCGGTCACGACCGTCGTGCTGTTGGAGTTGTTGGCCGACGACTCGTTGTTGCTGGAGTTGGCGTTGCCGGCGCCGTCGCCGCCGCCCATGTAGCTGGCGGAGGAGTTGCCGTTCTGCGAGCCGCCCTCGGAGGTCGCCGTCTGGTGCACGGCGGTGGTGGCGGTGGCGGTGGCGGTCTGGTTCGGGCCGCCGGAGACGTGCGCGTTGCCGCTGCCGCTGACGTTGCCGCCGTTGGCCTCCTGCACGACCTTGACGTCGCCGGTCTCGAGGTCGAGGGCGACCTCGCTGCCGCCGTTGGGCTCCTCGTACTCGGTGGAGGTCAGCTCCGGCAGCGGCTGACCCTGCGGGCCGCCTTCGATGATGCCGGTGTTGACCGACGCGGAGTTCGAGCCCCCGTCGCCGCCCTCGACGTCGGTCACGACCGTCGTGGTGTTGGAGTTGTTGGCCGACGACTCGTTGTTGCTGGAGTTGGCGTTGCCGGCACCGTCGCCCGAGGTGCTGGTCGACTCCTGGATGACCTCGGTGCCGGACTCGGCACCGGCGGCCTGCTCGTCGGCGCTGGCCACCGCCTGGCCGAGGAACAGCATGCCCCCGGCCATTCCGGCGATCGCGAGACCGTTTCTCACGGTTCGTCTCATCGTTGTTCTCCCTGGAACGGTTGCGTGCCGCCGAGCCCTGAGAAGTGAGGCGACACGCTGGTGAATGGGTGATGTGGTCGATGTGGCTGCCGGTCCGCCGCCCGGAGTGGTCCGGGCGGCGGACCGACGGTTCAGACCGTCGCCGTCTCGCGGCGGCGGCCGGCCATGGTGAGTGCGCCGCCCGCGCCGAGGGCCAGCAGGCCCAGGGTCAGGCCGAGGGAGCTGTCCTCACCGGTGGCTCCGGTGTAGGCCAGCTGACCGCTCGGCTGGGCGGAGCTGTGCTTCGGGGCGTGGTAGGTCGGAGCGATGGGCTTCTTGGGCGGAGTCACCGTCTCCTTGGGGCAGTCGTGGCCGTCACCGGGCTTGTCACCGGGCTTGGCGCCGGGCTTGGCGCCGGGCTTGTCGCCGGGCTTGGGGCCGGGCTTGGGGCCGGGCTTGGGGCCGTGGCCGTGGCCGTCCTTGTCACCGATGCTGACGTTGCCGCTGTTGGTGACGTTGCCGCCGTTGGCCTCCTGGTGCACGTAGACGTCACCGGTCTTGATGTTGAAGTAGCAGGTGGAGCCCTCGGGGCAGTTGAAGGTGACGCCGATCAGGCCGGTGTTGATCTCGACCCAGTTGCTTCCGCCGTCGCCGCCCTCGATGTCGGTCACGACCGTCGTGGTGTTGGAGTTGTTGGCCGACGACTCGTTGTTGCTGGAGTTGGCGTTGCCGGCGCCGTCGCCGCCGCCCATGTAGCTGGCGGAGGAGTTGCCGTTCTGCGAGCCGCCCTCGGAGGTCGCCGTCTGGTGCACGGCGGTGGTGGCGGTGGCGGTGGCGGTCTGGTTCGGGCCGCCGGAGACGTGCGCGTTGCCGCTGCCGCTGACGTTGCCGCCGTTGGCCTCCTGCACGACCTTGACGTCGCCGGTCTCGAGGTCGAGGGCGACCTCGCTGCCGCCGTTGGGCTCCTCGTACTCGGTGGAGGTCCGGCTGATGCCGCCGTCCTCGATGATGCCGGTGTTGACCGACGCGGAGTTCGAGCCCCCGTCGCCGCCCTCGACGTCGGTCACGACCGTCGTGGTGTTGGAGTTGTTGGCCGACGACTCGTTGTTGCTGGAGTTGGCGTTGCCGGCACCGTCGCCCGAGGTGCTGGTCGACTCCTGGATGACCTCGGTGCCGGACTCGGCACCGGCGGCCTGCTCGTCGGCGCTGGCCACCGCCTGGCCGAGGAACAGCATGCCCCCGGCCATTCCGGCGATCGCGAGACCGTTTCTCACGGTTCGTCTCATCGTTCCTGTCCTTATGATTGGAGGCGCGTCATCGAGCCCTGAGAAGTGAGATGACGCGCTGGTGAATGGGTGGTGAGCGGGGCGGCTGCGCAGCCAGTCGTGATGTGCCCCCGTGGCACACCCTGGGACGGGCGCAGGCCGCTGTAGCGGCGGCGGCGTCAGTCCGGCCGGGTCGCGGGGTCGGCGGTCGTGGTGACCACCGACCCCGCCGCCTGGGCCGTGCGCGCGGCGGCGTTCGGTGCGAAGAAGAAGTCGGCCGGGTCGCCCAGTGCGGCGCCGACGGGGGCGGATCCCTTCGAAGAGCCCTGGCCGAGACCCGGACCGCCGCAACCGGAGGACCCACCGGCGATGCTCGTCGTCGGTGGCGCCGGGACCGTGGGCGGCGCGTCGTCGGACTGCGTGTGCCGCGCGCCCGCGGCGGAGATCGTGCTGGCCGGCGCCGGCTCGACGCCGGTGACCTGCACGACGTCGGACGACCGGTCGACCGTGGCGTCCCCCGACTGCTGCGAGGAGGTACCTGCGGCCGGCGATCCTCCCGTGACGGCCGTGACGGCCGTCGTGGCCGCCGGAGCCGCCGTGGCACACGGCACGGTCGGGTCCGTGGCGCTGACCGGCGCGGCCACGAGGGCGGTCTCCGCCACGACGGGCTGGCACACCGTCCCGTCGGCCGCCTGGGGGTCACCGCCGACCGTCGTGACGCAGGTCGACTGCGACGTGCCGTCGGTGGTCTCGACCTGCGCGCTCCCGACCTGCGTGATTCCGACCTCGGTGGTCGCGGTCTGCGTGGTTTCGGCCTTCGTGTCCTCGACCTTCGTCGCGGTCGTCGTCGTGCTGCTCGTCGCGGTCGTGCCGTCGGCCGTCGCTGCTCCGTCGTCGGCCGGCGTGCCGGCGCCCTCCGCGCCGGAGGCAGCGGCCTGACCCTGCGCGTCGCCGGCAGCCGGGGTCGAGCTCGCGCTCGTCGCGGTGCTGGCCGTCCCGGTGCTGGAGCTCGTGGTGCTGGAACTCGTGGTGCTGGAACTCGTGGTGCTCGAACTCGAGGTGCTCGCGGTGCTGCTCGCGTCGGTGGTCGACGTCGTCGAGGCGGTGCCCGGATCGCTGCCGGACGTGGTGGTACCGGCCCCCGAACCCCCTGGTGACGCCGAAGACGACGCTGCGGGTGAACTCTGGCTCGCCGTGGCGGCCTCATCGGCGTGCGCCGCGGAGTCGAGGGCCAGCGCCATGCCGGCATAGACGCCGGCGCCCAGGAAGAGCGCTGCGACGGTGCGGGGGAGCCAGGACGCGCGGGTGTGGCACGGCTGTCCGCCGTCCCTGATCACCACGGTCCCCACGGCGGCGGACGTTAGGAACGGATCCGTCTCATGACTACCGAAACGTGAGTGAACAAAAAGGCTGTGCGGCGTGTCACACCGCATCACCCGATCGGGGCATTGCGGACAGTGACGAAAAACGGCCCGGCTCAGCGCCGGATCCCGCCGCCTCCCCGGGCGGATGACCATGGAACTCGATCGGGTGATGTCTCCGGCGCACCCGCGAGGTCGTACCGTCCGTGACATGACGGGCACGCACGAGGTGACCAACCAGGTCCCGCCGCTGATCGGCCACGACCCGATCGCCGGCGACACGGTCCTCGCGGAGGCCTGCGTCCGGCACGCCGACGAGGCCGCCCTGGCCTCGTTGGCGGAGCTCGGCCGGCTGGCCGGCGGCGAGCAGGCCCAGGAGTGGGGCCGGCTGGCCGACGAGAACCCGCCGAAGCTGCGCACCCACGACAGGTTCGGGCACCGGATCGAGGAGGTGGAGTTCCACCCGGCGTGGCACGAGCTGATGCGCACGTCGGTCGAGCACGGCCTCGCCGGCGCCCCGTGGACCGATCCCGGCCCCCACGCCCACGTGCGCCGGGCGGTCGGGTACTTCGGCTGGACGCAGAACGAGATGGGCCACGGCTGCCCGATCACGATGACCTACGCCGCCGTCCCCGCACTCCGCGGTACGCCCGCCCTGGCTGCGCGTTTCGAGCCGGGCCTGACCGCGCGGGAGTACGCGTTCGGGCTGGCCGAACCCACCGGCAAGCCCGGGCTGATCGCGGGCATGGGCATGACCGAGAAGCAGGGCGGGTCCGACGTCCGCGCAAACACGACGCGCGCCGTTCCGCAGGCGGACGGGAGCTACCTCCTGACCGGCCACAAGTGGTTCACCTCGGCGCCGATGAGCGACCTGTTCCTCGTGCTGGCCCAGCTCGAGGAGGGTGTCTCGTGCTTCGCCGTCCCCCGGGTGCTCCCCGACGGGTCGCGCAACGTCCTCCGGCTGCAGCGGCTCAAGGACAAGCTCGGCGACCGCTCGAACGCCTCCAGCGAGGTCGAGTTCGACGGGACGACGGGCTGGCTGGTGGGGGAGCCCGGCCGGGGTGTGCCCGCGATCATCGAGATGGTCAACACGACGCGGCTGGACTGCGTGCTGGGCTCGGCGGCGACGGTCCGGGCCGCGCTCACCCAGGGTGTGCACCACGCCCGGCACCGCCGGGCGTTCGGAGCCCTGCTGGCCGATCAGCCGCTCATGCAGAACGTGCTCGCCGACCTGGCCGTCGAGAGCGAGGCGGCCACCGCTCTGGCGATCCGCCTCGCTGCCGCGCTGGACGCCGGGGAGGGGGCGTTCCTACGCCTCGCCGGGGCCGCGGCGAAGTTCTGGGTCTGCAAGCGGACGCCGGGCGTCGTCGCCGAGGCGATGGAGGTGCTCGGCGGCAACGGGTACGTCGAGGAGTCGGGGCTGCCGCGGCTCTACCGCCAGGCGCCGCTGAACTCGATCTGGGAGGGGTCGGGCAACGTCATCGCCCTCGACGTGCTGCGGGCGATGGGCCGCTCGTCGGAGTCGCTGGCCGCCGTCTCCGCCGAGATCGAGCTCGCGCGGGGAGTCGACGGCCGGTTCGACGACGCGGTGAAGCGGCTGCACGCCGAGCTCGGCGACCCCGAGGCGCTGCCCTTCCGGGCTCGCCGCGTGGCCGGTCTGCTGGCTCTGTGCCTGCAGGGTTCCCTGCTGCTGCGGTACGCCCCCGCTGCGGTCGCGGATGTGTTCTGCGCCACACGGCTGGGGGGTGACTGGGCTGCTGTGCTGGGCACACTCCCGGCAGGTCCGGCCGTCGGCAAGATCGTCGAAAGAGCCTCGATCAGGCCTGTCTGATCACCGGTGCGAACTACTACCCTCGTTGTAGTTCACCGGCCCTCGTCATGGCTGACGGGTCAGTGCCGACATCCGGGGGAAGCTGCGGAACCGTCGCAGCGGACGAGAGCGGACAGCGTGCGAGTTGACGACGACAGGCCGAGCCAGGGACCCATCGATCTGCTGGCAGGAGTGCCCGACGCCGTCTACCGTCTCGACCCCGACGGCCGGTTCACCTACCTGAACACCGCGGCCGAGGTGCTCCTGGAACGTCGCGCGGAGGCACTGCTCGGGCGCCCCGCCCTCGCCTGCTTCCCGGCCACCAAGGGGTCGGTCCTCGAGGACAACCTCCGGGCCGTGCTCGCCGACCGCTCGCCCCGGCAGTTCGAGTACCACTACGAGCCGCAGGCCCGCTGGTACGAGGTCAGGGCCTTCCCCGATCCCGGGGGCATCGCCGTCTTCTTCCGCGACGTCGATGCCCATCACCGGGACGACCAGGCCCGGGACGCGGAGATCCGGCAGCTCAACGCCGTCCTGGAGGCCCTGCCGTCCGCAACGGTCCTCGTCGACGGGAACGGCCGGATCCTCACCGCCAACCGCGCCTGGACCGCCAACGGGGAGCTGCTGCGCAGCAACGGCATCGCGCCGGGTGGCGTCGGCGACGACTACCTGGTCGCCATGTCCCGCGGACTGCGGCCGGCCGACCACGCCGCGATCGCCGTTGGTCTGCGGGCGCTGTGGGCCGAGCCGGAGGACGGGCCGCCCGGCTCCTTCGACTGCGAGTACTCCGCCGAGCTCGGTTCCGAGCTCACCTGGTTCCGCCTGCAGGCGACCCGGGTCGAGGGTTCGCCGAGAGTCGTCGTCACCCACACCGACATCACCGATCGGGTGCGCACCGAGCAGGCCATGGCCTGGCGGGCCGGTCACGACGAGCTGACCGGACTGCCCAACCGGACCACCATGCTCGAGATGGTCGGCTCCGCGCTCGCCCAGGGCCGGCCGAACGCCCCGGGCACCGCGCTGCTCGTCGTCGACCTCGACGGCTTCAAGACCGTCAACGACTCGCTGGGGCACCAGCTCGGCGACCTCCTGCTCAACCAGGTCGGCGGCCGGCTCGCCGAGCAGGTCCGTCCCGGGGACGCCGTCGGACGGCTGGGGGGCGACCAGTTCCTCGTGCTCGCCCGCGAGTGCGACTCGGCGGAGGCGGCCGCGCTGGCCTTCCGGCTGCAGACGACCTTCGGGCAGCCCTTCGTGGCCTCCGGCATCCCGGTCCCGCTCTCGGCCAGCATCGGGGTCGCGGCATCGCGGCCCGACGTGTGCGACCCGCACCAGTTGCTCAGCGACGCCGACGCCGCGATGTTCGCCGCCAAGAGCATGGGTCGCGACCGCATCCACCTCTTCTCGCCGGGGCTGCGCGAGGCCGCGCGCTGGCGGCTCGAGGTGGCGACGCGCCTGCGTGGGGAGGCGATCCACGAGCTCGTCGTCCACTACCAGCCGGTCGTGCGGCTCGACACCGGCGAGGTCGAGGGCATGGAGGCCTTGGTGCGCTGGCAGCATCCCGAGCGCGGTCTGTTGCCCCCCGATTCGTTCCTCTCCGTCGCAGAGGAGACCGGGCAGGTCATCCCGATCACGCGGTGGCTGCTCCAGGAAGCCACTCACCAGGCGGCCGACTGGGCGGCCCAGGGCCTGCCGCTGCGCATGTCGGTGAACGTCAGCGCGCGGCACTTCTCGGCGGAGACGCTGGTCAGGGACGTGCGAGTGGCGTTGCGCGACTCCGGGCTGCCGCCGGACCACCTCATCCTCGAACTGACCGAGACCAGTGTCGCCGAAGATCCCACGAGGGCCGAGGACCAGCTGACCCTGCTCCGCAGCCACGGTGTGCGGGTCGCGATCGACGACTTCGGCACCGGGTGGTCCTCGCTCGCCCAGCTGTTCTCCCTGCCGATCAGCACGCTGAAGATCGACCGGTCCCTGCTGAACGCAGCCGAGCGCGCCGTGGCCGGAGAGACCGGCGCGGTGCTGTCGGCGATCGTCGGCCTGACCCGCACCCTCGGCATCCGGTCGGTCGCCGAGGGCGTCGAGACGCCCGACCACCTGAGGATGGTCCGGGACGCCGGCTGCGACCTCGCCCAGGGCTGGCTGCTCGGGCGGGCCATGCCGGCCGAGGAGGTGCCCCGCTTCGTGCGCGCCGTCCACGCAGGCGGCGGGGACCTGTGCGCGCAGGCGGTGGCGGCCCGCGCGGTGTCCCGAGCCGGGTGATCCGCCGGCGCACGGTGCGGCGGGCGACCGCGCCCGCGGGGCCGCCCCCTGTTCTGCCTGGCTCCGCGGCTGTCATGGCGGCGGGGCAGACTGCTCCCGTGTCCGACAGCCCCGACGCCGCCACGGCGCCCCTGTCCGAGCCCGGTGCCGCCGGGGACGGCCGGTCCCGTCCACCGCTCGACCTGCTGATCTGGGACGCGCCGAACATCGACATGACCCTGTCGACCGTGATCGGTGCGCGGCCGACGGCCGCCTCGAGGCCGCGGTTCGACGCGATCGCCGCGTGGTTCGTCGAGGGCGCCGACTCCGCCCCCGCCCCGGAGTCGGTCGAGGTCGAGGCGTGCGTGTTCGCGAACATCCCGCCCCAGCCCGGCACGCTGCAGCGCTGGGTGGAGGCCCTGCGCGGGTTCGGATTCGCCGTGTTCGCCCGGCCGAAGACGCAGCCGGACGACGACATCGACCAGGACATGCTCGATCACATCGCCGTCCGGTCGCACAGCCACCAGCTGCGGCGGCTCGTCGTCTTCTCCGGCGACGGCCGCAACTTCGCCGAGCCGCTGGAGCAGCTGGTCCGTGCGGGCACCCGCGTGGTGGTCGTCGCCTTCAGCGAGGTGGCCGGCTACGCGATCAGCTCCGAACTGCTCGAGTTCATCGACATCGAGGACGTTCCGGGCGCCTTCGTGGAGCCCCTGGACCGGGTTCGCCTCGACGCACTGCCTCCGGACGGCGCCTGGCTCCGGCCGACCCGCAGCCTGCGCGAGTTCGTCAGCAGCTTCACCGCCCGCCGCGACCGCTGATCGGCGTTCCGCCACTCTTGCGAGGCTCACGCGTTCCGGTACGTTGTCGGTCGACGGCGTGGGCGAACGCCCTGGTCACCCGCAAGGGCCAGGCCATGAGCCGGCTCAGGTCGGAGGCGGGACGTGCCGATGAGGAGATGTGATCGCTGGTCTCGTGCACCGCGTCGCCGCGATGCTGCGTCGGGGTGACGTGCTGCCCCCGGCAGCGCCGTCGCCCGGCGCCGACGGTGCCGTGGGCGGCGACCGGCGGTCCCCGGACGCGCTGACCACGCGCTCGTCGCTGCGGGAGCTCACGGCGGCGGTGCCCGCGCTCCGTGACGAACTGGCCAACCGCGCCCGCACGGCCGGCCTGCTGGTGGGCATCGTCGCGGTGATCGCCGTGCCGACCTGGACCGTCGTCGACCGGCTCGCGGTGCCCCACCTGACCGAGCTCTTCCTGGTCGTCCGCCTCGCGTGCGACATCCCGATGCTGCTGGCGATGTATGCCCTCTGGCGCCTGCCCATCGGGCGCCGGAGGCCCGAGATCCTGACCTTCCTGGTGCTCGCCGTCGTCCAGATCGAGATCGCGTGGATGATCGTGCAGACGCACGGGCACGAGTACTACCTGCTCGGCTTCACCCTCGCCGTCTACGGCAGCGGCTGCATCCTCGTCGCCCGTCCGCGGTGGACGGCCGCCGTCGTCGCGCTCTCGTGGCTGGCGCTGGCCTTCTTCGCGGCCGTCCAGCCGGGCCGCCTGGCGGCCGAGGAACTCATCACCGTCAGCGTCTTCCTGGCCACCGCCTCCCTGATCGGCATGCTCGCCCACCTGCGGCGGTACGCCCTCAACCAGCGCGAACTCGTCACCCGCGTGCGCCTCGAGCGGGAGCAGCAGCGCACCGGCATCCTGCTCGCCCAGCTGGAGCGCCTCAGCCACGAGGACGCGCTCACCGGCTTGGCCAACCGCCGCCGCTGGGACTCCGAGCTGGGCGACGCCTGCACCGACGCGCGCCGGCGCGAGACCGTCGTCGCGATGGTGCTGGTCGACATCGACCACTTCAAGACGATCAACGACCGCCACGGCCACCCGGGCGGTGACGAGGCCCTGCGCCACGTGGCGGCGCTGCTGTCCCGCCGGGTCCGGAACGGCGACCTCGTCGCCCGTCTGGGCGGTGACGAGCTCGCCGTCCTGATGCCCGGAGCCGATCTGGAACGGGCCTGCGAACTGGCCGAGACCCTGCGGGTCGAGGCCGCCGAGCTGCGACCGGACGGCTTCGGGCCGCGGGAGATCAGCCTCTCCCTCGGGGTCGCGACCGCCACGGGGCACGAGGCCTACCCGGTGGAGCTCCTGGCGCGCGCCGACGAGCAGCTCTACCGCGCGAAGATCACCCGCAACGCGGTCGGCTCCCCCCGTCGCGACGCGTCCATCCCGCTCCCCCGCTGAGGCGCCGCGACACGTGTCCTTTGCCCGCCTCGGGGAAGGAACAGCCGGTACCCGGCGGCGAGGAGCGACGATGGCGGTCTGCGAGGTCTGCGGGAACGACTACGACATGAGCTTCGAGGTCATCGCCCAGGGGGCGAGACACACCTTCGACAGCTTCGAGTGCGCGATCCACCGGATGGCGCCGGTGTGCGAACACTGCGGCTGCCGGGTCATCGGGCACGGCGTGGTCGTGGAGGGGCACTTCTACTGCTGCGCCCACTGCGCCCGGCACGTCCACGACGGCGCAGCGGTCAGCGACCGCGCCTGAACCAGCCGGGCAGTGGTGCGCTCGCGGCCCACGCCGGACACGCGGACCGCCCCGTCCGCCGGGTCGGCAGTGCGACCGGCGGACGGGGCGGTGGGTGCGGACGCGGGCTACGCGCGGGCGCCGACGCGCTGCTCGGGTAGCGCTGCGACGGGCAGGTCGATCGACTGCTCCGGCACCGTGGGACGCCGCTGGACGGTCCAGGCGTAGCCGAAGGCCACGAGCAGGCCCCCGACCACGTTGCCAGGGATCGTCCAGGCGAGGTTGTGCCCGAGGTCGGACCAGGCGGCCAGGCCGTCGAAGATGGCGAGGGAGAACGTCGTCATGTTGGCGACCGAGTGCTCGAAGCCGGAACCGATGAACGCCAGCAGACCCCACCACAGCACCATCAGCTTGGCGCCGTCGCTGGTGGCGCGCGCGGCCATCCACAGCGCCAGGCAGACCAGGGCGTTGCAGAGCACGGCGCGCCAGAACAGCTCGGGCCCGGTGGCCTGGTTCTTGGCGGCCACGATGGTCGAGAGCAGGGCGTGCGCCGGCGAGCCGGCGTCGGCCGTCGCGCCGGATCGGAGCACCCCGCTGAAGGTCACGGCGAGGGCCAGCGCGAGGGAGCCGATCGCGTTCCCGATCAGGGAGACGACGTTGACCGTGGCCGCGGCGCCGTACCCGACCGTTCGCCGCCGCAGGCCATGGGTCATCACCATGACGTTGCCGGTGAACAGCTCGGCGCCCGCGAAGACCACCAGGGTGAGCGCCAGACCGAAGACGGCGCCCTGCACGAGCTTCGTCACCGGGGAGCCGGCGGCGGCGAGGGGAGCGGAGACGCTGACGAGCAGCACGACCGCCATGCCGACGTAACAGCCGGCCAGCACCGCGCTGACCAGGTAGCTCGGAGGTCGCCGCACGGCGGCGGCCTTCGCCGCCGCCGAGGCCGCGGTTGCCTCCACCGTCTCGGGCACGGACAGGGGCATCAGCGGGCCGGTCCGACCGGCGCCTCGTCGTCGACCCACGGGCGCGACGAGTGCTTGGCCTTGAAGTAGTCGCCGCCCTTGCGGACGACGTCGTCGGTGCCCCACGCCTGGGGGACGTCCGAGCGCTTGATCATCTGAGGGATGTGCTTCGAGCAGTGGATGTAGGCCTCCACGACCTCGACGCTCACCCAGCGCTCGGGCTTGCGGCCACCCTCCTCCAGCAGCCCCTCGAGGACGCCGGCCGGGAGGGGGTCGCGGGCCAGGAGGTCCTCGTTCTCGAGGATGGCGGCGCGGCCGTTGATGTGCAGGCCGATGGCGTCGCCGCAGAAGTCGATGAAGAGCAGTCCGATGTGACCGTTCTCCACGATGTTGCCGAGGCTTCCCATCACGCCGTTGCCCCGGTACTCGGGGTAGACCACGGTGCGCTCGTCGAGCACGCTGACGAAGCCGGGGGGCCCTGCCCGGAAGGAGCAGTCGGCCTCGCCCGCACCGTCGGCCGTGGCGACGAACATCATCTCCATGCGGGCCACGAACTCCTGCATGTGGTCGTTCAGGTGGTCGAGCATCTGGTGGTTGTAGAACCCGCGGGCGCGAGCGGCGGTGTTGTACCGCTCCTGCAGCAGGTGTTCACCCATGGAGCCAGGCATGTCGGATTCCCTCGTTCGTCGGAGGAGGAGGAGCGGGTCAGTGGGAGGTGACGAGGCCGGCGCTGTCGTCCGGGGCGGCGGGCCGCGGCGAAGGAACGCGCTGGGCGGCCACGTCGGCGCCCGTCATCGGCGTGTGCGGTGACAGCAGCAGGACCTCCAGCGAGCGGGCGTCCAGCGGCCGGGCGAAGAAGTAGCCCTGCGCGATGTCGCAGTTGAGCGTCTGCAGCTCGCGGACGTGCTCGCTGCGCTCGACACCTTCGGCGACGGTCTCGAGGCGCAGGGTCTTGGCCAGCGCGACGATGGTCCGGGCGACGGCCGACTCCTCGACGTTCTGACCGCCGAGCCCGTCCACGAAGGACTTGTCGATCTTGAGGATGTCGATGGGGAAGCGCTGGAGGTAGGTGAGCGACGAGTAGCCGGTGCCGAAGTCGTCGATGGCCAGCCGGACACCGAGCTCCTTGAGGGCGTTCAGCGTCGCGATGGTCGCCGAGGTGTCGTTCATCAGGACGGTCTCGGTGATCTCGAGGACCAGGAGCTCCGGCGGGAAGTCGAAGTCCCGGAGCGCCGCGGCCACCTCGTCGGCCAGCCGCGACTGCTGGAGCTGACGACCCGAGAGGTTGACGCTGATGGTCAGCGGCGGGTTGTCCGGGAAGGTGTTCATCCACTCCCGGCCCTGCGCACAGGCCGCACGCAGCACCCAGCGCCCCAGGTCGTTGATCAGACCGGTCTCCTCGGCGATGGGGATGAACTCCATCGGCGGGACGAGGCCGCGATCCGGGTGGACCCAGCGGAGGAGGGCCTCCACGCCCACGAGCGTGTTGGTCTGCAGGTCGATCTGCGGCTGGAAGTGCAGGATGAACTGGTCCCGCTCCAGTGCCCGGTGGAGGTCGTTCACGATCTCCAGCCGGCGCACCGCGCCGGCGCGCATGCCGGCGTCGAACACCTCGTGCCGGGCACGACCGTCCTCCTTGGCCCGGTACATGGCGGCGTCGGCGTCGCGGAGCAGGTTGTTGGCCGTGCAGTCGGGCCCGCCGGAGACGGCGATGCCGATGCTGGCCGTCACGAAGACCTCTTCGCCCGCGAGATCGAAGGGCGCGGCGAGCGCGCTGGTGATGCGCTCGGCCAGGCCCTCGGCGTCGCGCTCGTCGGCGACGGACTCGGCCAGGATGATGAACTCGTCACCGCCGAAGCGGGCCACCGTGTCGCCGGGGCGGAGGATCGCCCGCAGCCGCACGGCGATGCCGCACAGCAGCTTGTCACCGGCGGCGTGCCCGAGGCTGTCGTTGATCAGCTTGAAGTGGTCGAGGTCCACGAAGACGACCGCGGCACTGCCCCGGTTGCGCTGCGCCAGGGCGACCTCCAGCCGGTCGAGCAGCAGCGTGCGGTTGGGCAGCCCGGTCAGCGGGTCGTGCAGCGCGTGGTGGGTCAGCTGCTCGCGGGCGAGCTCGCGTTCGATCACGCGCCCCAGCTGGCTGCCGATCTGCTCCATGACCTTGCACAGGTCCTCGTCGGGCTCCAGCCGCTCGGAGGTGAAGAACTCCAGGACCGCGACGACCTCGGTGTCCACCATGACGGGGAAGGCGAAGGCGGCCGCCAGGCCGCTCTCGCGCGCGGCGTCGCGCCGCGGGAAGTTGTCGTCGATGGTGACGTCGGAGATCCAGCACGCCTGCTTGGCGGCCAGCGCGCGTCCCGGCAGGCCGGTCCCGGGGGCGAACGGGGTGGCGCGGGTCGCCGCCAGGAACGGCTGCAGGCGGTCGTCGTCCGGGTGGGTCCAGATGTTCGACGGCAGCAGCTGGTCCCGGCTCTCCTCGTCGATCTCGTAGATGTGGGCGACCTTCCAGCCGGTGTGCTCGGCGATCAGTCGCATGCCCGCCTCGAGCGCCTCCCGGCCGCTGGAGCTCTCGTTCGAGGCCACGCTGACCCGCTGGAGCAGCTTGACGAAGCCGGCCTCCCGGGCGAGAGCGTCCTCGGCGCGCTTGCGCTCGGTGATGTCGCGGAGGATGCCGGTGAAGAAGCGGCCGTCGCCCTCCGACCAGTGGGACAGGGACAGCTCGACGGGGAACTCCGTGCCGTCCTTGCGCAGCGCGTGGACCTCCACGGCACCCGATCCGATGACGCGCGGCTCGCCGGTGAGCAGGAAGCGGCCCATGCCGCGCTCGTGGGCGTCCCGGTACCGCTCAGGCATCAGCACGGTGAGCGGCTTGCCGATCACATCCGCCTCGGTGTAGCCGAACATCGCCTCGCCGCCGCGGTTCCAGCTCACGATGAGCCCGCGGGCGTCGGCCGAGACGATCGCGTCGCTCGCGGACTCGGTCACCGCCCGGTACTTCATCTCGAGCTGACGCATGGCCGCCTCGGTCTGCGCCCGGCCGGCGACGTCCTGGAACCAGAAGATGGCGATCGGCTGCCCGTCGTGCGACACCAGCGAGCTCACGAAGTCCACCGCCAGCGACGTGCCGTCGATCTGGACCAGGTTGGTCGAGCCACGCGCGGGGCGACCGGCGTGGATCGGCGCGCACAGCGGGCAGGCGTCCGCCGGCTCGTCGGCGGGCCGGCCGTGGTGCTCGTCGTGGACGACGGTGCCGAGCAGCAGGGTGCGGACCGTCCCCAGCAGGCGGGCCGCGGCCTCGTTGGCCATGATGCAGCGCCCGTCCATGTCGACGGCGTAGACGCCCTGGTCGGTGATCGCCAGGAGCCGGTCGGCGAGGGTGGGAGCCTCGAGGCCGGCGGCCGCGGCGGTGGCGCGCCGGTTGCGGGACAGCAGCTTCATGCCACCGTGATCGGCTCCGGTGGAATGGTCCTTGAACGGTTCCGCGAAATCCGTCACCCCAACGAGATATCGCGACCGGGTTCCCTTTCAGGAGCCGTGGATGCCCTGGGTGCCCAGCCATTCCAGCGTCGCGTTCGCGACTTCTCTCCAGCCCGAGTCGACCGTGAGCGAATGCCCTCGGTCGGGGAACCGGCGGAACTCGGTCACCGCCGACGACTTCTGGTACTTCCGGTAGGCGGCCCGGGTCAGGCTGTCGGGAATGGTCCGGTCGAGCCCGCCGGAGACGATCAGCAGCGGCGCCCGGTCGGACCTGCGGGTGTCCACCGCGGTGGCCGCCCGGGTGCGCGGGGTCATGTTCGCCAGCGCCGCCTGGAACAGCGGCCGGCCCGGCCCCGGGATGGTGTACAGCTCGTGCAGTCGCGCCGACTCGTCCTCCGGCAGTGCGTTGCCGAATGCCTGCCGGAACTGCTGCGGCGTGAGGCTCACCGACCGCTTGCGGTTCGCCGGGTTCCTCAGCACCGGGAAGACGGTGCGCACCTGAGCCGGTGGGACGCGGACGACGCCGCGCACCTGAGCCGGGTCGATCGCCACCCCGGCGCGACCGAGGCCCCGGTCCACCAGCGCGAGCACCACGAGGCCACCGAAGGAGTGGCCGATCAGCACGGGCGGCTCCGGCAGGTCCTCGACGATGCGGGCGTGGTGGTCGATCACCTCGTCGATGCCGACGCCGGCCTGGCTCTCCGGGTGCGCCCGGGCTTCGGCCACGGTCTCGGGGACGCCGGGCCACTCGGGCAGGACCGGGTCGAAGCCGGCGTCGCGGAAGCACTCCGCCCAGGGCTGCCAGCTCGTCGAGTGGAGCCAGAGTCCGTGGACGAAGACGACGGGCACACCGGAACCAGGCATCGGAACTCCTCCGCGGGCCATCAGAGCAACGAGGACACTGCGATAGGGGGCACTGTGTCGCCGGACGTGCGAGGAGGGTGACGCGGACCACCTGACCCTTCGGAGTGGGGCCCGGTCGGCGAGCGCTTCCTGACGGTGAGTGATTGGTCGATGACCTAGGCGGGGCGCAGATGGTTGCGTCCTGCGGCGCGTCGCGACCGGGGGGCGTGGTAGGGCCCAGGCCCGGCGGCTACCGTTCCCCACCGCGGGGACCTGCGGCCCGACTGCTCGTCCGAGCTCGGCGCCGGCGCGCCCCGCGGTACAGATCGGAGAGGACCAATGACGAGCGTTCCCGGGGTCGACCACCCGGAGGAGCAGACCGAAGCCGAGGTCACGCTCACCGGTCGCGGCATCTCGGTGAGCTCGCGCGTCGAGGTCGTCCAGAACGAGTACATCTCGGTGCGCCCCTCGGTGGGGGACTTCGTCGACCAGGTCGTCGTCAAGGTGGGCGACGTCGTCGAGCTGTTCTGGAAGACCGAGGACTCCCAGCGCGCGCTGCCCGCCGAGGTCACCGACGTCGAGAGCGGGGCCGTCGTCCGCTGGCGCATGCGGGCGACCGGGCCGGCGGAGGTCAGCCAGCGCCGCAAGGCCGTCCGTGGACGAGTCTCGGTCCCGGTCACCGCCGAGTACGGGTCCATCGACCTCAAGGGCGAGACCATCGACATCAGCGAGGCGGGCCTGCGGGCCGAGTTCGAGGGCCTCGGTGTCCCGCCGGAGGCCGGCGCGAAGCTCGTCCTGCTGCTCCAGCTCGAGGACGGCGCCTTCAAGACCACGGCCGAGGTGGTCCGCACCAACGCCCGCGGCGCTCGCTGGGTGATGTCGATCCGCTTCGTCAACATCCAGGAGCGCGACCAGGACCGCGTCCGGCGCCGCGTCTTCCAGGCGCTCCGGGAGGAGCGGGCCAGGAAGGCCGACGACTCGCCGCCGGACCTGCGCGGCTGATCGGCGGGTAGCCAGGGCGCGGGTGGGATAGGAGAGCCGGTGTGACCTCCGCCCCGCCGCTCCGGCTGCCCGATGCCCTCGCGGCGCTGCGGAACCACCTGACCGCCGTCCCCCTGGGACTGGCCACTCCCGACCGGGACGCCGCGCGTCGCTCGGCCCGCGCCGTCGCCGACCAGATCGACGACTACTTGCTGCCGCGCCTGCGGGACCTCGACGCGCCCCTGCTGACCGTCGTCGGGGGCTCGACGGGAGCTGGCAAGTCCACGCTGGTCAACAGCCTCGTCGGCGCGCCCGTCACCACGGCCGGCGTGCTCCGGCCGACCACGCGCGCCCCCGTGCTGGTCTGCGCCCGCGCCGACGTCGGGTCCTTCTCCGGCGACCGCGTCCTCCCGGGCCTCGCGCGGGTCACCGGCGGGGGCGGCGGTCCGGGCACGGTCCAGCTCGTGGCGAGGGACGACGTCCCCGCCGGACTGGCCCTGTTGGACGCCCCCGACGTCGACTCGGTCGTCGAGTCCAACCGCGAGCTGGCCGGCCAACTGCTGGCCGCCGCGGACCTCTGGGTTTTCGTCACGACGGCTGCCCGCTACGCCGACGCCGTCCCCTGGGACCTGCTGCGGACGGCGCAGGAACGCGGCACCGCCCTCGCCGTCGTGCTCGACCGCGTTCCTCCCGAGGCCGCCGCCGAGGTGGCCGCCGACCTGCACGGCATGCTGCAGCGCGCGGGTCTGGCGACCGCCCGGCTGTTCGTCATCGAGGAGCGGCCACTCGCCGAGGGGCGGCTGCCCGAGGACCAGGTGGCGCCGCTGCGCAGCTGGCTGCACGGGCTGGCCGCCGACCAGGAGGCCCGAGCCGCCGTCGTCCGGCAGACCCTCACCGGGGCGCTGGACAGCCTGGAGCAGCGGGTGACCGGCGTGGCCGTCGCCGTCGATGCCCAGGCCGCCGCCGCCGATGCGCTGCGCTCGGCCGCCACCGCGGCGTACGACGGCGCCCGCGAGGGGATCGACGCGGGGGTGCGCAGCGGCACCCTCCTGCGCGGCGAGGTGCTGGCCCGCTGGCAGGAGTTCGTCGGTACCGGTGAGTGGATGCGGGCGCTGCAGAACCAGGTGAGCCGCCTGCGGGACCGCCTGGTGAGCGCGGTGACCGGGCGACCGACGCCCGTCGAGGGCCTGCAGGACGCCCTCGAGAGCAGCGTCGAGCAGCTGCTGCGCGCGGAGGCCGACCGCGCCGCCGAGCGGACGGTCACCGCCTGGCGAGGGCTGCCCGGCGGGGCCGACCTGGTCGCCGGCGGCGAGCGCGAACTGGAACAGGCGTCGCCGGACTTCGCCGAGGCCGCGGGGGCGCAGGTGCGCGACTGGCAGGGCGCGGTCCTCGACCTCGTCCGCGATCAGGGCGCCGACAAGCGCACGCAGGCCCGGCTGCTCTCCTGGGGCGTCAACGGCGCCGGCGCGGTGGTCATGGTCGCGGTCTTCGCCTCCACCGGCGGACTGACCGGCGGCGAGGTCGCCGTCGCCGGCGGTACGACCGCCGTCGGCCAGCGGGTGCTCGAGGCGGTCTTCGGCGACGCGGCCGTCCGCTCCCTGGCCGCCCGGGCGCGGGAGGACCTGGAGTCGCGCGCCGACCAGCTGTTGCGCTTCGAGCAGGAGCGCTTCGACGTCCTCGTCGCCCAGGCGGCGCCGTCCCGGGCGCACGCCGATGACCTGCGCGCCGCACTGCGCGACCTCGCCGCCGCCCGGCGGGCTCCCGCGTGAGGCGGGAGCAGTCGCTCGCCGACCGGCTCGCGGCACTCCGCGAGGCCGTGGAGGTGACCGAGGGCCGCCTCGAGGTGCCCGAGGTCGGCCGGGCGCGGGCCCTCCTGGCCAAGGCGGGTGCACGGGCAGCGCTGGGCGACGCGACGGTCGTGGCGCTCGCCGGGGCCACCGGGAGCGGGAAGTCCACGCTGTTCAACGCGCTGTCGGGGAGCGAGGTCAGCACGCCGGGCGTCCGCCGGCCGACCACCGGCGTCGCGCACGCCACGACCTGGGGGTCCGACGACCGCGCCGAGGAAGCGGACCGGCTGCTGGACTGGTTGGAGGTGCCCCGCCGGCACCGGCACGCCCCCGAGCCGGCCCTGGACGGCCTGGTGCTGCTCGACCTGCCCGACCACGACAGCGTCCGGCTCGAGCACCGCCTCGAGGTCGACCGCCTGGTCGGTCTGGTCGACGTGCTGGTGTGGGTCCTCGACCCGGAGAAGTACGCCGACGCCGCCGTCCACGACCGCTACCTGGCGCCGCTGGCGGCCACTCCGGCGTGCTGCTCGTCGTCCTCAACCAGATCGACCGCCTCGACCCGCGCGCCGCGAAGGAGTGCCTGACCGATCTGCGGGCGCTGCTCGAGCGCGAGGGCCTGGGCGCCGTCCCGGTGCTGGGGCTCTCCGCCCGCACCGGTGTCGGCGTCGCCGAGCTGCGGGGCGAGCTCGCCCGCCGGGTCGCCGCTCGACGGGCGGCTACCGACCGGCTCACCGCCGACGTCCGCGCGGTGGCCGCGGAGCTGGCCGCCCACTGCCCCGAGGACGGCCCCGCCGCACTGGGCCGGCGGGACCGCGGGGACCTGCTCGGCGACCTCGGTGATGCCTTCGCGGCGGCGGCCGGCGTGCCCGCGGTCGTCGCCGCTGTCGAGCGGTCGACCCTGCGGGACGGCGTGGCCCGCACCGGCTGGCCGCTGATCCGGTGGACGCGCAAGCTCCGGGCCGATCCGCTGGCGCGGCTGCACCTGGGCGACGAGCGGTCCCGCACCTCGCTGCCGCCGGCCGGCGCGGTCGAGCTGGCCGGCGTGAGCACCGCCGTCCGGCGGGCCCGCGACACGATGGCCGAGGGGCTGCCGCAGTCCTGGCGCGACGACCTGCGGCGCACCGTCGAGGTGTCGGAGACCCGGCTGGCCGACCGGCTGGACCGCGCGGTGGCCGGCACGGACCTGGGCCCGGCGCGGGTCCCCCTCTGGCAGCGGGGCGTGGGCGGCCTCCAGTGGCTGCTCGCGCTGACCGCCCTCGTCGGCGCCCTGTGGTTGCTCGCGCTCGTCGTCCTCGGGCTCTTCCAGCTCGACGACGTGGTCCCGCTGCCCCGGGTCGAGGGTGTGCCCCTGCCCACGTTGCTCGTCGTCGGCGGGCTCCTGGCCGGCGTGCTGCTCGCGCTGGTGTCCCGGCCGCTGGTCGGGTTGCGCGCCCGCCGGCGCGGCCGGGTGGTCGACCGGCGGCTGCGCTCGGCGGTGGAGGCGGTGGCCGAGGAGGAGGTCCTCGCACCCATGGCCGCGGTGCGTGCCGACGCCGCCCGCTTCCGGACGGCGGTGCAGCGGGCGCGGCGGTGAGCTCAGTCCCGGTGGATCTCCGGGGACCGGGGCTCGGGCAGCCGGCTGCGCCGTTCCTCGGTCGGCTCCCCGCGGCCGGACGGCAGCCGCGCCCACACGTGCTTGCGCCCGGGCCGTCTCTCGTAGCCGTAGCTGGTGGACAGCTGGGCGACCAGGTGCAACCCCATGCCGCCCAGTGCCGGATCGCGGTCGACGGCCGGGACGGGCGGGCGCTCGGGGGCCTCGTCGCTGAGGTCTAGCAGCCAGCCGCTCGGGCCGGCGACCACCAGCGCGCGCACGTCCCCGCCGCCGTGCCGGAGGGCGTTCGACGCCAGCTCCTCGAAGACCAGCAGCAGGCCGTCGCGGGCGTCCTCCGTGGAGCCCGCGGAGACCGAGGGGTGGGCGATGCGGGCCCGCAGGTCGCTGCGGACGCGCGAGACCACGTGCATCGCCTCCAGCTGCCAGTGCCAGACGTCACCCGGGACGGAGGGGACGGGGGCGCACGGCCAGCCGTGGTCGGGGGGCCGGTCGTCGGCACGGTCGGCGCCCGTCTCCCGGCCCATCGCCTCCCCCTCGCGTGCTCCGCAGGTCCCGCGGCACCCTGTCCCGGCCGGGTCCATCCTGACCGATCAGATCACGCGGCGCAGAGGCGGGCAGGACACGGCGGGTCACAGTGCAGACTGTGCGGGTGCACGAGCTGCTGAGGGAGCTGAGCCGGGTGGTCCTCGTCGAACGCACGCTCGAGGACGTCCTCGGGGAGATCACCACGATCGCCGAGCGTGGGATCCCCGGTGCCGAGGCCGTGTCCATCACGCTCCTGCGCGCCGACAAGGCGTTCACCGCGGCCTACTCCGGGGAGATGGCGCTGGCCGCGGACGAGTTGCAGTACGAACAGGGCTACGGTCCCTGCATGGACGCCGGCCGCGGCGGTGTGGTCCTGCGGATCGACGACATGCACACCGAGGAGCGGTGGCCCGACTACGTCGCGCACGTGCGCGCGGAGACGCCTGTCCGCAGCTCCCTCTCGGTGCCGTTGCCCTACCAGGGCGCCACCATCGGAGCCCTGAACGTCTACTCCACGCAGCCGGCGGCGTTCGCCTCGGCGGAGTCGCTCGGCGCCGGGCTCGAGGCAGCCGAGGTGATCGCGGTGGCGGTGGCGAATGCCGACGCGCACTGGAAGCTGGGCGAGCAGGCCCGCAACATGCGGCTGGCCATGGACTCCCGCGCGGTGATCGAGCAGGCGAAGGGCGTGCTCATGGCGCAGCGCCACGTCGACGCCGAGCAGGCCTTCGAGATCCTCCGCGAGGCCTCCCAGCGCTACAACCGGAAGCTCCGCGACATCGCGCTCGGCATCGTGGAGTCGACCCAGAACCGTTAGCCCGGGACCGGACGGTCCAGGGAGGCCAGCCGCGTCACCAGGAACTCCACCGCCGCGGCGCTGTCCACCGTCTCCGCGACGTCGACGGCGGTGGGCGCGGCCGACACGGCACGACGGTCGACCAGCGTCTGGCCGCGCCCCGGGCCCAGCCCGGTGTCCACGACCACGTCCCGCCGGACGGTCCCCAGCACCCCGGGGAGGATCGCCTCGGTGACGGCGAGGGCGTCGTGCACCACCACACCCGCCGTTCCGTAGCTCGTGCGCGCGTGGTCCAGGTACTGCCCCAGGATCGCGGCGGCCTGTGCCCCGATCGGCCCGGCCGCGGCGAAGCGCGCGATGCCTCCCTCGTCGAGCACGGTGGGCAGGGTGACGTCGAGGCCGACCATCACCGTCGGCAGCGTCGAGGAGAACACCGCCTGCGCGGCCTCGGCATCGGCCCAGACGTTGAACTCCGCCGCGGCGGTGACGTTGCCGCCGCGCCAGGCCGAACCGCCCATGACGACGAGCCGGCCGATCCGCGCCGCGGCGTCGGGGAACGTCCGCAGCAGCAGGGCCACGTTGGTCAGCGGCCCCACCGCGGCGACGGTGACCGGCTCGGGTGAGGCCAGGAGCAGCTCGGCGAGAGCCACGACGGCCGGCCGGGCGTCGGGCGGCGCGGGGGAGCGCGGCAGGTCCACACCGCCGAGGCCCGCTGCTCCGTGCACGTGCCCGGCACGCTCGGGCTGCGGGTGCACCAGCGACTCGCGCGCACCCGCGGCCACCGGGACGTCGGAGCGGCCGGCCAGGTGCAGGACGCGCAGCGCGTTCTCGGTGGTCCGGGCGAGCTCGACGTTGCCGTGGACGGTGGTGACCAGGCGCAGGTCGACCTCGGGGCTGGCCAGCGCGAGCAGGATCGCCAGGGCGTCGTCGATGCCGGGGTCGGTGTCGATCACGAGGGGGCGGGGCACGCGCCCATCCCAGCACGGGGTCCTCCGTCCGACACGCCGCCCGCGTCGGCGCAGCCTCGGGGTGACCGGAGCCCACGGCGACCATTTCCACGCTCGGAATGCACTTCTTGTCGACAAGTGGCCGCTGCGGAGAAAGGGTCACCGAGCGCCTCGGAAATGCTTCACAACGGTTGGGTCACGCGCCTTCCGCCGAATGTCGGAGAAGCGCGTCGGACGGCGTCGCGGTCCCTACCTTTCTCCTTGTCCGCAGCACCTTCCCCGGCTGCGGACCAGACATCACAGGAGGCGAGATGAGCAGCGACACGGTCCTCCCGACCGCCGCGGCGCGCGCGTCCGCCGACCTGTCCCGCCGCGACGGCGGGTTGACCCTGGCCGGCCTGATCGACGTCCTCGACCGGGCGGACGAGGCCCCCGCGATGTCCCGGCCGCGGCGTGCGGCCGCTGCCCGGCCGGGCGCGCGCAACGGCGCGGTCCGGACGGTCCCGCTCCGTTCCGTGCAGCCGGCACCCATGGCACGCCGGGCCCCGGCGTCCCTGGCACCGTCGGCGACGGCGGCCCCGGTCGTCCGCATCGCCCTCACCCCCGGCCGCGTCCAGGTCCTCGTCCGGCGGGCCGCCCTCTGGGGCGCCGGCCGCGAGGGCGAGTACCTCGCCTGGCGCTCCACCAGCCCGAGGCACCGGCCGGGGTCGGTGCTGCGGGGGTTCGTCCGCCGGGTGGCGCTCTGGGGTGCCGGCCCGCACGGCGAGTACCTCGCCTGGGGCGGGCCACGGTCGGCGCCGCCGCCCGGACGGTCGACGGCCCGGTGCTGCTGCGGGAGATGCCCAGCACCCCGACGATCCGCCCGGCGAGGGCGGCCGCGACGTCCCCGACGGCCGCGCCGCCCCGCCGCATCCGGCCGGCCCCCGTCGCCCGGCAGGTCGTCCCACCCGCACCTACGGTGGCCGAGTGTTCACCACCCGGCCCGAGCTCGCGGGAACGTTCGGGATGGTCGCCTCGACCCACTGGCTGGCCACAGCAGCGGGCATGGCCGTCCTCGAGTGCGGTGGGAACGCGTTCGACGCCGCCGTCGCCACCGGTTTCGCCCTCCAGGTCGTCGAGCCCCACCTCAACGGCCCCGGCGGCGAGGTCCCGATCCTCTTCGCGGCCGGAGACCGGAGCGGTGGAGGCACGGGCGGGCCCGTTCTCCTGTCCGGTCAGGGGATCGCCCCCGCCGGGGCGACGATCGAGGCCTTCGAGCACCTGGGCCTCGAACTCGTACCTGGCACCGGCCTCCTCGCCGCCACCGTCCCGGGCGCCGTCTGCGCCTGGCTGACGCTGCTGCGCGACCACGGCACCCAGCCGTTGGACGCCGTCCTCCGCTACGCCATCGAGTACGCCGAGACCGGTCACCCTCTCCTTCCCCGGGTGGCCGCGACCGTCGCCTCGGTCTCCGAGCACTTCCGCACCTCCTGGCCCACATCGGCCGCCACCTGGCTCACCTCCGACGGTGCTCTTCCCCGCACCGGCGAACTGTTCCGCAACTCGGTTCTCGCCTCGACCTACCGCCGACTGCTCGACGCAGCGCGCGGACCCTCCCGGGAGGCGCAGATCGACGCGGCACTGTCCGCCTGGTCGCAAGGATTCGTCGCCGAGGCGATCGACAGGTTCACCCGGTATCCGGTCCTGGACGACTCCGGTCGTCCGCACTCCGGATTTCTGACCGGGCAGGACCTGGCCGGCTGGACGCCGACGTACGAGCCGCCGGTCACGCTGGACCGGAAGGGGTGGACGCTCGCGAAGGCCGGGCCGTGGTCCCAGGGTCCGGCGCTGCTCCAGGCGCTGGCGATGCTGGACGACGTCCCACCGGCGGGAGCTGACCGGGTCCATGCGAGCGTCGAGGCGGTCAAGCTGGCCATGGCCGACCGCGAGGCCTGGTACGGGGACGTCGACGACGTCCCGCTGCACGAACTGCTCAGCGCTCCGTACGCCGCCCAGAGGCGGGCGCTCATCGGGGACACGGCCAGCAAAGCCCTGCGGCCGGGTTCCCCGGATGGGCGCCCGCCCCGGCTTCCCGCCCTGGCCGCCAGCGCGGACACCCGCAGGGCCCCCGCCGCCCCCGGCACCGGGGAGCCGACCGTCAGCCGCACCGGCACGACCCGCGGCGACACCTGCCACGTCGACGTGGGCGACCGCTGGGGCAACCTCGTCTCGGCCACGCCGTCCGGTGGCTGGCTGCAGAGCTCGCCGGTCATCCCCGAGCTCGGCTTCCCCCTCGGCACCCGCGCCCAGATGTTCTGGCTCGAGCGCGGCCTGCCGAACTCCCTCGCCCCCGGCAAGCGCCCGCGCACCACGCTCACGCCGTCTCTCGCCCTGCGCGGCGGGGAGGCCGTCCTGGCCTTCGGCACGCCCGGCGGTGACCAGCAGGAGCAGTGGCAGTTGTGCTTCTGGCTCGCCCACGCCGACGACGGCCTGGACCTGCAGGCCGCGATCGACGCGCCGGCCTGGCACACGACCAGCTTCCCGTCGTCCTTCCACCCCCGGGACATGAGCCCCGGCGAGGTCGTGGTCGAGTCGCGCGTCGGGGAGGACGTCGTCGCCGCGCTGCGGGCCCGCGGGCACGACGTGACGGTGTCCGGCCCGTGGACCCTCGGTCGGCTCTCGGCGGTCAGCCGCGACCCCGGGACCGGGATCCTGCGAGCGGCGGCCAACGCCCGCGGCATGTCGGGGTACGCGGCCGGGCGCTGAGTGGCGGACCGCTCCGTCACTCCCCGTGGACCCTCCGGTGCGGGCGGGCCATCTGCCATGTGAGACAAAGGGGGCCGGTCGAGGCGTGTGCCGAGCATGTCCGTGTGGAAGGAAGGTCCCGTGAGCGCCGCCCCGTCACCCGCCACGGTGCCCGACGGGCGGATGGCCGCGGTGCGGCGGCTGCAGTCCACCGCCCTGGGGTCGGAGAGCCTCCAGCGGCTCACCGGGATCGCGATGCGGCTGCTGCGGGCCGACGCCACGGTGGTGTGCCTCGTCGGTGACGTCACGACCGTGGCCGCCGCCACCGGCATGCCCGCGGGCACCCTGGGCGGCAGGTGCCGCTGACCGACTCGTTCAGCGCCACCGCGTTCGAGGCGCCGGACCCGCTCGTCGTACCCGACGCTGCCCGGGACCCGCGGTTCGCCGGCTTCTCCCACGTCCGCGAGGGCGTCATCGCGGCCTACCTCGGCGTTCCGCTGGTGGTCTTCGACGGGTCCCCCGTGGGCGTGCTCTTCGCCTCCAGCCGGGCCGCCCGGCCCTGGAGCGACAACGACGTGGCCCTGCTGCGGCAGCTCGGGGACGCGGTGGCCACGGAGCTGGAGCTGGCCGCGCTGGCCAAGGAGTTCGAGGCGCACCGGCTCCGCTTCGAGCTGGCCATCGACGCCGCGCAGATCGGCAGCTTCGACTGGGACCTCGGCACCGGTCGGCTGGTCTGGGACGACCGGCTCGTCTCGCTGTTCGGCTACGACCGGACCACGTTCGACGAGACCATCGAGGCGTTCCGGGCCCGCATCCACCCGTCGGACGCCGACCGCACGATGAGGGCGCTGCAGACGGCCGTCGACACGTGCGGCGAGTACGAGGCCGAGTTCCGCATCGTGCTGCCCACGGGCGAGACCCGCTGGATCGCCGGCCGGGGCCGGGCGCTGGCCGGCGACGACGGGGCCGCGGTCCGGCTGGTCGGCGCGGGGTTCGACACGACGAGCCGTCGGCAGGCCGACGCACGGGTCTCCCGCGTCCTCGAGGCCATGAGCGCCGCCTTCTTCTCCCTCGACCGGGAGTGGCGGTTCTCCTACGTCAACCGGGAGGCGGTGCAGCTCCTGCAGCTCCGCCGCGAGGACCTGCTCGGGAGCTCGATCTGGGAGCTGTTCCCCGCGGCCGTCGGCAGCGACTTCGAGGTGCAGTACCGGGGTGCCGTCGAGAGCGGCGAGGAGCGGGTGTTCGAGGCGTACTACCCCGCGCCGCTGAACGCCTGGTACGAGATCCGGGCCTCGCCGAGCCCCGACGGACTGTCGGTCTACTTCCTCGACATCACCGAGCGCCGGGCCGCCGACGAGCGGGCGCGCCGGGGGGCGGAGCGGCTCGCGGTCATCGCCGACGTCGCCTCCGCGGTGTCCGACGCCCTGGGGGAGACCCGCGGCGAGCAGGAGGCGGTGCAGCGGCTCACCAGGGCCGTCGTCCCGGTGCTCGGCGACTGGGTGATCGCCAGCCTGGTCGGTGAGGACGGGCAGCTCCACGACGTCGCCAGCTGGCACCGCGATCCGGAGCTGCGGGAGGCCGCGGCGCGCTACGCGCGGCTGCGGCTGGCTGCGCTGCAGTCGACGGCGCCCATCGTCGAGGCGCTGCGCTCGGGGCAGGCCATGGTCGTCGCCGACGTCCCCGCGGCGGTCGGCAACTCGCTGCCACCCGGAGAGGTCAGCGACGCGTTCCGGCAGCTGGCGCCCCGCACCGCCGTCGCGCTGTCACTGCAGGCGCGCGGGCGCACGGTGGGCGCGCTCAGCATCTACCGCGGGGCGGACCGTCCGATCGCCGACGCCGACGACATCGCCACGGCCCGCGAGGTCGCCGACCGCGTCGCACTGGCCCTGGACAACTCCCGGCTCTACGACCAGCAGCGACGGCTCGCCGAGGATCTGCAGCGCAGCCTGCTCACCGCGCCACCCGAGCCCGACCACGCAGAGATCGTCGTCCGGTATCGGCCGGCCATGCGTGCGGCCGAGGTGGGCGGCGACTGGTACGACGCCTTCCTCCAGCCGTCCGGCGCCACCATGGTCGTGATCGGTGACGTCGTCGGGCACGACACCGCGGCGGCCGCCGCCATGGGACAGCTGCGTGGCATGCTGCGCGGGATCGCCTACCGGGAGGGACCGGGGCCGGCCGCCGTCCTCACCGAGCTGGACGCGGCGATCCAGGGACTGGGCATGGGCACCATGGCCACCGCGGCCATCGCCCGGGTCGAGCAGACGCCGGAGGAGCGCGCGGCCGGGCTGACCCGGCTGCGGTGGTCCAACGCCGGTCACCCGCCACCGCTGCTGATGCACCGCGACGGGCGGATCGAGCCGCTGGCGGCGTCGCGGGCCGAGCTGATGCTCGGCGTCGATCCGACGGCGCACCGTACGGACTCCGTCGTCACGGTGGAGCGGGGGGCGACCCTGCTGCTGTACACCGACGGTCTGGTCGAAGGTCGGGACCTCCCGCTCGACGAGGGCATCGCGCGCCTGCGGTCGGCGCTCGCCGAGCTCGCGGGCGAACCGCTGTCGGTGCTCTGCGACGAGGTGATCGAGCGGTTGCGTCCTGCGGGACTCCAGGACGACATCGCCCTGGTGGCGATCCGCCTGCACCGGGAGGACCGCCCCCGCCCGGCGGAGGCGGGACCGCAGCAGGTGCCCGACCTCGTCGACCCCGCCGCGCCGGGGCACTGACCGCGCCTCTACCGGCGGGGCAGCAGCGCCCACACGTGCTTGGCGCCGTCCTGCACGTACCAGCCGTGCTGGGTGGACATCTCGGCGATGAGGTAGAGCCCGAGCCCGCCTTCGCTGGGGTCGCGCCCGACCGCGGGCGTCGGGGGTGCCGACGCGGCTGCGTCGGACACCTCGATCAGGAAGGCGTCGGGGGTCTGGCGGACCGTCGCCCGCACCCGTCCACCACCGTGCCGCAGCGCGTTGGACGCCATCTCGTCCAGGGCGAGGATCACCTGGTCGCGCGCGTCGGCGTCGGCCGACCGGTCGGCGCCGACCGCCGGGTGCTGCCGGACCTCGGCGCGCACACGGGGAGCTCGGTGATGCTCTCCAGCTGCCAGCTGAGGACCGGGGTCGCGGCCGGCGGCGCTGACGTCGGCCACGCCGACCCAGCCGCCTGCCCTGTCACGTCCTGGTCCCCTTGCACCGTCTGCGGCCGTCCTGCGTGCAGGCCGAACAACTGCGTATGGGCCGTGCGGCTGATCGCCAAACCTGATGCGACGCGTGTCACCCTCCCGGGCGTGCGCTGCCGAGCTCGGCGAGCCTGGTGACCGTGCGCCAGTTGCGGGCCGTGCCGGGGCGGCCGAGCAGGTCGTCCCACTTCCAGGAGGCCAGTTCGGTGCCCGCGATGCCGTCGGGCAGCCAGAGGTAGAGCTCCCGGCCACGAACCAGGAAATCCCCGGTGTCCGGCCTGGGGAGGGCGTCGACGCGGGCCGGGTCGGGCGCCTCCGGCAGGAAGGTGACCAGGTACCGCGCCGGATCGGTGGCCACCGTCGCGAACGGGTCGCCCGCGACCACGGCAGCGATCTGGTCGCCGGTCCGCACCACGACCGGGACGGCGAAGCCGAACTCCGCCTCGATCGCCGTCGAGAGATCCTCGGCGAGCTCGGCCTCTTCGAGCGGGCTGCGCAGGACGACGTTGCCGCTGCGCAGATGCGTCCGCACGTCCTCGTGGCCACGCTCGGTGAGCAGTTCCGTCAGACGCGGCATGGGAACCTGGCGCGCCTTGCCCAGGTTGATGCCGCGGAGCAGCGCCACGTACGTCGTCGCCGGCCTCGTCACAGGCATGGCGCGCACCGTAGCGCCCGGTCAGCCGCCGAACACCGGCGTCCAGGCGTCCGTCGCCAGGCTGACGGACACCGCGGCGGCGCACACGACCGCTGCGCCCACGACGAACGCGGCGTCCCGTGGGTGCAGCCGGGAGCCGCGGGCGTTGGTGCGCGGGATCCCGGAGTCGAAACCGCGTGCGTCCATGGCCGTGGCCAGCCGCGAACCGCGGCGCAGCGCGCCCACGAGCAGCGTGAAGGCCGTGCCGGCGAACAACCGCAGGTGTGCGACGGGGTTGCGGCCGGCCTCCACGCCGCGCGCGCGCCGCGCCAGCCGGATGGTCTGCCACTCGGCGGCCAGCAGCGGCACCAGCCGCAGGGCCGCGAGGGCGCCGTAGGCGAAACGTGCGGAGACCCGCCAGTGCAGGGTCAGGGCGTCGGCCAGCCGCACCGGATCGGTGGAGGCGACGAGCAGGATGCCGGGCAGCGCCAGGGCGAGCACCCGCACGGCCAGGGCGACTGCGGACAGCCAGCCGCCGTCCCCGAAGGCGACGTTGACCCACGCCACTCCCGCGGCGCCGAGCAGGAGCGGCCAGGCGCGGCTCCACAGCGCGCGCGGCGTGCCCAGACCGGCGGCCGGCAGGAGGCACACCTCGGCGGCCAGCACGAGCGAGGGCGTGACCAGGTCACCGCTGATCATCAGGACCGGCAGCAGGATCGCGATGGCGGCGAGCTGGGCCACCGGGTTGATCGACGACAGCGGCACCGGGCGGACCGGCCCGAGCGCGAGCGGCAGCGTCATGCCGGCACCGGATGCCCGACCTGCCGCAACTCCAGCACCTCGTCGGCCAGTGCCCCGACGACGGCGGCGTCGTGGGTGACCAGGACGAGCGCGCGGCCCTCGTCCTGCTGCTCCGCGAGCAGCGCCACGAGCTCGGCCCAGGTGTCGCGGTCCTGTCCGAAGGTCGGCTCGTCGAGCACCACCACACCCGGGCGCGTGGCCAGGGCGGTGGCGACCGACAGCCGGCGCTGCTGCCCACCGGACAGCGTGAAGGGATTGGCGTCGGCCAGGGCCGCGAGGCCCAGGCGCTCCAGCAGCTGGTCGGCCAGGTCGTGGGCAGCTGCGTCGCCGGAGCCCGCGCGCAGGGGCCCGAGCGCCAGCTCGTCGCGGACCCGGCCGGTCAGGAACTGGTGCTCCGGCTGCTGGAACACGCTGCCGATGCGGCGGACCAGCTCGTCGGCCCGCCACCGGTGCGGCGGCCGGTCCGGACGGCGCAGTCCCGAGGTCAGCGCAGCCGTCGCTCGTACGACGCCCGTCGTGGGCCCCCGCAGACCGGCGAGCAGCAACGCCAGCGTCGACTTGCCGGAGCCGTTCGGGCCGGTGACGGCGAGGGTGCGGCCGGCGGAGAGCGCCACGTCGATCGGCGGAAGGGCAGGGCCCTCTCCGCCGGGGTGCGTGAAGCCGGCCGCCTCGGCGCTGAGCAGCAGGTCTCCCGCGGGGTGGGTGCGCCGGGCGGGCATCCGGAGCGGCGGGGGCGTCCAGCCGGCGTCGTGCCGGCGCACCCCACCGTCCGGGAGCAGCTCGACGACCCGGTCCACGAGGGGCAGCCAGCCCTCGGCGTCGTGGTCGACGACGAGCAGCGTCGTGCTCCGGTCGGCGACGGCACGGGTGACCGCCGACCGGACCAGGGCCGCGCCCGGCGGGTCGAGCTGTGCGGTCGGCTCGTCGAGCAGCAGCAGCCCGGGGCGGCCGGCCAGCGCGCCGGCGAGGACGAGGCGCTGCTTCTGCCCGCCGGAGAGGGCCGCGGTGGCCCGGTCGCGGCCGTACGGGAACCCGACCGCGTCCAGCGCCCGGTCGACGGCCGGCCAGATCCGCTCGGGAGGGGTCCCGACGTTCTCGAGGCCGAACGCGACGTCGTCCCCGGCGCGGGTCATGACCAGCTGGGAGTCCGGGTCCTGGAACACGATCGCCGGCCGGCCGGTGACCCGCAGCTCGCCGGCCCGGTCGCCGGCCTCCGGTCCCAGCAGGCCGGCCAGGGCGTGGAGCAGGGTGGACTTGCCCGAGCCCGAGGCGCCGGTGAGCAGCACCCGCTCGCCGGCCTCGAGGACGAGGTCGACGTCCCGGACCGCCCAGGCCCGCCGGCTGGCGTGCCGGAAGCCCCAGCCGGTGAGGTGGACGGCGGCCGGTTCGGAGGTCGTGGTCAGACCCGGGTGCGGCCGGATCCGAACGACGCCAGCGCGCCGCTGGCATGCAGCGCCCGGCGGAGCGCCATGCCGCCGGCGCCGGCGACGACCGTCGTGCTCAGCACGACCAGGAGCACGTAGGCGCTCATCCATCCGGTGGACCAGTCCGCGTAGAAGTTGACCAGGTCGAGGACGGCGGCCGTGCCGCCGGTGAGCGCGGCAGCGAGGAGCGCCTGCGGCCACCCGAACCGCCGGTAGCCGAAGGCGGCGAAACCCGCTTCGCCGGCGAGGCCCTGCAGCAGCCCGTAGACGATGGTCAGCGTGCCCCAGGTCGAACCGAGGAGGGCCGAGACGACCGCCGCGATCAGCTCGGCGAACAGCGCGGCCCCCGGCTTGCGGACGATCAGCGGAGCCAGCACCGCGGGGATCAGCCAGACGCCGTACATGACCGCCTGGCCGGGCGGGAACGCGGTGAAGGGCGCGTCCAGGGCGGCCCACAGCAGCCCCCACGCCCAGAAGACGACGCCGAAGGCGACGCCGAGGACGGCGGTGACGACGATGTCGACGGTGCGCCAGCGACGGCCGGGCTGCGTGCCGGAACGGTCGGACGACGGACGGACGGCCTGCTCGGCCATGGTTTCCTCCAGACTCCCTGCGCCGGCATGACCCGGATCAGGTTCGAGGGTCTGCGGTGTCCCGCACTCTCAGCGCCGAAGCGCTCCCCTGCTGTGTGTTCGGTTGTGCCGCCGAGCGTAGCCCTGCCCACCCGGCTGGGCACGCCCGGTCCCCGGAATGCTTGAGAGTTCATGCAAGTTGGGTGAGGGTGAACGCACCAGCCCGTCGAAGGAGCCCGCCGTGCCCGTCCAGCGTCTCAACCACGCCGTCCTCTACGTCCGGGACGTCGAGCGCAGTTCCGCCTTCTACCGCGACGTGCTCGGTTTCCGGGTGACGATGGAGATCCCCGGTGCCGCGGTGTTCCTGCAGGCCGAGGGCTCCACGAACGACCACGACCTGGGGCTGTTCCAGATCGGTGCCGGCGCCGGCCCTTCCGAGGCCGGGCGGCGCACCGTCGGGCTCTACCACCTCGCGTGGGAGGTGGACACGCTCGCCGAGCTGTCCCGCATCCGCGACGCCCTGCTGCGCGCCGGTGCCCTGGTCGGCGAGTCCGACCACGCGACCACGAAGGCCCTGTACGCCCAGGACCCCGACGGTCTGGAGTTCGAGGTGTCCTGGCTGCTTCCGGCCCACCTGATCACCCCCGCGGTCACCGAGGGCGCGGCCATCACGGCGCCACTGGACCTGGCCCGGGAGATCGAGCGCTACGGGGCGGACACCCGCGGCGGCGTGGGCGTCTCGACCCCTGTCTGAGGGACCTCCCGCTCCATCGGTGCCAGTCAGCGACGTGCTGGGGGACTCCATGCGGTTCGCGTGGACCCGTCGTCGCCGGAGCCTTGCGGAGTCCGGCTGTCCGATGGTTGCCCTGCGTCGAGAGCCTGATACCGACGCACCTCGATCGCACGACGGCGGGTGAGCGCGAGCCGGTCGGGGCAAGGAGGGGTCATGACGCTGCCCGCCACCCGCCCGCTCGCGCTCGTCACCGGTGCCTCCAGCGGCATCGGCCGCGAGCTGGCCAAGCAGTTCGCCGACAACGGCTTCGACCTGATCGTGGCCGCCGAGGACGTCGAGCTCGACGACGCGGTCGAGGAGCTCCGCGGCATGGGGGCCACGGTCGCCCCGGTCAGCGTCGACCTCACCAGACCCGAGGACGTCGAACGGCTGGCCGCGGCGGTGCGCGGCGCCGGCCGTCCGCTCGATGCCGCCGCGCTGAACGCCGGCGTCGGGATCGGCGGCGCGTTCGCCGAGACCGATCTCGACCGCGAACTCGAGATCGTGGACCTGAACTGCCGGTCCATCGTGCACCTGGCCAAGCACGTCGTCCGGGACATGGTGGCGCGCGGCGAGGGACGGATCCTCATCACGTCGTCCATCGCCTCGCAGGCGCCGGAGCCGTTCCAGGCCGTGTACGCGGCGTCGAGGCCTTCGACCAGGCGTTCGCGCTCGGGATCCGGGAGGAGCTCGAGGACACCGGCGTGACGGTGACCGCGCTGCTGCCCGGCCCCACCGAGACCGAGTTCTTCGACCGCGGCGACCTCACCGACACCAAGCTGGGCGCCGACCCGAACAAGGACGACCCGGCGCTCGTCGCGCGCCAGGGGTTCGAGGGCCTCATGAAGGGGAGGCGTCGGTGTTCGCGGGCACGCTGAAGAGCAAGGTCATGGGCAAGCTCTCCGCCGTCCTCCCCGACTCGGTGGCCGGCAAGGCGCACAAGCCGATGACCGAGCCGGGTTCCGCGGAGAGCTGACGCCGGGCTCATCTACGAGGGCCACCTGCGCCGGTCGTACGGCTGCGCGACGGCGTGCGGCACGACGACCTGTCGTTGCTCACCCCCTTGACGGATCCCCCGCTGACATCTGAAATGTCAGTTGTGTCGGCACTGGGGCCCATCGACCGCGTGCTGCTCCGCGACGTCGCGCTGACCCGCATCCGCGAGGCGATCGTCGTCGGCGACCTGGCGCCCGGAGCGGTCGTCAAGGATGCCCAGCTGGCCACGCGGCTGGGCCTCTCCGTCGCTCCCGTCCGGGCAGCCCTGGCGCGCCTCGCCGACGAAGGGCTGGTCGAGGCGAAACCGCAGAGCCACACCCGCGTGACGCCGTTGGTGCCCGCCCAGGTGCGGGATGCGGCCGTCGTCGTCCGGGCCATGCACGAGGTCGCGGCCCGGGAGGCAGCGGCTCTGGTCGACGACGACGACCTCGCCGCCATGCGCCGCGCGAACGCCGATTTCGCGGCCGCGGTGGACGCCGGCGACCTGGAGGCCGCCCTGGCGGCGGACGACCGGCTGCACGGCGTGCTGCTCGCCCGGTGCGGCAACGCGGCCGTCCTCGCGACCGTCGAGCGGTACACCGCGACCATCCGCCGGCTGGAGCGCCAGCGCTTCGGCGCCCCCGGCCACCCGTCGGTCGAGCTGCACGACCGCCTCATCGCCGCGTGCGCGGCGCACGACGTCGACGGCGCCGTCGTCACCACCACCGAGATCTGGACGGCGCTGCTGTCCGAGCTGGAGGAGACCACCGATGGGACTGTCTGACTTCCCGCGCTACCCGCTGCTGTTCGGTCCCTCGCCGGTGCACCGGCTCGACCGGCTGACCGAGCACCTCGGCGGCGCCGCCGTCTGGGCCAAGCGCGAGGACGTGAACTCCGGCATCGCGTTCGGGGGCAACAAGACCCGCAAGCTCGAGTACCTCGTCGCCGAGGCGCTCGAGCAGGGCTGCGACACCCTGGTGTCGATCGGCGGCGTCCAGAGCAACCACACCCGGCAGGTGGCCGCCGTCGCCGCCCGCGTCGGGCTGAAGTGCGTGCTCGTGCAGGAGAGCTGGGTCGACTGGCCGGACGCCGTCTACGACAAGGTGGGCAACATCCTGATCAGCCGGGCTGGCCGGTGCCGACGTCCGGCTGGTCAGGGCCGGCTTCGGCATCGGGTTCAAGGAGAGCTGGGAGTCCGCCCTGCGGGAGATCGAAGAGCGGGGCGGCAAGCCCTACGCGATCCCGGCCGGCGCCTCCGACCACCCGCTCGGCGGCCACGGCTTCGCGAACTGGGCGCACGAGGTGGCCGCGCAGGAGGCCGAGCTCGGCGTCTTCTTCGACACGGTGGTGGTCTGCTCGGTCACCGGCTCGACCCAGGCCGGGATGGTGGCCGGCTTCGCCCAGCTGGAGGAGCAGGGTGCCCGCCCGCGCCGCGTGCTCGGCGTCGACGCCTCGGCCAAGCCGGCCGAGACCCGGGACCAGGTGCTGCGGATCGCGCGTCGCACGGCGAAGGCGATCGGCGTCCAGCGGGAGCTGACCCTCGACGACGTCGAGCTCGACGAGCGGTACCACGCGGGTGTCTACGGCATCCCCGACGAGGCCACCCTCGACGCGATGAAGCTCGCGGCCCGCACCGAGGGCATGGTCACCGACCCGGTCTACGAGGGGAAGTCGATGGCCGCCACGATCGACCTGGTGCAGCGGCACGAGATCGACCCGTCGTGCACCGTGCTCTACGCCCACCTCGGCGGGCAGCCGGCGCTCAACGGTTACAGCGCCCTCTTCTCCTGACTGCCGCGGCCACCGCGCAGCGTCGCCCGGGCACGGTCACCCAGGTCGCCGGCCTTGAGCAGCGCCCGGCTGACCCGCGTCGGGCCGCCGTTCCGCTCCAGCCGGCGACCCACCTTCCGCAGCACGCCGGTCGCGAACGGCACGACGACGGTCAGGATCAGCCACATGCGCAGCCGGCGGGTGAAGAAGAGCCACATGGCACCGACACTGCCCCGCCGGCGGGGCGGTCAGTCCTCGGCCAGCCGGACGAGCATCTTGCCGGTGTTGCCGCCGCGCAGGAGGTCGAGGAACGCCGGAACGGCGTCCTCGAGCCCGTTCCGCACGGTCTCGCGCACCACGAGCTGACCCGAGCGCAGCAGCAGCGACACCTTCTCGACGAACTCCTCCCGCAGGTCTGCGTGGTCGCCGACCAGGAACCCGCGCAGCGTGAGCCGGTTGGCCACCAGCAGCGAGAGGTTGCGGGGGCCGGCCGGCGGCGTGACGGCGTTGTACGTGGAGATCGAGCCGCAGATGGCCGCGCGTCCGTGCAGCCGCAGCGCCCCGACGGCCGCCTCGAGGTGCTCGCCACCCACGTTGTCGAAGAAGACGTCGATGCCCTGCGGAGCGGCGTCGCGCAGCGAATCGGCGACCGGCCCCTCGTGGTAGTCGAAGGCGGCGGTGAACCCGAGGTCCTCGGTCAGCCAGCGCACCTTCTCCGGCGTCCCGGCACTGCCGATGACCGCAGACGCGCCGTCCAGCAGGGCGAACTGCCCGACCAGGCTGCCGACCGCCCCGGCCGCGCCGGAGACGAAGACGGTCTCGCCCGGCTGGAAGCCGGCGATCCGGAACAGGCCTGCCCAGGCGGTGAGTCCCGGCATCCCGAGGACGCCCAGGTGGTAGCTGGGCGGGATGCCGGGCAGTTCCGGCAGGACCCGGACGTGCCGGGCGTCGAGGACGGCGACGTCCCGCCAGGCCGCGTCGGTGAGCACGAGCGACCCCTCCGGGACGCCGGCGGAGCGCGACTCGACCACCCGGCCGACGGCGCCGCCCTTCATCGTCTCGCCGACCTCCCAGGGCGCGGCGTAGGACTTCGCTGCCCGCATCCGGCCCCGCATGTACGGATCGACGGACATCACCAGCATCCGGACGACGACCTGTCCGTCGGCAGGGTCGGGACGGTCCTGCTCCACGAGGCGGAAGTCCTCGGGGGTCGGCTCGCCGTGCGGGCGGGCCGCGAGCTGCCATTCGCGCGTCGTGACGGTCACGGCCCCGATCGTGCTCCCGGCCGTTCGGTGGCGCGCGTCCGGGTTGTCGGGCGGGCTTACGCTCGGAGCATGTTCTTCTCCCGCGCCAAGACGCAGGTCATCTCGGCCGACGACGCGCTGCCCGGCCGTCCCGACCCGCTGCCGCACGTGCCCGAGATCCACGCCGTCAACGGCAACCGCATCCAGCCGCCCTTCCCCGACGGGCTGCAGACGGCCGTGTTCGGCGCCGGGTGCTTCTGGGGCGTGGAGAAGGTCTTCTGGCAGACCCCCGGCGTGTACTCGACCGCCGCGGGATACGCAGGCGGGTACACCCCGAACCCGACCTACGAGGAGGTGTGCTCCGCCCGCACCGGCCACACCGAGGTCGTGCTGGTCGTGTTCGATCCCGCGGTCATCTCCTACGAGCAGCTGCTCAAGGTGTTCTGGGAGGACCACGACCCGACCCAGGGCATGCGCCAGGGCAACGACATCGGGACGCAGTACCGCTCGGCGATCTATGTGCAGGGTCCCGAGCAGGAGGCCGCCGCGAAGGCGACCCGCGACGCCTACCAGGAGCGGCTGACCGCGGCCGGGTACGGCGAGATCACCACCGAGATCGCGCCGCTGGGCGAGTTCTTCTACGCCGAGGACTACCACCAGCAGTACCTGTACAAGGTGCCGAACGGCTACTGCCCGGTGCACTCGACCGGCGTCTCCTGCCCGGTCGGGCTGCCGGGCGTGTGAACCCGTAGCTTGCCGGGGTGGAGATCCTCCGGACGCCGGCCGAGCGGTTCGCCGATCTGCCGGACTTCCCGTACGAGCCGCGCCACGTCGAGGTCGAGGGCGGGCTCCGCGTCGCGTACGTGGAGGACGGGCCGGCCGGCGGCGAGACGGTGCTCCTGCTGCACGGCGAGCCGTCCTGGTCGTTCCTGTACCGCCGGATGATCCCGGTGCTGGCGTCCGCGGGCCTGCGGGCCGTGGCTCCCGACCTGATCGGCTTCGGCCGGTCCGACAAGCCGGCCGACCGGGCGGCCTACAGCTACGCCGGGCACGTGGCGTGGATGCGCGAGGCGCTGTTCGACCGGCTGGACCTGCGTGACGTCACGCTCGTCGGCCAGGACTGGGGCGGGCTCATCGGGCTGCGCCTGGTCGCCGAGCACCCCGACCGCTTCGCGCGCGTGGTCGTCGCCAACACCGGCCTGCCGACCGGCGACCAGCGGATGAGCGACGCCTTCCTCGCCTGGCAGCGGTTCTCCCAGGAGTCGCCGCGGTTCGAGATCGGCCGCGTGGTCGCGAACGGCACCGTCGGTGGGCTGGCGCCGGAGGTGGTCGCCGCCTACGACGCGCCCTTCCCCGATGACCGCTACACCGCCGGTGCCCGCGTCTTCCCCGCGCTGGTGCCCACCGCGCCCGACGACCCGGCCGCCGCGGCCAACCGTGCCGCGTGGGAGGTGCTCGCCCGCTGGGAGCAACCGTTCCTGACCGCCTTCTCCGACGGGGACCCGATCACCGCCGGCGGTGACCGGGTGTTCCAGAAGCTGGTCCCCGGGGCGCAGGGCCTGCCGCACACCACCCTGGCCGGCGGCGGTCACTTCCTGCAGGAGGACGTCGGCCCGGAGCTGGCGCAGGTCGTCGTGGACCTGATCGCCGCCACGCCCCGGTGACGTCGGCGACGGACCTCTTCGGGGCGCTGCGGCGGGCGCCCGACGTCGAGGCGGCCGAGCTGGTCGCGGTCGACGCGACCGACCGGCTGCTGCTCGACACCGCCGCCGAGCTGCTCGCCACGTGCGGTCCTGGCCAGGTCGCCGTCGTGGACGACAACTACGGCGCGCTGACGCTGGGCGCGGTGGCGCTGCACGGTGCCCGGGACGTGCGGGTGAGCCAGGACCTCCTCGTCGGCGAGCGCGCACTGGCCCGCAACGCCGAGCGGACCGGGCTGTCGGGCAGCTACCGCTCCTTCCCGCTCCGGGAGGTCGCCCGGGGCGCGCGGGTCGTCCTGGTCCAGGCGCCGAAGTCGCTGGAGGCGCTGCGGGAGATCGCCGAGGACGTCGCCGCAGTGGCTGCGCCGGACGTCAGCCTCTTCGTCGGCGGCCGGGTGAAGCACATGACCCGCGCGATGAACGACGTGCTCGGTGCGTCCTTCGCCGGTGTCTCTGCGACCCTGGCCCGCCAGAAGTCCCGCGTGCTCGTGGCGCGGGGCCCGCAGCCGACGGCGTCGTCCTTCCCGCGTCGGCAGGAACACCCGGATCTCGGGCTCACCGTGTGCGCCCACGGCGCGGCGTTCGCCGGGCCGCGCATCGACATCGGCACCCGCGCGCTGCTGGACTGTCTGGACCGGATGCCGACGGCGGAGGCGGCCCTGGACCTCGGTTGCGGCACCGGCGTCCTCGCCGCCGCCCTGGCGCTCAGCCGCCCGCAGCTGGAGGTCGCGGCCGCGGACCAGTCCGCGGCGGCGGTCGCCTCCGCCCGCGCCACGATGGCGGCCAACGGGCTGGCCGACCGGGTCCGCGTCGTCCGGGACGACGCCGGGGACTCCCTTCCCGACGGCAGCGTCGACCTGGTCGTCTGCAACCCGCCCTTCCATGTCGGCGCCGCGGTCGTGACCACCGTCGCCGACCGGCTGTTCGCCGCCGCCGGCCGCGTGCTGCGGGCGGGCGGTGAGTTCTGGACCGTCTACAACAGCGCACTGCGCTACAAGCCGGCGCTGTCCCGCCTGGTCGGGCCCACCCACGTCGTCGGCCGGACCCCGAAGTTCACGGTGACGGTGTCCCGCCCTCGGTGACACGCGATCTTGTGGTGTGCAAGATCTTCGCGCGCTGACCTTGAGCCACGGAGCCGGCAGCCGAAGACATCACGGCAGTCCGCAATAGCCGTTCCGTGCAAGGGGAGTTCCATGTCTCAGACCTGGTGGACCGACCGCCCGCTCGGGGTGAAGCTCTCCGCGCTCGTCGCGTCCGGGGCGGTGTCCCTGGGCGTCTTCGCGGTCCTCGCCGTCGGCGAGATCCAGGGGACGGGCGGCGCCAAGGGTGTCCTCGTGGCGACCAACGACGCGACGGCGGCCGCCCTGGAGGCGGACATGATGCACGACGCGGTGCGCGGTGACGTGCTCCAGGCGTTGCTCGACGGCCACGGGGACCAGTACCGGTCGGCGGTCACCGAGCTGGTCGACCACTCGGAGAACTTCCGCGTCCTGCTCGACGAGGTGGCGGCAGCCGGCCTCGGCGCCGACGTGGACAGGTCCGTGGAGGACGTGCGGCCGGCCGTCGAGGCCTACCTGACGGCAGCCGGTGAGATCGTCGACGCTGCTGGTCGCGACGTCGCCGCTGCGCGCGGCGGCTATCCGGAATTCCTCGTGGCCTTCGAGGCACTCGAGGCGGAGCTGCCGGCGGTGGGTGAGGCGATCGGCGCGCGGGCCCGCTCGGCCGAGCAGGAGAGCGAGGACCAGCGGAACTCGGCCTCGACGCTGCTGGTCGTGATCGCGGTCGTCGGTGTCACCGTGCTCGGATCTCTCGGCTGGCTGGTCACGCGATCGGTCGTCCGTCCGCTGCGTCGCGTGGACGCCGTCGTCGCAGCCATGGCCGACGGCGACCTCCGGGGGCGGACCGGGGTGTCGAGCAGGGACGAGGTCGGTCGGATCGCCGCGGCGCTGGAGACCTCGATGGAGGACATGCGTTCCGTCGTGGCGGTCATCGCCGAGACCTCGGAGACGCTGGCGTCGGCGACGGAAGAGCTGACGGGGAGCGCACAGGCGATGGACCGGCTCGCGCAGGAGTCCGCAGCGCAGACCGATGTGGTCGCGGGCGCGGCCGACCAGGTCTCCACCACCGTGCAGACCGTGGCCGCGGGATCCGAGCAGATGGGTTCCTCCATCCGGGAGATCGCGCAGAACGCCTCCGAGGTGTCCCGCGTCGCGGCGCAGGCAGTGGCCGTAGCGGATGCCACCAACGCGACGGTCGCCAAGCTCGGCGAGTCGTCCCTGGAGATCGCCAGCGTCGTGAAGGTGATCACCAGCATCGCGGAGCAGACGAACCTGCTGGCGCTCAACGCGACCATCGAGGCCGCTCGGGCCGGCGAGGCGGGCAAGGGCTTCGCCGTGGTGGCCAACGAGGTGAAGGAGCTGGCGCAGGAGACCGCGAAGGCGACGCAGGACATCACCGCCCGGGTCGAGGCCATCCAGACCGACACCGAGGGCGCCGTGCAGGCCATCGGCGAGATCTCGTCGGTCATCGGCCGGATCAACGACTCGCAGAGCACCATCGCCGCCGCCGTCGAGGAGCAGACGGCGACCACCACGGAGATGAACCGCAACGTCGCGGAGGCTGCCATGTCGGCCGGCCAGATCGCGGAGAACATCGGCTCGGTGGCCGCCACCGCGGCCTCGACCACGGGGACCATCGCCGACACCCGCGCCGCGATGGAGGAGGTTGCCCGGATGGCCTCGGCGCTGCACACCTCGGTCGGCCGCTTCCGCTACTGAGCGGCGCGACCAGGCGCCACCTCGTGCGGACCTGGCGTCGTCCCGGTTCGTACGGGGGCGACCCGAACCCGCGGCGCGGGAGTTTTCGGTTTCAGCTGTAGTCGCTCCACTCTTGGGCCGAAGACAGCGCTGACGGTGGTGCCCGCCACCGATGGCCCCAGTCCCGGAGACCCCGATGTCGCGCTCGCTCTGGTCCGACCGTCCGCTCGGCGTGAAGCTCTCCTACCTCGTGGCCACGGGCGGAGTCGCACTCGGTCTCTTCGCCGTCGTGACGTACCAGGCCCTCGAGGGCACCGGCGAGACCGCCGAGGAGCTCCTGGCCATCGCGGAGGGCACCGAGGACGTGCTGCTGGCCGACATGATGCACGACGCCATCCGCGGCGACGTCCTGCAGGCACTGGTCAGCGACGGGCAGGGTGACCTGTACGCGGGCGCCAGGACTGACCTCGCCGAGCACGACGAGCTCTTCCGCGAGGTCCTGGCGAAGACGGCGGAGGACGACCTGGGCCCGCAGGTCGACGCCGCGGTCACCGAAGTGACACCGGCGGTCGAGGCGTACCTGAACTCGGCAGCCCAGATCATCGGCGTGGCCGGCGTCGATCCCGCAGCCGCCCTGGCGGCCTACCCCCGGTTCGCACAGGACTTCTCGATCCTCGAGAACGAGCTCCCCAAGCTGGGTGAAGCGGTCGCCACCTATGGCGAGGAGGCCGCCGCGCACTCCGCCGACCAGCGCACCACGGCCGAGCGGCTCGCGCTGACCGGCGTCGGCGTCGGCGTCCTCGTCCTCGCCCTGCTGGGCTGGGTCATCACCCGGTCCGTGGTCGGGCCGCTCCGCCGCGTCGGCGCCGTCCTCCGAGGGCTGGCCGAGGGCGACCTCACCGGGTCGACCGGCATCAGCAGCAAGGACGAGGTCGGCCAGATGGCCGGCTCGCTGGAGACCTCGATGCACAACATGCGGGACGTGATCGCGGCGATCGGCGACAGCTCGACCACGCTCGCCTCGGCCACCGAGCAGCTCTCGGCCAGCGCCCAGGACATGGCGCGGCTCGCCGACGAGTCCTCCGCGCAGAGCAGCATCGTCGCGACCGCCGCCGTCCAGGTGTCGAGCAACGTGCAGACCGTCTCGGCCGGCTCGGAGCAGATGGGTGCCTCCATCCGGGAGATCGCGCAGAACGCCTCGGAGGTGTCCCGCGTGGCCGGTCAGGCGGTCACCGCCGCCGACTCCACGACCGCCACGGTCGCCAAGCTCGGCGAGTCCTCCCTGGAGATCGCCAGCGTCGTCAAGGTCATCACCTCGATCGCCGAGCAGACCAACCTGCTGGCACTGAACGCCACCATCGAGGCCGCGCGGGCCGGCGAGGCCGGCAAGGGCTTCGCCGTGGTGGCCAACGAGGTCAAGGAGCTCGCGCAGGAGACCGCCAAGGCGACGCAGGACATCACCGCCCGCGTGCAGGCGATCCAGGAGGACACCGAGGGCGCCGTGCAGGCGATCAGCGAGATCAGCTCGATCATCGCGCTGATCAACGACTCGCAGAGCACCATCGCCGCCGCCGTCGAGGAGCAGACCGCGACGACCACGGAGATGAACCGCAACGTCGCCGAGGCGGCGCAGTCGGCGAGCCAGATCGCCGAGAACATCGACGCGGTGGCCACGGCCACCAACTCCACGACCAGCGCGATGAACGACGCGCAGGCCGCCATCGACGAGGTGGCCCGCATGGCCACCTCGCTCCACAGCTCGGTGGCTCGATTCCGGTACTGACGCGCTATCGGAGAGCCACCTGAGGAGGGGCGGCGGTGGGGGGCTTCCCACCGCCGCCCCGTTCATGCTGGGCTGAGGGCATGCCGAATCCCGTGGCCCTGCGCGTTCTTCGCCGGGTGCGGCCCTGGCTGGTCGGTTGGATCGCGTTCCATGCCGTCGTCGCAGCGGCCGGCCGGGCTGACCGCCTGGCGGAAGAACGAGGGCGACGAGTCCTCGACCAGCATCCGGCGGGTGCTGACCCACTTCGGGCTGGAGCTCCGCCCGCGGAACCCGGCGCTCTCCCGGGTGCGGGTCGACCTCGCGATGGCGGGTGCCGAGATCGACCTGACCGCGCTGCCCCGGCCGGCCCATGGCATCGACCTGACCCTGCGGGCGCTGATGGCCGGCGCGGCTGTCCGGGTGCCGGCCGACTGGCGGGTGTGGTGGCGCTTCCGCGGGATCGGCGGCATGGGCGGTGACGGCCGTGTGCAGCGCACCGACGACGAGCACGCCGCCGACCTGCGGATCCATGCCCGCGCGCTCTTCGGCGGCGTCGGCGTCGAGGCCGGCTGACGCTCAGCAGAAGCCGGGGGTGCCGTGCCAGGCGATCTCGGCGGGCGGGATGTCGTCCCGCAGGACGGTGCCCTCGATCAGCCCGTAGGGGCGGTCGTCGGCGTGGTACACCACGTTCGGGTTGTCGAGACCGAACGCCGACAGATCCTGCAGGAAGTGGTGCTTGTTCGGCATCGACATCCGGATCTCGGCCACGTCGGGGCACCGGTCCAGCGCCGCCGTGCCCATCGCGTGGAGCGACTGCTGCAGGGCGAGCGAGTGGGTGGCGGCGAACGTCTCCAGCAACGCCGTCCGGACGGCGTCGAACGACGCGTCGAAGTCCAGGTCCGTGCCCGTGTAGCGCCAGCGGGCGGTCACCGCGGTCGCCAGGATCCGGTCGTCCGTCTCCACGAGGGTGGTGTAGCGGTCACGCGGGAAGCCCCGGAACTCCGAGCCGGTGGTCTTGAGGACGACGAGGTCGCTGAGCCCGGCCAGCACGTGGGCCTCGCCGCCGTCCACGGTGACCACGGCGGTCCGGACCTCGCTGCCGGCCCGGCGGAACGAGTGGTCGTGCTCGGCGCCGCCCACGCTGATCCGCTGCCAGCCGTAGGACTCGACGGCCACGCGGGCGCCGGTGATCCAGTCGTAGGAGCCGGCGAAGTGCCGGGCCAGTCGCAGCGCGAAGGCCTCGGGCGAACCGACACCGTCCCGGGCGAAGGCGAACACCGTGTTCTTCTGGGTGTCCGTGGCGAGCACGTGGCTGTTGTCGCCCTCGGTGTGACAGGCGGTGAAGTCGCCCCGCAGGCTCGAGCTGACGTTGAGATCGACGAGGGTGTGCCGCGGGCTGCTGCGGTCGACCGCGACGACGCGGACCTCCGCCTTCCCGTACTGGTTCGGGCCGAGCACGATTCCCATGCCGCGCACTGTTGCACAGAAGGGACCCCCGCCCCCCAGTGCTCGCGAGCTCGCGCCGGGCCCCTGCAGAGGGCCGGTCAGGAGCCCCGGTACGTGGAGTAGGCGAACGGGCTGAGCAGCAGCGGGACGTGGTGGTGCTCGCCCGGTTCGGCGACGGAGAACGTGAGCACGACCTCGGGGTAGAACGCGTCGCGCCCCTGCTCGGCGAACCACTGCCCGGTCGCGAAGACCAGCCGGTGCACGCCGAGGGCGGTCGCGTCCTCGGTCAGCCGGGAGCGGCCGTCGTGGTCGGTCACGCTCTCGGCGATCAGCTCCTCGCCGGCGAACAGGCGGACGGCGATGCCCGCGGCGGGTCGGCCCACCACCGAGTCCAGCACGTGCGTCGAGACGCTCACGAGACCAGCTCCTTCACCCGCAGCGCCGTGATCTGGGCCAGCTGCTCGGTGACCTCGGCGCGCTCGGCCTCCTCGTCGTTCTCCAGCCGCCGCCGCAGCTCGGCCAGCATCTCGTCCGGGGACCGGCCCGAGGCGCGGATCAGGAACACGCGGTCGAAGCGCTCCTCGTAGGCCCGGTTCCCCTCGAGCAGCGCCCGACGAACGTCGTCGTCCGCGTCGTCCATCGAGCGCTGCTCCCGGCGCGAGGACCGGGCCTCTGCCGAGGACCCCTCCACCCGGTCGCCGATCCGCGGATGTGCGGCCAGCGCGATGGCGACGTCGTCCCACGGAAGTTCGCGGGCCACCTGCTCGACGCGGGCCAGCAGGGTCTCGACGTCCCGGTAGGGACGACCGGCGACCACCTCCGCGGCGAAGCGGGGTGCGGCGTTGCAGGCACGCAGGGCCTGGACGGCCTGGTCGGCGGGCTCGTCGTTGAACGCGTCGAGGGTGACCACGGTGAGAGGATGCCAGCCCCGACCAGGAGAGGGAGGCGCCCCGTGACGGACGTGCGCGTGCAGGGACCGCCGGTCGACCGGGAGGAGGAGATCCTCACGCCCGAGGCGCTGGACTTCGTCGCCGACCTGCAGTCCCGGTTCGGGGCGCACCGCGACGCGCTGTTGGCCGCCCGGGCCGTCCGCCGGGCCGAGATCGCCGCCGCCCGCAGGATCGACTTCCGCGCCGAGACCGCCGACGTCCGGAACGGCGACTGGCGGGTGCCGCCCGCGCCGCCGGGACTGGTCGACCGGCGGGTGGAGATCACCGGCCCCACCGAGCCGAAGATGGCGATCAACGCGCTCAACTGCGGCGCGAACGTGTGGCTGGCCGATCTGGAGGACGCCAACACCCCGCACTGGCGCAACGTCGTCGGCGGGCAGGTCGTGCTCAAGGACGCCGTCCGCCGGACGCTTTCGTTCACCAGCCCCGACGGCAGGGGGTACCGGCTGCGGGAGGACGGCCGGCTGCCGACGATCGTCCCGCGGCCCCGTGGCTGGCACCTGCCCGAGCGGCACCTCCTGGTGGACGGCGAGCCGTCGGTGGGCGCGCTCGTGGACGCCGGCCTCTACCTGTTCCACAACGCGCGGGAGCAGCTCGACCGCGGCAGCGGGCCGTACTTCTACCTGCCGAAGATGGAGGGTCACCTCGAGGCCGGGCTCTGGCGGCTGGTGTTCGACCACGCCGAGCAGGTGCTCGGGCTCCCGGCCGGCTCCGTCCGGGCCACGATGTTGATCGAGACCATCCCCGCCGCGTTCGAGATGGAGGAGATGCTGCACGCCCTCGGCGACCACGCGACGGGGCTCAACGCCGGCCGCTGGGACTACCTCTTCAGCGTCATCAAGGTCTTCCGCGACGCCGGGCCCGACTTCGTGCTGCCCGACCGCGCCGCGGTCACGATGACCGCGCCGATGATGCGGGCCTACACCGATCAGCTGGTGGCGGTCTGTCACCGCCGGGGGCGCACGCGATCGGCGGCATGGCCGCGTTCATCCCGAGCCGGCGCGACCCGGAGGTGAACGAGCGGGCGCTGGCCAAGGTGCGCGAGGACAAGACCCGGGAGGCCGGCGACGGCTTCGACGGGTCGTGGGTGGCCCACCCCGACCTCGTCCCGGTCTGCCGGGAGATCTTCGACGGCGTCCTCGGTGACCGGCCGAACCAGCTGGCGAAGCAGCGCCCGGAGGTCTCCGTGACGGCGGAGCAGTTGCTCGACGTCGCCTCGGTTCCGGGCGAGTGCACCCTCGCCGGGTTGCGGACCAACGTGGAGGTGGCGATCCGCTACCTGGCGGCCTGGCTGGCCGGCAACGGCGCCGTCGGCATCCACAACCTCATGGAGGACGCCGCCACCGCGGAGATCAGCCGCTCGCAGGTGTGGCAGTGGATCGACGCGGGCGTCGTCCTGGACTCCGGCGACACGGTGACCGAGGAGCTGGTCCGGCGGGTCATCGACGAGGAGGTGGCCGGTATCGGGCAGCTCGACCGGCTGGACGACGCCCGGCGGCTGTTCGAGCAGGTCGCGCTGGCCGACGAGTTCCCCGACTTCCTGACCCTGCCCGCCTACGAGCTGATCTCGTGAGAAAGGACCCCGTCCTCCCCACCCCTCGCACGCTCGGGCCGGGTCCCGGGACGGGGCCGAAACGCAACTGGAGTAGAACGCCCTTGCTTTCCGACGAGGTCTACGACGAGCTGGACCGGCGGCTCACGCCGGTCGACGCGGCCCGGCTGGCCGCCTTCGGCGGCGAGCGGACCGTGCGGCAGCCCGTGCACACCTGCTACGTCCCGGCCGATGCCGTCGGCCCGGGGCTGGCCGTCCGGTGGGGCGAGCAGGCGCTGGAGGCGCTGGACGACCACGGCCTGCCGGACCTCGGCCTGCACCCCGCACTCGTCGAGGAGGTGCTGCCGCGCGTGCGGTTCAAGCTCGCGAACGAGCCCATCGAGGACCTGCGCGTCGACGCCGAGGACGGCTACCGGCACGGCCCCGGCAAGGAGGACGTCGACGTGCCCGCGGCCGCCGCGGCACTGGCGGCCGACGTCGGGAACGGCGTCGCGCCGCCGTGGTGGGGGATCCGCGCCAAGTCGCTCGAGCTCGGCACCCGGCACCGCGGCGTCCGCACGCTCGACCTGTTCCTCGGGGCGTTCCGGACCGAGACCGCCGGCGTCCTGCCGGCCGACGCCGTCTTCCGGCCGATCGTGACCCTGCCCAAGGTGACCGCCGTGGAGCAGGTGCGCGCCTTCCTGCCCGTGCTCGACGCGCTCGAGGCCGCCCACGGCGCGCAAGCCCACCTGGAGCTGCAGATCGAGACGCCCCAGGCCGTCATCGGTCCCGATGGGGCGATCACCGCGGCGGCCATGGTGCACGCCGCGGGCCCGCGGCTGCTCGGGCTGCACTACGGCACGTACGACTACAGCGCCTCCCTCGGCATCGCGGCCGCCCACCAGGCGAGCGACCACCCGGCCGCGGACTTCGCCAAGCAGGTGCTGCAGGTGGCCGTCGCCGGCACCGGCGCACGGGCCGTGGACGGCTCGACCAACGTGCTGCCCGTGGGTGCGACCGACGCGGTGCACACCGCCTGGCGGCTGCACGCCCGGCTGGTGCGGCGCGCGTTGGAGCGGGGCTTCTACCAGGGCTGGGACCTGCACCCGGCACAGCTGGTGACGCGCTACACCGCCACCTACGCCTTCTTCCGCTCCGCGCTCCCGGCCGCGGCCGCCCGCCTGGCCGCGTACCTCGACCGCACCGCCGGAGGCGTCCTCGACGAGCCGGCCACGGCCCGGGCGCTGGCCGCCGTCCTGCTGCGCGGGCTGGACTGCGGCGCCGTGGACGACGAAGAAGTTCGGGCTGCGGGAGGGCCGGAGCGCACGACTCTGGATAGGCTGGCTGGCCGGCGGCCCGGGGGATCCTGAGGGGGTCGCCGTTCGTCGCTCGGCACGCCGGCGTCCTGCGGCGTGCCCCGCACGAGAGGGCACCGATGTCCGCGCTTCCCGTCGCAGCCTGTCCGACCGAGGCGGAGCTCGAGTTCGACCGCCAGGTCGACGCGCTGGTCCAGGCCGGGCTGCCCGAGCACCTCGAGCTCCTCGAGAGCTGCTTCCGCGCCTCCTGCGAGCCGCTCCGCGACCTGCTGCCGCCGCCCGCCGGACACGACGGCATCCCGTTCGTGGTCGTCGTCCCCGGGCTACCCGTCGTCCCGGTGCTGGAGGCCGTCCACACCGTCGGCGGGCCGGGCTTCACCACGATGGAGGACGACGACCTCGCCCGGTTCAGGCCGCTGCCCGAGCTGGAGGTCCCGGCCGCGCCCTACCTGCTCCTGGACGTCGACCCCGGCGGCGGCAACCTGAACGTCCCCCCGGCCAAGGTGCTGCCCGGCATCGCGGCCGCCGGCCGGACGCCGCTGACCATCGCCGAGGGGCTGGCGGTGCTCGTCTCCGATCCGGGCGTGCTGCGGTCCCGCAACTGTTTCTCCCTGGCCGGGTCCCGCGCCGGCGACAAGCGCGTGCCGGCCCTGTGGGTGAGCGCCCGCCGTCCGCGGCTGGGCTGGTGCTACCAGGGCGCGCCGCACACCTGGCTCGGCACCGCCTCCTGCGCGGCCAGGGTGGGCGCCTCGGCGCCCGTGTGACACGCGTGTCGGCCCCCGGTTCGGCGACCGGGGGAGCGTGTCCCACAATGACTCTTCACTGGCCGGCGCCGTTCGGCCTCCAACCGTGTCGAGGGGCTGGTGGACGGAGCTGCGACGGACTGTGCCGCGTCCGCCATGGTGCCCGAACCCCGGAGGGGCGGGCGGGGGGCCGGGGTGAGCAACCACCACGGCGCCTCGGTCGTCGACAGCGAGGCGCAGCTCCTGGCGGTCGCCCTGCCGTTCCTCGACGAGGGCCTGCGGGCCGGCGACCTGGTGGTGCTCACCTGCCCGCCCGAGACCGTGGACCTGGTGACCCGGGCACTGGGCGAGCGCGGCCGCGCCGTCGAGTCCGATCCGCGGATGAGCCTGCTGGGTTCCCGCGCCCCTGACGCGCTGACCATGTGTGGTCGGTTCCTGGAGCGCGCGATGGCGTCCGGCTCCGGGCGGCTGCGGGTCCTGGCCGATGTCGACTTCGGCAGCGAGCCCGCCGGCTGGCGCGAGGGTCAGCGGTTCGAGTCCGTGTTCAACCGCCTGATGGGCACCGCTCCCGTGTCGGCCGTCTGCCTGTACGACCGGCGGCGCCTGCCCGCCCCGGTGATCGAGAGCGCGGCGGCCACCCATCCCGAGCTGGTCGCCGGCACCACCTGGTCGGCGAGCCCCCGGTACCAGGACCCGGGCGCCTACGTGCCGGCGCTGCCGCTCCCGCGCGAGCCGGTCGAGGACGGGGACCCGATCTTCTCCGTCGACGACGCGCGCACCCTGGCCGGCCTGCGCCACCAGCTGGGGGCCGTGATCGCGTCGGTCGTCCCGGGTCGCGAGCAGCAGGAGGACCTGCACCTCGCCGCTGCCGAGATCGCGGCGAACGCGTTCCGGCACGGCCGGCGTCCCGTGTCGGCACGGGTGTGGGCCGACGGCGACCGCATCGTCTGCGTGATCTCCGACCGCGGCACCACCTACGGCGACCCGTTCTCCGGGTTCGTGCCCGCGCACGGGCTCGACCTCGCCGCGGGCGGCATGGGCCTCTGGCTGGCCCGCAAGCTCTGGGACCACGTCGACGTGCTGCCCTCCGAGGCCGGCTTGAGCGTCCGGCTCAGCACCCGCGTGCGCTGACCGCGCGTCCTTGACTCGCTCGATGTCTCACTGCTGAGGTACCGGCGTGATCGTCGTGACGGCCGCAGGCGGGCAGACCGGCGCCGCCGTCGTCCGCGCGCTGTGGTCGCAGGGCCGCCCGGTGCGGGCACTCGTCGGCGGCTCGCAGTCCTATCCCGAGCTCAGAGCGCTGTCGGCCGACGTCGTCCCTGCCGACCTGCGCCGTCCCCGCGAGGTGCAGCCACTGCTCGAGGGCGCGGACGCGCTCTACCTGATCTGGCCCAACTTCGACCGCGGCGAGACCGACGGAGCGACCGCGTTGCTGAGTGCCGCGCGCCGGGCCGGTGTGCAGCGGGTCGTCTACCACTCGGTGCTGCGGCCGCAGGCCCGGTCGATGCCGCACCACGCGGCCAAGGACCGGGTGGAGGAGGCGCTGGACGCCAGCGGTCTGCACTGGCGCGTGCTGCAGCCGTGCGCGTACGCCGACAATCTCGATTCGCACGTGGTCGAGGCTGCCGCCACCGGCGTCCTGCGCAGCTCGTGGGGGCTGGAGCAGGCGCAGTCGCTGGTCGACCTGCGGGACGTCGCCGACGCCGCGGCCGTGCTGCTCACCGAGGGCGGCCTGGACGGCGGCACCTTCGAGGCCGTCGGCCCCGAGCCCCTGACCGCACCGCGCATCGCCGAACTGGTGGCCGAGCGCACCGGGCGGCCGGTGACCGCGGTCGACGCCGTCCCCGACGGGCCGGTGCCTCCGCCCGGGCGCTACGCGGCCCGCTGCCTGCGGCTGATGCTCGACCACTACCGGTCCCACGGGTTCATCGGCAGCCCACGGGTGCTCGAGGCACTGCTGGGCCGGCCCGCCCGCACGTTCGCCGAGCACCTGGCCGCGCTCGAGCTGCCCAGCGCAGCGGGGAACTACCGTGAGCGACGTGGAGGACGCCGTGGACCTGATCCTGCAGCAGTGGGGCAGGGAACGGCCCGACCTGGACTGCTCGCCGATGGGCGTCATCGGCCGGATCACCCAGCTGCAGCGCGAGGTCTACCTCGCCCAGCGTCGCACCTTCGCCCGGCACGGGCTCGACGCGCCCTCCTTCGACGTCCTCGCCGCCCTGCGGCGCGCCGGGCAGCCCTACCAGCTGACGCCGACGGCGCTGATGCGCACGGCGCTGGTGACCTCGGGCGCCATCACCCAGCGGCTCGACCGGCTGGAGGAGAAGGGGCTGATCACCCGGGAGCGCAGCGAGGCCGACGGCCGGGCCGTGGTGGTCACCCTGACCGACGCGGGCCGGGCGGCGCTGGACGCTGCGTTGCCCGACCACCTGGAGACCGAGCGCGAGCTGCTCGACGGGCTGCCGCAGGCCGACCGCGAGCTGCTGGCCGATCTGCTCCGTCGGCTGCTGGTCGCGCTGGGCCGGGTGCCGCAGGAGCCCTGAGGCCCGGAGCGAGGTCGGTGCCCGGGCGTTCTTGCCGGTGCCCTTCGGGCCGGTCAGGGCTGCGCCGGCAGGTCCCCGGGCCGGAGGTCGGGACGCACGCGGACGAATCGCAGCGGGTGCCGGAACACACCGGCCTGCAGCGCCGCGTCGGCGCTCACCTCGACGACCGCCGAGGGCTCCACGCGGGTGAGGGCGACCGACAGCTTGCCGCCGCCGAAGGCGCCCGTCCCGATCCGCTCGGGCCACGGGTGGCCGTCACCGGCCGGGGTGAGGACCGCCGCCAGCTCGGCCGACTGCTGGGGGGTCAGCGGGCTGGTGCGACCGACGACGACGAGCTCGCCGTCCCGGTAGCGGCCGGCGACCAGCTGGCTGGGCCGCTCGATCGGCCCGATCACCCCTCCGGCGACCACCTCGGTGGTCTCCCAGGACTTCACCTTGAGCCATTCCCGGCGCCCCGGCGCGTACCGGGTCGCCGCACCCTTGGCGACGAGCCCCTCGACCCCGCGGCGCGGAAGTCGTCGAACCAGCGCCGCGCCTCCTCCGGGTCGGCGGTCGAGGGGGTGAGCTGCAGCGGCGGAGCCCAGCGGGCGGCCAGCACCTCCAGTTCGTCGCGCCGGCGGCTCCACCGCTCGCCGCGCAGATCGGCACCGCCCGCGGCGAGCAGGTCGAAGGCGACGTAGGAGGCGGGGGAAGCGGCGACCAGCGGCGCGATCCGGCCGGGTGCGGTCACCATGCGCCGCTGCAGCAGGCCGAAGTCCAGGCGCGAGCCGTTCCAGATGACGACCTCGCCGTCGACCACCGTGCCGGCCGGTACCTGCGCCAGCGCGGCCGCGGCGATGTCGGGGAACCGGTCGGTGAGGTCGCGGCCCTGCTTGGACCACAGCCGCGTGGACGCCGCGGTCCGGACGACGACCAGCCGGTAGCCGTCCCACTTGGGCTCGTACCGGCACCCACCGGAGAGGGCGTGCGCCGGGGGGATGGCTGCGACCGGCTTCGCCAGCTCCACCGCCACGGGTCCCGCGAGCTCGGGCGGGAGGCCCGGGAGGCCGGGGACCGACAGTGGCACCCGGACAGCCTGCGCGGTGGGCCAGGGGAATCGCAGCGTGGAGCCGGGGACCGTCACCCGAACGGGACCCGGGTCAGCGCGTCCCTGACTCCAGGTGATCGTCGAGCGTGGCAGCGAAGTCCTCGGCGACCGCCAGTTGGTCGCGAAGTGCGGCGACCCGGGCGCCGGCCGCCTCGCGGAACATCCGGAGCCGGTCGACGAGGGTTGCGTCGGTGGGCCGGCGCGCGAGGTCGTCGAGCAGGGTCAGCAGCTCCTGCATCTCCTCGAGCGAGAAGCCGAGCGGCTTCATGCGCTTGATCATCTCCAGCCGGCTCACGTCGGCCTCGCTGTAGAGCCGGAAGCCGCCTCCGGTACGGCTGGTCGGCCGGACGAGCCCGCCCTCCTCGTAGAACCGGATCGTGCGCAGGCTCAGCCCCGTGCGGTCGGCCACCTGGCCGATCTGCAGCAGTCCGCTGCGGGCCGCTGCCGGCATCAGTGCGCCCCGGCCAGCTGACCGGTGTGCCGGAGGTAGCGGTCGAACGAGTGACCGTGCAGGCCGATGATCTCGGCCGTCTTGCCGCGGGTCTCGTACTTGTGGGTGATGGCGTCCAAGGCGGCGACCGTCGAGGCGTCCCAGACGTGCGCCTCGGACAGGTCGATCACCACGTTCGCGGGATCGCCGGCGTAGTCGAACTGGTCGACGAGGTCGTTGCTCGAGGCGAAGAACATCGCGCCGGAGACCGCGTAGACCCGGGCCCCCTCCGCGTCGGTGGTGGCGGTCACCTCGACCACGTGTGCGACCCGGCGGGCGAAGAGCACGCAGGCCACGCCGACGCCGACGCCGACGCCGATCGCCAGGTTGTGGGTGAACAGCGTGAAAGCGACGGTGGAGACCATCACGGCGGTCTCGCTCAGCGGCATCCGGGGAAGGGTGCGCAGGCTGTGCCAGTCGAAGGTGGCGATCGACACGAAGATCATGACCGCGACCAGCGCGGCCATCGGGATGATCGCCACGACGTCGCCGAGGGCCACGACGAGGACCAGCAGGAAGACACCGGCCAGGAAGGTCGACAGCCGCGTGCGGGCGCCGGACTTCACGTTGATCATCGTCTGGCCGATCATCGCGCAGCCGCCCATGCCGCCGAAGAAGCCGGTGACGATGTTGGCCACGCCCTGGCCCCACGACTCCCGCGTCTTGTCGGAAGGGGTGTCGGTGATGTCGTCGACGAGCTTGGCCGTCATCAGCGACTCCATCAGCCCCACGAAGGCCACCCCGAGGGCGTAGGGCGCGATGATCGACAGCGTCTCCAGGGAGAACGGGACGTCGGGGAGTGCCAGGAACGGCACGCTGCTCGGGAGCTCGCCCTCACCGCCGACGTCGGGCACCGCGAGGCCGGCCGCCACGGTCAGGCCGGTGAGCACGACGATCGCCACGAGTGGCGCCGGGACGGCGGTGCTGAGCCGGGGGAGCAGGAAGATGATCGCCAGGCCCGCCGCCACCATCGGGTACACCAGCCACGGGACGCCGATCAGGTGCGGCAGCTGCGCGCTGAAGATCAGGATCGCCAGCGCATTGACGAAGCCGACCATCACGCTGCGCGGGATGAACCGCATGAGCCGGGCCACGCCCGCGGCGGCCAGGAGCACCTGGAAGACCCCGCCGAGGACGACGGCGGCGAGAAGGTACTCGAGGCCGTGTTCCACGGCCAGGGGCGCCACGACCAGGGCGATCGCCCCGGTGGCGGCGCTGATCATCGCCGGGCGGCCGCCGGTGAACGAGATCACCACGGCCATCGTGAAGGAGGCGAACAGGCCGACGCGGGGATCCACCCCGGCGAGGATCGAGAAGCTGATCGCCTCGGGGATGAGCGCCAGCGCGACCACGAGCCCGGCGAGGATCTCGGTGCGGGCGACGCGGGGACTCAGCCAGGCGGGGCGGGCAGGGCGGATGGCAGGCAGGACGGACATGCTCCCGTTTCCGGTGGAGGAGGAGGCGCTCGACGACATCGGTGACGCGGTGCGCCGGTCGTCGTCCATCCTGCGGGAAACCTGACCCTCACGTGAGGGAAGAGTCGTGCGAGATCGGTCACCTTCGCACTACGGGTGGGCACCCCTCAGGAGCAGGAGGCTGTAGGCGGCCAACGACGGGCCGTCGGTGAACCGGCCGTCGGCCACCATCGCCCGCAGCTCGTCGCGAGGCACGAACCGGCACCGCATGTCGGCCTCGCTGGCCTCCCGGGCGGTCGGCCCCTGGGTCAGCCCGGTGGCCAGCCACACGTCGAACTGCTGGGTGGACATGCCCGGTGCGAGATCGAGGTGTCCCAGGTGGCGCAGGGCGGCAGCCCGCAATCCGGTCTCCTCCGCGAGCTCGGTCCGGGCCAGCTCCTCGGCCGACCCGCCGGCGCCCTCGCTCCAGGTGCCCTGCGGGAACTCCCAGGAGCGGCGGCCGATCGGGTGGCGGTACTGCTCGACCAGCCAGTAGCCGCCGTCCTCCGCCGGGACGACGAGCGCGAAGTCGGGCCGCTCGACGACGCCGTAGAGACCGGTCGACCCGTCGCCACGTAGGAACGTGTCCTCGCGCACCCGCATCCACGGGTTGCGGTAGACCTCTCGGCTGCTCGTCGTCCGCATGGCCGGAGCCTGTCACGGAATGCCTGTCACGATGGAGGCGATGACCGAGCGCAAGCCGCCGGGGATGTCGTTCGCGACCTGGGTGGACTCCCAGATCGACCGCAGCATCGCCCGCGGGGACTTCGAGCACCTGCCCGGGGCGGGCAAGCCGATCCCGGGGCTGCACCGCGAGGAGACCGCCTACGACTGGGCGCTGGTCAAGGCCCGCCGCGAGGGCGTCGACACGGCGGCGATGCTGCCGCCGGGTCTGGCGCTGCGGCGTGAGCGGGACGAGCTGCCCGACCGCGCCGCCCGGCTGGTCTCCGCGGCCGAGGTCCGGGCGCTGGTCGACGACTACAACGCTCGCGTCGAGGCGTTCTGGCGTCGTCCCCAGGAGAGCCGCTGGGCCCCGGTGCCCGGGCTCGCCGACGCCGACGCGGTCGTGGCCGCCTGGGAACGGAGCCGGCCGCCGGACCCGCCGCCTCCGGTCGAGCCGGCGCCGGCGGCGCGGCGACGGTGGCTATCCCGGTGGCGCCGGTAGGTCGCCGGGACGGACCAGTCCGCTCTCGTAGCCCAGCACCACCGCCTGGACGCGATCGCGCAGGCCGAGCTTGGCCAGGACGTGCGCGACGTGGCTCTTCACCGTCGTCTCCGACAGGACCAGCCCGGCGGCGATCTCGGCGTTCGACCGACCGCGCGCGAGGCCGGTGAACACGTCGAGCTCACGCGGGGTGAGCCGGCGCAGCGGCTCGGGCACCGTCGAGCCCGGTGGAGGGCGACGCACCCAGTCCTCGATCAGTCGCCGCGTCAGCACCGGGTCGAGCAGCGCGGAGCCGTCGGCCACGGTGCGCACGGCGTGCAGCAGGGCGGCCCGCGGAGAGTCCTTGAGCAGGAAGCCGCTGGCGCCGGCCCGCATCGCCGCGTAGAGGTACTCGTCCTCGCCGAAGGTGGTCAGGATCAGCACCCGTGGCCCGGGGCGTCCGCCGCGCAGCAGCCGTTCGGTCGCCTCGAGCCCGTTCATGCCCGGCATCCGGATGTCCATGAGGACGACGTCGGGCGCGTGCTCGGCCACCGCGCGGAGGGCCGACTGCCCGTCACCCGCCTCGGCCACGACCTCGATGTCGTCCTGCAGGTCGAGGATCAGCCGCAGCCCCTCCCGAACCATCGCCTGGTCGTCGGCGACGAGCACCCGGATGCTCATCGACCGTCCTCCAGGGGGAGGACCGCGGCGACGCGGAAACCTCCGGTGTCGGCGGGACCGGCCTCGAGGGTGCCCCCGTACAGGGCCGCGCGCTCCCGCATGCCGATCAGCCCGTGCCCGTCGCGGTTGCCGGTCGGGCCCCGACCGTCGTCGGTCACCTCGATCCGCAGCGCCTCCGGCGAGTAGGCCAGCTGGACGCAGGCCCGTGACGCGCCGGCGTGCCGGCGGGTGTTGGTGAGGGCCTCCTGGACGATCCGGTAGACGGCGAGCTCCAGCCCGGGGGAGAGGGCGATCTGCTCGCCGGCCACCTCGACGTCCACGCGCAGTCCGACGTCGGCGGCCTCGCGGACCAGGTCGGGCAGCCGGCGCAGCGAGGGCTGCGGCGCGGTCGCGGGCGGGCCGGCCTCCGGATCGCGGAGGACGCCGAGCAGGCGGCGCATCTCGGCCAGGGCCTGACGGCCGGTCTCCTGCACCCGCTGCAGCGGCTGGGCGGCAGCAGTCGGCGAGCGGCCGAGCAGTTCCTCGGCCGCCTCCGCCTGGACGACCATGAGGCTCAGGCCGTGGGCGACGACGTCGTGCAGCTCGCGGGCGATCCGCGCCCGCTCCTCCGCGGCGGCGAGCTCGGCCTCGCGCTGCAGCTCCCGTTCCAGGGTCACGGCGCGGTCCTCGACCGCGGCCAGCCGCTCGGAGCGCCGCCGCACCAGGGCGCCCAGTGCGCCGGCGGCGCCGAAGTAGAACAGTGGATAGACGAACTCGAACGGCTGGAAGGGCTCGGCGCGGGCCTGCAGCAGCGTGAGGACGGTGACCGCCACGGTCACGATCGCCAGGCCCGCGGCGATGCCGACCGGGCGGGCCTCCCGGGCGAGGGTGTAGACGCAGACCATCACGGCGACGAAGGACGCGAACGTGGCCGGCGCACCGTCGGCCGCCAGTACCTGACCCACGGTCCCGGCACCGACCACCGCGGTCACGAGGACGGGAGCTCGACGACGCGCCGCCAGCGGCAGCACCGTGACCAGTGCGCAGACCGTCATCAGCGCGGGGTCACCCGGTGGCTCGTCGACGACCAGCTGGGTCACCGCGAGGACGGCCAGCAGGGCCGGGACGGCGACGTCCAGCCACGCCTGCGCGGATGTCGCGCGCACGGTCAGCACCGCAACCCCCTCACCTCAGCCGGCCGTCAGCCTGCCGCTCGACGGTCCCGCCGCACCACCACCTGCGGGGGCGGGTCCCTCGTCCGTGAGGAGGAGGCGGTTCGTCCGTCGGGTCGGAGACATCCGGCCCGCCGTTCGGCGACCCTCGTCCCGGGCCGGTCCAGCGGGGATCGGGGAGGAAGGGAGTCGTCATGGAACTGGCGTCGTTGCTGCGGCCGCTGGGGGCGGTCGCCGGGCCTGCGGCGGTCGTGGGCTTCGCGCTGATGGTCAGCGCGATGGTCGTCGACGGTGAGGCCGGTGTCGAGACGTCGCCGCTGGCGGTCGCGTCGTCCGCTGTCCTGGTCGTGGCTCTGCTGGGGATCGGAGCCGGAGCGGTGGCGGCACTGTCGCGGCTGCGCGACGAAGGACGCAGCGTCGCGGGAGCCGCGGTGGCCGTGGTCGGCACCGTGCTGGTGGCCGGGGGTGCGTGGGCGCTCCTGTTCGTGCTCCCCGGTCTCGCCGCCGAGGCCCCCGACGTGCTCGACGCCGGGCTGCCGAGCGTGGTGGTCGGCTACATCGCCTCGTACGTGGTGTTCACGGTCGGCTGGCTGTGGACGGGTATCGCCCTGCTGCGGGCGGGCCTGGTGCCGGGCTGGCTGGGAACGCTGACGATCGTGGGCGCTGCTCTCGCGTTCGTGCCCGCGCCGGAGCCCTTCCGGGTGCTGGTCATCGGGATCGCCGTGACCCTGCTGGCCCGGCGGCTCGCGGCTCCGGTCGTCGCGCGGGCCGCGGTTCCGGCTTGAGCCGCTGCATCGCGGCGTCACCCCTGGCCTCCGGCACGGGAGCCCATCATGATCACCGTCATCCGATCGTGCGGGAGGTTTGCCGGTGACCGTTCTAGGACCGGGCGAGGGTCCGCGTCTGACCGCTCTGGGCTCGACGTACACGACCAAGGCCGACGCCGCGGCCACCCGCGGCGGCTACTGGCTGGTCGAGGAGGAGTTCTGGGCCGACACCACGCCGCTGCACAGCCACACCGACGCGGAGGAGGCGTTCTACGTCCTCAGCGGCGAGGTGGCGGTCTGGCTCGACGACGCCGAGACGACGGCCGGGCCGGGGACCTTCCTGCTGGTCCCGCGCGGGGCCCCGCACGGCCTGCGGCGCCTCTCCGACGAGGCGGTGCGCATGCTCACCGTGGCCTCCCCGGCCGGGATGGAGGCGTTCTTCGCGGCCGTCGTCGAGCAGGGCGAGGAGGCGCTGCTCGACGACGCCGACCGGCTGATCGCGCTCGCCGCGGCCCACGGCACGGAGATCCTCGGCGACTACCCGGTCGTCTGACGAGGCCGCCGCCGGGCGAGCACGACGCCGATGCCTGCCGCGAGCGTGACGGCCATGGCGCCGAGGGCGAACGGCAGCATCGGCGGGTCGACCGGCTCGGCCGGCTGGTTCGCCAGTTCGGCGTACCGTGCCGCGACGACGTCCTGGAGCGCCGCGACGTCCCCCGGTTCGGAGAGGTACTCGCGGGCCCAGTCGTTCAGCGGCCGCGCCGCCGTTCCCGACAGCGCGTAGTACGCGCCGGTCGGCTCGTCCTGGACCAGCAGCTCCGTGGGGGCCAGCGTGCCCATCGCCGTCGCGATCGGGACGCCGTTCTCGAGCCCGAACGGCTCGGCCCGGCCGCCGTCCGGCTTCCAGACTCCGAGGGTGCCGAGGACCTGGTCGCCGCGCTGGAGGACGCCGAGCCACGTGCCCGAGGGGCGGACCGGCTCGTCGGTCGGCTCGCCGTCGACGAAGGCCTTCGAGAACCAGAAGACCTCGTGGACGGCGCCGACGCGGACGTCGGAGAAGTCGCTGTCGAGGCCCGCGCCCAGTGCGGCGGCCCAGTCCGCGGCCTCGTCGGTGTAGAAGTCGGTCACGTCCGGCGGGATCGTCGGCTCGGGCAGGGCCGCAGCGGGCGCCGCCCAGGCGAGGACCGCCGTCAGCGCCGCCGCTGCTCCCAGGGTTGCTCGCCCGAACATGCCGACCGCCGATCAGTGGTGGGGGGCGTTCCTACCACCGGGAGGTCACGAATCGGTACGCGCCAGGCCCTCTCCGGGTGCATCCGCGAAGCCCTCCGGTGCCTCACCCGTGTGGCGGACCGCATCCGTCGCAGGGCCGCCGTGGAGGCCGGCGACGGCGACACGCGCCCGCCGTCGACAGTCGAGGGAGGCAGCCATGCGCAAGGACAGGATCGCGGCCGGCGTCGTCGGACTGAGCCTGGCGGTCACCGTGCCCAAGATGGCGGCGCCCGCCCCCGCTCTCGACCCCGTCGAGGGTCGGACGGACGTGGTGGCCGCGCTGGACATGTTCCTCGACCTGGGGCCGGTGAAGGGCGAGGCGCGGAGGCCGGGCGTGCGGCCCCGCCGGGACCGCTGACCTACTGCCGTCCGCGCAGGCCGGCGGTCTGCAGTCCGGCGAAGCCGGCGACGACGAGGGCCTGGAGGACGATCCAGTGTCGCGCTGTTCACCGGGGACGTCGCTCCGGAGCTGCTGGCGAGGTCCTTCGATTGCCGGAGTGGCGGCGGCACGTCCTCCACCGGCTCGCGCGCGAGGCCCAGCTCACCGGTGACGCCGAGCTCGCTACGTTGCACCGCGAGCTCGCCGCGCTTCCCGGCGGAACGGACCGGGCCAAGCCCAACGGGATCGCCGTGCCGCTGCGGGTGAGGGCCGGCGATGAGGTGCTGAGCTTCCTCGGCACGGTGACCACCTTCGGGACGGCGGTGGACCTCACCGCCGCCGAGCTCAGCATCGAGGCCTTCCTCCCGGCCGACGCCCGTACGGCGGAGGTGCTCCGACGTCCCGGTCGACCCTGTTCGCCCCTGGCGAAGGCAGGCGTCGCCGTCGACCGGCGCGGGTAGCGGCCGGGCCCGCCCCGAGAAGGAGGTCCGCCATGACCGAGGTTCCAGGTACCGATCGCGACCAGGCGCGTGAGAACGTCCTGGAGGAGACGCCGACCGCTCCCGAGGACGTCGAGGGCGCGGAGGACGACGGGGAGGGCGGCCCCGGCGACGAGGCCAAGCCCACCCCCGGCAGCACCGAACCCGTCACCTGATCCTGCGAGATCTGCACACTCGTGGTCATCAAGGCCTGATGACCACGAGTGTGCAGATCTCGCGTCGAGTCAGAGGACGTCGAACTCGTTGAACGCGGCGCCGCCGGAGAGCAGCGCGTAGCCCGGACCGCGGTCGAAGAACGGCTCGTCGCCGGTGCGGGCGGCCCGCAGTTCCCCGCGGAGCTGTTCGGTCGCGGTCTCGTCGCACGTGCCGTCCTCGAGGACGACGACGCCGTAGTCCTCGCGCGCGCCGCTGACCGACACCTTGCGCCAGGCGATGTCCCGGAGCACCTCGTCGACCGGGCGGTCCAGCGGGTCGCCCCAGCCACCGCCACCCGTCGTCCGGATGCGGACGACGGTGCCGGCCTTGAGCGGCTCGGCGTCGGCGAGCGCGTCGACCTCGTGCTCGTCCGGGCCGCCGGGGTCGACGGTGATCTGGAAGGGCCGGCCGGCCTTGCCGCCCTTGACGCCCCAGCAGGCGAGGATCGAGCGGTCGGCGATCGACATGAAGTGCGCGTCGCGCAGCACGCGGATGTGCTTCTCGTAGCCGCAGCCACCGCGGTAGCGACCCGGGCCGCCGGAGTCCACAGCCAGGCCCAGCCGCTCCACGCGCAGTGGGAAACGGCCCTCGGTGAACTCGGTCGGCAGGTTCCGCGAGTCGGGGACGACGTGGATGGTGTCCTCGCCGTCGGCGTAGTACCGCCCACCCGAGCCGCCGCCCAGCACCTCGCGCATGAGGTAGGGCTGGCCGTCTGCGTCGGTGCCGTAGACGCCGGTGTAGCGGATCGTCTCCTGGTCGGCGGGCATCCGGCCGCCGGTGGCCTTGGCGAGCACGCCGGCCAGCACGCCCAGCAGCCGCAGGATGACGAACGTCCGCGCGTTCGTGGGCGCCGGGAAGATCGGCGTGAGCAGGGTGCCCTTCTCCGGGAACCGCATCTCGATCAGCGGGACGACGCCCTCGTTGACGTCGAGCTGGGCCATGCGCTCGGGTGACTCGGCCAGGTTGCGCAGGATCGGCGCCAGCCACTTCTTGAGGAAGTTGCCGTCGGCGTAGTCGCCGCAGTGGTTGATCGGGCCCTTGGCCTGCGGGCCCGTGCCGGTGAAGTCGATGATCAGCGGCGTCTCGCGGGTGGAGTCCATGGTCAGCGTGATCCGCTGGCGGTGCAGCTGGGGCTCCTCGACGCCGTCGTGCTCGGCGTAGTCCTCCCACACGTAGGTGCCGTCGGGGATCTGGCTGAGGATCTCCCGCCGGTAGACCTCGGTGGAGTTGGCCAGGATCGCCTCGAAGCAGGCCTCGACCGCCGCCACGCCGTACCGGTCGAACAGCTCCCCGAGGCGGCGGGCGCCGGCGAGGCAGGCCGAGCACTCGGCGTCGAGGTCGGCGGCCAGGGAGTCGGGCATCCGCGAGTTGCGGGTCATGATCTTCAGCGCCGACTCGTTGGGCACGCCGCGGTCCCACAGCTTGATCGGGGGGACCATCAGGCCCTCCTCGTACACGCTGGTCGCCGCGCTGGGCATCGAGCCCGGCACGGCGCCGCCGATGTCGTCGTGGTGGCCGAACGCCTGGATGAAGGCCACGACCTGTGGTGTCTCAGCCTGGCCGTCCGGTGACGCGAACACCGGCACGGTGACGCACAGGTCGGGCAGGTGGCCGATGCCGCCTTCGGAGAGGTAGACGTCGTTGTGGAAGAAGACGTCACCGACGTTCATCGTCTCGATGGGGTAGTCGCGCACCACAGGGTGCACGAGGGCGCTGTAGCTGCGGCCGGTGAGCTTGCGCAGCTTGCGGTCGTGGATGCCGGCGCGGAAGTCGTGGGCGTCACGGATCATCGGCGACCGCGACGTCCGCCCGATGGAGGTCTCCACCTCCTTCTCGATCGCGGCCAGCGTGCCGGCGACGATCTCGACGAGGACCGGGTCCGCCTCCACCTTGGCGCCGGAACCGCGGTTCTGGTCGCCGCTGGAGGTGCCGAAACCGCGGTTCTGGTCGCTCATCGGGCGTCCTCCTTGGTGAGCAGCAGGTTGCCGTAGGCGTCGACGGTGGCCGCGAAGCCGGGGTGGACGGGGACGGTGGAGCCGAACTCCTCGATGATGGCCGGGCCGCTGACCACGTCGCCGGGCGCCAGGTCGGGCCGGTTGTAGGTCGGGGTCTCCACCCAGTCGTCGAAGAAGACCCGCCGGGTGCCCGATACCGCCCCGGCGACCGTGCCTTCCGCGCGGATCTCCAGCTCGACCATGTCCGGACGGCGGATCGGCCCGATCCCGCTGACCCGCAGGTTGACCCACTCGACGGCCTGGCGCGGGTCGTCGGCGAAGTCGTAGCCGTACAGCTGGCGGTGCGCGGCGTGGAACGCCTGAGCGACCGTGTCACTGCCCTCGGCGTCGAGTTGGCCGTCGGGCACCGGGACGCGGACCTCGAACGCCTGGCCGACGTAGCGCAGGTCGGCGGTGCGCTGCATGCGCTGCTGCGACCGCTCGAAGCCCTCGCCGTCCAGGGCCGTCTGCGCCTGTCCCTCCAGCTCGGCGAACACCGACCGCACGCGGCCCAGGTCGAGGTCGAGGTGCTTGGAGACGACGGTCTGCACGTAGTCGTTGCGGACGTCGACGGTGAGCAACCCGAACGCGCTGACGTTGCCCGGGTTCGGGGGCACCAGCGTCCGGGGCAGGTTCAGGATGTCCATCAGCCGGCAGGCCAGCAGCGAGCCGGAGCCACCGAAGGTGGTCAGGGTGAAGTCGCGGACGTCGAGCCCGCGGGCCACGGTGACCTGGCGCAGGGCGTTGGCCTGGTTCCACGCCGAGATCTCGAGGATGCCGGTGGCGGCCCGCTCGAGGTCCAGGTTCAGCTTCGCGCCGAGCTGCTCGAGCCCGGTGCGTGCCGCGTCGACCGAGAGCGGGATCTCGCCGCCGAGCAGGTGGGGCGGGATCCGGCCGAGGACGACGTGGGCGTCGGTGACGGTCGGCTGGTCGCCGCCGTTCGGGTAGCACATGGGGCCGGGATCGGCGCCGGCCGACTGGGGGCCGACCTTGAGCGTCCCCTCGGGGAGAGCCAGGCGATCGAGCCGCCGCCCGCGCCCACGGTGACCACGTCGATCATCGGGATCTTCGAGGGGTAGTCGCCGACCGAGCCCTCGGTGGTGAGCGTCGGCTCGCCGTCGATGACCACGGTCACGTCGGTGGAGGTGCCGCCCCCGTCGCAGGTGAGCACCCGGTCGAACCCGGCGGTGCCGGCGATCAGCGCCGCCCCGAGGGCGCCGGCGGCGGGGCCCGACAGCATCGTCGTGATCGGCTGGTGCACGACCTCGCCGGCCGAGAGGACGCCGCCGTTGCTCTTCATGACGTAGAACGGCACGCCCGGGGCGATCTCGTCGAGCCGCCCGCGGATGTTGGTGACGTAGGCGGCCACCTTGGGCTTCACGGCGGCGTCGACCAGCGTGGTCACCGATCGCTCGTACTCGCGGTACTCGCGGAGCACCTCGGAGCTGATGGACACGACGGCCGAGGGGTGCTCCTCGCGGATCACCTCGAGCATGCGGCGCTCGTGGGCGTCGTTCGCGTAGGCGTGCAGGAAGCAGACGCCGACCGTCGAGATGCCGGCGTCGGCGAAGAAGCGGGCCGCGGCGCGGGCGTCGTCCTCGTCGAACGGGCGGACCTCGGCTCCGGTGTGGTCCAGCCGCCCACGCACGGTGCGCACGAGGTCGGCCGGGACGATCCGCGGTGGCTTGACCCAGAAGTAGCTGTTGCCGTAGCCGTCGGGGACCGACTGGCGGGCGATCTCGAGGACGGACTCGTAGCCCTCGGTCGTCATGAAGCCGATCCGGTCGAGCTTGCCCTCGAGCAGCTGGTTGGTGGCGACCGTCGTGCCGTGGCTCACGGCGGTGACGGCCTCCCCGGGGAGGCCCATGAGGTCGAGCACCTTGCGGACGCCGGTGAGGAAGCCCTCGGCCGGGTCCGCGGGGGTGGACGGCGTCTTGGTGGTCGTCGTGCGGCCGGACTCCTCGTCGACGGCGACCACGTCGGTGAACGTGCCCCCGGTGTCGATCCCGATACGGACCCGGCGCGCGCTCATGGCAGAAACCTTAGCGCTGAGATAACGGGTCGGGAAGTGGCCCGGGGGTGGCGTCGTCGGCCGCGGTGCGGCGGCTGGCCGGCGGGCCGAGATCGGTCGCAAACGTTGCGGAGCGTGCAACCCCGGACCGAAAATCCGTCAGCCGACCGGAGACGGGCGAGGAGATCCGCCGTATCGTCCCGGCACGGCGCCCCTCAGCGGTGCGCCCACCCGACGCCAGGGAGTGCCAGGGGTGATCGCGCAGGGACGAGGCTCGCAGGGATGGGGCTGCGCGCCTGCCCTCCACCCCGATGACCTGCTGCTCGCCTTCGTCGCGGCCAGCGACGTCCTGATCTGCATCGTCGACGGCGACGGCCGAATCCTGCTGGCCAACCCGGCTCTGCAGCGGTTCACCGGGTTGAGTGCCGAACTGCTCGAAGGGCAGCGGTTCTGGGAGGTGTACGTCGTCCCGGAGCACGTGGCCCTGGCGCAGGACGCCGTCGAGCGGGCGATGGCCACCGGGGTGGCGACTCCGCAGGAGGGCGACTGGTTGACCGGGGACGGCGAGCGGCGGCGCGTCTCGATGCGCAACACCGTCCTGCACGACGAGGACGGCCGCCCCTATGCGATCGGCTGCGTGGCGGTGGACGTGACCAGCGAGCGGCTGCGCGAGGCGCAACTGCACGCCCGCGCGCAGACCGACCTGCTCACCGGACTGGCCAACCGTGGCGCCCTGTTCGACGCGCTGCACGCCCACCTGGCGGACGGTCCGGGCTGCGCGCTGCTGTTCTGCGACCTCGACCAGTTCAAGACCGTCAACGACGAGCACGGGCACGCCGTCGGCGACGCGCTCCTCGCCGAGGTCGCCGGCCGGCTCACCTCGCACACGGGCCCGTACGACCTGGTCGCCCGGTTCGGCGGCGACGAGTTCGTGATCATGTGCTCGCGGCGCGACGAGGAGGAGCTGCAGGAGCTCGCCCGGCGGGTGACCGAGTGCGTCGGCGCTCCCTATCCGGGGCCGGAAGGGCCGCTGCGGGTCGGCGTCAGCGTCGGAGTGGCGGTCGGTCGGCCGGGTGAGACCGCCGACGAGCTGATCAGCCGGGCGGACCGGGCGATGTACGGGGTGAAGACGCACCGCCACCGGTTCAGGCGGTGAGCGCCGCCGCGGGTCGCAGCGCGTCCACCGGCCCCGGGCGGCCGAACTGCCAGCCCTGCCCGTAGTCGACGCCGAGGGTGCGCAGGACGACGTCCTCGGCGGCGGTCTCGACGCCTTCGGCCACGACCTGGACGTCGCAACCGTGCGCGAACTCGACGAGCGAGTGCACGAGCTTGGCGAGGACCGGGTCCTCGTGCACGCCCGTCACGATGCTGCGGTCGATCTTGATGACGTCGGGCGAGGTGACGACGATGTGCCGCAGCGACGAGAAGCCGGCGCCCACGTCGTCGATCGCCAGCCGCAGGCCGGCCCGGCGCAGCGGCGCGAGGGCGGTGTCGAGGGCGTCGTAGTCCTCGACCTGGTCGTGCTCGGAGAGCTCCAGCAGCACCCGGTCGAGCGGCAGGCGGGCGAGCAGCGCCTGGCAGGCGGCGGTCAGGAGCGTGCCGGGGGAGACGTTCATGGAGACGTAGCCGTCGATGTCGGCCAGCACCTCGGCGGCGCGCTGGAGCGCGAGCAGTTCGAGGCGGTGCCCCGCGCCGATGCCGTGCGCCTCGGCGAAGACGACGTCCGGCGCCTTCCCCCACTCGGCGGGGAACCGGCTCAGCGCCTCGACGCCCACGCGGTACCCGGTGGAGAGGTCGACGATCGGCTGGACGGCGATGACCGGGCCACCGGCCGCCATCACCGGCCCAAGGCGGGTCTCGATCTCGGTTCGCTCCTGCTGCGAGCGCACCCCCGGCTCGACGATGACGGCGGCGGCCGAGGCGAGCACGTCCATCAGCGTCTTGTCGCGGGTGGTGAGTTCCTTGTCCGAGGTGAGCCCGAAGGCGCAGAAGGTGCCGTACAGCGAGCCGTCGCTGAGCACCACGGGCGCGGAGACGTAGCTGCGGATCCGCGGGATCTTCGCCGTCGGCAGCTTCATCGCCTCCGGGAAGGCCTTCACGTCGGGGATCACCGCCGGCAGCCGCCCGTCGATGATCGCCTGGCAGAACGAGGTCTCCTGGCGCTGCGTCATCCCGTCGGAGAACAGCACCGGGATGGCCGAGTCGACCACCTCGAGGTGCTGGGTCGTGCCGTCGAGCCGGCTGAGGAAGGCGACGCTCAGGCGCAGCGATTTGCGCGCCGTGTGCAGCAGGTCGGCGATCTGCTGCTCGGCGTCGGTGCGCTGACGGGCCACGTCTACCCCATCGACGTCCGCAGCCCTTTTCTGAAGAAGGGTCGCCCGTCGGGTCGATTCGCGTCCCGCCCGTTCGACGTCTGGTCGACGGGCCGCCAGCCGGGATCGGTCCCACCGTCTCGAAGGAGATCGCCATGCGCCCCCTCGTCGTCACCACGTTCGTCACCATGGACGGGGTCATGCAGGCCCCCGGAGGCGCCGGGGAGGACCCCTCGGGTGGCTTCGGCTACGAGGGCTGGCTGCCGCCGCACTTCGACGAGGGCATGGGCGAGCAGATGAACGAGTGGTTCGCCGGCGCCCAGGACTTCCTGCTCGGCCGGACGACGTACGAGATCTTCCACGCCTCCTGGCCGCAGATGATCAGCGATGACCCGGTGTCCCAAGGCATCAACTTCAAGAAGAAGTACGTCGCCTCCCGCACGCTGACGTCGATCGAGTGGGAGACCGCTGAGCTCCTGTCGGGGGACGTGGCCGCCACCGTCCGCGCGCTGAAGGCCGAGGACGGCGGGGAGTTGCAGGTGCACGGCTCGGCCGGGCTGATCCAGACGCTGCTGGCGGAGGACCTGGTCGACGAGCTGCGGCTCATGGTGTTCCCCGTGACGCTGGGTCAGGGGAAGCGGCTCTTCGGCGAGGGGACCATCCCGCGCACCTGGCGGCTGACGTCGTCCAGGGCGTCGTCCACCGGCGTGCTGATGACGACCTTCCAACGGGTCGGCGAGGTCGAGCTCGGCTCGGTCGGCCCCGAGTACAACTGACCGCCCGGTCGGCTGCGGCCGTCACCACGGGGTCGTCGGCCGCGTAGACCAGGCGCAGCGTGCTCAGCGGACTCGATCACCGGACCGACACGTACCGCTCGTTGCCGAACTTCGCGCGCAGAAACGGCCGCCGCCGTCCCGGATCGGTTCCACACTCGTCGCGGACCAGCGCCGACGGTCGGCCGGTCCCGTGCACCGGAAGGGGTGACGTCATGGAGACCAGACCCGGCTTCGAGACGGGAGGCCCGCCCGGCACGGGCCGGACCGGCGAGACCTCTGGCGAGCGGCGATCGCGGTGGGACCGCATCACCGCGATCGCCGGCCTGCTGTTCTTCCTGCTGGTGGTGGCCAGCTTCTTCACCCCGGATACGCCGGAGTTCGACATCGGACCGGATCAGCTCGCGTCGGCCCTGAGCGAAGACCGGACCGGGCACCAGATGTCGCTGCTGCTCGGTTTCCTGTCCGACATCGCGTTCATCGTCTTCCTCGCCGGGCTGTGGAGCAGGTTCCGGCGGCACGAGGGCGAGGGCGGCATGATGGCCGGCCTCTTCGCGATCGCCGGCGCTGCGTTCGTCGCCACCATCCTCGTCTCGGGAGGCCTGTACCTCGCGCTGGTCCAGGCCGCCGAGACGGCTGACCCCTCGACCCTCCCGACGCTGGCCGTGCTCGACTACTGGGTCGGGCTCGGCACGGTGTCCGCAGGGATCGCGATGATGATCGGTGCGACGGGCGCGATCTTGAGTACCCACGCTCTGCCGACGTGGCTCGGGTGGCTTGCCGGCGCGGTCGCCGTCCTCCTCGTGGTGAGCCTCGGTGCCGTCTTCGAGGGCAGCGAGGAGGCATGGTTCGTGGGCATCGGCGGGTTCGGCGGATTCCTGCTGTTCATGGTCTGGGCGCTCGCCACGAGCATCGTGCTGCTGATGCGGCCACGGCACCACGCCGCCGCGGGGGCTCGAGCGACGTAGGTCGGGTCACGGAGCACCTGACCGCCGGTTGGCGGCGGGCGGCCCGCCCGAGCAGGGCGGCGCCGCCCACCGCTGCCCGCACCCTGGTCATCGGTCGGCAACGTACCGGTCCGGAACTGCCCGCCGTGCGTTGTCGGCTCTCCGGCGTCGTGGTCTGATCTTGAGGGATGACAAGGGCGTCTCCGGGGGGCGAGGAGGGCCGATGGCCGAGGTGCACGGCAGCTGCGACGACCGGTTCGCGGGGGTGCGGGAGGCCCTGGCCGAGCAGCTGGACGGCGACGAGCTCGGCGCGTCGGTCGCGGTGGACCTCGACGGCGAGACCGTCGTCGACCTGTGGGGCGGCTGGCGGAACGAGGCCCGGACGGCGCCGTGGACGCAGGACACCATCGTCAACGTCTGGTCGACGACCAAGTGCGTGCTCAACCTGGCCGCGCTGATGCTGGTCGAGCGGGGCGACCTCGACGTCTTCGCGCCGGTGGGCAACTACTGGCCCGAGTTCTCGGCCAAGGGCAAGAAGGACGTCGAGGTGCGGCACATCATGTCGCACACCTCGGGCGTCTCCGGCTGGGAGCAGCCCTTCTCGATCCGGGACATGTACGACTGGGAGACCGCCTGCGAACGGCTGGCCCGCCAGCGGCCGTGGTGGTCGCCCGGGGCGGCGTCCGGGTACCACGCGGCCACCCAGGGACACCTCGTCGGCGAGGTCATCCGGCGGATCACCAACACGACGTTCGAGCACTTCGTCGAGCACGAGATCGCCGGGCCGCTGGGCGCCGACTTCCAGGTGGGCGCCCGGCCGCAGGACTGGGACCGGATCGCTGATCTCGTACCTCCGCCGAGGGTCGATCCCGACCCGTCCACCGACCTGAGCACGGTGGCCATGCGGACGTGGATGGGCCCGGTCATGTCGACCAAGGCGTGTTCCTCGCCGGAGTGGCGGGCTGCCGACCTGGGGGCGCTCAACGGGCACTCGAACGCCCGTGGCGTGCTCGACGTCCTGCGGGTGCTCTCCCTGGGCGGCGAGGTGGGCGGCCGGCGGCTGCTGTCGGAGAAGACGATCGACCTGATCTTCCAGGTGCAGGCCGACGGGGTGGACCTGGTGCTCGAGCAGCCGTTCCGCTGGGGGATCGGCTACTGCCTGGGGTCGCCGATCGTGCCGTACGTGCCGTCGGGGCGGGTGGCGTTCTGGGGCGGCTGGGGCGGCTCGCTGGCGGTGATGGACCTGGACCGGCGGCTGACGATCACCTACATGATGAACCGGATGGCGCCGGGGATCATCGGCTCGCCGCGGGCCGAGGCCTACGTCCGGGCCGTCTACGACGCGGTGGGGTGAGTGGCGTGAATCTGGACGACGTCGTCCCCGGGGCCGACCACGTCACCCATCAGGCGCGGGTGATCGACGCCCCGGCGCAGGTGGTGTGGGACGAGCTGCACGCGATCAAGCTGACCGGTCTGCCGCTGACGATGGTGCTGGGCGGCATGCGCGTGCTGCCTCTGCTGCTGACGGGTCGGTGGCGCGGCGGACTGCGCCAGACCTTCCTCGACGTGGTGCCGATCCCGCGCCTGAGCTCGGAGCCGCCGCGGGCCGTCGTCTTCGGCGGGGTGCTGCGGCCGTGGCGCATGACCGGCGGAGAGCAGGGGCCACCGCTCGATGCCGCCGGCGTGCGGGACTGGTCGGAGCCGGGGTGGGTGCGCGTCGGCATGGAGTTCCGCCTGTCGCCGTCGGTCGGCGGGACGCGGCTGAGCTGCGAGACCCGCATCGCCGCGACCGATGCGGAGGCGCGGAAGCGGTTCGACCGCTACTGGTTCGTGGTCGGGCCGGGCAGCTCGGCGATCCGGTGGGAGCTGCTCACCGCCGTGGCGCTGCGCGCGGAGGACCGCCGCTAACCGACGTCCAGGGCCACGCCGGTCTCCCGCTCGCTGACCTGCCAGAGCTCGTCGATGCGCCGCTGCAGGTCCCAGCGGCGCAGGATCGGCCGGCGGACGGCGGGACCGTTCGAGACGTACCGCGGGGCGTAGAGCTCGCCCCCCTTGGCGTGCGGGTCGGTGGCGGCCCGGAGCTGGGGGCGGGCACCCTCGGCGGGGGACATGCCGGCGCGATTGGCCAGGACCTCGGAGAGCGCGGCGCCCCAGCCGCCGCCCTGCTCCCGGACGGCGCGCGACTGCAGGTCGGTGTCGGACAGGCCGGGGTGGGCGATGAGGCTGATGGCGCCGACCTTCGCCTTGGCGAACTGCTGCTGCAGTCCGAGGCCGAAGTGGTAGTTGGCCAGCTTGGCCTGGGCGTAGGCGCGCCACGGCTTGTACCTGCCCTCGAGGTGCGGGTTCTGCGGGTCGACCACGCCGCCCATGAACCGGGCCGTGCTGGTGACGGTGACGACGCGTGCCCTTTCTGCTCTCAGCAGGGCCGGCATCAGGTGCGCGGTGAAGGCCCAGTGGCCGAGGTGGTCGACGCCGAGCTGCATCTCGAAGCCGTCCTCGGTGCGCCGCTCCGGCATGGCCATGACACCGGCGTTGTTGACGAGGATGTCGACCCGTTCGTGCTTCGAGCTGATCGTCCCGGCCGAATCGGTGACCGACTTCAGCGAACCGAGGTCGAGCGGGACGATCTCGGTCTCGGCCCGCGGGTTGCGGGCGTGGATCTGCTCCTCGGCCGTCGTGGCCTTGGCCTGGTCCCGGGCGGCGAGGACGACGTGGGCGCCGGCGCCGGCCAGCTCGTGCGCGGTGACCAGGCCCAGGCCGCCGTTGGCACCGGTCACCACCGCGACGCGTCCGGTCAGGTCAGGGATGTCGGCCGGGGTCCACATGCGGCCCAGTCTGCGTGCCGCCGCGATGGCGCGCTGTCGAACCCTCCGGCCGTTGTGCGCCTGTCCACGCCATCCGCGAGAGATGAGGTGGATCCGCGCACAGTCGCGCCCCCAGGACGATTCCGCGGAAGCGCCATGTCACACGGAGGCTGCCTGTCCCGTCTCCATGAGGACGAAGGGAGACAAGCCATGACGACCATGCTGAGGGCGGGGCTGGTGCTGCTGGCCGCCGTCGAGTGGGTGCTGGGCCTGTGGACGGCGTTCCTCCCGCGCAGCTTCTACGAGGACGTGCCGACGGTCGACCTCACGCCGCCGTTCAGCGAGCACCTCATGCGCGACGTCGGCGGGGCCACGCTCGGGCTGGCGATCGCGCTGACCGCGGCAGCGATCTGGCTGGAGCGGCGGCTGGTCGTCGTGGCACTGCTCGCCTACCTGGCGTTCGCGCTGCCGCACCTCGTGTTCCACGTGGCACATCTCGAGCACGCGACGCCCCTCGAGGCGACGGTGCTGGTCGCCCTGCAGGCCGGCGCGGTCGTGCTGCCGCTGGCCCTGCTGGCGATCACCCGTCGAGCAGGCCTGCCTCGTGCGCCAGGATCGCCGCCTGCGTCCGGTTCGCCAGGTCCAGCTTCGCCAGCAGCCGGGAGACGTACGTCTTCACCGTCGCCTCGCTGACGTAGAGCTTCTTCGCCAGCTCCGCGTTGGACTCGCCGCTGCCGAGCAGGGTGAGCACCTCGCGCTCGCGGTCGGACAGCTCACGGATCCGGCGCAACGCCTGCGCCTTGCGCGGAGCGGCCCGCTTATCCACGTAGGACTCGATGAGCGTCGCGGTCACCTTCGGCGACAGCGTGGCGGTGCCGTCGGCGACCGCCCGCACCGCAGCGGCGATCTCGCGGGGCGGGGTGTCCTTGAGCAGGAAGCCGGCGGCTCCGGCGGCCAGCGCCGCGTACACGTACTCGTCGGCGTGGAACGTCGTGAGGACGGCGACCTGCGGCGGATGCGCCTTGGCGAGGATCTCCCGCGTCGCCCTGAGCCCGTCCATCACCGGCATCCGGATGTCCATGAGGACGACGTCGGGCCGCAGCTCCTCGGCAGCATGGACGCCGGCCAGCCCGTTGGCCGCCTCCCCCACCACCGCGAAGTCGCCCGACGCCTCGAGCACGGTGCGCAGACCGAACCGCACGAGCTCCTCGTCGTCCACGAGCAGCACCTTGATCGTCACGCCGGCAGCACCGCCTCGACGAGGAAGCCGCCGTCCAGCCGCGGTTCTGCCCGCAACGTGCCGTCCAGCGTGCGCACCCGCTCGCTCAGCCCCACCAGGCCGAAGCCACCGCCCGTGCGGTCGAAGGCGGGCCCGATGGGCGGGCCGTTGACGACCCGGACGAGCAGCTGGTCCGGCTCGCGGACGACGTCCACGGTGACCGCGGCTCCCGGTGCGTGCTTGCCGGCGTTGGTGAGCGCCTCCTGCACGATGCGGTAGGCAGCACGGGAGACGGCCGGCTCCACGGGCGCGGCGTCGGGTCGCGGCTGGGTGAATGCGACGGTCATGCCGGCGGCACGGCACTCCTTGACCAGCCGCTCGAGGTCGTCGAGCCCTGGCTGGGGCGTCAGCGGCGCGCCGTCGTCCTCGCCGTCCCGGAGCACCCCGACCGCCTGACGGAGCTCGTCGAGGGCCTGCCGGCCGGCCACCTGGACCTGGCAGGCCAGCTGCTCGACGCGGCCGCGGTCGGCGGCGGCCATCTCGATGGCGCCGGCCTGCAGGACCATCAGGCTCACCCGGTGGCCGACGGCGTCGTGCATCTCGCGGGCGATGCGGGCGCGCTCGCTGGCGATGGCCTCGCGGGCCAGCAGCTCGCGCTCGGCCTCCGCCTTCTCGGCCCGCTCGGTGAGCGCGGTCATGAGGTCGGCGCGGGCGCGCACCCAGGCGCCGATCGCGCCGGGCAGCAGCACGATGAACGCGATCGACGCCAGGCCCCCGACGATCTCGCCGACCGAGGGCTCGGTCCAGAACTGGCTGACGGCGACGGAGCCGACGACGCCGGCGACGACTCGGGGCGGCCAGCGGTCGGTGTAGCGGCCGACTGCGTAGGCACTGAGCGGGATGGACCCGCCGATCGCGGGCTGGACGGCGCCGAGGGCGGCCGCCAGCAGGAAGGGAACCAGCGGGGCGCGGCGGCGGAAGAACAGCAGGGCCAGGCTCACGACCGTCGAGGCGACGGCGGCGGTGGCGGTGGAGACCAGCGATGGGCCGGGGGTCCAGGAGACGGCGCTGACGCTGAGCCCGCCGAGCACCGCGATCAGCACCTCGAACCAGATGCTGCGCACGGAGAGGCCCGGCCACAAGCGCGCGCGGAGCCTCATGGGCGCCAGCGTAGGGCGGCGATCGTCGTCCCCGGGTCGGCCGCGGGATGACCCCTGGGGTCAACTTTCGGATGACGGGCGATCGACGTCCGACCAGCGCATTCGCTGCTCGCGACTGACGCGAGGCAGCGGCGCCGACCGGTTCTCTGTGCCGTGACACCGGATGGACCGGAAGCGACGAGGAGAACCGAGATGATCACGGTCAGCGGACTGACCAAGAAGTACGGCGACCGGACGGTCGTCGACCAGGTGACGTTCGAGCTGGAGCCCGGCACGGTGACCGGCTTCCTCGGCCCGAACGGCGCCGGCAAGAGCACGACGATGCGGATGATCACCGGCCTGGTGCCGGCGACCTCCGGCACCGCGCTGATCGACGGCCGGCCCTACACCTCGCTCCCCAACCCGGGCGCGGTCATGGGCACGCTGCTCGACGCGGGCGCCGTCCACCCCGGGCGCACCGGGCGGACCCACCTGCGGCTGCTGGCCGCGACGCTGGGCGTCCCGGCCTCCCGTGCGGACGAGGTCCTCGAGCTGGTGGGTCTCACGGCCGCCGGGGGACGACGGATCGGCGGCTACTCGCTGGGCATGCGGCAGCGCCTCGGCATCGCGGCGGCCCTGCTGGCCGACCCGCCGGTCCTGATGTTCGACGAGCCGGCCAACGGGCTGGACCCGGAGGGCATCCGCTGGATGCGCGACCTCCTGCGCGGGCACGCGGCGCGCGGCGGCACCGTGCTCCTCTCGTCGCACCTGCTGGGCGAGGTCGAGCACACCGTCGACCGGCTGCTGGTGATCGGCGGCGGCAAGGTCGTCGCCGACGGACCGATCTCCGAGCTGCTGGGCTCGGACGGGACCGTCGTGCGGGCACTGGACCCGATCGCCCTGTCGGCGGCACTGGGGGCGGCCGACCTGGAGGCCCGTCCCCAGCTGGACGGCTCCCTGATCGTGCCGGCGGCCACGCCGAGCGCGTCGGCCGGGTGGCCGCCGTGAACGGCCTGGTGCTGACCGACCTGCGGCCGCAGGACCGTGGCCTCGAGGACCTCTTCTTCCAGCTCACGGACGCGGCATGACCACCACCCTCATCCAGCCGACCTCCTCCACCTCGCACCGAAAGGCATCCGCGATGAGCACCACCGCAACCGCCACCCTTCCGGCCGCCGGATCGATGGCCCGACGGACCGGTCCGTCCTTCCCGGCGCTGACCGGCCTGGAGATCCGCAAGTCCCTGTCCACCCGCTCCGGCAAGGCAGTGGCCGCGCTGGCCGTCGGAGTCGGTCCGCTCGGGGTGCTGCTCGCCACGTTGACCAGCGGCGGCGGAGTGGTCGCGGCCATCGCGCTCGGCATCATGGGCATGCTGATCGCCCTCGTCCTGCTCGCTCTCGGCGTGCTTTCCACTGCGGGGGAGTGGACCCACAAGAGCGTCGAGCGCACCTACCTGCTGGTTCCGCAGCGGGGACGGGTGCTCGCCGCCAAGGCCACGGCGATGGCCGTGCTGGGCCTGGTGCTCGCCGCGGTCGGCGTCGGACTCGCGGTCGGCACGCTGGCGGTCGTCACGCCGGATGTCGTCTGGTTCGCGGCCGGCCAAGCCGTGATCGCCGTCATCGCCTCCGGCGCCGCGTTCGCGGTCATCGGGGCCGGGATCGGTGCGGCGGTGGGCAACTCGGCCGCCGCGATGATCGCGACCTACCTGACCGTCCTCGGCATCCTGCCGGTGGTGAACTCGGTCAAGCCGGAGATCGCCGAGAAGCTGGACCCGGCCTCCTCGATCGTGACGCTGGCCCAGCACGGGGCGGCGACCACGCCGATCGTGGTGATCAGCGCCTGGGTGGTCATCTCGACCATCGCCGGGATCGTCATCACCCGCCGCCGCTCGGTGGCCTGACCCCGCAGGGTCAGCACGGTCTGAGGGCTGTCTCCCCCAACGGGGAGGCAGCCCTCACTGCGTTCTGATCCCGAGAGCCAGGGGTGCCGTCGGTCGTCAGCCCTTGCGGCGGCCGAGGCGGAAGCCGACCAGGACGCCGAGCAGGGTGAGCGCCGCGCCGGCGGCGGCGCCCAGCAGGACGGACTGGAGGTCCGTCGGCGCGGCGCCTGTCGCAGCCGCCTTGCCGGTGAAGACGCGCGGTGCCTCGGCGGGCGCGCCGGCCGCGGCAAGTCCGGTGTCGCTCACAGCCGCCGCGGATGGCGCTGTCGAGATCGGCACCACGGCGCCGGTGAGCTCGTCGTCGATCGCCTTGAAGAACTGGCCGGCCATGCGCTTGGCGACGCCGGTCATCATCCGCTGGCCCACGCCGGCCACCGCGCCGCCGACCACGGCGTCCGCGGAGTAGGTCAGCGTCGTCCCCTCGTCCGACGGCTCCAGGTTGATCAGCACCTTCGCCCGCACGTTCCCCGGGCCGCCCGCGCCGGATGCGTGCATCACGTAGGACTTCGGCCGCTGCTGGTCCGACAGCCGCACCTCTCCGGCGTAGGTCCCGCGGATCGCGCCCACCCCGACGGTGACGTTCATCTTGTACTCGTCGTCGCCGACCTGCTCCAGCGACTCGCACCCGGGGATCGTCCGCGCCAGCACGGCCGGGTCGGTGATCACCGACCACACCTTGTCGGGGTCGGCATGCAGCACCGCAGAGCCGTCGAGGTTCACGCCATCGCTCCTGCCTCGCGACGGGCAGCCGTCGCGGTCCGTTCCGAGTCGGGGGATCGCACCAGGTCGTACAGCTCGGTCGGCGAGATCGGCATCGACGCGATCCGCCGTCCCACGGCGTCCTCGATCGCCGACGCGATCGCCGCCGTCCCGGGGATGACGCCGGCCTCGCCGGCGCCCTTGATCCCCAGCGGGTTCAGCGGCGACGGCGTCTCCTGGTGGTCGATGTCGATGTCCGGCACCTCCGAGGCGTAGGGCATCAGGAAGTCCATGAACGAGGCGTTCTGCAACTGCCCGTCGGCGTCGTACGCCATCCGCTCGTACAGCGCCCCGCCCACGCCCTGCGCGACGCCGCCCTGGACCTGGCCCTCGACGATCATCGGGTTCACCACGTTGCCGCAGTCGTGCACCACCGCGTACTTCACGATGTCGATCTCCCACGTCGCCGGGTCGATCTCCACCACCGCGGCATGCGCGCCGGAGGCGAACGTCGACCGGATCGGCGAGTAGTAGTCCCGGTGCTCCAGCCCCGGCGCATCGCCCACCGCCACCGGCGGCTTCGAGTCGTCGCCCGGGATGGCGAACTGCGTCGCCTGCTTCGCCGCCTCGTCGAACGCGTACCGCAGGGGGTTGGACAGCACCGCCACCGTGCGCAGCGGGATCGACGCCCCCGGCGTCCCCTTGACCTGCACGACGCCGTTGTCGATCTCCAGGTCGTCGACGTCGGCCTCGAGCACGTCCGACGCGATCCGCAGCGCCTTCTCGCGCACCCCCGGGCGGCCAGCGCGATCGCGTTGCCGCTCATCACCGCGGCCCGCGACGCGAACGTGCCCACCGCGTACGGGAAGCGCCGGGTGTCGCCCGTCGTCACCTCGACGTCGCTGATCGGCACCCCGAGCTCGTCCGCGACGATCTGCGCGAACGACGTCTCGTGGCCCTGGCCCTGCGACGTCAGCCCCGTCGAGACAAGCACCTTCCCGGAGCCGAGCACCTGCACGTGCCCGCCCTCGTACGGGCCGGGCCCGGTGCCCTCGACGTACAGCGCCATCCCGATGCCCAGCAGCTTGCCGCGCGCCCTGGCGTCGGCCCGCAGGGCGTCGGCCTCGGACCAGCCGACGAGCGCGCGCAGCTTGTCGAGCAGGCCCGGGTAGTCGCCCGAGTCGTAGATGACCGGCCGGCCGTCCTGGAACGTCAGCCGGTGGTCGTACGGGAACTGCTCGGGCTGGATGAGGTTCCGCTCCCGGACGACGGCCGGGTCGAGCCCGAGCTTGTCGGCGATGCGATCCATGGTCCGCTCCATCGCGTAGCAGGCCTGTGGCCGGCCCGCGCCGCGGTACGGCGTCACGATCACGGTGTTGGTGTAGAGGCTCTCGACCTGCACCCGGTACACCGGGATGGCGTACGGGCCGACCAGCTGGGTGGCGGTGATGATCGGCACGATGATCCCGTAGGGCGTGTACGCGCCGTTGTCGTGCAGGACGTGGACGTCGAGGGCCTTGATGCGGCCGTCGTCGTCGAAGCCGACGGTGATGTCCTGGCGCTGCTGCCGCTCGTGCGCCGAGGAGATGAAGTGCTCCCGTCGGTCCTCGGCCCACTTGACGTCGGCGCCGAGCGCGATCGCCGCCATCGGCACCAGCAGCTCCTCGGGCCACGGGTGCATGATCTTCACACCGAAGCCCCCGCCGACGTCGGGCGCGATCACCTCGACCCTGTCCAGTGACAGCTCGAGCTTGGCGGCGATCGCCGCACGCACCGACGTCGACGCCTGGGTGGCGGTGTGCACCCGGAGCGAGCCGTCGTCCGGGTCCCAGCGCGCATGCACGCCGCGGCCCTCCATGGGCATGGACGCGCTGCGCTCGATGTACTGGGTCCACGACAGCGTCCGCGGCGACGTCGCCAGCGCCGCCTCGACGTCGCCGGTCTCCTGGTGGTGGTGCGCGGCCCGGTTGTCGGGGACGTCCTCGTGCACCCAGTGCGTCGCCTCGCGGGCGGCGTCCACCCCGACGACGACCGGCAGCTCCTCGTAGGTGACGAGGATGCGTTCGGCGACGTCCTCGGCGACGTACCGGTCGGTGGCGACCACCATGACGATCGGCTCGCCGACGTGGTTCACCACCCCCGCGCCAGCGGGTAGCCGGTGCGCGGCGCGTGCAGCTGCGGGTGGGGGATGAGGACCGGCAGCGGCTCGGCCATGGGGCCGGTGAGGTCCTCGTAGGTGTAGATCGCGACCAGGCCGTCGACGTCGAGGGCGCCCTCGACGTCGATTTCGGTGATCCGGGCGTGCGCATGCGGCGACCGCACGAAGGCGCAGGCGAGGGCAGCCGAGCCGATGTCGTCGAGGTAGCGGCCCTTGCCGACGATGAGCCGCGCGTCCTCGCGCCGGCGGACCGGCTCGCCGAACAGCTTCGTCGTCACCGCCGGCCTCCCCGAGGAGCCGAAACCGCGGTTTCGGCTCCGAGAAGAGCGACCAGAACCGCGGTTTTGGCTGTCACTGGGCGTCCTTCATCGCGGCCGCCGCGTGGTGCACGGCCTTCTTGATGTTGGCGTAGCCGGTGCACCGGCAGAGGTTGCCGCCGACGATCTCGTCGACCTCCTCCTCGGTGAGCCCCGCCGACCGGTCCCGCTTCTCCAGCTCCGCCGCGATCGTGGTCAGGAACCCCGGCGTGCAGAACCCGCACTGCAGCGCGTGGCACTCGCGGAACGCCTCCTGCACCGGGTGCAGGGTCCCGTCGGGAGCGGCCAGGCCCTCGACCGTCGTCACCGCGTGGCCGTCCACCTGGACGGCGAGCATCAGGCACGAGCGCACCGGGTCGCCGTCGACGAGCACGGTGCACGCGCCGCAGACGCCGTGCTCGCACCCGACGTGCGTGCCCGTCAGCCCCAGGTCGTGCCGGAGCGCGTCGGACAGCAGCCGGCGCACCGGCACGGTCGCCTCGCGTGGAACACCGTTCACCGTGACGGTGATCGTCCGTTCCGTGTCGACGGTCATTCGAAGCCCCCAGCGGCCTCGGCGGCGGCCGAGGCCAGAGTCCGTTCGGTCAGCACCCCGACCAGCAGCCGCCGGTAGTCGGCGCTGGCGTGGATGTCGGTGTCCGGGTCGACCAGCGACCGCGCCAGCTCGCCGGCGCCGGCCCAGTCGGCCTTGTCCACCGGTGAGCCCACCACGGCGTCGGTCAGGTCGTGCACCTCGGGGGTCAGCCCCACCGAGACGTAGGAGGCGCGGACGCGCTCCACCCGGCGGTCGGCATCCAGCGTGACGACGACGCCCGCCCCGCAGACGGCGTAGTCGCCCTTGCGGCGGGCGACCTCGGCGAAGGCGGTGCCGGAGCGGGCGGGCAGCGCGGGGAAGAAGGCGGACGTGACGACCGCGGGACCGTGGACGGAGGTCTCCAGCGGGCCGACGAAGAAGTCGCGCCAGCCGACGGTCTCGACGCCGTCCGGAGACGCCACGGAGACGGAGCCGTCGGTGAGGGCGAGGACTGAGGTCATCTCGCCCGAGGGGTCCGCGTGGGCGATGGAGCCGACCGTCGTCCCCCGGTTGCGGATGGCCGGGTGGGCGACGTTCGCCGTCGCCCGGGCCAGCAGTGGCTGGACCCGGGCGGCGGCGCCGTCATGGAGTAGCTGGTTGTGCCGGACGAGCGCCCCCACCGTCACGCCGTCCCCGGTGGTCTCGACGGTGTCGAGACCGGGCACCCGGTTGATGTCCACCAGCGTGGCCGGCGCCGCGAGCCGCATGGAGAGCAGCGGGAGCAGCGACTGGCCGCCGGCGAGCACCTTGGCGCCCGCCCCCTCGTCGGACAGGACTGCGAGGGCCTCGTCCAGGGTGCCGGGGTCGGCGTAACGGAAGGGAGCTGGTTTCACCGGTCGCGCGTCTCCCCGGGGTCGCGCGGCAGGCGGTACTCCTCGCCGGTCACCCGGTCGACGGAGGACGGGTCGGCGCTGACCTCGCGGCCCCCTACGTTCCGCTCGGTGACGTCGACCCGGTCCGCGCCCACGACGCTGACCTCGTGGCCGCCGTGGCCGAAGCTGGTGCCGGCGGCCGGGTGGGCACCCTCACGGGTGAGTGCGGCCTTCATCTCCGCCGGGGCGACCGCGCGGGCGAGGTGCCAGGCCGCGACCGCGACGATCGAGCCCAGGGCGATGCCGTTGAGCAGGAAGGTGTCGGTGAACTCGAGGGTGACGTTGCCGATGCCGATGATGATGCCTGCTGCGAGCGGCACCAGGTTGATCGGGTTGGCGAAGTCGACCCGGTTCTCCTTCCAGATCTTGGCACCGAGCAGGCCGATCATGCCGTAGAGGACGACGGTGATCCCGCCGAGCACGCCGCCGGGCACGATGTTGATCAGCGCGCCGAACTTCGGCACGAGACCGAGCAGGATCGCCACGATCGCAGCCACGTAGTACGCCGCGGTCGAGTACACCCGCGTGGCGGCCATGACGCCGATGTTCTCGGCATAGGTCGTCGTCGGCGAGCCACCGACGGACGTCGCGACGACCGTGCCGACACCGTCGGCGAAGACGGCCCGGCCGATGACCGGGTCGAGGTCGCGCTTGGTCATCTCGGCGACGGCCTTCACGTGCCCGGCGTTCTCGGCCACCAGCGCGATGACGGCCGGGAGCACCAGGAGGGCGAAGTTGAAGGAGAACGACGGCGCGGTGAACTCCGGCAGGCCGAACCAGTCGGCCTGACCGACGGAGTCGAAGTTGATCCGGTCGCGGGTGACGACCTCACCCGTGCCGTCCGGCGAGGTGATCTGACCGGCCGTCACGTCGAGCAGGATCGACAGCAGGTAGCCGAACACCAGGCCCAGCAGGATCGAGATGCGGGCCCAGAAGCCGCGCAGCGCGAGCGCGCAGACGATGACGAAGGTCATCGTGGCAAGCGCGACCCACTGGTCCTGCGGCCAGTAGATGCCGGCGGCGACCGGGGCCAGGTTGAACCCGATCAGCATGACCACCGCGCCGGTGACGGCCGGCGGCAGCACCTTGTTGACCGCCCGGACACCGGCGAACTGGATGAGCAGGCCGACGAGCGCCAGGACCACGCCGGCGATCAGGATCGACCCGACGACGTCGCCGGAGTCACCTCCTGCCGCCCGGACGGCGAAGACGCCACCGACGAACGAGGCGCTGGTGCCCAGGTAGCTGGGCACCTTTCCCTGCACGATCAGCAGGAAGATGATCGTGGCGACGCCGCTCATCATGATCGCCAGGTTGGGGTCGAGCCCCATGATGAGCGGGAAGACGAACGTCGCCCCGAACATCGCGACCACGTGCTGCGCGCCGATGCCCACCGTTCGCGGCCACGACAGTCGCTCCTCGGGTGCTACGGCCTCACCCAGCGGCGGTGCCTTGCCGTCCCCGTGGACGGTCCAGCCCAGACCTAGCGCCATCCCTGCCTCCTCGACGTGCACTTCCGACCCGGATCGGTGCCGGTCAACGGCCGTTGTCGGCCCCGGGAGGCGCCAATGTGGCACGCCGGGAGCCCCGGCGGAAGTACCTCACTGCTAAATCGTTATTGCAGGTGAACGCCGTTACTTCACCGCTGAGACATCTGTCGGTACGGTCCTGGGGGTGACCGCCACACCACCCCCACCCGTCACCTCCGGAGTGCGGTCGGTGACCCTGCGATCCGGCGTCTACGCCGACTCGGTACGCCTGATGCAGGTGAGCCGGGAGATCTCCGCGAGGGAGGGCGTCACCGCGGTGCTGGTCGCCATGGCGACGCCGCTGAACCTCGAGCTCGCCGCGGGGATGGGCCTGGCGCCCGACGAGGACGCCTCGCCCGAGCAGCTGCTCATCGCCGTCAGGGCTGCGGACGACGAGGCCCTGGCCGCGGCGGTCGCCGCCGTCGACGCGGCGCTGGCCGCCCGCGAGCGGTCCACCGGCAGCGCCCAGGCCATCCCCCAGCGCACCATCGGTGGCGGGCTGGCCGAGCTGCCCCAGGACGCCTCGGCGCTGGCGATCATCTCCGTCCCCGGCGCCTACGCCACCGCCGAGGCGGCCGACGCGATCGCCGCCGGGCGCAGCGTGCTGATCTTCTCCGACGGTGTGCCCGTCGAGCACGAGGTCGCGTTGAAGCGGGCCGCGCACGACGCCGGCGTCCTCGTCATGGGCCCCGACTGCGGCACCGCCATCGTCTCGGGCGTCGCGCTCGGCTTCGCCAACGTCGTCCGCCCGGGGCCGATCGGCCTGGTGGCGGCCAGCGGCACCGGTGCCCAACAGGTCTCCTGCCTGCTCGACATGGCGGGGGTCGGCGTCTCGCACGTCCTCGGCGTCGGCGGCCGCGACCTCAAGGAGGCCGTCGGCGGGCTGGCCACGCTCGACGCACTCGCCGCCCTCGACGCCGACCCGTCCACCGAGCGGGTCCTGCTGGTCTCCAAGCCGCCCGCGCCCTCGGTGCAACACGCCGTCGAGGCGGCGGCCGCGCAGCTCTCCGTGCCGGTGCGCTCCGCCGTGCTCTCGGCCGAGGCGCCCGACCTGACCGCCGCCGTCGAGGCGCTGCTGGGAGACATGCGCGTGGACGTGCCCACCTGGCCGTCGCGTCCGGGGCCTGCCGAGGCCGCGGTCCCCGGCGCCACCCTGAAGGGCTACTACTCCGGCGGCACCCTCGCCGACGAGGCCATGCTGCTGGCCGCGCCGTCGCTGGGCGAGATCCGCTCGAACATCCCGCTGCGCCCCGACCTGGATCTCGGGACGGACCTGTCCGCCACGGGGCACGTCGTCGTCGACTTCGGGGACGACGCCCTGACCGTGGGCCGCGCGCACCCGATGATCGACCCGACCCTGCGGCTGGAGGCGATCGCCGAACTGGCCGCCTCCGACGAGCCGGCGGTGCTGCTGCTCGACGTCGTCCTCGGGTACGGCGCCGACCAGGACCCGGCGGCGACCCTGGTGCCGGCCCTCGAGGCCGCCCGGGCGACCAGGCAGCTGCCGGTCGTGGTGGCGCTGGTCGGCACCGACGGCGACCCGCAGGGCTGGTCGCGGCAGGCCGACGCGCTGGCCGCCGCCGGAGCCGCCGTCTTCGCCTCGAACGCGCAGGCCACCCGCTACGCCCTCGATCTGCTGGGAGCTGCCCGATGACCCTCGGTGGCCTGTTGTCCGCTCCGCCGCAGATCGTCGCCGCCGGGGTCGACGTCTTCTCCGATGCGCTGCGCGCCCAGGGCGCCGAGGTGCACGATGTCGACTGGCGTCCGCCCGGGTTCGGCGACCCCGGGGACCTGGCCGCCCTCGTGCTCGACCCGCGGCGCAACGCGGCCAACCGCGTCGCCGTCGAACGGGTCCTCGCGGCCGGCTCGCAGCTGGTCGACGTCCGGCCGGCCCGCGAGGTCATCGGCCTCGCCGACCGCACCCTGCTGCACGCCGGCCCGCCGATCGACTGGGAGCGGGCCTCCGGCCCGATGCGCGGCGCGCTCATCGGCGCCTGCCTGTTCGAGGGCTGGGCCGACGACGAGGACGACGCCGTCCGCATGCTCGCCGGGGGCGAGATCGCGCTGGACCCCTGTCACCACCACCGCACCGTCGGCCCCATGGCCGGTGTCACCAGCCCGTCGATGTGGATGTGGTGCCTCGAGGACCCGGTGCACGGCGGGCGCGCGTTCTGCTCGCTCAACGAGGGCCTCGGCAAGGTGCTGCGCTACGGGGCGTACGGCCCCGAGGTGATCGAGCGGCTGCACTGGATGTCCGACGTCCTCGGGCCGGTGCTGGCCGCCGCCGTCCGGGCGATGGCCGAGCCGCTGGACGTGAAGTCGATCCTCGCCCAGATGCTGCAGATGGGCGACGAGGGGCACAACCGCAACCGGGCCGGCTCCGCACTCACCCTGCGCGAGCTGTCACCGACCCTGGTCGAGGTCGACGCCCCGGCGGCGGACATCTCCGCCGTCTTCCGGTTCATCGGCGGCAACGAGCACTTCTTCCTCAACCTCGGCATGCCCACCGCGAAGCTCGCGCTCGACGCCGCCCGCGACGTCCCGGGCTCCACGATGGTCACGGTGATGGCCCGCAACGGCACCGACTTCGGCATCCAGACCGCCGGCACCGGCGACCAGTGGTTCACCGGCCCGGCCAACACCCCCGAGGGTCTCTTCCTCGGCGACTACGGGCCGGACGACGCCAATCCCGACATCGGCGACTCGGCGATCACCGAGACCTACGGCGTCGGCGGGTTCTCGATGGCCGCGGCGCCGGCGATCGTGCGGTTCGTGGGCGGCACCGTGCCCGACGCGCTGGCCACCACCGAGCGCATGTACCAGCTGACGCTGGCGGAGAACCCGGCGATGGCGATCCCGATCATGGGGTTCCGCGGGGCGCCGACCGGGATCGACGTCGTGAAGGTCGCCCGCACCGGCTGGCTGCCGCAGATCAACACCGGCATGGCGGGCCGCGTCGCGGGCACGGGGCAGGTCGGTGCCGGGCTGGTCCAGCCGCCGCAGGAGTGCTTCGAGCAGGCGCTCGCCGCGCTCGCCGCGGAGTCCCGCACGGCCTGACCGTCCGGGGCGGGTGCGGCGTCAGTCGGACAGGCGCACGGCCAGGAGCACGACGTCGTCCTCGGCGCGGCCGGGCAGGCTCTCCAGCAGTCCGTCGCACAGCTCCTCGAGCGGCGAGCCGGCCAGGCGCCGCAGCTGCGCCAGCAGCCGGGCGGTGCCCTCGTCGAGGGGCGCGTCGCGGCGCTCGACGAGCCCGTCGGTGTACAGCAGCAGGGTGTCCCCGCGGTGCAGCGACATCTCGTGGTCGGAGCGGGGGACGTCCGGGGTGACGCCGAGCAGGCGCTCGGGCGGCGTCTCCAGCAGTTCGGCGGTCCCGTCGGCGCAGATGAGCACCGGGGGAGGGTGACCCGCGTTCGACCACCGGAGGTGGATCTCCTCGGACGAGGTCGCGGGGCTGGACACCATCGCCATCACGGCAGTCACCGGGGTGGGCATGGCGAGGGTCGCGAATGCGCGGTCCAGGGCGGTGAGGACGGCGGAGGGTGAGCCGTTCACCGACTGCGCGATGCCCCGCAGCATGCCCCGTGCCTGCGCCATGGTGGCCGCCGCCGGCACGTCGTGCCCCGCCACGTCGCCGATGACGAGCGCCGTCTCGCCGTTGGGCAGCGGAAAGGCGTCGTACCAGTCACCGCCGACCTCGGCGTGCCGGGCGGCGGGCTGGTAGCGGACGGCGGTGCGCAGGCCCGGCCGTGCCGGCAGCTCCTCCAGCAGGCTGCGTTGCAGCGCCTCGGCCATCTGCACCGCCGCCTCGGTGGTGGCCGCCTGAGCACTGAGCTCCGCGATCCTCGCCTCCTGGCGGAGCCGCAGGGTGCAGGCAGCGAGTGCGGCGACGGTGGCCAGGGCGATGCCCACCAGCCGGATGAACTGGCCTGCGGCGACCCGCCCGGGCTCGTACAGGCCGTCGTAGACGCCCAGCAGCGCTCCCGTCGCGAGCGCGAGCACGCCGTAAATGAACGTGGCCCGCCGGTTCAGTGCCGAGGCGGCGAGCAGAGGGCTGACCGCGGCCAGCGTCAGCACCGTCTGGCCGCGTCCGAGCGCGAAGTCGAAGCCGATCACCACCACCAGGACGGCGAGCGGGAGCGCACGCTGCACCCGGGCTGTCCTGCTCACGACGGTCGCTCCTCGTCCGGCCCGGATGGTCGGCCCCCGCTTTGACCGCGTATCACCGTAGAGCAGCCCGGCCGGTGGCAGGCGGCACGGCGCCGTCCGGTCGCCGAGCCGCGCCGTCCCGACGGGGCCCGGAGGTTCTTCCGGGACAGGAGTCAAGGTTGGCCGGAAGCGGCCGTAAACACGGTGTCGGGCTACGGGTGCAGCCGCCGCCGAGCCGGACGCCCCATCCCCGCCGCGGCCCTCAGCCATCGAGAAAGGCAGGACCCCGCGATGCGCATGTCCCGCGTTCTGCTCGCCGGTGCCGCCGTCGTCGCTGCCGGCGCTGCCACCTCCGCCTTCACCGCGAGCAACACCTTCGATCAGACGACGTCCGTCGTGGGTTACGGCGAGGTGACCGTCACCGGTATCCACGTCACCTCGGTGACCTACAACCGGCTCGCCTCCGACAACGGGGTGCTGGACAACGTCGAGTTCGCCACGGACCACGGCACCTCTCTGGCCGGTCTGACGGCCACGATGACGCTGAAGCACGCGTCCAAGCCGACGACCAACCACTCGTGCGCGATCACGGGTACGGCGCCGACGCAGGTCATCACCTGTGATGGCGACGGCGTGATCTTCGACGACTTCGACACCGTGGGTCTCACCGTCGGCGGCGCCTGACCGCTCCTCGGCACGGCCGGGCGGCGGCACCCGCCCAGCCGCCCGCTGACGGTGCCCCGACATGAAGACAGCCACCAGAGCCGCCAGCATCAGCGCCGCCGCCGCGCTGGTGCTGGCGGCTGCGTGGTTCTTCTGGCCGACCGCGCTCGGCGGTGGGACGACCTACGTCAGCACCCACGGCGCCAGCATGGAGCCCGGGCTGCGCACCGGTGACCTGGCGGTGCTCCGCCCGGCCGCGTCGTACGCCGTCGGCGACGTCGTCGCCTACCGCAGCGAGTCCCTCGGCAGCGTCGTCATGCACCGCATCGTGGCCGGCGACGCCGAGGGCTTCGTCACCCAGGGCGACAACAACGACTGGCTGGACGAGGACCGGCCGACCGGCGAGGAGATCCTCGGGCGGCTGGTCCTCGGCATCCCGCACGGCGGGAAGGCGCTCACCGCGCTCCGGTCGCCCGGCGTCGTCGCTCTCGCCCTCGCCGCGGGCGCCGCGGCCGGCGTCTTCACCGCGACCCGCCGGCCACGAGGCAGACGTGCGGTGCGGGCCGCCCGGCGCGCGAAGCGGTCACCTTCGTTCCCCCTGCCGGTCCGCGCCCGGGCCAGGCAGGTCGCGGTCGTCTCCGGCGCGGTGGTGATCCTGTCCGCGGTGGGGTGCGCCGTCCTGGTCGCGCTGCCGTCGTCGCGGACGGAGATCCGCACCGTCCAGGTCGTCCAGGAGGGGGTGTTCTCCTACTCCGGCTCGGCCGTCGCCGGGGCGACCTACCCCTCGGGCGTCATCGAGACCGGCGACACCGTGTGGACCCGGTTGGTGCGGGACCTGGAGGTGGCCCACACCACGACCTACTCCGGGGCGGGGCCCGCCGACCTCGGCGGTGCGCTGCGACTCGACGTCGTGGTCACCGCGGCCGACGGCTGGAGCGCCGTCGTCGGCAGCGGTCCGGTCGTCGGCCTCGAGGAGGGGACGGCGACGGCGGCGGTCGGCGTCGACCAGGCAGCGGCGCTCGCGATGCTGGCCCGCCACTACGACGAGATCGGCGTCGAGGGCGGTTCGGCCACCCTCACGGTCCGCCCCCGAGCCGACGTGAGGGGCACGGTGGCGGGCCGTGCCTTCGTCGCCGGCGCCCCCGCCGGGCTGGACTTCACCCTCGGCCCGGGTTCGCTGGTCCTGGCCGGGGACCCCGCCTCGGTGCTGACGACCAGCTCCGCGACGCCGGTGCAGGTGGACGAGGTCGTGCCCCGCGGCTTCCCGCTGCTCGGGACGACCGTGTCGATCGGTGTCGCACGGGTGGCCGCCGGCAGCCTCCTCCTCGCCTCGCTCGTGGTCCTCGGTGTCGCCGCCTGGATAGGTCGGTCGGGTCCGGCCGGCGTGGCCGAGGACTTCCTCGTCCGGCACGCCGACCGGATCGTGCCGATCGCCTCGTTCCGCCCCGGCCCGCTGGTCATCGACGTGTCCGACGCGGAGTCCCTGCACCGGGTCGCCGAGCGGTTCGACACGCTGGTCCTGCACCACGCGGGCGACGACGAGGACGTCTTCGCCGTCCGGGACGTCGACGCCACCTACCGGTTCGTGGTGCCCGGCGGGCGGCGCGGCCTCCCCCGGTGCCGGGGCTCCCCGCGGTGCCGGCCCCCGGCCCGCGGAGGCGACCGCGCCGCTGCCGCTGGCGCGCTGAGCCCGAGCCGTCAGGCCTTGACGATCGCGGCCACGGGGCCACCGCCCGACGGCCCCTGGTGCACCGCCGCCACCGACACGAAGACCGCCGGGTCGCCGGTCACCGAGGCGGTCACGCCACCCACGCACGCCTTGATCTGGCGGTGCCACGAGACGTCGGAGTCGTCGAGCATCGCGTTGCGGCGGCCGCGGACCTTGCCGTCCGGGGAGGCCTCGCACTTGAGGAAGACGTTGACCAGCCGGTCGCCGAGGTCGGTGTGGTGCGGGCGGTCGGGGAGCTCGAGGCCGGCGTCGCGGATCGCGGCCCAGATGCCGTCCTGGTCGAGCGCGTCCTTCATCACCGAGTGGCCGACGCGGTAGCCGCCGCCGTGGCCGCGGGCGTTGCCGACGACGACGATCTGCGCCCGGTCCAGCTCGACGCCGGACGAACAGGAGGCGACGGAGGAGTACAGGGACAGGTCGTGCATGATCTGCTCCTGCGTCGGCATCTCGATCTCGCCGAGCGCGACCGCGATGCCCAGGGCCGTGGTGCCGTTGGAGATGTCCATGGAGCCGTGCGGCTCCTCGAGGATCGTGGTCTGGCCACGCTCCCGGGCGTCGCGGATCGTGTCGATCGTCAGCAGCGGCGTCTTGGTCTGCACGTAGTGGACGTCGGCCGGGTCGGTGATGCCCGCGGCCTCCATCGCCCGCCGCACGCCCTCCGCGCACTTCTCGACCATGGCCACGCGGCCGATGTCCTCGGGCAGCAGCACGTCGCTCATCGCGTAACCGACGGTCAGCCTGGGCTCGTCGGTCTTCTCGACCGCGTCCTCGGGCAGCGTCGCGAACACGGTCGCGTGCGGGCTGATGACGCCGTCCGTGCCGCCCGACCACACGATCGGGATCTGCTTGACCTCGTCCATCGACCGGCTGCCCTTCTCGAGCAGCACCTCGCGGAACGCGCGGTCGGCGATGATCCGCGTGTAGTCGTTGATGCCGCCGTTGCCCTCGGTCTTGCCGATGACGGCGACGACCCGGTCGGCGTCCATGACGCCGTCGTCGATGAGCTTGGCGAGCTCGGAGGCGTCGCTGACGTTGTGCAGCGGGACCTTGCGGACCTCGATCGGTGCGGGCACGGCTTTCCTCTTCTCGTCTGGGGCGGTCGGGCGGGTGACTACACAGCGGACAGGACGGTGCCGGCGTCGTCCCCGGAGACGGCGTCGGCGATGTGCTCGAGGGACGTGATGACGGCGCGGCGCCGGTGGTCGGGGGCCGACGACTCGACGAAGCGGAGCGCCGCCTCGACCTTCGGGCCCATGCTGCCGCGGGCGAACTGCCCGGCGGCCGCGTGCGCGCGCAGCTCGGCGGCGGTCACCCGGCCGAGCGGGCGCTGCGACGGCGTCCCGAAGTCGACCATCACGTTGGGGACGTCCGTCGCGATGACCAGCGTGTCGGCGTCGAGCTCCTGGGCGAGGATCGCCGCGGTGAGGTCCTTGTCGATGACGGCCTCGACGCCCCGCAGACCGGCGCCGTCGCGCCCGTCGTCGGTCACCGGGATGCCGCCGCCACCGGCGCAGATGACGACGAAGCCGGCCGCGGCCAGCGCGCGGATCGCGGGGGAGTCGACGACGGACCTCGGCTCGGGGGAGGCCACCACGCGTCGCCAGCCGCGCTCGCCGCGGTCCTCCCAGATCTGGCCGAGGGAGACGAACCGTTCCGCCTCCTCCCGGGGGAGGAACCGGCCGACGGGCTTCGACGGCTCGCGGAAGCCCGGGTCGTCGACGTCGACGAGGGTGCGGGTGACCAGGCCGGCGGTCCGTTGGGGGAGGCCGCGGGCCTGCAGGGCGGCGTCCAGCTCGTCGGCGACGGTGAAGGCGATGGTCGCCTGGGTCTGCGCGACGTTCCAGTCCAGCGGGACCGGCGGGACGACGTGGGCGGCCATCTCGTTCTTGACCAGCAGGTTGCCCACCTGAGGACCGTTGCCGTGCGTCAGGACGACCTCGGACCCGCCCGCGACCACGTCGGCGATGTGCCTGGCGGCCTCGCGGATCGCGTCCCGCTGCGCGCTGGGGGTGGCCGACCCGTCGGGGCCGGTCATGGCGTTGCCCCCGAGAGCGATCACCACGCGGCGGGAGGTCATCCCCGGACCCTAGCGGCTGAATGCCTTAGCGGTGAAGTACCCGTGCGAGGGCTAGCGTCCGGAAGACGGACGTCCCTGCCGAGCTGGACGCGGTGCTCGCGGAGCTGCGGCAGCGCGAGCCGGTCTTCCACCGGAGGAATGCCGGATGGGCGACGCGGAACTGGAGGTCGCCGTCGCTCCGGACTTCTGGGAGATCGGCGCCAGCGGTCGCGTCTACGACCGGGCTCCGGACACCTACCTCCATACCTACCTTGCTGGACATGCCGGACCAGATCACCCGCGGGCTGACCGTCTGGCAACGACGGGACGACGGCGGCTGGCGGATCCTCTACCACCAGGGGACTCCGGTCGGCTGAGCCGGCGCCGCAGTCCTCAACGGCGCCAGAAGTCGAAGCGGTCGCGGCCCCGCCGGAAGCCGGCGGCCTCGACGACGTCGACCGCGAGGTCGAAGCGCTGCCCGACGTTGCCGGGCGAGTGGGCGTCGCTGCCGAAGCTGACCGCCTCGCCCCCCTCGTCGTGGAACCAGCGCACCTGGTCGACCGACGCCAGCGGACTGCTCGTGTTCACCTCGAGGGCGCGGCCGGAGGAGGCGAGCGCACGGAACACGGCGCGGTACTCCTCCTCGTAGTCCTTCTCGACGTACCGGTGGGTCCCTCCTGGCCAGTAGCGGCGGGGGAAGTCCACATGGGCCAGCACCTGGAAGACGTCGCTGGTCTCGATCATCCGGACCACTTCGGCGAGATAGCGGCGCATCGTGCCGTCGGCGTCGCTCCGCAGCAGGTGGCCGACGCCGTAGAGGCGGCCGTCGTGGGCCAGCGAGTGCAGCGAGCCGAGGACGCGGTCGGCCGGCGCATCGCGCAGGTGGGCGGCCACGCTGGCGGAGAACAGGTGCGGCTCCCCCGTCTCGACGCCGGAGAGGATGCGCAGCTCCGGGAACCGGGCGCGGACCTCGGCCAGCTCGGCGAAGTAGCCGTCCGTGTCGATCTCGGCGTGCCGCGACGCGTGCCGCTCGACCAGCCCCTCGTCGGTGGCCAGGTCGTGGGGGTCCCAGACCGTGAAGTCCAGGTGCTCGGTGAACGCGATCGCCGGCAGCCCCAGGGCGACGGCGCGCTCGCAGGCACGTCGCATGGTGGCGGAGTCGGGGGTGTCCCAGGACCAGTGCGTGTGGACGTGGTTGTCCGGCGGTCTCATCGCCTCGGATTCTCCCCCGCCGTGCACCGGTCGTGCGCGGCCGGTCGGTTCTGTCGGCCGCAGTACCTACTGTCGTCGGCATGAGCACCGCTGCACCGACGTCCGATCTCGCCGTCGAGGCCCTGGGCGTCCTGCGCGAGCTCACCGGACGGCCCGACGCCATGTTCCGCGAGGGGCAGGACGCCGCGGTGGCCGCGCTGGTCGAGCGCTCGCAGCGCGCCCTCGTCGTGCAGCGCACCGGGTGGGGCAAGTCGGCGGTGTACTTCGTCTCCACCGCGCTGCTGCGCCGCCGCGGCGCCGGGCCGACGCTGCTGGTGTCGCCGCTGCTGGCGCTCATGCGCGACCAGGTCGCCGCCGCCGCCCGCGCGGGCATCCGCGCGGTCGAGATCTCCAGCGCGAACATGACCGAGTGGGACGACATCGCCGCCCGCCTCACCGCTGACGACGTCGACGTCCTGCTGGTCTCGCCGGAGCGGCTGACCAACCCGCGCTTCCGCGAGGAGCAGTTGCCCGGCCTGGTCGCCCGCTGCGGTCTGGTGGTCGTCGACGAGGCGCACTGCGTCTCGGACTGGGGGCACGACTTCCGGCCCGACTACCGGCGCATCCGCGACCTGCTGGGCACGCTCCCGGCCGGCACGCCGGTGCTGGCGACGACGGCGACGGCAAACGAGCGCGTGGTGGCCGACGTCGCCGAGCAACTGGGCGCCGGCGGGGTCGAGGTGACCACCGTCCGCGGGCCGCTGTCGCGCGACTCGCTGCGCCTGGGCGTGCTGCGCCTCCCGTCGGACCGGGCCCGCCTGGCCTGGCTGGCCGCCCACCTCGGTGACCTGCCGGGCAGCGGCATCGTCTACACGCTGACCGTCGCCGCCGCCGAGGAGACGGCGGCGCTGCTGCGCGACGCCGGCTACGACGTCCGCGCCTACACCGGCCGGCTCGACGACGCCGACCGGAAGGACGCCGAGGAGGCCCTGCGCAACAACGAGGTCAAGGCGCTGGTGGCCACATCGGCGCTGGGCATGGGCTTCGACAAGCCCGACCTCGGGTTCGTCGTCCACCTCGGGGCCCCGTCGTCGCCGGTCAGCTACTACCAGCAGGTCGGCCGCGCCGGCCGCGCCGTCGAGCACGCCGACGTCCTGCTGCTGCCCGGCCCGGAAGACCTCGCGATCTGGCAGTGGTTCGCCACCTCGTCGATGCCGCGGGAGGACCACGCCGCGGCCGTGCTCACCGCCATGGCCGACGGCAAGGCCTGGTCGGTGGCACGGCTGGAGACGGTGGCCGACGTCCGCCGGTCCCGGCTCGAGCTGCTGCTCAAGGTGCTCGCCGTCGACGGGGCGGTGGAGCGGGTGCAGGGCGGCTGGCGCTCGACCGGCCGGCCCTGGGTCTACGACGCCGACCGGTACGCCCGGGTCGCCCGGACCCGCGAAGCGGAGCAGCGGGCGATGATCGCCTACGCGCGGCCGGTCGACGAGGCGCAGTGCCGCATGGCATTCCTGCAGGAGGCGCTCGACGACCCGACCGCCGCGCCGTGCGGCCGCTGCGACGTGTGTGCCGCCCCTGGTACTCGACCGACGTGCCCGCCGCGGCTGCCGACGCCGCGTCCGCGGTGCTCGACCGCCCTGGGGTGGAGTTGGCTCCCCGGGCGATGTGGCCGACCGGCGCCGATCGCCTCGGCGTCGACGTCAAGGGCAAGATCGCGCCCGCCGAGCAGATCGAGACCGGCCGGGCCGTCGCCCGGCTGACCGACCTCGGCTGGGGACAGCGGTTGCGCTCGCTGCTGGGGGACGACGGGGTCGGCGGCACCGTGGTCCTCGACCTCGAGGCCCCCGGCATCGAGGAGGACCCGGACGCCGCCTTCGACGTACCGGTGCAGCGGCGGGTCTCCGACGTGCCCCCGGACGACGAGCTGCTGAAGGCCTGCGCCCGGGTGCTGGCCGCCTGGGACTGGCAGGAGCGGCCGGCCGCCGTGGTGGCCATGCCGTCACGGCGTCGCCCGCGCCTGGTCACCGGCCTGGCGCAGGGCCTGGCCGGCATGGGCCGGCTGGACTACCTCGGCGAGCTCTCGCTGCAGCACGGCGGGCCGACCGGGCAGCCCGGCGGCAACAGTGCCTTCCGCCTGGCCGCCGTGTGGGACCGCATCGTGGTGGGGCCCGAACTGCGGGGGCGGCTGGCGTCGGTGTCCGGCCCGGTGCTGCTGGTCGACGACCTGGCCGACTCGCGCTGGACGATGACGGTGGCCGGCCGGGAGTTGCGGCGGGCCGGCGTCTCGAGCGTGCTCCCGTTCGCGTTGGCACTGACCGCGTAAATCCACAGGTTTTCGCACACATGTGCGAAACCTCGGAGTAGCGTGCACCCATGGGAAAGGGCCCCGCGCCCCTGGCCACTCGCACGATCGCGGCGAGCCTCCGCGCGGCGCCGAGTCAGCCGTCGATGTGGGACCTCGCAGAGGAGGCGAGCCTCGGCCCGCTCGCCGGGGCGGTCGTCCGGCACCAGCTCAGCGACGGCGCCTGGGTGGACCACCTGCCGGGGTGGGTGGCCGGCTCCGACGAGGTGCTCGAGCTTCTGCTCGGCGACATCGGGTGGCGGGAGGACCGCCGACAGATGTACGAGCGCGAGGTGGCAGTGCCTCGGCTGTTGCGCTGGTACGGCCCCCGCGAGACGCTGCCGCACCCGCTGCTCACCGACGCCCGCGAGGCGCTGAACCGCTACTACGCACCCGAGTCGGGGGAGCGTTTCGTCAGCGCCGGCATGTGCCTGTACCGCGACGGCCGCGACAGCGTGGCCTGGCACGGTGACCGGATCGGCCGCGGGCGTTCGTCGGACACGATGGTCGCGATCGTCTCCTTCGGCTCCCCCCGGCCGCTGATGCTGCGTCCGGTGGGCGGCGGGACCAGCCTCAGGTTCCCGCTCGGCCACGGCGACCTGGTCGTCATGGGTGGCTCGTGCCAGCGGACCTGGGAGCACTGCATCCCCAAGACGACCCAGCCCGTCGGGCCGCGGGTCAGCGTCCAGTTCCGGCCGACCGGCGTCGCCTGACCGCCCCCCTGCAGGACCCCCTGGAGAGCGTGTACAGTCCTTCATGCGCCGCGCGGCCTGGGAGGGCCGCCGGACCAGGAGCCCCGTTGGGGAACAACTGGAAACCGGCGTGGTGTTGGACATTCAGCCAGCGAGGAAGCCCGGTGGGGGTGGATTTGTTGCGCGTCCGCTCTTTGAGAACTCAACAGCGTGCCGAAAGTCAGTGCCAAGTAATACCCCGTGTCGGGTTCTTCGGAGCTCGGCTGGGTTCCTTTGGTTGATTGACCCGAGTGTCAGCTCGGGGTCTCAGCCGGTTTCAAACATCTACGGAGAGTTTGATCCTGGCTCAGGACGAACGCTGGCGGCGTGCTTAACACATGCAAGTCGAACGGTGAACCTGCTTCGGTGGGGGATCAGTGGCGAACGGGTGAGTAACACGTGGGCAACCTGCCCCTGGCTCTGGGATAACTCCAAGAAATTGGGGCTAATACCGGATATGACTGCTGACCGCATGGTCTGGTGGTGGAAAGATTTATCGGCTGGGGATGGGCCCGCGGCCTATCAGCTTGTTGGTGGGGTAGTGGCCTACCAAGGCGACGACGGGTAGCCGGCCTGAGAGGGTGACCGGCCACACTGGGACTGAGACACGGCCCAGACTCCTACGGGAGGCAGCAGTGGGGAATATTGCGCAATGGGCGGAAGCCTGACGCAGCGACGCCGCGTGGGGGATGACGGCCTTCGGGTTGTAAACCTCTTTCAGCAGGGACGAAGCGGAAGTGACGGTACCTGCAGAAGAAGCACCGGCCAACTACGTGCCAGCAGCCGCGGTAATACGTAGGGTGCAAGCGTTGTCCGGAATTATTGGGCGTAAAGAGCTCGTAGGCGGTTTGTTGCGTCGGCTGTGAAATCCCGAGGCTCAACCTCGGGTCTGCAGTCGATACGAGCAAACTGGAGTGTTGCAGGGGAGACTGGAATTCCTGGTGTAGCGGTGAAATGCGCAGATATCAGGAGGAACACCGGTGGCGAAGGCGGGTCTCTGGGCAACAACTGACGCTGAGGAGCGAAAGCGTGGGGAGCGAACAGGATTAGATACCCTGGTAGTCCACGCCGTAAACGTTGGGCGCTAGGTGTGGGGCTCATTCCACGAGTTCCGTGCCGCAGCTAACGCATTAAGCGCCCCGCCTGGGGAGTACGGCCGCAAGGCTAAAACTCAAAGGAATTGACGGGGGCCCGCACAAGCGGCGGAGCATGTTGCTTAATTCGATGCAACGCGAAGAACCTTACCTAGGCTTGACATGCACGGAAATCTCCCAGAGATGGGGGGTCCGTAAGGGCCGTGCACAGGTGGTGCATGGTTGTCGTCAGCTCGTGTCGTGAGATGTTGGGTTAAGTCCCGCAACGAGCGCAACCCTCGTCCTATGTTGCCAGCACGTGATGGTGGGGACTCATAGGAGACTGCCGGGGTCAACTCGGAGGAAGGTGGGGATGACGTCAAATCATCATGCCCCTTATGTCTAGGGCTGCAAACATGCTACAATGGCCGGTACAAAGGGCTGCGATACCGTGAGGTGGAGCGAATCCCAAAAAGCCGGTCTCAGTTCGGATTGGGGTCTGCAACTCGACCCCATGAAGTTGGAGTCGCTAGTAATCGCAGATCAGCAACGCTGCGGTGAATACGTTCCCGGGCCTTGTACACACCGCCCGTCACGTCACGAAAGTCGGTAACGCCCGAAGCCGGTGGCCCAACCCTTGTGGAGGGAGCCGTCGAAGGCGGGATCGGCGATTGGGACGAAGTCGTAACAAGGTAGCCGTACCGGAAGGTGCGGCTGGATCACCTCCTTTCTAAGGAGCACTGGCCGCGCCCCGTGTGGGGTGTGGTCCAGAGCTGTGCTCGGGCCGTGACGGTCGCCCACTTCCGGGTGGCTGCTGGTGCCTGGTGACAGTGCTCGAGGGTGGAACGCTGACCAGTTCGGCCGGTGCCTGTCGGTCGCCGCTAGTACGGCTCATCCCTTTGGGGGTGGGTGTGGAAGGTGGTGGCGGGTGGGTGGCTGGTCGTAGGCGCGCTGTTGGGTCCTGAGGGAGCGGGCCATCTCCTGCGGGGGGTGTGGTCGTTGTCTTGGAGGTCAGGGCCTTCCTGGTTCTCATACCGTCGTGTCTCCTGTGGGGGTCGCGGGTCTGGTGGGGGCGTGTGGGGGGTGTCTGGTTGGTCGTTGAGAACTGCACAGTGGACGCGAGCATCTTTTTGACTCTGGTTAGCAGAGTTCTTGTAGGCCCGCACGATCGTCTCTCTTCCGGGGGTGGTTGTGCGGTGTTTTTGTGTGGCCAAGTTGTTAAGGGCGCACGGTGGATGCCTTGGCACCAGGAGCCGATGAAGGACGTAGGAGGCTGCGATAAGCCTCGGGGAGCTGTCAACCGAGCGTTGATCCGAGGATTTCCGAATGGGGGAACCCCGCACCAGTCATGTGGTGTGACCCGCGCTTGAACACATAGGGCGTGTGGAGGGAACGTGGGGAAGTGAAACATCTCAGTACCCACAGGAAGAGAAAACAACAGTGATTCCGTGAGTAGTGGCGAGCGAAAGCGGAGGTAGGCTAAACCGTTTGCATGTGATACCCGGCAGGGGTTGTGCAGGCGGGGTCGTGGGACCGTTCAGTTCCTTCTGCCGGAGGGACGGGGAGTGAGAAAGTGCATGTGTTAGTGGAAGGCCTCTGGAAGGGGTCGCCGTAGAGGGTGAGAGCCCCGTACACGAAAACTGTGCACCTCCCGAGCGTGTTCCCAAGTAGCACCGAGCCCGTGGAATTCGGTGTGAATCTGGCGGGACCACCCGCTAAGCCTGAATACTCCCTGGTGACCGATAGCGGACAAGTACCGTGAGGGAAAGGTGAAAAGTACCCCGGGAGGGGAGTGAAATAGTACCTGAAACCGTGTGCCTACAAGCCGTGAGAGCTCTTCGTCGTTTCGGCGGCGGGGGTGATTGCGTGCCTTTTGAAGAATGAGCCTGCGAGTTAGTGGTACGTGGCGAGGTTAACCCGTGGGGGGTAGCCGTAGCGAAAGCGAGTCCGAACAGGGCGAGTCAGTCGCGTGTCCTAGACCCGAAGCCGAGTGATCTACCCATGGCCAGGTTGAAGCGCGGGTAAGACCGCGTGGAGGACCGAACCCACCAGGGTTGAAAACCTGGGGGATGAGCTGTGGGTAGGGGTGAAAGGCCAATCAAACTCGGTGATAGCTGGTTCTCCCCGAAATGCATTTAGGTGCAGCGTCACGTGTTTCTTGCCGGAGGTAGAGCACTGGATGGCCGATGGGCCCCACAAGGTTACTGACGTCAACCAAACTCCGAATGCCGGTAAGTGAGAGCGTGGCAGTGAGACTGCGGGCGATAAGGTTCGTAGTCGAGAGGGAAACAGCCCAGATCATCGGCTAAGGCCCCTAAGCGTGTGCTAAGTGGAAAAGGATGTGGGATCGCAGAGACAACCAGGAGGTTGGCTTAGAAGCAGCCACCCTTGAAAGAGTGCGTAATAGCTCACTGGTCAAGTGGTTCCGCGCCGACAATGTAGCGGGGCTCAAGCACACCGCCGAAGCCGTGGCATTCACACAGACAACCCGCCGCCGGCCTTGGGTCGGCGGCCAGGTGTGTGGATGGGTAGGGGAGCGTCGTGCGGCCGTGGAAGCCACCGGGTGACCGAGTGGTGGAGGCCGCACGAGTGAGAATGCAGGCATGAGTAGCGAGAGGGGAGTGAGAACCTCCCCCGCCGGAAGACCAAGGGTTCCTGGGCCAGGCTAATCCGCCCAGGGTGAGTCGGGACCTAAGGCGAGGCCGACAGGCGTAGTCGATGGACAACGGGTTGATATTCCCGTACCCGCGAAGGAACGCCCATGCTGAACCCAGCGATGCTAACCGCCCGAACACCCGTGCCGGCTCTTTCGAGGGTCGTCGCGGGGACTAGCGCGGGACCCGGACTGGTAGTAGGCAAGCGATGGGGTGACGCAGGAAGGTAGTCCTACCGGTGAGTGGTAGTACCGGTGCAAGGGTGTGGCCCGCGGAGCAGGCAAATCCGTTCCGCACACAGGGTGAGGCCTGACGCATAGCCGAATGAGGCGAATGGGATGATCCTATGCTGCCGAGAAAAGCCTCTAGCGAGTTCCGAGCGGCCCGTACCCCAAACCAACTCAGGTGGTCAGGTAGAGAATACCGAGGCGATCGAGCGAACTGTGGTTAAGGAACTCGGCAAAATGCCCCCGTAACTTCGGGAGAAGGGGGGCCGGAGACCGTCAACACCCTCGCGGTGGGCAGCGGTAGCCGGCCGCAGAGACCAGTGAGAAGCGACTGTTTACTAAAAACACAGGTCCGTGCGAAGTCGTAAGACGATGTATACGGACTGACGCCTGCCCGGTGCTGGAACGTTAAGGGGACGGGTCAGCCGCAAGGCGAAGCTCAGAACTCAAGCGCCAGTAAACGGCGGTGGTAACTATAACCATCCTAAGGTAGCGAAATTCCTTGTCGGGTAAGTTCCGACCTGCACGAATGGCGTAACGACTTCTCAGCTGTCTCAACCACAGGCTCGGCGAAATTGCACTACGAGTAAAGATGCTCGTTACGCGCGGCAGGACGGAAAGACCCCGGGACCTTTACTATAGCTTGATATTGGTGTTCGGTTCGGCTTGTGTAGGATAGGTGGGAGACTGTGAAGCGGGCACGCCAGTGTCCGTGGAGTCGCCGTTGAAATACCACTCTGGTCGAATTGGATGTCTAACCTCGGTCCGTGATCCGGATCAGGAACAGTGTCAGGTGGGTAGTTTAACTGGGGCGGTTGCCTCCCAAAATGTAACGGAGGCGCCCAAAGGTTCCCTCAGCCTGGTTGGCAATCAGGTGTCGAGTGCAAGTGCACAAGGGAGCTTGACTGTGAGACCGACGGGTCGAGCAGGAGCGAAAGCTGGGACTAGTGACCCGGCACCGGCATGTGGAAGCGGTGTCGCTCAACGGATAAAAGGTACCCCGGGGATAACAGGCTGATCTTCCCCAAGAGTCCATATCGACGGGATGGTTTGGCACCTCGATGTCGGCTCGTCGCATCCTGGGGCTGGAGTAGGTCCCAAGGGTTGGGCTGTTCGCCCATTAAAGCGGTACGCGAGCTGGGTTTAGAACGTCGTGAGACAGTTCGGTCCCTATCCGCCGTGCGCGTAAGAGACTTGAGAAGAGCTGTCCCTAGTACGAGAGGACCGGGACGGACGAACCTCTGGTGTGCCAGTTGTACCGCCAGGTGCACTGCTGGTTGGCTACGTTCGGCAGGGATAACCGCTGAAAGCATCTAAGCGGGAAGCTCGCTTCAAGATGAGGTCTCTCACCGGGACAACCGGGTAAGGCCCCCGCCCAGACCAGCGGGTTGATAGGCCGGAAGTGGAAGCACCGCAAGGTGTGCAGCTGACCGGTACTAACAGGCCGAGGACTTGACCACACACCCCACCCCGGGTGGGGCAAGAACACCTAGTCAAGTCACAACAAGAAGAAAGTCGCGTCCACTGTGCGGTTCTGAACCACCAACCATCCCGGTTCCCCACCGGAGGTGTGAGGACATGTTCACAGCGTTACGGCGGCCATGGCGAGAGGGAAACGCCCGGCAACATTCCGAACCCGGAAGCTAAGCCTCTCAGCGCCGATGGTACTGCCCCGGAGACGGGGTGGGAGAGTAGGACGCCGCCGGACAACCATTCCGAAAGGGCCCCAGCCACCAGGCTGGGGCCCTTTCGCGTTCCTGCCGGTCAGCGAACCGCTCGGTGGGTCGCCGACCTCGTTCCTGGCCGGCGCCCGTAGCTCATGCCTGCCCCTCCCCGGTCGCGTCCTGATGGCGACGGTGACCCGTCATGGCGATGCTGTACCGGAGCGCCTGCACGACCGCGACGGGCGCCGTCCCGAGGTGGAGCCCGCCGCCCGGATCCGTGCGAGCCGCAGGCGTCGCGGGAGTGGCTGCTTGCCTCCGTCCGTTTCCCGGCCTATTCATCTCCGCATGGCTCTGGTCGTCCGCGCCCGGCGCGTGGTGCTGCCCGAGGGGGAGCGCGCCGCGACCGTGCGCACCGAGGGTGGTCGGATCGCCGCGGTCACCGCGTTCGACGACGCGCCCGGCGGCGCGGTGACGCTCGCCGACGACGAGGTGCTCCTCCCCGGGCTGGTCGACAGCCACGTGCACGTCAACGAGCCGGGCCGGACGGAGTGGGAGGGTTTCGCGACCGTCACCCGCGCCGCCATCGCCGGCGGCGTCACGACCGTGGTCGACATGCCCCTCAACTCGATCCCGCCGACGACCACGGTCGAGGCGTTGCACGTGAAACGGGAGGCGGCGAAAGGTCAGGTCGCGGCCGATGTCGCGTTCTGGGGCGGCGCCGTGCCGGGGAACCTCGGGCAGCTCCGGCCGCTGCACGAGGCCGGCGTCGTCGGCTTCAAGTGCTTCCTCCTCGACTCCGGCGTCCCGGAGTTCCCCCGCTGGACGACGGCGGGTTGCGTGCGGCGCTGGCCGAGCTCGCCGGATTCGACGGACTGCTGATCGCGCATGCCGAGGACGCCGCGGTGATCGCCGCGGCCCCGGACTGCGCCGGCTCCAGCTACGCGGCGTTCCTGGCGTCCCGGCCCGGGGCGGCGGAGGAGTCGGCGATCGCCGGCCTGATCGCCGCGACCCGCGACACCGGGGCGCGCTCGCACGTCGTCCACCTCGCCGACGCCGACGCCCTCCCCCTGCTCCGGCAGGCACGCGCCGACGGGGTGCGGATCACCGTCGAGACCTGTCCGCACTACCTGACGTTCGCCGCGGAGCAGGTGCCCGACGGTGCGACCGCGTTCAAGTGCTGCCCGCCGATCCGCGAGTCGGCGCACCGGGAGGCGCTGTGGGCCGCTCTGCGCGACGGCGACGTCGATCTCGTGGTCAGCGACCACTCCCCGTGCACGCCGGATCTCAAGCGGCTGGACATCGGCGACTTCGGCGCGGCCTGGGGTGGCATCGCGTCGCTCCAGGTCGCGCTCCCGGCCGTCTGGACCGGCGCCCGCGAGCGGGGCATCGGGCTCGACCGGGTGGTGCGGTGGATGGCCGAGGCGCCGGCCCGGTTGGCCGGCCTCCCCGCAAGGGCGCGATCGCCGTGGGCCGGGACGCCGACCTGGTGGCGTTCGCGCCCGAGGAGCGCTGGACCGTCGGGGACCTGGAGCACCGCAATCCCGTCACCCCCTACTCGGGGCTCGAGCTCAGCGGCGTCGTCCGGCGGACCTGGCTGCGCGGTCGCCCCGCCGACGGCAGTCCTCTCGGGATCCTGCTCCGCCGCGGCATGCCAGAGTGAGCGCGCCCGCCCGTTCCGAGGAGCCCGATGACCGACTTCACTCGCCTCCCCGACCTGGCCTCGCGCGACCTCGGCGGTGCGGTCGTCGCGGCCAACGACGAGTTCTTCGCGGCCAGGGAGAACCTGATCCTGCCCGCGGCCCCCGCGGCCAGGACGGAGTTCGGCCACAAGGGCAAGGAGTACGACGGGTGGGAGACCCGCCGCCGGCGCACCCCCGGGCACGACTGGGCGATCGTGCGTCTGGGGGCGCCGGGCATCGTGGCCGGGGTCGTCGTCGACACGGCGTTCTTCACCGGCAACTACCCGCCCCGCGGATCGGTCGACGGCGCCGCCCTCGAGGGCCATCCGTGGGTCGACGAGCTGACGAAGGCCGACTGGCAGCCGCTGCTGCCGCTGGTCGACCTGGCCGGCAACAAGCGGAACTACTTCCCGGTCTACTCCGACCGCCGGGTCACCCACGTGCGGCTCAACATCCACCCCGACGGCGGCGTCGCGCGGCTGCGGGTGCACGGCACGGTGGTGCCGGACCCGCGCGTGCTCGACGCCTGCGCCGTCGACCTGGCAGCGCTGGAGAACGGCGGACAGGTCACCGCGGTCAGCAACGAGTTCTACGGCCGGCCCAGCCAGCTGATCGGCCGCGGCCTGGCCCGCTCCATGGGCGAGGGCTGGGAGACCGCGCGTCGCCGCGACGCCGGCAACGACTGGGTCGAGGTGGCCCTGGCCTGCGAGGGCGTGGTCACCCTGGCCGAGCTCGACACCTCCTACTTCCTCGGCAACGCGCCGGCCACGGCCGCGCTGACCGGCATCGGCCCGGACGGCGACGTTCCCCTGCTGCCCCGCACCCGTCTGCAGCCCGACACCAGGCACCGGTTCGTCCTGACCGACTCGGCACCCGTCGACAAGGTCCGGCTCGACGTCTTCCCGGACGGCGGCATGGCGCGGTTGCGGCTATGGGGCCGCCGACGGCCGCCGGACGGGCCGCCCTGGGGCGGCGCTGGTTCGACGCGCTGCACGACGTCCAGGCGCTGGAGGTGCTCGGGTCGGTCGGCGTGCCGCCGCAGCAGGCCGGCCGACTGGTCGGGTCGCGGCCGCTGCGCGGGGAGCTGCCGCCGGAGGTGGCTCGGCTGCTCGACGGTTCCTGACCGCCGCGCGCGAAGCAGCGCACGAGGCGTTCCCGCGCCGCTATGGTCCGCGGACCGGTCCCCGCTCCCCGAGGAGAACCCCTGTGTCGCGTCGCGCTCGCCTGCTGGTCGCCCCTCTGTTGCTGCTCGGGCTGGCCGGCTGTGGCTCCGGGACCGTCGCCGCGGAGGAGGCCGCCGAGAAGGCGGAGGACGCGCTCGAGGAGCAGATCGGCACCCGGCCGGAGATCTCCTGCCCGGACGATCTCGACGCCGAGGTCGGTGCCGAGACGCGGTGCACCCTGACCGCCGGCGGGGATCCGACCGAGTACGGCGTCACCATCACGGTCACCTCGGTCGAGGGGCAGACCGTCAACTTCGACGTCGAGGTCGACGAGGAGCCCAGCGAGGGATGACCCGTTGGGCAGGATGCCCGGTGTGGATCCTGAGCGCGCCGACCTGCTGATCTCCGACGCCGACCTCGTCGCGACCGTCGACGACGCCCGCCGCGAAGTGCCGGGCGGGTGGGTGGCGGTCACCGACGGCGCGGTCAGCGGCCTGGGCGGTCCGGGTGACCCGCGGCCGGACGCCGTCCGCACCATCGACGCGCGCGGCTGCCTGGTCACGCCCGGGCTGGTCAACACCCACCACCACCTCTACCAGAACCTGACCCGCGCCTTCGCTCCAGCGCTGACCGGCGGCCTGTTCGACTGGCTCGTGACGCTGTACCCGCTGTGGGCGCGGCTGGACGAGGAGGCCGCCTACGTCAGCGCGTACGTCGGGCTCACCGAACTGGCGCTCGGGGGCTGCACGACGTCGACCGACCACCTCTACGTGCACCCGCGGGGTGGGGGCGACCTGATCTCGGCGGAGGTGGCGGCCGCGCGCGACCTCGGCATCCGGTTCCACCCGACCCGCGGCTCGATGTCGCTGTCGGTGAAGGACGGCGGTCTGCCGCCGGACTCCGTGGTCCAGGACGACGACGAGATCCTGGCCGAGTCGCAGCGGCTGGTCGCGCGGCACCACGACCGCTCGCCCCTGGCCATGACCCGCATCGCGCTGGCGCCGTGCTCGCCGTTCAGCGTCTCGACGTCGCTGATGGCGCGCACCGCTGAACTGGCCGCGCGGCTCGACGTGCGGCTGCACACGCACCTGGCCGAGACCCGCGACGAGGAGGCGTTCTGCCTCGAGACGTTCGGCCGACGACCGGTCGACTACCTGGCCGACGTCGGCTGGATGACCGGCCGGACGTGGCTGGCGCACGTCGTCTGGCCCTCGGCCGAGGAGGTGCAGCGGCTGGGCGCGGCCGGCGTGGGGGCGGCGCACTGCCCGTCGTCCAACATGATCCTCGGCAGCGGGCTGGCGCCGGTGATGGAGCTGCGGGCCGCCGGGGCGCCGGTCGGGCTCGGCGTGGACGGTTCGGCATCGGCCGACTCGGCGTCGTTGTGGCTGGAGTCCCGGATGGCGCTCCTGCAGGGGAAGCTGCGGGGCGGCGCCGCCTCGATGACGGCCCGCCACGCCCTGGAGATGGCCACCCGCGGTGGGGCGGCCTGCCTCGGCCGGTCCGGCGAGATCGGCGAGCTCTCGATCGGTGCCTGCGGCGACCTCGTGGTGTGGGGCCTGGACGGGCCGCAGTTCGCGGGCGCGCTGTCCGATCCGGTCGAGGCGTGGCTGCGCTGCGGTCCCGTCGCGGCGCGGCACACCGTCGTCGCCGGGCGGCTGGTCGTCGAGAACGGCGTCCCCGTCCACGCCGGCCTGGACGAGCAGCTCGCCGTCCACCGCCGGGTCTCGGAGCGCATGCAGGCCCGCTGAGCAGCCAGAACCGCGGTTCGGGTCCACCCTGGCAGGAGCCAGAACCGCGGTTCTGGCTGCTCAGAGGGCGGCGGCCAGGGCCTCCAGGTCGTCGACGGAGGCGTCGAGGTGCGGGGAGATCCGCAGCACCGGGCCGGTCATCTCGCCCGGTGCCCGCTCCGGCCCGATCGCGCTGACGACGATGCCGTGCTCGGACAGCAGGGAGCTCCGCGTCGCGACGACGTCCACGCCGTCCGGTGGGCGGAGGGTGGTCGTCGCGGTGGGCTCGTCGTGCGGCTCGACGACCTGCCAGCCGCCGACGCCGTCCACCAGGTCGCGGGTCAGCCGGCCGATCGCGACCAGCCGCTCGCGCACCCGGTCCACGCCGGCTGCGAGGTGCTCCCCCATCGCGATCACCAGACCGACGCGGCCGGCCACGTGCGCCTCGCCCGACTCGAAGGCCCGCATCGGCGGTACGCCCTCCGGCTCGGGCAGCACCGGTGTGAGTCGGGCGGCGATCGCTGGGCGCACGCACAGGAAGCCGACGCCGCGCGGCCCGGCCAGCCACTTGCGCGAGGTGCCGTACACGACGTCGGCTCCGACGTCGGTGTCGGTGTGCCCGAGTGACTGGGCCGCGTCGAGGACCAGCGGCACCCCCGCCTCGCGGCACAGCGCGGCGACCTCGGCGGCGGGCTGCAGCAGCCCGCGGTGGCTCGGGATGTGCGTCAGGTGGACGAACGCCGGCGGGTCGTCGGTGAGCAGCCGGGCCACGCGCTCGGGCTCGGCCCGCCCGATGCCGTCGACCGGAAGTGGCTCCGGCCGCAGTCCGCAGGCGCGCAGCTGGGCGATGTTCGGGGCGTACTCCCCCGGCAGGCAGGCGACCCGTGAGCCGGCGGGCAGCCGCCATCCGGTGAGCAGCGCGACCAGCGCCGCCTGCGCCGACTCGACGAAGGCGACGTCGGCGGCGGCCATGCCGGCCAGCCCGCCCAGCACCGACCGCCCCTGCTGGAGCAGGTCGTCGGCGGTGGCCTCGGCCACGTAGCCGCCGAGCTCTGCCTCGTGCCGCGCGTGGTGCGCGGCCGCCTCCAGCACCCGGTGGCTCTGCCGGCTCATCGCCGCGCTGTCGAGGTGCCGGCCCGCCGGCCGCGGACGCGCCTTGCGCCAGGCGGCGGCGAGGTCCTCGTGCGGGAGGCGGTCGCCGGTCAGCTCTCCAGCTCCCCTCGCGCGACCGAGACGCCGGAGTGGGTCGGGTCGCCGTCGAGCTCCTCGACCGACACGTCGACGATCGGGAACCGGCCCAGGTCGAGACCGGCCGGGATCTCGAAGGTCTGCGTGCCGGGCCGGGCCACGCCGAGGGTGACCATGCCGACGACGTCGGAGTCGATCAGCCAGACCTCGTAGTACTCGCCCTCGAGCGCCGGGGCGTCCAGGTCGACCCGGACGATGCGGGAGCCGTCGGCCTGCTCGATGATCTCGGCCCGGCCGGAGGCCTCGTTGTCGGCGAGCGGGTCGAGCGTGACCGAGGTCACCGGCTGGCCACCCTCGTCGCGGTCGAGCACCGCCATGACACCGGCACCGACCACCGCGCCCGCCACGGCGGCGGCGACCGCGAGCAGTACCGGACGGCGCGGGCGGCGCAGCGGGACGACGGTGGCGTCCGGCCGTTCGTCGTCCGCGTCGGGCCCGGCAGGTGCGGGCGGGACCGCGAGGACGTCGGCCCGGGGGGCGCTGGTGGCGCCCGTGGCCGCGGCGATGGCCTCCCAGACACGCGGCGGCGGTGGCACGGAGGCTGCCGGCGCGGCGAACTCGGGGACGGCGAGGACGTCGACGGCCCGCCGCAGCGAGGCGACCTCGGCCTGGCAGCGGTCGCAGGAGGCCAGGTGGGCGTCGTCGTCGGCGGACAGCGGCTCGCGCAGCGCGGCGAGCGCCAGGTCCTCAGGCGTGCAGTGCGGCACCGTCCACCTCCAACCGGGTGCGCAGTCGTTCCAGCGTGCGCCGGATGTGGGACTTCACCGTGCCGAGCGGGATGCCCGTCCGGGCCGCGATCTGGGCGTGCGTGAGGTCCTCGAAGAACGCCAGCTCGATGATGCCCCGCTGCGGCTGTCCCAGGAGGTCCAGCTCGTCGAGCAGCAGGACCCGGTCGGCGACTGCCGAGTCGACGCCTCCGCTGGTGGGCCGCGACGGCGAGGCCTGCAGGTCGGAGATCGCCGCCTCGGCCTGTCGGCGCTCCCGGTCGCGGCGTGCCCAGGTGTCGGCGATCTTGTGCCGGGCGACACCGACCAGCCACGCCGGCAGCGGTCCCTTGTCCGGCCGGTACCCGGCGCGGCCGGTCCAGGCCGAGACGAACGTCTGCTGGGTGACGTCCTCGGCGTCCGGTCCCGGGCCGAAGGCGCGGACGGCCATGCCGTGCACCTGGCCGGCCCACCGCTCGTAGGCCCAGGCCAGCGCCTGCTCGTCGCCGGCGGCGAACCGCCGCCCGACCTCCTGGTCGTCGGGCTCCACGGCGCCACGCGCGGGGGCACGGCGTCCGGTTCCACGCAGGGGACGCTACCCATGGAGGCGGGGCGGATGTCCAGAAGGCTCATGACACGCGTTCCGCGACGACCACCACGTTGTCCCGGTAGCTGCCGAATTCCGGGAGGAAGGGACCGCCGCAGGTCACGAGGGTGAGCCGCGGCGGGCCGGTACGGGCGAAGATCCGGTCGACGGGGAGCACCCGCTTCTGGATCAGCTCGCGGGTCACCACGCGCCAGGTCGTGGTCGCCCCGGTGGCGTCGGTGACCACGACGTCGTCGCCGACGGCGGCCTCGCGCAGCGGAGCCATGGCGCCCAGGCCCTGCTCCCGGCTGTCCACGTGCCCGGCGAGGACGGCGGAGCCCTCCTCGCCGGGGACCGGTCCGAAGCGGTACCAGCCCACCCGGTCGATCTCGGCGGGAATCGTCATCTGGCCGTCGGCCTCGACACCGACCGCGTCGACGGCGGCGTCGACGCCGCGCGCCGGCACCGACAGCCGCACCGGCGCGGGCAGGGTTTCCACGGCTCCCGGTCCGGCCGGCCGCGTGGCGACCGCCGGTCCCGCCGGCGCCGACGGGCGAGGCGGCGGTGTCGGGCGAGGCGGCGGTGTCGGGTCGGCGAGGACGGCCTCCACCGGGGCGCCCGCCGCCGCCGGCGGCCGGGTCAGGCTCCAGACCGTCGGGGTGCCGACGGCCAGTGCCAGGCCCAGGACCGCTGTGACGGCGGCGGGACGCACGGGAGTTCCTTCCTCTGCGATGGTTCGGTCAGGCGTTGCTGCGGGCGTTGCCGGTGGCCAGCCTCAGGGCGCCCGCCGCCGCGGCGACGACACCGACGACCGTGAGCGCGGCCAGCGGCGCCGGCAGCGACGAGCCGTCGTCCACCAGGCCGCCGGTTCCGCCGGGGACGCCGGACGGCGACGAGTGGCTGCCCGAGATCGTCTGGACGGCGAGCTGCAGGTTCTCGGACTCCGCCGAACCCCACGCGTAGACGATCGTCGTCGTGCCCTCGGCGAGGTCGAGGTCGGCCGGGCCGATCGCGACGGTCTCGGTGCCCGCGAGGACGACGTCGGCCGAGACGGTGCCGGCGGGCACGGTCAGGGTCGCCTCGTTCGGGTTGGTCAGGCCCGGCGCGACGACCTGCCCGCCCGCGCGGATGTCGACGGCGGGCGCCGCCGCGGTGTGCCGGACGGTGGCGCGGGCCTGGCCGGCGGGGATGGCGGACACGTCGTTGACGAAGGGCGTCAGCGTGGGCTGGCCGCCTTCGTCCAGGTGCGCGACGACCGTGGCGTTGACCCCGGCCGGCACGTCGGCACTGCCGCCGAAGAGCGCCTCGCCGGATCCGTCGGCGGCGTCGGCCGCGAAGATCTGGATGTCGTAGCTGCCGGCCGGCAGCTGCTGCGGATCGGTGAGGGTGCCGGGCTGGAAGTCGTCCAGCAGGCGCTCACCGTTGACGTAGACGTCGACCGGCGTGTCCGGCACGGCGTGCAGGATGGAGACGGTGGCCGTGTCGGCCGCCGTCGCGGGGGTGGCGACGAGAACCAGCGCGCCGGCGGCACCGACAGCACCGGCAGCGCGGCTGAACGTGCGGATCGTGCTCACGACATGTCCTCTCTGGATGGGAACTGCCTTGTGCTCGCTTCTTCCGGCGGTGCGATCGGATTGGATGCAACCGATCGGCGGCGGGCGGGTTCGGGCAGGATCGGACCGGTGAGCACCGACCGGGACCGCGACGCCGAGGGCCGTGCTCGCAATGCCCGCCCGCGCGACGCCCTGGGCCGCCCGCTGCCCTACGGGGAGAGGGGCGAGGACCGCGCGCCCGAAGGGGTCGTGCGGGCGCCGGCGCAGTCGCTCACCGAGGCGCAGGCGCTGCTCGACGCGGGCCGGCCCTTTCACGCGCACGAGGTGCTCGAGGACGCGTGGAAGTCCGCGCCCGAACCGGAGCGGGAGCTGTGGCGAGGGCTGGCGCAGCTGGCGGTCGGGCTCACCCATGCCGCCCGGGGCAACGCGCGAGGTGCGGCCACCCTGCTGGACCGCGGCGCCGGCACCATCGCCCCGTTCGCGGCTGCGCCGCCGCACGGCATCGACGTCCGCGGCCTGGCCGAGTGGGCCCGCTCGCTGGCCGCCGACGCGGCCGCCGGGCGCGACCTCGACGTCCGCCCGCCCCGGCTGCGCGGCTGACCGGAGTGCCACGGGCGCGCTTGCCGCGCCCTGGCACTCCACTCGCGGCGGGAGCACACTGCCGGGCGTGAGGAGCTTCGAGGCCGGTACCCGCATCGCCGCGAGCCCGGCTGAGGTATGGGCCCTGCTGACCGACGTGGGGGGCTGGCGCGACTGGGACTCCGGCGTCGACCGCGTCGAGGGGCGGGTGGCCCTCGGGGAGACCCTGACGATCTACGCCACGATGATCCGCACCCGGCCGTTCTCGGTGACGGTCACCGAGCTGCGGCCCGGCGAGGCGATGCGCTGGCGCGGCGGGCTGCCCTTCGGGCTGGCCGTCATCGAGCGCAACTACACCCTCGACGCGCAGGAGGACGGCAGCACGGTGCTCACCGTGCGCGAGGACCACGCCGGGCCCCTCGCCGCGCTGCTCGGCCGGACGACGCCGGACCTCAACCCGTCCTTCCGCCAGTTCTGCGCCGGCATCAAGGTGCGGGCGGAGCAGCGTGCGTCCAGTTCCACAGTCTGACTCGTCATGACGACCGGTCCTGGGATGAGACGATGGCGGCCGAGATGAGCACCGAGACCGCGCCCGCCGTCGGCGAATCAGCCCCCGTGTCCGTCCCCCGCGGGCCGGTCACCTCCGCCTCCTACTCGATCACCGTGCGGCTCACCGCCGACGGCGACCCCGCGTCGATCGGTCGCATCGCGACCGCCGTGGGCTCGGCGGCGGCGCGGTCACCGCCATCGACGTGGTGGACAGCCGCTCGGACGGGCTGACCGTCGACGTCACCTGCTCGGCCGCCGACGCCGCCCACTCCGAGGAGATGGTCGAGGCCCTGCGCAACGTGCCCGGCGTGACGGTGCGCAAGGTCAGCGACCGCACCTTCCTGCTGCACCTGGGCGGCAAGCTCGAGGTCGCGTCGAAGGTGCCGCTCAAGACCCGTGACGACCTGTCGATGGCCTACACCCCCGGTGTCGCCCGTGTCTGCCTCGCCCTGGCCGACCACCCGGAGGACGTCCGCCGGCTCACGATCAAGGGCAACACCGTCGCCGTGGTCACCGACGGCTCCGCCGTCCTCGGGCTCGGCGACATCGGACCCGGCGCGGCCATGCCCGTCATGGAGGGCAAGGCCGCGCTGTTCAAGCGGTTCGCCGACATCGACGCCTGGCCGATCTGTCTCGACACCCAGGACGTCGACGAGATCGTGCGCACCGTCGAGCTCATCGCGCCCGGCTTCGGCGGCATCAACCTCGAGGACATCGCCGCCCCGCGGTGCTTCGAGATCGAGAAGCGGTTGCGCGAGAAGCTGGACATCCCGGTCTTCCACGACGACCAGCACGGGACGGCGATCGTCGCCCTCGCGGCGCTGAAGAACGCGCTGCGGGTCGTCGACAAGCGACTGCCGGACGTCAAGATCGTGGTCGCCGGGGGCGGGGCGGCCGGGACGGCGATCGTGCACCTGCTGCTCGAGGCCGGTGCGGGGCAGGTGCTCGTGTGGGACCGCGAAGGCATCCTGTCGCCCGACGACGACCGGCTGGGCACGGCGAAGCGGGAGCTCGCGCAGCTGACCAACCCGGGCAGGATCCGCGGCGAGCTACCCGACGCGCTCGACGGTGCCGACGTCTTCATCGGCGTGAGCGCGGGCAACGTGCTGGCGGTCGAGGACCTCGCCCGGATGAACGAGCGGGCGATCATCTTCCCGATGGCGAATCCGACGCCCGAGGTCGACCCCGTGCGGGCTCGCGAGTACGCGGCGATCGTGGCCAGCGGCCGGTCGGACCTGCCGAACCAGATCAACAACGTGCTGGCCTTCCCCGGCGTCTTCCGCGGGCTGCTCGACGCCCGCGCCACCGAGATCACCGACGGCATGCTGCTGGCCGCCGCCGACGCGCTGGCCGCCGTCGTCAAGGACGACCAGCTCAACGCCAACTACATCATCCCGAGCGTCTTCGACCACGAGGTGACGACGGCGGTCGCGCACGCCGTCGCCGAACAGGCACGGCAGGAGCCCGGCGCCACCGCCCAGGTCAGCGGCATCGAGACCTCCCCGCGTAGGCGGGACCGGGTCGGGCCGGGTGGGGCCCGGAGGGTCCCGCGATGGGGCGACGGTGGGGCTCAGCCGGTCGGGGGACGGCACGTGGCCGCGGTGTCGTCCGGAGGACGACAATGTCGCGGTGCCCGAGTTGCCCGAGGTGGAGGCGCTGGTCGCGTTCCTCCGCGAGAACGCCGTCGGCCGCGTGATCACGCGGGTCGACCTGGCCGCCGTCCAGGCGATCAAGACTTTCGACCCGCCGCTGACCGCGCTCGCCGGGCTGGAGGTCACCGGCGCGAGCCGGCACGGCAAGTTCCTCGACATCGACGTCTCGGGCCTGCACCTCGTCGTCCACCTGGCGCGGGCGGGCTGGGTGCACTGGCGGAGCAACCTGCCGCCGGCGCCGCCCAAGCCGGGCAAGGGACCGCTCGCCGTCCGCATCCACCTCGAGGAAGGTGAGGGCTTCGACCTGACCGAGGCCGGGACGCGCAAGAGCCTGGCGGTCTACCTGGTCCGGTCGCCGTCCGAGGTGCCGGGCATCGGCCGGCTGGGGCCGGACGCGCTGCAGGTCGACCGCGAGACGTTCGCGATCCTGCTGAAGGGCCGGTCGGGGCAGCTCAAGGGCGCGCTCACCGACCAGACGCTCGTCGCCGGCATCGGCAACGCGTACTCCGACGAGATCCTGCACGCCGCCCACCTGTCGCCGTTCAAGATGGCCGACAAGCTCAGCGACGACGAACTGGTCCGTCTCTTCGACGCGATGCGGGCGACGCTGACCGACGCGCTCGACCGCCAGGTCGGCCAGAAGGCGGCGACGCTCAAGGGCGAGAAGCGGTCGGGGCTGATGGTGCACGCCCGCACCGGGCTGCCGTGCCCGGTCTGCGGCGACACCGTCCGCGAGGTCAGCTTCGCCGACACCTCCCTGCAGTACTGCCCGACCTGCCAGACCGGCGGCAAGCCGCTCGCCGACCGCCGGCTGTCGAAGCTGCTGCGCTGAGTGGAGTCCCACGGGCGCGGAATCCGCGCTCTGGCACTCCGCTCAGCTGAGCAGGCGGAGCGCCCGCGTCGCGACCCGCACCAGGAGCGCGCTGCCCGGCCCCTGGGTGTGCACGTGCGCGTCCTCCTGCACCGACCCGACCGCCGTCCACCAGTCCTCGAGCTGCGGCGGGTCGAGCACGTCGACCCGGCCGCCCGGCTTCGGGACGACGACCTGCGCGCCGGTGCGCTCCGCGGCGGCGAGCAGCCGCTGCACCGGCTCGGGCCAGCGGTGGAACGCCAGGTTGAACGTCGCCCAGTGGATCGGCAGGAGGACGCCGCCGCCGAGGTCGCCGTGCGCCCGCATGGCCTCCTCGGGGTCCATGTGGATCGCGTGCCAGGCGTCGTTGTAGGCGCCGATCGGCAGCAGGGTCAGGTCGAACGGGCCCAGGCGGGCCCCGATGCCCGCGAAGGCGGGCGTGTAGCCGGTGTCGCCGCCGAAGAAGACCCGGTGCCGGGGGCCGGCGACGACCCAGGACGCCCACAGGGTCGTGTCCCGGTAGAAGTAGCGCCCGGAGAAGTGCCGGGCCTCGGTGCAGGTCAGCGTGAGGCCGCCGACCGTGTGCGATCCGTCCCAGTCCAGCTCCACGATGCGCTTCTCGGGCACGCCCCACTTGCGCAGGTGCTCGCCGATCCCCAGCGGGACGACGAACGGCGCCGACTGGGTCTCGAGCAGCACTTCCACCGTGGGCAGGTCGAGGTGGTCGTAGTGGTCGTGCGAGATGAGGACGGCGTCGACCTGCGGCAGCGCGGTCAGCGGCACCGGGTTCTCGTGCAGCCGGGTGGGTCCGAAGACGGGCGACGGCGAGACGCGGTACCCCCACACGGGATCGACCAGCACCCGCTGCCCGTCGACCTCCAGCAACGCGCTGGCGTGCCCGAACCAGGTGACGGCGAGGTCGGCGGCCTCGGCGGGGATCTCGGCGTGCGCCAGCGGGATCGGCCCGCCCGGCAGCCCCACGTGCCGCTCCTCGTGCCACTGCCGCAGCAGGCCGTCGCGCGTGTTGGCCGGGGCGAGGGCGGGCGTCTCCAGCGTGTTGTGGAACTTGCCGTCGTAGAAGTGGGGCGACCCGGCGACGACGGGGCGCAGCCGGCGGCGGTGCGCGCCCAGCGCCCGGGGCAGGCCCCAGGCAGCGCGCGCCACGAAACCTGCGGGTGCGGCGAGGGCGGCGGTGAGCGCGGCGCGGCGGAGCAGGGGCACGGCCCCAGTGTCCCAGCCGGAGGGGGCCGACCGGCGGGTTCCGGTCCGACGTCACACCGGGTCGCGGCCACCGGACCCCGTGCCGCTCGGCCGGCCCGCCGTGCGGCCGGTCCGGCGGTTGGTCGCGCGTTCGGCCGAGGCAGGGATCAGTCGTCGGGAGTGGGGTCCTGCGGAGCGTCGAAGTCACCCTGGCCGGGCGGCTCGGCGGCCACACCCGCGGGCATGGTGACCTCGCCGGCCTCCTCGAAGACGAAGGTGACGTCGATGACCTCGCCCGAGGTGAGCGACGTCTCCAGGTTCCGCAGCACGACCGAGGGGGCGCCGTCCGGCTCCAGGTAGAGGTTGTCGTCCTCCTCGACCCGGAGTGCTCCTTGCGTGCCGTCGTCCCCGATCAGGACCGCCTCACCGAAGTCCTCCCCGCGCACCGCCACCAGGGCGTCGTCGGTGCGCGACGTGTTCGCGATGGCCGCGTACAGGGGTACCTCCTCGTCGGTACCCCAGACGCCGTCCTCCGGAAAGGCCAACTGCAGGGCGGTGATCGTGATGTCCTCGCTGACGGCTTCGTCGGCGCCGGGGTTGCCGCCGGCCACCTCCTCGCCGGGGACCTCGAGAGGGGCGTCGTCGTCCTAGCCGCAGGCGCCGAGTGAGAGCGCGGCGGCCAGCATGGCCGCGGCGAGTCGGGGGGTGCGCATCGTCGTCCTTTCCATGGAGGGTGAGGCTCGTGGCCTACCCCCGGGCCGGCAGCAGATGCCAACTGTTGCCAGACTGCAACAGAGACGTGGAGGTGACCTGTGCGCGCGGACGACGATGTGCTGCTCGACCTGGCCCGGGCCGTCGTCGGGCTGTCGACCCGGGCGGCCGACAAGCTCGGCTCGGTCTCGGTCGTCCAGCTCCGGGCGCTGAGCGTCCTCCGCGAGCTGGGGACGGCGACGCTGCGTGACCTCGCCGCGCACATGGGTGTCACGGTCTCGACGACCAGCCGGCTGGTGGACAGGCTGGTCGCTGCCGACCTGGTCGACCGCCGGCCGTCCCCCCGGAGCCGGCGGGAGCTCGAGCTCCGGATCGCGCCGACCGGCCGGGCCACACTCGACCGCTACGACGAGCTCCGGCTGAGCCAGCTGCGGTCGGCGCTGCTCAGCGTGCCGCCCGCCGAACGGGCGGACGTCCTGGCGTTGCTGGGCCGCTTCGCCGCGGCGGTGCCGACCGCGCCGATCGAGGAGCCGACGGCGTGAGCGACGCGACGCCGGAGCCCGACGAGGAGGGCGGCGACCCCGCGTGCTGGCTGCGCAGGGTGTGCCCGGCCTGCGGGCGCATGGCCGACGAGGACCCGCCCACCCGGTGCCCCGCCTGCGGTGCGGAGCTGCCGGCGGAATAGGTCAGGCAGCGGGCCGCCGCCGTCGGGTCAGCGCCCGGAAGTCGCAGAGCGCCTCGCGCAGCGCCGTCCCCCGGCCGTCGGCGGGCACGTGCACCTCGTCGCGACGGTCCAGCGGCAGCCCGTCGATGGCGAGCGTCTCCTGGGAGCGGACGTCCTCCTCGAGGATCCGCTGCTGCAGGGCCACCTGGTCGGCGACCGCGCCCGGCCGGGGCAGTGGCGGCCCGGGCCGGCGGACATGAGCACGCGGACGTAGATGCGCGTGGAGTCCAGGTCCTCCGGCTGCAGCAGGTAGACGAGCGTGGTGGTCGCGCCGGAGTCGGGGAACTCCTGCCGCAGCCGCAGCTGGAACGGCGCGCGGTAGGTGTAGCTGGTGCGCCGCCGCTGGCGCAGCGGCCGCTCGCCGGTGAGGACGTCGGGATCGAGCGGGTTGTCGCACCACTGCTCCTGCCCGCTGCTGAATCCGCCCGGCTCGGGCACGACGACTGCCGGGGCCACCTCGCCGGCGTCGGCCCCGCCGATCGTCGCGGCGTGCACGAACGGGCCGTGCGTGGCGTCGAGGAAGGTGTCGGCCAGCGGTCCGGCCGGGCCGGGGGAGCGGACCGGGGGCAGCCAGCCGGTCACGAACCGGCGGTCCGCGGCCTCGGGGACCGCCAGCGGCTCGTCGACCGGCTCGGCCGGGGCCAGCCAGAGGACGCCGAGCCGCTCGCGCACGCCGAAGGCGGGCGGCTCGACCTCGAGCGCGCCGCCGTCGCGACGCAGCAGCCAGGTGCGGCCGAGCAGCCGGACCTGGAGCCAGCCGCCGACCCGCAGTTCGCGGGACAGCGCGACGGGATGCCACGCGTGCTCGAGTGCGGAGTCCAGGTTGTCGAAGACCGGGCCCGACGGCTGGCGCGGCGGCGGGGCGGCCTCCGGCTCGGGGGTGGCCGACGGCCGCGGCGGGGCAGCGGCCGTCGGCACGGGTGCGAGCCAGACCCAGCCGTGCCGTTCCTCCACCGCCCACGGCTGGGCGAGGTCGGCGCGCGGCGTGGGCGAGCCCGCCGGCCCCAGGGAGGGGACGTCGACGCAGCGGCCGTCCCCGTCGAAGCGCCAGCCGTGGGCCGGGCATCGCAGCCGGCCGTCGACGACCGTCGCCGCGGTGAGCGGTACCAGCCGGTGCGGACACCTGGCCGGGAAGGCGCTCACCTCACCGCCCGGCCGCAACCGGACGACGACATAGCCCGTGCCGCCCGCGCCCACCGGCACCGGCGTCGTCCCCACTTCGGAGCCGCGCGCCACCGCGTACCAGCCCGCGGTCCCTCGTCCCGTCGTGCCCATGCCGCAGTGGACCAGGGCCGGATTTCCCGCGCGTTACCACCGAGGACGCGCTTTGCGACGATGTCAGCCCCTACGGAGCGCAGGCTCCGCGCGGAGGGAGGACGGGGGACCGGCGATGCGCGACTGGTGGCGGTGGCTGCGACCCGGCCATCTCGGCACGGAGGCGGAGCAGGCGACCTTCCGGACCCTGCACTCCGCCTCGCTCACCGCGCCCGAGCTGCGCTCCGGCCTCACCAGCGGCTCCGCCGAACGCGCCGTCCGGCACCTGCGGGACCTGCTGGGCGTGCCGGCGGTCGCGCTGACCGACACCGTCGGCATGCTGGCGTGGGACGGCCGCTTCGGGCACCACGAGCGGGACACGGCGGGTCTGGCGGCCCTCGTGCTGGAGTCGGGCAACACCGTGGTGCGCAACCGCGCGGACTTCCCCTGCGCGGACGCGGGGTGCGGGCTGCGGCAGGTGGTCGTGAGCCCGCTCGTCGTGGAGGACCGCGTCGTGGGCACCCTGCAGGCCTTCACCCCGTCGGCCTCCGCCGGGCTCGTCCGGGCCGCGACCGAGGTCGCCCGCTGGGTGTCGGGCAACCTGGAGCTGGCCGAGCTCGACGCCTCGCGCACGCGGCTGATGGAGGCCGAGGTGCGGGCGCTGCGGGCGCAGATCAGCCCGCACTTCATCTACAACTCGCTGACCGCGATCGCGTCGTTCGTGCGCACCGATCCCGAGCGGGCCCGCGAGCTCATCCTGGAGTTCGCCGACTTCACCCGGTACTCCTTCCGCCGGCACGGCGAGTACACGACCCTGGCCGAGGAGCTGCGGTCGATCGAGCGCTACCTCGCGCTGGAGAAGGCGCGGTTCGGCGACCGGCTGCAGGTCACGCTCCGCGTGGCGCAGGAGGTGCTGCCGGTCGCGGTTCCCTTCCTCTGCCTCCAGCCCCTGGTGGAGAACGCCGTCCGGCACGGTCTGGAACGCAAGCCGGGGACCGGGACGGTGACGATCATCGCCGCCGACCAGGGCGGCGAGTGCCTCATCTCCGTCGAGGACGACGGTGTGGGGGAGGACCCGGACAAGGTGCGGCGGGCGCTCGCCGGCGACGCGTCCGTCGACTCGGTGGGCCTGGGCAACGTCGACGCCCGGTTGCGCACCGCGTTCGGCGACGACTACGGCCTCGTCGTGGAGACCGGGCCCGCGGCGGGTACGAAGGTCGTCGTGCGAGTCCCCAAGTTCGCCCCCGGAGTGCGCCCGTGATCGCCGACCGGCTCACCGTCCTCGTGGTCGACGACGAGCGCCCCGCCCTGGAGGAGCTGCGCTGGCTGCTCGAGCGCGACGAGCGGATCGGCGCCGTGGTGACCAGCGACTCGGCCACCGACGCGCTGCGCCTCCTCCAGGAGCGGTCCGTCGACGCCGTCTTCCTCGACATCCGGATGCCCGGTCTGAGCGGGGTGGACCTGGCGCGCGTGCTGTCCCGGTTCAAGGCGCCGCCCCCCGTGGTCTTCGTGACCGCCTACGAGGACCACGCCGTCGACGCCTTCGAGCTCGGCGCCGTCGACTACGTGCTCAAACCGGTCCGCGACGACCGGCTGGCCGAGGCGGTCCGCCGGGTGGTCGGCGCGCGGGCCGGCGGCTCGGCCCCGGCGGACGACGACATCGCCGTCGAACTGGGCGGCGTGACCAGGTTCGTGCCGCGCTCCAGCGTCGGGTACGTCGAGGCGCAGGGCGACTACGCCCGGCTGCACACCCCGTCGGGCAGCCACCTCGTCCGGGTGCCGCTGACCACCCTGGAGGAGGCCTGGAAGGACGCCGGCTTCGTGCGCATCCACCGGTCGTTGCTGGTGGCCCTCCAGCACGTCGAGGAGGTGCGGATGGACACCGGCCGCTGCTCGGTCGTCGTCAACGGCATCCAGCTGGGCGTGAGCCGCCGGCACACCCGGGAGCTCCGCGACCTGCTGGTCCGCCGGGCCCGGCCGGGAACCTCGGGCAGGGCGTGACGATGTCGGACACCGCGCCCCGCCGCGTGCGCGTCACCAGCCCGCGCACGGTGGCCGCCCGTGCCCAGCGCGTTCCGGCCGCGAGCGAGATCGACGCCCAGACCGTGCTGGGCGAGGTGTACATGTCCTCGCTCCTTCGCTCGCAGCTGCGGCTGGCGCTGATCGCGCTCGGGACCCTCGCGGTGCTCGTCGGCGGCATCCCGCTGGTGTTCTGGCTCCTCCCCGACCTGTCCACCGTCATGGTGCTGGCCGTGCCGCTGCCCTGGCTGCTGCTGGCGTTCGCGGTCTACCCGTTCCTGTTCGCGACCGGCTGGCTCTACGTACGCGCCGCGGAGCGCAACGAACGCGCCTTCACCGACGTGCTGGACCGCTCGTGAGCCGGGACGTCGGCCGGCCGTGACCGCCGCGGGGTTCAGCGTCATCGGCGTCACGGCCGTCTTCGTGGCCACCCTGGCGGTCGGCGCCTACGGCTGGCGGTTCTCCCGCACCACCAGCGACTTCTTCGTGGCGTCCCGCACGGTGCGCCCGGCCCTGAACGCCTCGGCGATCGGCGGCGAGTACCTCTCCGCGGCGTCGTTCCTCGGCGTCGCCGGCCTGGTGCTCGTCTTCGGCACCGAGATGCTCTGGTACCCGGTCGGCTGGACGGCGGGGTACCTCGTCCTGCTCGTCCTGGTCGCCGCGCCGTTGCGGCGCTCCGGCGCCTACACGCTGCCCGACTTCGCCGAGAGCAGGCTGGAGTCCCGCGGCGTCCGCCGGTTGTCGGCGCTGCTCGTCGTGGCGATCGGCTGGCTCTACCTCATGCCGCAGTTCCAGGGCGCCGGGCTGGCGCTGACGGCCGCCACGGGCACCGGTCCCTGGCTGGGCGGCGTGCTGGTCGCGGCGGTCGTGCTGGTGAACGTGCTGTTCGGCGGGATGCGCAGCATCACGTTCGTCCAGGCGTTCCAGTACTGGCTCAAGCTCACCGCGCTGCTGTTCCCGCTGCTGTTCATGGTGACCGTGTGGCTCGGGGACGGCGGGGTGTCCCCGGCCTCGGTCGGCGTCGTGGACGGTGGCGTGCAGGGTGACTCGTGGGTGTCACCGCTGGCCGGGACCGACCACGAGGTCTACACGACCTACTCGATCATCATCGCCACCTTCCTCGGCACCATGGGTCTCCCGCACGTGGTGGTGCGCTTCTACACCAACCCCGACGGCGCCGCGGCCCGGCGCACCACCCTCTTCGTGCTCGCCCTGCTCGGCCTCTTCTACCTGCTCCCTCCGCTGTACGGCGGCCTCGGCCGGCTCTACGCGCCGGACCTGATCGCCGGCGGCCGGGCGGAGTCGGTGGTGCTGGAGCTGCCCGCGCGCATGCTGGGCGGCACGTTCGGCGACCTGCTGTCCGCCCTGACCACGGCGGGAGCGTTCGCCGCGTTCCTGTCGACGTCGTCCGGGCTCACCGTCGCCGTGGCCGGCGTCATCAGCCAGGACGTGATGGGCCGCCGCTTCGGCGGGGTCCGCGCCTTCCAGGCCGGCGCGGTCGTCGCCGTCCTGGCGCCGCTCGGCCTCGCCCTCGTGACCGAGGGGGTCGGTGTGGCCCAGGCGGTGGGCCTGGCCTTCGCCTTCGCCGCCTCGACCTTCTGTCCACTGCTGGTCCTCGGCATCTGGTGGCGCAAGCTGACCGACGCCGGCGCGATCGCCGGGATGCTCGTCGGTGGCGGCTGCGCCGGCGCCGCGGTCCTGGCCACCCTGCTCGGCGCGGCGCCCGTGGGCTGGCCGGGCGCCCTGCTGGCCCAGCCGGCCGCCTGGACCGTGCCGCTGGCCTTCCTCACCATGGTGTCGGTCTCGCTGGCCACCCCTCGGCGCGTGCCGCGGAACGCCGCCCGCACCATGGTCCGGCTGCACACCCCCGAGTCGGTGCAGCTCGACCGCGGCGCGCCGCCGCGCTGAGCGGCAACCCAGCGGCGACCGCTCGTCCTGCCGGACCTGCCGTACGCCGACTGCCGGTCACCGCTCGGCGCAGCATCGGCACGTTCTCCTGCGCTCCTCCGGGCGCGGTCCTACCGTGACGGGGCTCACACTGCGCCCGTGTGGAGTACCCGCCCAGCCCGACTCTGACCAGGAGGTCGTAGCTTGACCGAGTCCAACGAACGCCGGCTGCTGACGCCGGACGAGTACCTGGCCGCCCAGCGGTCACCGGAGTTCGTCGAGCTCAAACGGCGTTTCCGGCGCTTCGCGTTCCCGATGACCGTCGCGTTCCTGACCTGGTACCTGCTCTACGTCCTGCTCTCGACCTACGCGCCCGACTTCATGGCGACCGAGGTCTTCGGCAACGTGAACCTGGGGATCCTCTTCGGCCTGCTGCAGTTCGTCACGACCTTCGCGATCACGCACCTCTACGTGGCGCACGCGGACAAGAACACCGACCCGATCGCCGACGAGATGCGCACCCGCCTGGAGCACCACGAGTACGCCGGTCCCGGCACCGGCACGTCCAGCGAGGGAGCGACCCGTGCCTGACCTGATCGCTGCCGAGAGCAGCATCGGCGAGCCGGCGATCAACATCTCGATCTTCGGGGCGTTCGTCCTGGTGACGCTCTACATCACCTTCCGCGCCAGCCGCAACAACAAGAGCGCCGCCGACTACTACGCGGCGGGGCGCAACATCAGCGGCACGCAGAACGGCCTGGCCATCGCCGGCGACTACCTCTCGGCCGCCTCGTTCCTGGGCATCGCCGGCGCCATCGCGGTGTACGGCTACGACGGCTTCCTCTACTCGATCGGTTTCCTGGTCGCCTGGTTGGTCGCGCTCCTGCTCGTCGCGGAGCTGATGCGCAACACCGCCCGCTTCACCATGGCCGACGTCCTGGCCTTCCGGATGCGGCAGCGGCCGGTCCGCATGGCCGCGGCCATCTCCACCCTGGCGGTGTGCCTGTTCTACCTGGTGGCGCAGATGAGCGGCGCCGGCGGGCTGGTGACCCTGCTGCTGGGTGTCAGCGGCGAAGCCGCGCAGGCCGTCGTCGTCACCGTCGTCGGTGCGCTGATGATCTTCTACGTGCTGGTCGGCGGCATGCGCGGCACCACGTACGTGCAGATCATCAAGGCGACGCTGCTCATCGCCGGCGCGTTCGTCATGACCGTCTGGGTCCTGGGCAAGTACGGCTTCAACCTGTCCTCGCTGCTCGGCGGCGCCCAGGACCAGGCCGTCGAGGGCCGCAACGTCCTGGCGCCCGGTGCGCAGTACGGGGCCAGCGGCACCTCGAAGCTGGACTTCGTCTCCCTCGGCCTCGCGCTGGTGCTCGGGACGGCGGGGCTGCCGCACGTGCTGATGCGCTTCTACACGGTGCCCACCGCCAAGGACGCCCGCCGCTCGGTGGTCTGGGCCATCTGGTTGATCGGCATCTTCTACCTGTTCAGCCTGGTCATCGGCTACGGCGCGGGCGCGCTCGTGGGTCCGGGCGAGATCCTCGCGGCCCCCGGTGCGGTCAACGCGGCGGCCCCGCTGCTGGCCTTCGAGCTGGGCGGCACGGTGCTGCTGGGCGTCATCGCCGGCGTCGCGTTCGCGACGATCCTCGCCGTGGTGGCCGGTCTGACGATCACCGCCTCGGCGTCCTTCGCGCACGACGTGTACGCGTCGGTGATCAAAAAGGGCACGGTGTCGGGCAACGGTGAGGTGAAGGTGGCCCGCGTGACCGCCGTCGTCATCGGTGCGATCTCGATCGGGCTGGGCATCCTGGCGCTGCAGGCGGGGCTGAACATCGCCTTCCTGGTGGCGCTGGCCTTCGCCGTGGCCGCATCGGCGAACCTGCCGACGATCCTCTACACGCTGTTCTGGCGGAACTTCACCACCCAGGGCGCGCTGTGGTCGATCTACGGCGGGCTGATCTCGTGCGTCGTCCTGATCATCTTCTCGCCGGTCGTCTCCGGCGGGCCGATCAACCCGGCGACGGGGAAGACCACGTCGCTGCTCCAGAACGTCGACTTCTCCTGGTTCCCGCTCAACAACCCGGGTCTGGTGTCGATCCCGCTCTCGTTCTTCCTGGGCTGGCTCGGCACGAAGCTGTCGAAGGAGCGTCCGGACGAGCTCCTGAGCGCCGAGATGGAGGTGCGCGCCTTCACCGGCATCGGTGCGGAGAAGGCGGTCCAGCACTGAGGAAGGACCCCGTCTCCCCCACCCCTCGTACCTCGGGGCGGGACCCTGAGACGGGGCCGACCGAGGCGCGCGTCCCCTGATGGGGGCGCGCGCCTCGCCCGTCCTCGGTGAGCGCCGCGCTGTGGTTGCGAGTGCAGCGCTGTACCGCGGCACCCACCCACGGGGCGGCACTCGGTCAGGCCGCCCGAGCCGGAGCAGGGGCCGGGACGGCGACCGGCGCCATGACGGCGGCATGCCGGCGCCGCATCAGCCACCGGGCGGTCAGCCCGGCGAGGACGACGACGGCGCCGAGCGTGGGCCGGCCGGGCTGGACGAGCGCCACCGCGATCGCGGTCGCGTAGAGGACCGTCAGGAGTGCCAGCGGGACGGGAACGTGCAGGTGCATCGGAACCCCCGGGTCCTCAGGTGAGCAGGTCCTTGGCCTTCTGCAGCAGGTTCTTCGTGTCGGTCTGCGGCGTCGGGTACAGCCGCGGGTCGCCCGGGGGCAGGATCGGCGCGTCGGCCGTGGCCTCGATGCGGCGGGCCGAGAACTCGCCACGGCCGTCGATCGACGGCCCGGAGGCCCAGCGGCCGCTCGCCGCGTCGGCGCCGTCGGAGGCGTCGATGAAGGTGTAGCCGAGGTCGCTTACCTCCTCCTCCAGGGGGAACGCCTCGGGGACGGGGATCCCCTCGAGCCCCTCCTCCTTGAGCTGCTCGATCGCCGCCAGCCACTGCTGCTGGTGGTAGTGGTCGCGGGTGATCAGGAAGCGGAGCAGGTCCTTCACGCCCGGGTCGTCGGTCATGTTGTAGAGCCGGGCGACCTGCAGGCGGCCCTGCATCTCGGCGGTGGCGTTGTACATGAAGTCCGCCATGAGGTTGCCGCTGGCGGTGACGTACGCGCCGGTCCAGGGATTGCCCATGCTGTCCATGTACGAGGCGCCGGCGCCGTTGACGATCGGGTGCTGCGGGTTGTGCTGCCCGTAGCCGGCCGCAGCCTCCTTGGAGCGGTCGGCGGCGTCCGGCTTGAGCGGGATGTGGTCGAGCAGCCGGTCGATCATCGTCACGATCATCTCGACGTGGGCCAGCTCCTCGGTGCCGATGGCGAGCAGCAGGTCCTTGTACTTGCCGGGCAGCCGGCAGTTCCACCCCTGGAGCAGGTACTGGGTGGCGACGGTCATCTCGCCCCACTGGCCGCCGAGCACCTCCTGCATCTTGCGGGCGAAATCGGGATCAGGGGCGTCGGGCTTGGCCTCGTACTGCAGGGCGTGGAAATGGGTGAACACGCAGGTCTCCTTGCGTCGTCGGTCCCGTGCAGGACGGGCACGCACGAGTTCTGCCCCGCCCGCTGGCCTGCCGGTGCCGACCCATGGCCCGGCGGTGCCATTCAGGTCTCAGCGGTCGGGCAGCTGGACCCGCAGCGTGGTCGCGTCGGCCCGCTGCTCGCACACCACCCGCCCGCCGAGTTCACGCGCCTGGCGCTGCACGGACCACAGGCCCAGCCCGGTCAGGTCGGCCGGCGGCCGCTCCGTGCGCAGGTGCCCGGCCACCCGTGCCGCCGGCACCCCCGGCTGGGCCACGGCCAGCTCCACCCAGCCGTGGCCCGAGGTCACGGCTAGCTCCACCGGCTGCCCGCGCCCGTGCCGGTGGGCGTTCTCCAGCAGGTTGACGAGGATCCGCTGCAGTCGCGAGTCGCCGACGAGGACGTCGCCGGCGCGCTCGCCCAGGCGCAGCGTGAGCTGCCGGCCCGGGAGCCCGGACGCCGCCACGGACGACGCGACGACGTCGCGCAGCCGCTGCCCCATCGCGGCGACGGTCGACGGTGCGTTGCCGGCCGCCTCGGCGGTGCGCAGCATCGAGGTCAGGTGGGCGGCCTGCGCCTGCGCCAGGTCCAGCAGCTCACCGCGGGCCGGCGCATCAGTCCCGAGGTGGCGCAGCGAGCTCTCCAGGCACGTCAGCGACCCTCGCATGTCGTGGCACAGGGCGCGGAACACCGCCTCCTCCGGCGTGGAACTCTCCGGCGTCCTGGGCCTTCGGCCCAGGAGGGCACGGACCAGCCGGACCGGGTGCGCGAGGAACTCCCGCACCGCGGGGGCGAGGTGTGGACGGCCAGGATCACGGGCACCTCCGGTCCCGCGGCCGGCCGGCAGCGTCGCGCAGGCAGACGGACGGGGGCAGATGGGCGAGATCGGCGCTCCTGCTCCACGCCGGACGAGCGTGGATGTGATTGTGGTCGATGACCACCCGCTTTTCACCCGGGGACTGACACTGCTCCTCCCGGAGGTCAGCGACGGCTCGGTCAACGTGGTCGCGACCACCGACGACGCCTCGGCCGCGGCGGCGCTGGTGCAGCGGTTCCGGGCCGACGTCGCCGTCATCGACCTGCAGATGCCCCCTCCCGGCGGCAGCCGGGCGATCGCCGCCGTCCGCCGGGTCGAACCGACCGTGCGGGTGGTCGCGATGTCGGGCGTCGCCGACCCGGACGCGGCGGCCGAGGCGCTGCGGGCCGGCGCGTCGAGCTTCCTGCCCAAGACCGCCGACCCCGAGACGCTGGTGGGCCCGCTGCTCGCCGTCCTCGACGGGTGGTCGGTGCTGCCCGAGCACCTGCTGCGCCACCTGCTCGACCGGGCCGCGCCCCAGGAGCAGGAGGGGCTCGCCGGCCAGCTGACCGCCGACGAGCGACGGCTCTGGCGGCTGATCGCCGGGGGGCGGCGACCATGGACATCGCCACGACGCTGCACGTCTCCGAGCGGACGGCGAAGCGACTGGTCGCGCACCTGCTGCGGCGGCTGCGGGTGTCGAGCCGGGTCGAGGCGGCAGCGCTCGCGGGCCGGGTCGGACTGGTGCAGCAGTCGGACGGCTGAGGAGCGCTCAGCCCACCGTCAGCCCGACGAGCAGGTGCGCGTTGAGCCCGATGATCAACGTGGCGACCACCATGCCGGCCGCCGTCGTCCGTCGGCGGTTCACCCAGCCGCCCATCAGGTCGCGTCGCGACGTCAGCCACAGCAGCGGCACCAGGGCGAACGGGATGCCGAAGCACAGGACGACCTGCGACCACACGAGCGCGGTGGTCGGGTCGGCGCCCACCAGCAGCACGGCCAGCGCCGGCACCAGCGTGATCAGCCGGCGCAGGTGGACCGGCAGGTGCCGCCGGAGGAACCCCGCCATCACCACCTGCCCGGCGTGTGTGCCGACCGACGAGGACGCGAAGCCGGACGCGAGCAGCGCGATCCCGAACACGACCCCGGCGCCGCGGCCCAGTTCGTTCCCGAGCCCCGCGTGCACCGCCTCGAGCGACCCGTCCATGCCCGTGCCGGTGAACAGCTGGGCAGCGACGACCAGCATCGAGGCGTTGATCAGGCCGGCGAAGCCCATGGCCAGCAGGACGTCGAGCCGCTGGGCGCGCAGCAGCCGTCGCCGTCCCTCCGCCGTCCGTCCGGCGGTGACCGCGTCGCCGTAGCGGCCGGGGGTCAGGGCCGAGTGCACGTAGATGACGTGCGGCATGACCGTCGCCCCCAGGATGCCGGTCGCCAGGATGAGGCTCTCCGGCCCGGCGAACGAGGGCACCAGCCCGGCCGCCGCGGCGTCGACGTCCACGCCCGAGCCGATGAGCGTGTAGCCGAAGCCGAGCCCGATGACCAGCAGCAGCCCGGCGATGACCCGCTCGAAGGGCCGGTGACCGCGCGACTGCGCGGCGAGCAGGGCGAACGCGACGACGGCCGTGATGACGCCGCCGATCGGCAGCGGAACGCCGAACAGCAGGTACAGCGCCACGGCCCCGCCGACGATCTCGGCCAGGTCGGTGGCGATGGCGACGGCCTCTGCCTGCACCCAGAGGCCCCAGGTGACCGGGCGCGGCAACCGCTCGCGGCACAGCGTGGCCAGGTCGCGGCCGGTGGCCATGCCGAGCTTGGCGGTGAGCGACTGGATGAGCATCGCCATGAGGTTGGCCGCGACGATCACCCAGAGCAGCGTGTAGCCGAAGGCCGCGCCGCCGGAGAAGTTGGTCGCGAAGTTGCCGGGGTCGACGTAGGCGACCGCCGCCACGAACGCCGGCCCGAGCAGCGGCCAGAGCCGCCGCCCCTCCGGCCTGACCGTGGCCGGCCGGCCGCCGAGCTGGGTGGGGAGGAGCGCGGCCTCGGCCCTGGAGAGGTACACGTCCCAGCCCTGCCCGCGCCCGGAGGACCGGTCGGGCCGTTCGGTGGCCCGGCGGGGTCACGTCGGCGCTGGGTAGGGTCCGCCGGGTGACCGCCCGCATCGTCCTGTTCGGCGCCACCGGGTATACCGGCGCGCGCACCGCCGAGGCCCTCGTCGAGCGCGGCGCCCGGCCGGTCCTCGCCGGTCGTGACCCCGGACGGCTGGCCGCGCTGGCCGGGCGGCTCGGTGGCCTGGAGACGGCGCAGGCCGACGTCACCGATCCGGCGTCCGTGCGGAGCCTCCTGGGCTCGGGCGACGTGCTCGTCACCACGGTCGGGCCGTTCCTGCGCCTCGGCCGGGCCGCCGTCGACGCGGCCGTCGAGGCCGGTGCGGTCTACCTCGACTCCACCGGCGAGCCGCCGTTCGTGCGCCAGGTCTTCGAGGACGACGGCCCGCTGGCGCTCGCCTCGGGCGCCACGCTGGTGCCCGCCTTCGGCCTGGACTACGTGCCGGGCAACCTCGCCGGTGCCCTGGCGCTGGCCGAGGCCGGCGAATGCGCGCACCGCCTGGACGTGGGGTACAGCATGTCCGGCGTCTCGGGCCAGGCGTTCTCCCGCGGCACGCTGGTCTCGGCGGCCGGGGTGCTGTTCGAGCCCGGCTTCCGCTTCACCGGGGGTTCCCTGCGCCCGGAGACCCCGGGGCGGCACACCTGGACGTTCGAGGTGGACGGCCGGCGGCGCACCGGCCTGTCGGTCGGTGGCTCGGAGCACCTGGCCCTGCCGGGCCTCGCGCCGACGCTGCGCGAGGTCGGCGTGCACCTCGACTGGTTCGGTCCGATGACCACGCCGGCACACCTGATGTCGCCGGTCACCGGGCTGGTCGCGCGCATCCCCGGGTCGGAGCAGGCGGTGCAGCGGCTGGTCGGGGCGCTCGGCCGCCGGGTGGGCGAGGCCCCGTCGGAGGCCACCGTCGCGCGCGGGCGGACCCATACGGTCGCCGAGGTGCAGGACGCCTCCGGCCAGGTGGTCAGCCGGGTGCAGCTCAACGGGCCGGAGGCCTACGGCTTCACCGCCGCGATGCTGGCGTGGGGTGCGACCCGCGCCGCCTCGGAGGGCGTCACCGGCCCCGGCGCCCTCGGGCCGGTGCAGGCGTTCGGCCTCGACGTGCTGACCGCCGGGGCGGCGGAGGTCGGGCTCGTCCGGGCGTGAGGGTCGCCTGCGTCGACATCGGGTCGACCTGGACGAAGGCCGCGCTGGTCGACGTCCTCTCCGGTGAGCTGCTCGCCACCGCGCAGGCGCCGACGACGCTCGGGGACGTCGTCCGCGGTGTGCTGGCGGCGACGGCCGGCTTCGCGGACGCGCCGGTCATCGCCTGCTCCAGCGCGGGCGGTGGGCTGCGGCTGGCGGTCGTGGGCTACGAGGAGCTGATCAGCGCCGAGGCCGGGCACCGGGCCGCGCTCACCGCCGGAGCCCGCGTCGTCCATGTCGCCGCCGGTGTCGTGGACGGCGCCGCGCTGGCCGCGCTGCAGGCGGCCGAGCCGGACGTCGTCCTCCTGGTGGGCGGCACGGACGGCGGGGAGGCGTCGGTGCTGCGTGCGAACGCCGCCACGCTGGCCGGTGCGGAGCGGTCCGTCCCCGTCGTCCTCGCCGGCAACGTGGCGGTTCGGGACGAGGTGGCGCGGATGCTCCGGGACGGCGGCCTGCCGGTGCGGGAGGCCGACAACGTGCTGCCCGACATCGGCCTGCTGACGCCGGAGTCGGCCCGGGCGGCGATCCGCGAGGTGTTCCTCGAGCACGTCATCGGGGGCGACCGGCTGTCGACCGATCCGCGGCTGCGCCAGTGGGTGCGGGCGGTGACCCCGGACGCCGTCCTGGAGGGGGTGACCGTCCTGGCCCGGGTGCTGGCCGACGAGCGGGTGTCGGTGGTCGTGCTCGACGTCGGCGGCGCGACCACCGACGTGTACTGCGTGCCCGAGCCCGACGCGGAGCAGGCGTCCCTGGGGCGGGAGGCGGTCGGCGTGCCGGCGCGACGGCGCACGGTGGAGGGCGACCTCGGTGTCTCGTGGAGCGTCGACGCGCTGCGGGCGGCGGCGGCCGCCGAGGGCCTGCCGGTGCCGGGGGAGGACTCCCTGGATCTCGGCGGCACGGCGGCCACGATCGCCCTGCGCCGGCACCTGCGGGCCGAGGCGGGGTACGGGCCGGGCGGCGCCAGCGCCCGCGGCGCGGGTCTGGTCGTGCTGTCCGGCGGCGTGTTCCGGCACGCGGCGCCCGAGGCGGTCGACCGCGTGGTGGCGCGGCTGGCCGCCGACACGGGTGGGGCGGGCAGCGTCGTCGCCGCCACTCCCGTCCTGGTCGACCGCCGCTACGCGCTCGCGCCGATCGGCCTCCTGGCCGCCGAGCACCCCGACACCGCCACCGCCCTGGCGCGGGACCTGCTCAGCGCGCGCTGAGCGTCGCCGCCCACGGCTCGGAGGCGGCCGCCGCGAACGCGGCGACCTCGCCGGCGGCCATGTCGGTCGACGCGTACCCGCCCTGGCCCGCCCCGACGCAGGCGATCACGGTGGCCAGGTCGGCCCGGCGCTGGAAGAACGACTGGCGCACCTGCCAGCCGACCACCGCCCGCCGCTGCAGGACCGCCTGCTCGCGGACCAGCCAGCCGCTGCGCACCGTGAACGCGTCCGGCCCGGTGGCGTGCCCGAGGGCGGCGTACCGGCCCAGCCCGACGGGGACGGCGAGGACCGTCAGGGCGATGCCCGCGGCGAGCAGCCACCACCAGCCGAACGCCGCCGATGTGACGGCGCCGGCCAGCGTCACCAGGACTCCCGCGGCCGTCGCGCGCAGGATCCGCCGGCGCCGGGCGGCCGGCGGATGGCCGATCAGCTCGGCCGGGTCGGTCACGAGCCGCCGGCCCAGGGTCACCGCCTCGGTCCGGGGCCCGAGAGGGAGCAGCTGGCCGCGCCTGGTGGCGTCGCCGAGGCCGGTGACCAGGGCGCTCAGCCGGGCGGCGCGCACCCATCGCATGCCGAGCCCTTCGGAGAGGGTCCAGCCGCGGATGCGGTCGATCTCCAGCTCGGTGTGCCGACGGGTGAGCAGCCCGCGGACGGCGACCAGCGAGCCGCCCCGCCGCGTCAGCCGGAAGCGCCAGTTGACGATCGCGGCGCCGACGACGGCGCCGAGCACCAGCAGCAGGAGGGCCGCGACGACGAGCAGCGCGGCGGCGCGCCCGTCGCTCACGTCCGGCCCCTCGAGGTCCGGCTGGAACTGGCGGGGGAGCTCGTCGACGAGCCGGAACAGCGCGCCGACCGCGGCGAGGGGAACGGCGAGGTAGCTGCCGACCAGCGGGGCGTACAGCAACCAGCGGTTGTCGAAGCGACCGAACTCCTCCTCGACCGGCTCCTCCTCCGCCGCCTCGGGCGCCGTGGCGCGGTGGGTGAGCACGGCGGCGCGCAACCGGTCGCCCTCGGCGCGCGGCACCCCGTCGACCACGACCTCCTCGTTCTCGCCGGCCGCCCCCGCCGCGGCGTCGATCCGGACGCGCACCAGGCCGAACACCCGGTGCAGCACGGGCGCCTCCACCTCGACGCCCCGGATCCGGTCGTTCGGCACCGTGCGGACCGACCGCGACACCAGGCCGCGGGTGACCACCACCGCGGTCGGCCCGTCGAGGTAGCTGAACCGCCACCAGGACAGGGCGGCGGTCAGCAGGGAGAGCAGCGTGACGCCGACGACCAGCGAGATGAGCATGGTCGTGCCGCCGCCGAAGCCGGTCGCCGCGAGGATCGGGATGACCGCCGGGACGACCTGGCGGGCCTGCTTGAAGGTGGCGGTGTGGACGAGGACGACGAGCGGCGAGGTCCGCCGTCCCTGCGGTGCCGGTGCGGCCGGGTTCATGTGGCCTGGTCGCGGACCTGCTCGGCGCGGTGCGCCAGGTCGTCGGCGACCCGCTGGGCGACGTCGGCCTCGAGGTGCCAGATGCGCACGGTGCCCTGCGAGCTCGCCGTCAGCACCGCCACCGTCGACAGGCCGAACAGCTGCTGGAGCACGCCGCGGGTCACGTCGACGGTCTGGATGCGGGAGATCGGCACCAGCGTCCAGGTGCGGGTCAGCCAGCCGGTCAGCGTGTAGACGGCGTCCGCCGTGACCTCCCAGCGGTGCACGTGGAACCGGATGTGCGGCCGGATGGCCAGCGCCACCACCGCGTGGACGACGACGCCGATGGGCACGAGCCACCGCAGCAGTGGGACGGGACCACCGGCGCTCGCGGGGACGAAGAGGAGGAACGCACCGGCGGCGAGGCCGAGGGACACCGTCGAGATGGCGCCCTCGGTCACCCAGAGCCCGATGGCGGAGCGGGAGAGCTGCCAGGCCGGTTCGCGCACCGGGGCAGGGGCGGTGGTCATCGGGTCCATCCTCGCAGTGCGTTGTCGGCGGCGGCGCGTGCCACGATGGAAGGCGTGATGCCACAGCAGGTGCCGACCGTGTCCGTCGACGAGTTGCCGGACGACGCCGTCGTCCTCGACGTCCGCGAGGACGACGAATGGGTGCACGGCCACATCGAGGGCGCCACCCACATCCCGATGGGCGAGGTGCCCGCCCGGCTCGACGACCTCCCCGAGGGCGACCCGCTGTACGTGACCTGCCGCGGCGGCGGCCGGTCCGCGCGGGTGGCGGCCTGGCTCAACCAGAACGGCTACGACGCGGTGAACGTCGCCGGTGGCATGGGTGACTGGGAGGCCGCCGGCCGGCCCATGGTGAGCGAGACCGGCCAGCCCCCTTCGTCCGCTAGCAGCCAGAACCGCGGTTTCGGCTCCTCCGGTCGGGGGCCGAAACCGCGGTTCTGGTCGTCAGGACTTCAGCTCGTACTCGGCGAACGTGGCGCGCAGGTCCTTCTTGGAGAACTTGCCGACGCTGGTCTTGGGCACCTCGTCGATGAACTCGACGGCGTCGGGCAGCCACCACTTGGCCACCTTCGGCTGCAGGAACTCCAGGATCTCCGCCTCCGTCGCCTGCTCGCCCTCGTTGAGCACCACGCAGGCCAGCGGCCGCTCGTCCCACTTCGGGTGCGGGATGCCGACGACCGCGGCCTCCTTCACCTTCGGGTGGCTCATGATCACGTTCTCGAGGTCGACCGAGCTGATCCACTCGCCGCCGGACTTGATCAGGTCCTTGGTGCGGTCGGCGATCCGGATCGAGCCGGCCGCGTCCATGGCGGCGACGTCGCCGGTCTTCATCCAGCCGTCCTCGGTGGAGAGCACGACCCCGGCGTCGGGGTTGTAGTAGTCCTTCGCGCACCACGGACCGCGGACCTGCAGCTCGCCGGTGGCCTGGTCGTCCCAGGGCTGCGGCTCGAGGGTGTCGGCGTCGACGATCCTCGCCTCGACGCCGAACAGCGGGATGCCCGCTCGGGCCCGGGCGTTCGCGACGGTCTCGGCGTCGGCGTCGTCGTACTGGCGGGAGAGCACGGCCGACGACGCGACCGGCGACGTCTCGGTCATGCCCCAGGCCTGCAGGATCGGCAGCCCGACCTGCTCGCGGTAGGCCTCGGACAGCGCCTTCGGCACGGCCGACCCGCCGCAGCCGATCTCGCGCAGCTTGTGCTCGCGGCCGGCCAGGTGGGGCAGCACGCCCTGCCAGATCGTCGGGACGCCGGCGGTGAAGGTGACGCCCTCGTCCACGATGATGTCGGCCAGCGCCTCGGGCTGCATCATCGCCCCGGGCATCACCAGCGAGGCGCCGGCGGCGGGCGCGGCCTGCGCGATGCCCCAGGCGTTGGCGTGGAACATCGGGACGACCGGCATCGCGACGTCCCGCACGCCCAGCCCGAAGGCGTTGGGTGCGAGCACGGCCATCGTGTGCAGCACCGTCGAGCGGTGCGAGTAGACGACGCCCTTGGGGTTGCCCGTGGTGCCGCTCGTGTAGCACATGGAGGCGGCGAGGTTCTCGTCGTCGACCCGGAAGTCGACCGGCTGGGCGTCGGCGAGCAGCGTCTCGTAGTCGGAGATGCGCGGGTCGTCGGGGACCTCGTTGGTGCCGCCGTCGTCCATGACCACGACGTGCCGGACCGTCGTCATCGTGTCGATGAGCTTCCACAGCAGCGGCAGCACGGTGCGGTCGACGAAGACGACCTCGTCCTCGGCGTGGTTGGCGATGTAGGTCAGCTGCTCGGGGAACAGCCGGATGTTGAGCGTGTGCAGGACCCGGCCGGTGCACGGCGCGGCGAAGTAGAGCTCGAGGTGACGCTGGCTGTTCCAGCCGAACGTGCCCACCCGCCCGTCGCCGCTCACGCCGAGCGTGTCGAGGACGCCGCCGAGCTTGCGGGTGCGCTGCGCCCACTCCGCGTAGGTCGTCCGGGTCACACCGCCGGGGTTGTTGGTGACGATCGTCCCGTCGCCGTAGTGCTGCTCGACGTGCCGGAAGATCGTGTCGATGGTGAGGGGCGAGTCCTGCATCAAGCCGCGCATGGCCGGATCCTGCCAGTGAGCCCGCTCACCTTCCAGGCGAGGTCCGCGTCGCCAGCCGGCGCCGGACGGCGGGGCTGCGGAGTTCCCGGAGCGCGTCGGTGGCCACCCATCGGGCACCGCTTCCGCGGAGTTGCTCGGCCGCCTCGACGGCGAGCAGGTTGAGCCCGGCGCTGCGCTTGCCGATGGCGCGCAGCGCCCAGCTCGCGGCCGTGCGCACGAGCGGCCGGTCGTCGTCCGCGCTCGCCACCAGTGCCGGGAGGAGGGCGGCGAACCGGTCGTCGGCGGCCCGCTTGTCCGCGACGGCGAGGCCCGCCATGAGCACGAAACCGGCCCGCTTGACGAACAGCTCGTCCCTCGTCGGCCACTCCACGGCCTTGCCCCAGCCCGCCGCCGCGTACCGGAAGAGGTTCTGGCAGACCTGGTCGCAGAGGTCCCACGAGGCGAAGTCGGCGGCCCAGTGCTCGAACTGGTCGTCGTCGACCAGTGCCGGGTCGTCGACCAGCGACGCGAGGATCCGCGCCTCGTGCACGCCGCTGGCCCACAGGTCGCCGGCCAGTGCGTGATCCCGGCCGACCTCCTTCGCCACGCCGCGCAGCTCCCCGACGGTCACGCCGAGCGCGGTGCCGGCCCCGATCCCGTACCGGGCCATGCCCGGCAGCCGGGACGGCTCGGCCAGGTCGCGCAGCCGGGCCAGGACCTCGTCGACGGTCACGTCAGGCCGTGAGGACGACGGGCAGCTGCGCCAGCCCGCGGATCACGAACTCGGGACGCCGCACCGGCTCTCCGCCCAGCACGAGGGACGACGTCCGGTCCAGCAGCGCCCCGAACGACGCCTGCAGCTCGACGCGGGCCAGCGGCGCACCGATGCAGAAGTGGACGCCGGCCCCGAAGGAGATGTGCGGGTTGTCGGTGCGGCCGACGTCCAGGGTCTCGGGCTCGGCGAAGACGGCAGGGTCGTGGTTGGCCGCGCCCAGCAGCGCCGCGATCTTCTGACCGGCGGCGACGGTGATCCCGCCGATCTCGACGTCCTCGGTGGCGGTGCGTTCGAACAGCTGGAGCGGGGAGTCGTAGCGCATGAGCTCCTCGATCGCCGTCGGGAGCAGCGAGCGGTCCGCCCGCAGCCGCTGCAGCTGATCGGGGTTGTGCAGCAGGGCCAGCGTGCCGTTGCCGGTGACGTTGACCGTCGCCTCGTGGCCGGCGTTGAGCAGCAGGATGCAGGTGGTGACCAGCTCGTCCTCGGTGAGCTTGTCGCCCTCGGCGTCCCGGACCTGGACCAGGTGGCTGACGAGGTCGTCACCGGGCTGCTTCCGCCGCTCGGCGGCGAGCCCCCGCAGGTACGTGACGAACTCGTCCGCCGCGCGCTCGGCCGCCTCCTCGCGCTCCCGAGTGCGGTCGTACTCGTACATCTTCACGATCGCGTTCGACCAGGGACGCAGCAGCGGGCGGTCGGCCTGCGGCACGCCGAGCAGCTCGGCGATGACGTCGACCGGCAGCTGCTCGGCCATGCCCGGCAGCAGGTCGACCGGCGCCGAGCCCCCGGACCGCTCGATCAGCCCGTCGACCAGCCGCCCGGCCAGCTGCTCGACCCAGGGCCGCAGCCGCTCGACGTGCCCGCGCGCGAACGCGGTGCTGACCAGCCGCCGCAGCCGGGTGTGCTCGGGCGGCTCCATCTCGAGGATCGCGTTGCGGTGGATGAGGTTGAAGCTCTCGAACCTGCTCTGCGGCTCCCTGTCGCGCCAGATCCGGCCCAGCCGGCGGTCCCGGAGGACGGCGTTGGACTCCGCGTGCGTGAACGCCAGCCACAGCTGCAGCTCCTCGTGCCACTGCACCGGCGCCTCGGCGCGGGCTCGCGCGAACGCGGGGTAGGGGTTCGCGACGACGGCGGGGTCGGTGAGGTCGAGCGGAGCGGCCACGGGAGCAGCGTATGGGCCACGTCGGGACCGTCCGTAGGCTCCGCTCATGGCCTCCCGCAAGCGCTCGTCCGCTCCCGCCACCGCCGCGCCCGAGGGCATCAACCCCAAGGCACCGTGCTTCTGCGGATCGGGACGCCGCTACAAGCACTGCCACGGCTCGGGCTACGCGCCGCCGGTCACCCGCCCGTTCGAGGGCCTGCCGGGAGAGCCCGACTGGGTCGCGCTGCGGGAGCTGGTGCCGGCTGCGACGGCCTCCGTGCGGACGACGGACGGCCGCGAGGTCACCCTCGCCAGCGTGCTGCCGGGCGGTGTGCCGGCGCTGGTCCGGGCGAGCGGCGAGATCGTGCTCGCCGTCCAGTTGCAGGCCTCCTCGGACGACGTCAGCCGCGACATCGGCACCGCGCTGGCCGCCGCCCTGGAGGCGCCGGCCGGGGCGCCCGTGGACCCCGGGCCCGTCGGCGCCGCCGGCTCCGCGGGGCCGCGCCTGCAGGAGATCCTCGACCTGACCGCCCCGTTCGAGGTCACCGTGCACGAGGACTTCGGCTTCTGGCTGGAGGGCACGGAGCCCGCCGCCGCGGCACGGGCAGGGCTCGAGCAGGCCAACCAGGCGATCCTGCCCACCGTGCGGCTGCCCGGGCTCGACGCCGCCTACTGGGTGCGGCCGGGGCAGGAGCGGGCGCACCTGCGCTGGGTGCGGCCCGAGCCCGAGGAGAAGCTGCTCGACGCGCTCGCCCGACTGCGCGCCGCGGGCGATCCGATCCTCCTGGGCGAGGGCACCCGCTACGCGGGGGCGTTCCGGGCCCTGGGGCTCGTCGTCCCGGTGTGGGACCTGCCGGCCGACGCCCCCGCCGAGGACTGGGTCGGGCCGGCCACCGAGTTCCAGGGCCGCCTCGAGCGGGCGCTGACCGTGACCGACCCGCTGGACGCAGACGAGCGCCGCGCCCGGGCCGGTCTGCTCTCCCGGCAGGTCACCCTGCGGTAGCGGCGCCGGCCCTGGGGTCGGGTGCACGCTGTGGGAGTCCTGCCGGACCCCGTGAGCGTGCACAACACCCCCAAAGCGGACATCTCGCAGGTCGCAAGCGGGTCGCGGCGGGGCCGGAACACCCCGTCGTCACCCGGTGCGACGACGTCAACATCTGGGTGACGGGAGCGTTACGCGACCGTGACGCCCGATGGGCGAGGAGCCTCTTGACGGAACGTCTTGTTAACGCTCACATTTACTCCGCTCGCGCATCAGCGGGCCTGCGCCGGGTCGTCGGGCGGCAGATGTCTCGAAGAGGAGATCAATACGTGAGCAGGAAGCTCGGCTTGACCGCCCTCAGTGCCGTGGCGGCGCTGACGCTGGCGGCCTGTGGCGGCGAAGGCGCCGGCAGCAACAACAACACTGAGGACGCGGCTCCCGAGGACCTCTCGATCGGCGTCTCGATGCCGACCCAGACGTCGGAGCGCTGGATCGCCGACGGCAACGCCGTCAAGGAGCAGCTGGAGGCGAAGGGTTACGAGGTCGACCTGCAGTACGCGGGCGACGACATCCCGACCCAGACCCAGCAGATCGACCAGATGATCACCCAGGGCGCCGACGCCCTGATCATCGCCGCGATCGACGGCACCGCCCTGGGCAGCCAGCTGCAGGCCGCCGCGGACGAGGGCATCCCGGTCATCTCCTACGACCGGCTCATCCGCGACAGCGAGAACGTCGACTTCTACGTCAGCTTCGACAACTTCAAGGTCGGTGTCGCGCAGGGCAACGCACTGCTGACCGGCCTGGGTCTGCCGACCGAGGACAACCCCGAGGGCACCGCCACCGGGCCGTTCAACATCGAGCTGTTCGCCGGTTCGCTGGACGACAACAACGCCTTCTTCTTCTTCGACGGCGCCATGTCGGTCCTGCAGCCGCTCATCGACGACGGCACGCTGGTCGTCAAGTCGGGCCAGACCGAGATCGAGCAGGTCGCCACGCTGCGCTGGCAGCAGGAGACCGCCCAGCGGCGCATGGAGGACCTGCTGACCTCCACGTACAACGACGGTTCGCGGGTCGACGGCGTGCTCTCGCCCTACGACGGCCTGTCGCGGGGCATCATCACCGCGCTGTCGAACAACGGCTACGGCCCGACCATCGACAGCGGCGCGCAGCCCATGCCGATCGTGACCGGCCAGGACGCCGAGATCGCCTCGGTCAAGCTGATCGCCGACGGTGTCCAGAGCTCGACGATCTTCAAGGACACCCGTCTCCTGGCCGAGCAGGCCGTCATCGCCGCCGAGGCGTTCCTCGAGGGCGAGGAGCCGGAGGCCAACAACACCGAGGACTACGACAACGGTGTGAAGGTCGTCCCGTCCTACCTGCTCGACATCGTCACCGTCTTCGCCGACGACATCCAGGCGGAGCTGGTCGACACCGGTTACTGGACCGCGGAAGAGGTCGAGGCCGGCCAGGCGGAGTGATCCGCCGGTCCTAGACCGGCCGGGCCCGGTGGCGCAAGCGCTGCCGGGCCCGGCCGCACCACCCCGCACCACCTGCACCGACCTGCGCGAAGCCCGCGGCCGTCGAGCACCTCCGGCCGCCCGATCACCTCGGATGCCCACGGCGGCCTCCGGGTCCACACTCTGAGCACCGCGCCACCGCACACAGCACCGCGCCACCGAACACAGCACCGCACTCGACGACGAGGACGACGGGACACATGGCAGAGAACATCCTGGAGATGCGCTCCATCACCAAGACCTTCCCCGGCGTCAAGGCGCTCGAGGACGTCAATCTCAGCGTGCGGCGCGGTGAGATCCACGCGATCTGCGGCGAGAACGGCGCCGGCAAGTCCACGCTGATGAAGGTGCTGTCGGGGGTGTACCCGACCGGCAGCTACGACGGCGACATCGTCTTCGACGGCGAGCCGGTGCACTTCGCGAACATCCGCGACAGCGAGCACAAGGGCATCGTGATCATCCACCAGGAGCTCGCGCTGGTGCCCTACCTCTCGATCGCCGAGAACATCTTCCTGGGCAACGAGGTCCGCGGCCGCGGCGGGCTGATCGACTGGAACAAGGCCAACGCCGACGCCGCCGACCTGCTGAACTCGGTGGGCCTGCCCGAGAACCCGGTGACGCCGGTCGGTCAGCTCGGCGTCGGCAAGCAGCAGCTGGTCGAGATCGCCAAGGCCCTGTCGAAGGACGTGAAGCTGCTCATCCTCGACGAGCCCACCGCGGCGCTCAACGACAACGACTCCGCGCACCTGCTGGATCTGCTGCGCAGGCTCAAGGAGCGCGGCATCACCTGCATCATGATCTCGCACAAGCTCAACGAGATCACCGCGATCGCCGACAACGTCACCGTCATCCGCGACGGCAGGACGGTCGAGACGCTGAACCTGCACGCCGGCGAGGTGACGCAGGAGCGGATCATCCGCGGCATGGTCGGCCGCGACCTGGAGAGCTACTACCCGCACCGCGAATCCCACCCGGGCGACGAGATCCTGCGCGTCGAGGACTGGAGCGTGAAGCACCCCACCCAGGATCGCTTCGTGGTGCAGAACGCCTCGTTCAGCGTGCGCGCCGGCGAGGTCGTCGGCATCGCGGGCCTGATGGGCGCCGGCCGCACCGAGCTGGCCATGAGCATCTTCGGCCGCTCCTACGGCCGCGACATCACCGGCCGGCTGTTCGTGCACGGCAGGGAGGTCAAGGTCCGCAGCGTGCCGGAGGCGATCGGGGCCGGCATCGCGTACGCCACCGAGGACCGCAAGCGCTACGGCCTGAACCTGATCGAGGACATCCGGCGCAACATCTCTGCCGCCTCCCTGCGCAAGCTCGCCGCGCGCGGCTGGGTGAACGACAACGAGGAGATCAAGGTCGCCGAGGAGTACCGGCAGAGCATGAACATCAAGGCGCCCAGCGTCATGAGCGTCGTCGGCAAGCTCTCGGGTGGCAACCAGCAGAAGGTCGTCCTGTCCAAGTGGCTGTTCACCGAACCCGAGGTGCTCATCCTCGACGAGCCGACCCGCGGCATCGACGTCGGCGCCAAGTACGAGATCTACACGATCATCAACCGCCTCGTGGCGGCCGGGAAGGCCGTCGTCGTCATCTCGTCGGAGCTGCCCGAACTCCTCGGCATCTGCGACCGCATCTACACCCTCTCGGCCGGACGGATCACCGGTGAGGTGCCCGTGCACCACGAGACCGACGGGGCCACCCAGGAGAAGCTCATGGAGCTCATGACCAAGGAGAAGGAGCTCACGGCATGACCACCACCGTTCCCCCGTCGTCGGATCCGGAGGCCCAGACGGCGACCGCTCCCAAGGACGTCGCCCCCGCCGCGGCGCTCGGTGTCGGCACCAGCAACCTCGCCACCCTGGTCACGCGCAACCTGCGGACCAGCGGGATCTACATCGCCTTCGTGGCGATCGTCGCGCTGTTCGCGATCCTCACCGACGGCGACCTGCTCCTGCCCCGGAACATCTCGAACATCGTCCAGCAGTACAGCTACATCCTCGTGCTGGCGATCGGCATGGTCATCGTGATCATCGCCGGTCACATCGACCTCTCGGTCGGCTCGGTGGTCGCCCTGACCGGCGCGGTCTCGGCCGTGGTCGTGATCCGCAACGGCCAGCCGTGGTGGGTCGGCATCATCGCCGCGCTGGCCGTCGGCATCGCGGTCGGCGCCTGGCAGGGGTTCTGGGTCGCCTACGTCGGCATCCCGGCGTTCATCGTCACCCTCGCCGGCATGCTGCTCTTCCGCGGCCTGGCGCAGGAAGTGCTGAACAACATCTCGCTGTCGCCCTTCCCGGACCCGTACCCGAGGGTCGCCAACGGCTTCATCAACGGGCTGATCGGCGGCGACGGCTACGACGCGTTCACGCTGCTCATCTTCGGGATCGCGGTCGGGGGCTACGCCGTGTCGCAGTGGCGCACGCGGCTGGCCCGCCTGCGCTACAAGCAGCCGGTCGAGAGCTTCCCGCTGTTCGTCGCGAAGATCGTCGCCGTCGGCGCGGTCGTCATGTACTTCGCCTGGAAGCTGGCCACCGCCCGTGGCCTGCCGATCGTGCTGATCATCCTGGCCGTGCTGATCATGACCTATGCCCTGATCACCAAGCGCACCGTCTTCGGGCGGCAGGTCTACGCGATCGGCGGCAACCTCGCCGCGGCGACGCTGTCCGGCGTGAAGGTCCGGGCGGTCAACTTCTGGATCTTCGTCAACATGGGCTTCCTGGCGGCCATCGCCGGCGTGATCTTCTCCTCGCGCACCAGCAGCGCCCAGCCCAACGCCGGTCAGATGTTCGAGCTCGACGCGATCGCCGCCGCGTTCATCGGTGGCGCGGCGGTCACCGGGGGCGTCGGCACCGTGTTCGGCGCCATGGTCGGCGCGCTGATCATGGCTGTCATGAGCAACGGCATGCAGCTGATGAACGTCGATCAGCCGGTCCAGTCGGTGGTGAAGGGCCTCGTGCTGCTGCTGGCCGTCGCCTTCGACGTCTACAACAAGCGCCGCGCCGGGGCCTCCCGCTGAGGCACGAGCCGGTCGCCGCCGCCCGGCGCGGCGGCGACCGGTCCCGGCGACGGGGTGGAGGAGGAACGGTGGCGGCCAGGGGGGCTGCGGGGGCAGAGCCCCAGGGAGCTGTCCGGGCCCTGGTGATGTCGGACGTCGCGGCGCTGGCCGGCGTCTCGCACCAGACCGTCTCGCGGGTGATCAACGGTCATCCCAACGTCGCCCAGCACACCCGCGAGCGGGTCGAGGCGGCGATCGCCGAGCTGGGCTACCGGCCCAACGTCGCCGCGCGCGCCCTGGTCACCGGCTCCACCCGCACCATCGGGCTGGTCACCATCAAGATCAACCAGTACGGCCCGGCGCAGACGATGCTCGGGCTCGAGCACGCCGCCCGGGCGGCCGGCTACTCCGTCGCCGTCTCCATCCTGGACGACGCCACGGCGGATGCGGTCCGCGAGGCCGTCGACACGTTCGTCGCCCAGCGCGTCGACGCGATCCTGGCGCTGGGCACCTACGACGACGCCGCCGCGGCGCTGGCCGAGCTGCACCCGCCGGTGCCGTTGGTCGCCGTCCAGGTGGGTGGGCACGAGGACCGGCCCGCCGTCGGCGTCGACCAGGAGGAGGGTGCCCGGCAGGCGACCCGCCACCTCCTCGAGCTCGGCCACCGGACCGTGCACCATGTCGCGGGCCCGCTGGACTCCCAGGAGGCGCGCGGGCGCATCGACGGCTGGCGCTCGGAGCTCGCCCGCGTCGGCGCACCGGAGCCGGAGCTGCTGAAGGGCGACTGGACGCCGTCCTCGGGCTACGCCGCCGGGCGCCGGCTCGCCCGCCGGTTCCGCGACGGCGAGGACGTCACCGCGGCGTTCCTCGGCAACGACCAGATGGCGCTGGGCCTGCTCGCCGCCCTGCACGAGGAGGGCATCGAGGTGCCGCGCGACGTCAGCGTGGTCGGCTTCGACGACCTGCCGGAGGCGCCCTACTTCACACCACCCCTGACCACGGTGCGCCAGGACTTCGCCGAGCTGGGACGCCGCGGGGTGCAGCTTGTGCTCGCGCGACTGCGCGGGGAGGACCTCCACCCGGAGGCGGTTCCCGCGCCGCTGGTGGTGCGGTCGAGCACCGGCCCGGCCCGCGACCCCGAGCCGGGACCGGCTTGACCCCGATGTTGTTAGCGCTAACACTGCACCGGGCGCCCGCCCGTCCACCCGAGGAGGATCGACGCCGATGACGACCGATGCCGGCACGGCCATCACCGGCGGCCACACCGCCCTGGGCATCGAGCTCGGGTCGACCCGCATCAAGGCGGTCCTGATCGGTCCCGACTCCGTTCCGCTCGCGGTCGGCAGCTCCGACTGGGAGAACCAGTTCGTCGATCGGCTGTGGACCTACTCGCTGGACGCCGTCTGGGCCGGGGTGCGGCAGAGCGTCGCGGCGCTGGCCGACGACGTCCGCCGGCGCCACGGGATGGAGCTGGCCGGCGTCGGCGCCCTGGGCGTCTCGGCGATGATGCACGGCTACCTCGCCTTCGACGCCGCCGGTGAGCTGCTCACGCCGTTCCGCACCTGGCGCAACACGAACACGGGCCGGGCGACCGAACGGCTCAGTGCCGAGTTCGGCGTCAACATCCCGCACCGGTGGAGCGTCGCGCACCTCTACCAGGCCGTCCTGGACGGCGAGGAGCACGTCGGCCGGCTGGATCACCTGACGACGCTGGCCGGCTACGTGCACTGGCAGCTCACCGGCGAGAAGGTGCTCGGCATCGGCGACGCCAGCGGCATGTTCCCGATCGACGACGCGACCCGCGGGTACGACAGCACGATGCTGGCGCGGTTCGACGAGCTCGCCGCCGAGGCCGGCGCCGACCTCGGCCTGGCCCGGCTGCTGCCCGCCATCGCGGTCGCCGGCGAGCCGGCCGGCACGCTCACCGATGCGGGGGCGGCGCTGCTCGACCCGGCGGGACGGCTGCGTCCCGGCATCCCGGTCTGCCCGCCCGAGGGCGACGCGGGCACGGGCATGGTCGCCACGAACTCGATCGCCCCGCGCACCGGCAACGTCTCGGCCGGCACGAGCATCTTCGCGATGGTCGTGCTCGAGAAGCAGCTCGCCCGCGCGCACCGCGAGCTGGACCTGGTGACGACGCCGGCCGGGGACCCGGTGGCGATGGTGCACTGCAACAACGGGGCCAGCGAACTGGAGGCATGGGTCGGGCTGTTCGCCGAGTTCGCCCGGGCGATGGGGGTCGAGGCCGACGTCCCGACGGTGTTCGGGACCCTGTTCACCGCCGCGCTCGGCGGTGCCGACGACTGCGGCGGGCTGCTGGCCTACAACTACCTCTCCGGGGAACCGATCACCGACCTGGAGGAGGGGCGGCCGCTGTTCGTGCGGTCGCCGGACAGCCGGTTCGACCTCGGCACGTTCATGCGGACGCACCTGTTCGCCTCTCTGGCCACGCTCCGGATCGGCATGGACGTGCTGCAGCGGTCCGAGGGGGTGCGCCTCGACCGGATGTTCGCGCACGGCGGCCTGTTCAAGACCGCCGGCGTGGCGCAGCGCTTCCTCGCCGCGGCCATCGACACGCCGGTCTCCGTCGGCGACGTCGCCGGCGAGGGTGGCGCCTGGGGGATGGCCGTCCTGGCCGCCTTCGCCGCCGGCCGGGCGCCGGAGCAGACCCTGGCCGACTACCTGGACACCGTCGTCTTCCCCGGCGCCGCGCTCGAGACCGCCGACCCCGACCCGGCCGACGTCGCGGGCTTCGACCGGTTCATGCAGCGGTACGTCGCCGCGCTCCCGGTGGAGCGGGCGGCCGTCGACCACATCGGCAACGAGGAGCTCACCCCATGACCGCCACCCTGACCGAACGGGGCACCCACCGCGAGCAGCGCGAGCACGTGGCCGGGCTGCACGCCTACCTGACCCGGTACGAGCTGGTCACCTGGACCTCGGGCAACGTGTCCGAGCGGGTGCCCGGCGAGGACCTGTTCGTCATCAAGGGCAGCGGAGTCGAGTACGACGAGCTGACCTGGGAGGGCGTCACCGTGTGCGACCTCGACGGCAACCCCGTCGACGGGGTGAAGAAGCCCTCGAGCGACACCGACGCGCACGCCTACGTCTACCGGCACATGCCGGAGGTCAACGGCCAGGTGCACACGCACAGCCCCTACGCCACCGCCTGGGCCGCGCGGGCCGAGGAGATCCCCTGCGTGCTCACCGCGATGGCCGACGAGTTCGGGGGACCGATCCCGGTGGGGCCGTTCGCGCTGATCGGCGACGACTCGATCGGCCGGGGCATCGTCGAGACGCTGACCGGCTCGCGGTCGCCGGCGGTGCTCATGCGCAACCACGGCGTCTTCACCGTCGGGCCCTCCGGGAAGGCCGCGGTCAAGGCCGCGGTCATGACCGAGGACGTCGCCCGGACGGTGCACTTCTCGCGGCAGCTGGGCGAGCCGCTGCCCATCGACCAGGCGGACGTGGACCGGCTCTACGCCCGCTACCAGAACGTCTACGGACAGTGAGGAAGGACGTCCCCGTGGCATTCGAAGGTTCCGAGGTCTGGTTCCTCACCGGCAGCCAGGACCTGTACGGCGAGGAGACCCTCCAGCAGGTCGCGTCGCAGTCGCAGCGCGTGGCATCCGCGCTCGACGAGGCGGGGGAGGTGCCCGTGCGCGTCGTCTGGAAGCCCGTGCTGAAGGACGCCGGCGCGGTGCGCCGGATCATGGGCGAGGCGAACGAGGACCCGGCCTGCCTCGGCGTGATCACCTGGATGCACACGTTCTCGCCGGCCAAGATGTGGATCAGCGGCCTCGACGCGCTGCGCAAGCCGCTGCTGCACCTGCACACCCAGGCCGACGCCGCCCTGCCCTGGGCGACGATCGACATGGACTTCATGAACCTCAACCAGGCCGCGCACGGCGACCGCGAGTACGGGTTCATGCTCACCCGGCTGCGGGTGCCGCGGACGACGGTGGCCGGGCACGTCTCCGACCCGCGCGTGCGGGCGCGCGTCGGCTCGTGGGCGCGCGCCGCGGCCGGTGCCACCGCTGCGCGGGACCTGAGGCTGGCCCGGTTCGGCGACAACATGCGCAACGTCGCGGTGACCGAAGGGGACAAGGTCGAGGCCGAGATCCGCTTCGGCATGTCGGTGAACACCTGGGGCGTCAACGACCTGGTGGCCGTCGTCGAGCAGGTGCCGGACAAGGACGTCGACGCGCTGGTCGAGGAGTACGCCGACGTCTACCAGATGGACGCCGACGTCCTGCCCGGCGGCGACCGGCACGACGCCGTCCGGTACCAGGCCCGGATCGAGGCCGCCCTGCGGTCGTTCCTGGTCGACGGCGGCTTCGGGGCGTTCACCACGAACTTCGAGGACCTCGGCGGCCTGCGCCAGCTGCCCGGTCTGGCCGTCCAGCGGCTGATGGCCGACGGGTACGGCTTCGGCGGCGAGGGCGACTGGAAGACCTCGGCCCTGCTGCGGGTGCTCAAGGTCGCCGGGGCCGGCCTGCCCGGGGGCACGTCCTTCATGGAGGACTACACCTACGACCTCGCTCCGGGCTCGGAGCGGATCCTCGGCGCGCACATGCTCGAGGTCTGCCCGACGATCGCCGGCGGGAAGCCGCGCGTCGAGGTGCATCCGCTGGGCATCGGCGGCCGCGAGGACCCGGCCCGGCTCGTGTTCGACGCCGCGCCCGCGCCCGGCGTCGTGATCGGCTGGTCGGACCTCGGCGACCGGTTCCGGTGGGTGGCCAACGAGATCGACGTGGTCGAGCCGTCCGAGCCGCTGCCGAACCTGCCGGTGGCCCGCGCGGTGTGGGAGCCGCGGCCGGACTTCCCGACCGCGACCGAGGGCTGGCTGACCGCCGGCGGCCCGCACCACACCGTGCTGACCACCCAGCTGGGCGCCGACGAGCTGACCGACCTGGCCGAGGTGTTCTCCACCGAGCTGGTGCTGATCGACGCCGACACCACGCGCCGGTCCCTGGCCAAGGAGCTGCGCTGGAGCGCCGCCTACCACCGCCTCGCCCAGCGCCTGTAGAGCCGAAACCGCGGTTTCGGCCCCCGGGACCGGGGCCGAAACCGCGGTTTCGGCTTCTCAGAGGTGGCGGAGGAGGTAGCGGTAGAAGCCGGCGCCCCGGTGCAGGGCGGCGACCGAGATCCGCTCGTCGGCCGCGTGCAGCGCCGCCAGCTCCGCCCTGCTCAGGTCGAAGGGCATGAACCGGTAGACGCTGTCGCAGATCTGGCTGAAGTGCCGCGAATCGCTGGCCTGCACCATCACGTACGGCGCCACGGCGGCGTCCGGGTACACCGAGCGGACGGCGTCCCCGATCAGGGCGAAGGCCTCGTTGTCGGCGCGGGAGACCGGTGACGGATCGTTCCCGCCCAGCACGCGCAGCTCGACCTGGTCGTCGGCGACCACCCGCCGCAGCCGGTCGAGGGTCGACTGCACGGTCTCGCCGAGCGCGATCCGGATGTTGAGGTGCGCGCGGGCGCGGGTGGCCAGCACGTTGCGCGCCCGGCTGCCCTCGAGCTGGGTGACGGCCACCGTCGTCCGGACGAGCGCGTTGGCCTCGCGGCTGGCCCGGGACAGCACCGCCGCGAGCAGCGGCCGGAGGTACCGGGCATGGGCGAACACCGCCCGGTGCGCACCGGGGGCGTGCCGGCCGAGGGCGTCGACCATCCCGAGGACGACGTCGTGCAGCCGGGCGGGGAAGGGGGCGTCCTCGATCCGCAGGATCGCTCGGGCCAGCCGCGCCGGCGCGCCGCCCCGCACGGGCGCCGACGCGTGCCCGCCGGGGTCGCTGGTGACCAGCTCGACGTCCAGCAGTCCCTTCTCGGCCAGCCCCACGACCGCGGTGGGGCCCGGGACGCCGGGGAAGACACCGCTCACGACGGCCCCGCCCTCGTCGACGACCGCCCACGGCCGGACCCCGCGCGACGTGAGCGCCTCGACGGCGAGCTGCGCCCCGACGCCGAAGACCTCCTCGTCGTCGCCGAACGAGAGGTAGACGTCGCGGGCGGGCGTGACGCCGGCGGCGACCAGCGACTCGACCGCCTCGAGGATCGCGACCAGCGCGCCCTTGTCGTCGATCGCGCCCCGGCCGTGCACGACGCCGTCCTCGATCGCGCCGGAGAACGGGTCGCGCGACCAGTCCTGCCCGGCCACCGGGACGACGTCGTAGTGCGCCATCAGCACCATCGGCGGCCGGTCGGTGCCGCTGCGCCACCGGTAGAGCAGGGCGCCGTGGCCGAGCACCTCGCGCTCCAGCGCCGCGTGCGTGCGCGGGTAGAGCTCGGTCAGCCGCTGCCGGAAGGCCTCGAACGCCGCGGCGTCCCGGTCCCGGGGCTCCCGGGTCGAGATCGTCGGGATGCGCACCAGCTCGGCCAGCCGCTCGGCCGCCGCGACGGCGTCCAGGCCGTCGAGGTCGGGGTCGGGAACCTGCGCCGGGTGCGGCCGGAACGCGGCCACGCGGCGCGCGGCGACCGAGACCGCCGCACCGCAGGCCGCGGCGACGAGGGCGCGCCTCACGGGGCCGGGTCCGTCGCCGGGGCGACCGAGCGCAGATCGGTGGCCTCGGGGGCGTCGGAGAACGCGAGCCGGGGGACGACGACCAGCGCGACCGCGGCGGCCAGCGCGGTCACACCGCAGATGACCCACACGGTCACGTAGCCGGCCAGCGACCCCGCCGTCCCCGCCGAGCCGTCGGCGAGCGTCGGAGCCCCGGCGGCGAGGGCCACGGCGAACGTGGCCGACGCGAAGCTGCCGCCGAGGACCTTGGTGGTGTTGGTGAGCCCGGTGGCCACGCCGGTGCGCCCGGCCGGTGCCGCGGCCGCCGCGGCGGCGGGCAGCGCGGCGACCAGCGCACCGGAGCCCAGCCCCGCCACGACCATCGAGGCGAGCACCTGGGGCAGCGAGTCGTGGAACGGCACGAGCAGCAGGTAGCCGGTGCCGGTGAGCGTGGCGGCGCCGATCAACGTCGTCCGCGGGGTGGTGAGCGCGGAGATCCGGGAGAACTGGCTCGCGCCGATCAGCATGGAGATGACGTAGCCGCCGATGACGATCGACACCTGGCTGGTCGACAGCCCCAGGCCGTAGCCGTACACCTCGGGGTCGGTGCGGGCGAAGGTGGACAGCGGTCCCTGCGCACCCAGCACGCTGATGCCGAACAGCCCGGCGGTGAGCTGGACCGGCCACATCGACGGGCTGCGCAGCACCCGGAAGTCGACCAGGGGGTCCTCCCGGCGCAGCTCGTACCGGACGAAGGGGACGACGAGCAGCAGGCCGGCCGCGGTGACCAGCCAGGGCCAGATCTCGGCGGCGCCGTTGATCCGCACGAACGTCAGCCCGCCGGTGATGACCAGGAGGACGACGCTGAGCAGCGCGGCGCCGGTGGCGTCGACCGAGCCGGCCTGCCGGTCCTGGCTCTCGGGCACCCGGAGGCCCACGACCAGGCAGACGCCGACCACCAGGAAGCCCGGGACCAGCAGCACGAGCCAGAACTGCTCGCCGAGCGCGCCGCCCACCTGCCCGCCGGCGAGCGCGCCGACGATCGCGCCCAACTGCAGCGCCGCGACGATGAGCCCGGTGGCACGGCGGGTCTGCGCCGCCTGGTCGGCGAGACCCCGCGCCCGGTTGTGGATCAGCGCGACCTGCAGGGGCAGCCACGCGGCGTAGACACCCTGCACCGCCCAGGCGACGAGGAAGACCGGAAAGCTGTCGGCCACCGCCATGACGCCGGTGGCGACGGCGGTGATGGCCGCGCTGACGAGCAGCATGCGGCGGTGGCCGTGCAGGTCCCCCAGCTTGGCCGCGATCGGCACGGCGATGGCGCTGAGCATCAGCTGCGCCGCCTCGAGCCAGTTGACGTCGGCGTCGTGGATGTCGAGGTGGCGGGCGATGTCGGTCAGCAGCGGGATGTAGTAGCCCTGCAGGACGCCGCTGGTGAACTCGACGAAGACCAGGAAGCCGACGAGCCCGCCGCCGAGGCCCGCGATCCGTCCCGTGGGTGCCCTGTTGCCGGGTGCCCTGCCGCTGGGTGCCCTGCCGCTGGGTGCCCTGCCCGCCACTCGTCCTCCTCCCGTCACCGGCTTCCGGCTACGGGACAGTAGTGACCCGCGCGACCCGTGCGCGCTTTCTGTACCGAAAGCGGGGTCAGAGGGGGCTGCGGGCCACCGGGCAGGACATGCAGCGCGGACCGCCGCGGCCGCTGCCCAGCTCGGAGCCGGCGATCCGGATCACCTCGATGCCGGCCGCCTCCAGTGCGGCGTTGGTCACCGTGTTCCGCTCGTAGGCCACCGCCAGGCGGGGCGCGAGCGCGAGGGTGTTGTTGCCGTCGTCCCACTGCTCGCGCTCGGCGGTGACCGGGTCGAGGCCGGTGTCGATGACCCGGAGGCGGTCGATCCTCATCGCCTCGGCCGCGGCGACGACGAAGGGCCGTGGTCCGGTGACGGCGAGCTCGGCGGTGTCGGCGTCGTCCGTGATGCCCTCGGACGCCGTCACGGTCCAGGCGACCAGCGAGTCGGCGACGGCGGGCCACATGACCATCGCGTCGACGTCGACCATCGTGGCGATCGTGTCCAGGTGCATGGTGGCCCGCTGCTGCGCGATCGGGACGACGAGCACCGTGTGCGCCAGGCGCCGGGCGAAGACCCGCCGCGCGAGCCGTTCGGCTCCGCCGGGCGTCGTCCGCTCGCCGACGCCGACGGCGACCACGCCGTCGGCGAGCAGCAGCACGTCGCCCCCCTCGAGGTGCTCGAGATGCGCACCGTAGAGCTGCTCGACGCCGGCGAAGCGCGGGTGGTGGGCGTAGACCGCGGCGGTGATCGTGCTCTCGCGGTGCCGGGCGGGCATGGCCAGCGACGTCACGGCCACCTGGTCGCCCACCCAGACCGACGAGTCGCGGGTGAAGAGCAGATTGGGCAGCGGAGGGACGACGAAGTCGCCGCGGTCCATGATCTCGAAGGCGAGGCCGTGCCCGCCGCGCAGCTCGTCGTGCGCCAGGCCGGCGATGAGCGCGCCGGCCAGCTCCTCCGGATCGAGGCCCGACAGGTGCGTGGTCGCCGAGCGCTGCAACGTCGCTCCGAGCCGCGGATCGTCAACGGCCGCGGCGATCAGCTCGGCGCGGGCCGACGGGAACGAGAGCACCTCGGCCAGCAGCCGGTCGAGGTGCAGCACCTCGACGCCCCGGTCGCGGAGGGCCTGCGCGAACCCGTCGTGCTCCTCCTGCGCCCGGTCGACCCACGGAACGCCGTCGAACAGCAGCTGGTCGTTGTTGCGCGGGGTGAGCCGGCGGAGCTCGTTACCGGGCCGGTGCAGCAGCACCGTGCGCAGCCGGCCGACCTCGCTGGTCGCGCCCATCGATGGAGCCTCGGTGGGGGACGGGATCATGGCCCGAGGCTTCCACAGGCCGCCGGTCCCGCGCCCGTCCGCTGCTGGCTAGTGTGCCGGGCGTGGATCTGTTCGACCTGACCGGCAAGGTGGCCGTGGTCACCGGTGGCACCCGCGGCATCGGCCTGATGATGGCTCGCGGCCTCCTCCAGGCGGGGGCACGGGTCTACATCAGCTCCCGCAAGGCCGAGGCCGGGGACGCCGCGGTCGCAGAGCTGTCGGCGTTCGGTCAGGTGCGCTCGATCCCCGCCGACCTGTCGCAGGAGGAGGAGTGCCTCCGGCTCGCGGCAGCGGTGGCCGACCGGGAGGACGAGCTGCACATCCTGGTGAACAACGCCGGCGCGACGTGGGGCTCCCCGACGCTGGAGGAGTTCCCGTCCTCGGCGTGGGACAAGGTCGTCGACCTGAACCTGAAGTCGCCGTTCTTCCTCACCCGCGCGTTCCTGCCGCTGCTCGAGGAGGCCGGTACGGACGACGACCCGGCGCGCGTGGTCAACGTCGGCAGCATCGACGGCCTGCACGTCCCGCCGATGCACACGTACTCGTACTCCTCGTCCAAGGCGGCCCTGCACCACCTGACCCGCGTGCTGGCCAAGGAGCTCGGTCCCCGCCGGATCACCGTGAACGCCGTCGCGCCGGGGCCGTTCGAGTCGAAGATGATGGCCGCGACGCTCGACGCGTTCGGTGAGGAGATCGCCGCCCGCTCGCCGCTGCGCCGCATCGGCCGGCCCGACGACATGGCCGGCGTCGTGGTCTACCTGTCCTCGCGGGCCGGTGCGTACGTGACCGGCGCGGTCATCCCGGTGGACGGCGGGATCGCCACCACCCGCTGAGGCCGCCGCCCGACGACCTTCGCGGTGTCGTCGGATTCCCGCGGTGTGCGGCGACATCCTGCCCGCACGGCGAGGGTGAGGCGACGGTTCGGCGGTGCAAGTTCGCCTCAAGTATCCATCAAGGGCCCCTCGCGACTCTTCCTCCTGTCCGAATGCGCCGCGCGGTCACCACTGCCCGGCGACCCGATCCGCGGCCACCGCCGCGGCCGTGCAGAGGAATCCATCCCTGATGAGTCTCACCGAGAACCCCGAGCTGCCCGCCTCCGTCCTCGACGACACGGTGCTCGAGAGCCTCGCTCCCGCCTTCCCCGCCGGCGCCGTCGACGAGCTGCGCGGCCGGGTCGACGGCCCGGTCTTCGCCGCGAGCGACGACGGGCTGGCCGCCGAGGTCGCCACGTGGAACGTCGCCGTGCAGCACACCCCCGCGATCGCCGTGGGCGCCACCAGCGCCCAGGACGTCGTCGCCGCGGTGCGGTGGGCGGTCGCGCACGACCTGCGCGTCGCCGTCCAGGCCACCGGGCACGGGCCGGTGCGCAACGCCGCCGGCTCGATGATGATCACCACCCGCCGCATGCAGGGCCTGAGCATCGACCCGATCGGCCGGACCGCCCGCGTCGAGGCCGGCGTCAAGTGGGCCGCGGTCCTCGAGGCGGCTGCGGACTTCGGGCTGGCCGGGCTGGCCGGGTCGTCGTCCGACGTCGGCGTCGTCGGCTACACGCTCGGTGGCGGCCTGGGCTCGCTGGGCCGCAAGCACGGCTTCGCCGCCGACCACGTCACCGCCGTCGAGATCGTCACCGCCGACGGCCGGCTGCGCCGGGTCACCGCCGACACCGACCCCGAGCTGTTCTGGGCGGTGCGGGGCGGCAAGGGCAACTTCGGCGTCGTCACCGCGCTGGAGTTCGAGCTGGTGCCGGTCGCCTCGCTGTTCGGCGGCGGCATCTTCTTCGCCGGGGACGACGCCCCCGCGCTGCTGCACCGCTTCGGCCAGTGGGCGCCGACGATGCCGGAGGAGGTCAGCACCTCGATCGCGATCCTGCGGATGCCCGACATGGACATGGTGCCGCCGCCGCTGCGCGGGCAGACCGTCGTCCACCTGCGGTTCGCCTACTCCGGCACCGACCACGCCGAGGCCGAGCGGCTGCTGTCGCCGATGAAGGTCGCGGGCACGATCCTGCTGGGCTACGTCGGGCCGATGCGGGCCGACGAGATGGACGCGATCCACATGGACCCGAAGGACCCGATGCCCGGCTGGGAGAAGGGCATGCTGCTCGCCGAGCTGAGCGAGGAGACCGTCGACGCGCTGCTGGCGGCGGCCGGACCGCAGGTCCACATCCCGCTGATCATGGTCGAGCTCCGGCTCCTCGGCGGCGCAGTGGGCCGGCCGGCGGCGGTGCCGAACGCGGTCGCCGGGCGGGAGGGCGCCTACTCGGTGCTGGTCCTCGGGCCGGCCGTGCCGGAGCTGGCCGACGTCGTGCCCGCTGTCGGCAAGGGAGTGCTGGGCGCGCTCATGCCCTGGGCCGCGCCGGGCGTGCTGACCAACTTCCTGGGCGACGTGACCGGCCCGGCGGAGGTGCTCAACGCCTACCCGGCCGACGCCCAGCGCCGGCTGATGGACGTGAAGCGGGCCGTCGACCAGGCCGGTGTCTTCAGCTTCGGCCACGCCATCTGAGAGGGGGCGGCGATGATCAGGTGACCTGATCCCACAGCGTCCTCCCTCACCGTCCACCGTGAGGGAGGACGCGCCATGACCAGGTCACCTGATCATCGCGCCGCATCAGTCGGGGAGCAGGACGCCGGGGTTGCAGATGCCCTGCGGGTCCAGCCGCTGCTTCACCGCGCGCAGCACCTCCACGCCGAGAGGGCCGACCTCGCGCTCCATCCAGGGCCGGTGGTCGGCCCCGACGGCGTGGTGGTGGGTGAGCGTGCCGCCGGCGCCGAGCAGCGCGTCGGTCGCCGCGCGCTTGGCCGAGAGCCACTGCTGGATGGGCAGCGCGTCGTCGCGGTCGGCGAGCACGGTGACGTACAGCGAGGCGCCGGTCGGATAGCCGTGCGAGACGTGGCTCATGATCAGCGGACGCCGGCCAGCGCGGGCGAGCGATTCGCGCAGCGCCCGGCGGACGGCGTCGTACACCGTCGGCAGCGCGGCCCAGGTGGCGGCGGTCTCGAGGGTCTCGACCAGCAGGCCGGCGTCCAGCAGCTTGTCGCGCAGGTACGGCGCGGCGAACCGGTGGCTCTTCCACGACTCGCCGACCTTGCGGCCGACCCGGATGGCGCCGTCCTCCTTGAGCAGCGTCGAGGCGGTCTTGCGGCGCGCGCGGACGACGGCCGGCACGCCCTCCCACCCGAGGATCAGCAGGCAACCCTCCGCGTGTCCCCGGGCCCTGAGCGTGCCGCGCAGCGCGCGGGCGCCGGTGCCGGCGGCCATGAGCAGGTTCGCGCGGGTCTCGTCGGCGTCGGAGAGCCGCACGATGTCGGGCAGCAGCTCGTAGCGGGCCAGCCGTTGCAGGGCCGCCAGCCCGGCCGCCCAGGAGCGGAACGACCAGCCCTCGTAGGTGCAGGCCATGGGCTTCGGGCGCACCCGGAGCTTCAGCTCGGTGATGATGCCGAGCGTGCCCTCGGAGCCGAGGGCCAGCCCGAGCAGGTCGGGTCCCGCCGCGCTCGCCGGGGGATGGCCGAGCTCCAGGACGCCGGACGGCGTGGCGAGGGTCAGCCCGGCGACCAGCTCGTCGAAGCGGCCCACGCCCGTGGAGTTCTGGCCGGCCGACCGGGTGGCCGCGTAGCCGCCGACGGTGGCGAACTCCCAGCTCTGCGGGAGGTGGCCGAAGGTCAGGCCCTCGGCGCCCAGCGCCTCCTCGAGTGCCGGTCCGCGCATGCCGGGCCCGACGGTGACCAGGGACGACGGCACGTCGAGGGCCTGCACCGACGACATGCGGGAGAGGTCGACGGCGACCGAGGGGCGGTCGTCGGGGTCGACGCCGGCCAGACCGCCGACGACGCTGGTGCCCCCGCCGAACGGCACGACGACCACGCCGAGCTCGCTGCACGCGGTCAGCAGGGCGGCGGTCTCCTCCGTCGTCCCGGGCAGGGCGACGGCGTCGGGCGCGTCGGAGGCGTCACCTTCGCGGCGGCGCAGCAGGTCGAGGTAGCTCTTCCCGCCCGCCCGGCGCAGCCGTGACTCCCGGTCGGTGCGCACGTTGTCCTCGCCCAGCAGGCCGACCAGGCGGGTGCGCGCCTCCTCGGGCAGCCGGCTCGGTGCCAGGCGGATCTCGGCGATCGGCACGCTTGGGGTCGGCCTGGGCGTCCAGCCCAGTTCCCGGGCCAGGTGCCGGCGCGCGGCTCTGGGCAGCGACCCGTCCAGGTCGCCGTCGGAGGGGTCGGGGCCGGTCGGTCCCCATCCCTGGATCGTGAGTTCCGGCTGCTCTGCCACCGCTACAGTCTGCCGGTGCTGCTGCGGCAACGATCACGGTGACCGCCGGACTGCCGGGGGCGCTCACCCCGGCTCGCCGGGCGAGGGCGCTGGGCGAGGTTCCCGGGGCGTCGGTCGACGTCGTCGTCGTGGGCGGTGGGGTGACCGGCACGGGGGTCGCCCTGGACGCCGCCAGCCGCGGGCTGTCCGTCGTCCTGCTCGAACGCGCCGACCTGGCCGCCGGCACCAGCCGGTGGTCGTCGAAGCTCGTGCACGGCGGTCTGCGCTACCTCGCGCACGGCGAGATCGGCCTCGCGCGCGAGAGCGCCCGCGAACGCGCCGTCCTCATGGGCTCGACCGCGCCGCACCTCGTCCGGCCGCTGCCGTTCCTCGTCCCCGACGCCGCGGGTCGCGACGTCACCGCGCTGGCCGAGGCGGGCGGACGGGCCGCGGACCTCATCCGCTTCTCGGTACCCGGCGGCCGCGGCTCCCTGCCGTCCACCCGCCGGGTGGACGCCGACGAGGTGTCCCGGCTGGTGCCCGGCGTCCGACCCGGCCGGGGCGGCGTGCTGTTCTGGGACGGGCAGCTGGTCGACGACGCCCGGCTGGTGGTCGCGCTCGCCCGCACCGCCGCGGCCTACGGCGCGACGGTGCTCACCGGGGCGACCGTCACCTCCGTGGACGGCGCCGACGTGCACGTGCGGGTGGACGACGAGACGTTCGTGCTGCGCGCCGGGGTGGTGGTCAACGCCGCGGGGGTGTGGGCGCAGCGGCTCGCGCCACGGATCCGGCTGGTGCCCTCGAGGGGCTCCCACCTGGTGGTGCCCGGGTCGGCGCTCGGTTCGCCGTCGGCGGCGCTGACGGTGCCGCTGCCCGGATCGCGCTCCCGCTACGTCTTCGCGCTCCCGCAGGCCGACGGACTGGTCTACCTGGGCCTCACCGACGAGCCGGTCGAGGGGCCGGTGCCCGACGACGACCCGGTGCCCGAGGACGCCGAGGTGGCGCAGCTGCTGGCGACGGTCAACCAGGTGCTGACGGTGCCCCTGACCGGGGACGACGTGGTCGGCTCCTACGCCGGGTTGCGCCCGCTCGTGCTGCCCGAGTCGGCGGGCACGGGGCCGGGCGACGCCACGGCCGACCTCTCCCGCAAGCACCTGCTGCAGTGGGACGGACCGGTCCTCTCGGTGGTGGGGGGCAAGCTCACGACCTATCGCGCGATGGCGGAGGAGACGGTGGACGCCGTCGTCGCGCGGCTGGGGCGGGGCGCGCGACGGTCGCCGACCGGCCGCCTGCCGCTGCTGGGGGCGGCGCCGCGGCGCGTGCTCGACCGGGTGGCCGCACCGCGGCGGCTGGTGGCCCGGTACGGCACCGAGGCGCCGACCGTGGAGGCGCTCGGCCCCGCCGCGGTCGTCGCCGGCCGGCCGGAGAGCGTGGGGGAGCTGCGGTTCGCCGTCCGGTACGAGGGCGCGCGGACCGTGGCCGACCTGCTCGACCGGCGCACCCGCATCGGTCTGGTGCCCGCCGACCGCGAGCGCGCCGTGCCGGTCGCCGAGCAGGTCCTTGCCGAGGAGGGTTAGGTCAGCCGGAACTCGGGGTTGCGGGGGTTCAGGTGCAGGGCGGCGGGATCGAGGCAGGCGTCGAGGAAGGCCCGCACGACGGCCCGCCGCCGCTCGGCCCCGCCGGTGTGCGGACCCGCCTGGACCAGGCCGGTGGCCACCACCCGGAACCGGTGCCGGCCGACGTCCCGGGCGCCGGGCGGGTCGTCGGCCAGCCCGATGCCCGGCGCGAGCGGCCGGGTGAACGCGGGCACCGTGCGACCGAAGGCGAACGGTGAGCGCTGGCGCAGGCGGATCGCGAGCCGGGCCAGCGCCGGAGCGTCCGCGCGGGAGACCGTGACCACCACCGACCCGATCCGCTCGCGGGACGACGAGTGCCCCCGCAGCTCGGCGCGGAACGGAAGGCCGTAGCCGTCGAGAGCGGTGACCAGCCGGCCGTACACCTCGGGTGCGATGGCGGGGGACAGCTCGAGGTAGCAGCTGGCGCTCGACCGCTCGAGCTCGCCCGTCGAGATCACGAAGACGGGGACGCCGGCCTCGGTTCGGTAGGCGAACGTCCACCCCTCGCGGCCGAGGAACTGGGGGGTGAGTGCGTCGGCCAGCCGGAGGCAGGCCTCGCCGCCGCCGCGGCGGCCGACCGGCCACGGAACGACGGAGGGGACCGCGGCGGCGCGGAAGTGACGGACGTAGAGGGCGTCGGCCAGCGTCTCGACCACCAGCCTGCACCGGTGCGAGACGGGCAGCAGGTCGCCGGCGATGCGGACGGAGCCGTCGAGCTCGGTCTCCTCGGCGATCCGCGCGATCAGCGCGTTCCAGGGGGAGTGGGACATGTCGGCGGCTGAGGGAGGGTCGTCCAGCGCGACGGGCATGACGGGTTCCTCCGAGCTCTCCGGGACGGTGACCTGCCCGGAAGAGGAGGAGGATCGGCGGGTGGATACGTACACGCACGGCCATGCCGAGCCGGTGCTGCAGTCGCACCGGTGGCGCACCGCCGAGAACTCCGCCGGCTACCTCCTGCCGTCGCTGCGGCCGGGCCTCGACCTGCTCGACGTGGGGTGCGGCCCGGGGACGATCACCGTCGACCTGGCCGCGCGGGTGGCGCCGGGCCGGGTGGTCGGGCTCGACGTCGCCGCCGACCCCCTGGAGGAGGCCCGCACGGCGGCGGCCCGTGCCGGCGTGGCGGTCACGTTCGCCGTCGGTGACGTGTACGCCCTCGACGCGGCCGACGACTCGTTCGACGTCGTCCACGCCCACCAGGTCCTGCAGCACCTGACCGATCCGGTCGCCGCGCTGCGCGAGATGGCCCGCGTCTGCCGGCCCGGTGGCGTCATCGCCGTCCGCGACGTCGACTACGGCGCCTTCGTGACCTATCCGGCCGACGACGCGCTGGACCGTTGGCTGGACCTCTACCACCAGGTGGCGCGGGCAACGGCGCCGAACCGGACGCGGGACGGCGGCTGCTCGCGTGGGCGCACGCGGCGGGCCTGCGCGACACCGTGGCCACCGCGAGCACGTACTGCTACGCCTCGCCGGAGGAGCGGCGCTGGTGGGGTGCCTCGTGGGCGGGGCGGGCGACGGCGTCGTCCTTCGCCGAGCAGGCGCTGGCCTACGGGCTGGCCACCCGGGAGGAGCTGGAGGAGATCGCCGCAGCCTGGCTCCGCTGGGGTGCCGCCGACGACGGCTGGCTCGGCATGCTGCACGGCGAGCTGCTCATCCGCGTCTGAGCCCCGCGAGATCTGCACACTCGTGGCCATCGAGGCGTGCAACGCCTCCAGTGTGCAGATCTCGCGGGGGCGGATCAGCCGGTCCGGCGGGCGGCGTTGGCCTGGACGGCGGTGCTCACGTACTGCGCGAGCCCCGGTGCCATCGCCTCGTAGGTCGCGGTGAACCGCTCGTCCTCGACGTACATCCGCCCGAGGGCGGCGTGCATCCCGGGCGAGCACTCGTAGAAGTTCCGGCTGATGTGCTGCCGGTCGTCCTCCGCGACGTCCATCGCCTCGTCGGAGTCGGGCGCGGCGCCCGACCGCAGGACGGCGACCCAGCGGTTGCCCAGGTCCTGCATCTCGGCCGTGATCCGCATCCAGTCCTGCTTGGTGTAGGACGCGGCCCTGCGCTGCGACTCCTGGTAGGCGTCGGTCTCGCCCCAGCGCTCCGCGACCTCCGCCTCGTACTGCGCCGGGTCGTGCTCGCCGAAGACCTCGAACCGTTCCTCGGGGGTCAGGGAGATTCCCATCGCACGTGCCTCCATCTCCTTCTCGACGGCCGCGACCATCGCCCGGGTCCGCTCCAGCCGGTCGGTGAGCAGCCGGTGCTGCCTGCGCAGGTGCTCGACCGGATCGGCGTCCCCGGACAGCAGGGTCGCGACCTCCTCGAGGGAGAACCCGAGCTCGCGGTACAGCAGCACCTGGTGCAGCCGGTCCAGGTCCGCCGGCGAGTACTGCCGGTAGCCCGCCGGCGTCCGCCCGGACGGCGACAGCAGACCGATCCGGTCGTAGTGGTGCAGCGTGCGCACCGTGACCCCGGCCAGCGCGGCCACCTCGCCCACGTTCATCGGGTCCCTCCCTCCTCTGACATCGAGAAGGGAACAGCCTGACGTTGCGTCAGGGTCAAGCGATCACCGAGTCTTCTTGCCCTCGCGCAGCGACTGGACGGTCTTGTCGATGCGGGTGGCCCGCGTCTCGGGCTTCTTCGCCTCCTCGACCCAGCGCACCCACTCCTTCCTGTGGCTGGGCGCCAGGCCGTCGAAGTGCGTCCGCGCCGCGTCGTCCAAGGCCGCGGCCAGGTCGTCGGGCAGCGTCACCTCGCGCGGAGCGGTGTCCAGTTCGAGCTGGACGTCGACCTGCTGGTCCGCGGCCACGCCCGCCGCCTCCCGGTGCTCGGCGGCCAGCGGGATCCAGAACGCGCCGCCCATGGGCGCCACCGTCGTCCGATAGGTGTAGCCGCCGATCGTCACCACCACCGGGGGTCGCTTGCCGGCGCCCAGCTGCTCGACGATCTCGTCGGGCACCTGGATGCCCGTCGCCGTCTTAGCGCCCAGCACCACCGTCGCCCGGAAGTCCATGGCGGCAGGTTAGGTGAGCGCACGCACCGTCTCGACGGCCGCGACCACGGCGAAGACCAGGAACAGGCCCGCGGCCACCCGGCGGATCAGCGCGATCGGCAGCCGGTCGGCGAGCTTCTTGCCGAGGAACACGGCCAGCGCGGAGACGACCAGCAGCGCCGCCCACGCTCCGACGAACACCGACAGCGGCTCGCCGAGCCGCGCGGCCAGACCGGCGGTGGCCAGCTGCGACAGGTCGCCCCACTCGGCGGCGAACAGCACGCCGAACGAGATCGCGGCGACGCGGAAGAACGACGTCCCCTGCTTCGTCTCGTCGAGGTCCTCCGCCTCCGGCCCGCTCGTGGCGCTGCGCCACAGGATGATCGCGCCGACCAGGAAGAGGACGGCGACGATCCCGCTCACCAGCGCCTCGGGCAGCAGCGAGAGCAGCGAGCCCGCGGTGACCGCGATCGCCACCTGCAGGCCGAACGCCGTCCCGACGCCGACGAACACGGGCAGTGGCGGGAACCGGGTGGCCAGGACGAGGCTGGCGAACAGCGTCTTGTCCGGCAGCTCCACCGGGAGCACCAGGATGAACGCGGTCGCCACGACCGACAGGACCACGAGACGTCTCCTCCGCTCGGCGCTGCCGGGCGGTGCTCGGGCAGTTCAGGTCGCCGGGCAGACGGTAGTCCAGCGGCACCGGCAATTCCGGTGCGGCCGTCGGTGTTCCCCGTTACCGTCGCGCCATGCCGTTCCGTTGACGCCCGTCCCCGAACGCTCTGCCGCCCGCAGCCCGGCCGCTGGCCCGCCTGGCCGTGGGCTGGGCCGCGCTGTCGGAGCTGGTCCCCTACTACCCGCTCTACGCGCTGCTCTTCCTCGACACCGGGCTGTCCGGCGCGCAGGTCTCCGCGCTGTTCGCCGTCTGGTCGGTCACCTCCTTCGTCACCGAGGTGCCGGCGGGCGTGCTCGCCGACCGGTGGTCCCGCCGGGGCTGCGTCGTCCTGGCCGGGGTCCTGCAGGCGGTCGCGTTCGCCGTCTGGACGGCGGCCCCGCAGCTGGCGGCCTTCGCGGTCGGCTTCGCGATCTGGGGTGTGGCCGGCGCGCTGGTCTCCGGCGCGAGCGAGGCGCTGGTCTACGACGGGCTGGCCGCCGTCGGTGCCGCGGACAGCTACGTGCGGGTCAACGGCCGGATGACGGCGGTCGAACTGCTGGTCCAGCTGCCGACCGCGGTCGCCGCCGGAGCCCTGTTCGCGCTCGGCGGCTATCCGCTCGTCGGTTGGGCCAGCGTCGCGGTCTGCCTGGCCGCCGCCGCGCTCGCGCTGCGCTTCCCGGAGGCCCCCGGACCAGCGCAGACGAGACGGGAACGCCGCGGGAGGGCGTCGGCGAGGCGGTGCGCAGCCCGGCGCTGCGCGTGCTGGTGCTCGCCGTGGCGCTGATCGGTGGTCTGGACGCGATCGAGGAGTACTTCCCCGTCCTCGCCGGCGACTGGGGCGTGTCCACGGCCGTCGTGCCGCTCGCGGTGCTGGTGGTCGCGCTGGCGGGTGCGGCCGGCGCGGCGCTGGGCGGACGGGCCGACCGGCTGCCCGGTGCCGCGTTGCCGGCCCTCCTCGCCGTGGCGGCGGTGCTGCTGGCGGGCGCGGCCGTGTGGGCGCGGCCCGCGGCGCTGGCCGTCGTCGCCCTGTTCTACGGGCTCTACCTGGCGGTGCTCGTCGTCGCCGAGGCCCGGCTGCAGGACCGGATCGCCTCCGCGCACCGGGCGACGGTCACCTCCGTGGCCGGCCTGGGCATCGAGGTCGCCTCGCTGCTCGTCTTCGCCGCCTGGGCGGTCGGCGGGCCGGTCGCGGTGGCGGTGCTCGTTCTGGCCGTCGTCCCGGTGGTGCGGGCCGGCCTGCGGATCAGGGAGCCGAGCGTGCCCGCTGCAGGTACGCCGACGGCGGAACACCGACCACGGCGCGGAAGTCACGGCTGAAGTGCGCCTGGTCGAACCAGCCGAGCGACGCCGCCAGCCCGGCCAGGTCGTCCACGTCGCCGGCGTCGATCGCGGCCGCGGCGTCCTGCAGCCGGTAGCGGGCGAGCACGGCCTTGGGTGTCAGGCCGACGTAGCCGGCGAACAGCCGCTGGAGCGACCGCACGCTCATGGCGCCGAGCGCGGCGACCTGTTCCACCCGCACCAGCGACCGGTCGTCGAGCATCCGGTCCAGCAGCGCCAGCAGGTCGAGGTAGGCCGGCGGCGGCTCGGGCGCGCGGGGTGCCAGGGCCGCGTCGAGCACGGCGGCACGGTCGTCGTCCGAGTCCCGCTCGAGGACGGCGGCCAGCAGCGCGTCCGGCGTCGTCCCCAGTTCGGACCCGAGGGGGACGACGCCGTCGCGCGGGGGCGGGCCGCCGGTGAAGGCGGCGTAGCCGCCGGGCCGGAACTTCACCGCGCTCACCCGGCCGGCGCCGACGAGGTCGACGGTGAAGCGGCGGGTGACCACGCCGTGGACCAGGACGGCGGGCAGCCGGACGCCGAAACGCGGACGGGTGCCGGTCTCGACCGACACGTTGACGCTGGGGTGGCTGAGCACCTCGGAGCGGAAGGGCGGCTGACCGGTGCGGTCCCAGCGCACGGACCAGTAGCGCTCGACGAAGGGCCGCAGCACCGGCGACACCGGCGCGTCGCGGCGCAGGTCGGCCACCCGCGCCGTCTCCGCGGGACGCAGGACCCCGCTGCGCCTGGGTTCGGGCCGTGTCGCGTTCTTCCAAGACGCCACGGCCGCAGCCTAGGCAGAGTGGGGGACATGACGATCACCGACGGGAAGCCCGCGGGCTACACGACCCTGACGCCGTTCCTGGTCTGCTCGCCGGCGGCCGAGGCGATCCGGTTCTACGAAGAGGTCTTCGGTGCGACGCTGGTCAGCCGGATGGACGGTCCCGGCGGGACCGTGCTGCATGCCGAACTCGACTTCGGCGACGGCCGACTCCAGCTGAGCGACCCCGACGAGGAGTACGGCCTCGTCGTGCCCGACCGGTCCGCCGACGCGGTCAGCGGCTCCACCTGCATCTACGTGGCCGACGTCGACGCCGTCTTCGCCGAGGCCGTCGAGCGCGGGGCCACCGTGCGCGAGAAGCCCGACACCTTCGTCACCGGTGACCGGTTCGCCTCGATCTACGACCCGTTCGGGCACCGCTGGGCGGTGCTGACCAAGGTCGAGGACGTCAGCCCCGAGGAGGCGGAGCGTCGGCTCGCCGAGTGGGGCGCGCAGCGGGGCTGAGCGACAGCCGGGGCAGCAGCACCTGCACCAGAGGGCCGATCGCCAGCGCGTAGACGACCGTGCCCAGGCCCAGCACGCCCCCGAGCAGCCAGCCGCTCGCCACGACGACGACCTCGATCGAGGTCCGGACCAGGCGCACGGAGCCGCCGGTCCGGCGGACCAGGCCGGTCATCAGCCCGTCCCGCGGGCCGGGCCCGAGGTGGACGCCGATGTAGGCGGCGGTGGCGACCGCGTTCAGCAGCACGCCCGCCACCAGCAGGCCGATCCGCAGCGGGAGCGACGACGGCGCCGGGACGACGGCCAGCGTGGCGTCGACGGCCAGCCCGATGACCACGACGTTGCTGACGGTGCCCAGGCCCGGGCGCTGCCGCAGCGGGATCCAGGCCAGCAGCACCAGCGCGCCCACGAGGATGGACACCGCGCCGATCGACCAGCCCATGCGGCCGGCCAGGCCCTGGTGCAGCACGTCCCAGGGCATGTTGCCGAGCGTGGACCGGATGATCAGCGCCATCGAGGCCCCGTAGAGGGCCAGCCCGGCGTAGAGCTGGATCAGCCGGCGGGGCAGCCGGCGGCCGCGGAGCGCGGAGACGGGCCGGGTCTGGAGCACCCGGCCAGCATGACCCATGATTGGCCTGCGAACCACAGGCCAATCGGGAGGTAGTGGCGTGCAGACGACGTCGGCGCGACGGCTGGCCGAGCTGGTGGGTGATCTGGCGGGGCACCGCCCGCCGCGCTACGCCGCGCTCGCCCAGCGCGTGCGCGCGCTCGTCGCCGACGGCCGGGTTCCCCTCGGCACCCGCCTTCCGGCCGAGCGCGACCTGGCCGCCGCACTGGAGCTGAGCCGGGCCACGGTCACCGCCGCCTACGCCCGGCTGCGGGAGGACGGCTGGGCCACCGCCCGCCAGGGCGCGGGCACGTTCGCGGCGCTGCCGGCCGGCCCGCACCGCGGCGCCTGGGTGCCGGCGCCGGTGGACGACGGAACGATCGATCTGGCCCACGCCGCGCCGTCGGCGCCGGCGTCGGTGCCCGCCGCGTTCGCGACCGCCCTCGCCGAGCTGCCCCGGTACCTGCCGCAGCACGGCTACCACCCGGCGGGGCTGCCCGACCTCCGCGCGCGCATCGCCGAGCGGTACACCGCGCGCGGCCTGCAAACGACGCCCGAGCAGGTGCTGGTCACCGCCGGCGCGCTGCACGGCGTCACCACCGCGCTGCAGACCCTGCTCTCCCGCGGGCAGCGGCTGCTGGTGGAGCAGCCGACCTATCCGAACGCGCTCGACGCCGCCCGTGGCCTCGGCGTCCGCCTCCTCCCCACCGCCCTCGATCTCGACGAACCGGAGTCCTGGCTCGGCGCCGCCGAAACCGCGCTGGCGACCGTGCGCCCCACCGCGGCCTACCTGATGCCCGACTTCTCCAACCCGACCGGGCGGCTGCTCGACACCGCCGGCCGCGAGCGGCTGGCCCGCGCCCTGCGCCGGTCGGGCACGCGTGCGGTCGTGGACGAGACGTTCGCCGAGCTGTGGCTGGACGCGCCGCCACCCCCGCCGCTGGCCGCGTTCGGGGCCGGACACGTCTCCGTGGGCAGCCTCAGCAAGACGTTCTGGGGCGGCCTGCGGATCGGGTGGGTGCGGGCGGAGGAGGAGACGATACGCGCCCTGACGGCGGTGGCCCTCCGGTCGACGATGGCCGGTCCGGTGGTGGAGCAGCTGGCGGCCTGCGCCCTCCTCGACCAGGCCGGCCCGGCGCTCGAGGAGCAGCGGCGCGCGCTGCGGGAGCGGCGGGGGGTCCTGGCCCACGAACTGCGGACACGGCTGCCCTCCTGGCGGGTGCCCGAGCCCGCGGGCGGCCTGGTGCTGTGGTGCGGGCTGCCGTCGGCCCGCTCGCGGGCGCTGGTCGCCGCGGCGGAGGCGCACGGACTGCGGCTCGCCCCCGGGCCCCTGTTCGGCACAGGGCATGCCCTCGACGACCGGCTGCGGCTGCCCTTCACGCATCCGCCGGAGGTGCTCCGGCACGCTGCGGCGCTCCTCGCCCGTGCAGATGCCGACGTCGAGCACGGGTCACGACCGGCGCACCGGCCGCCGCCGGACCCCGTGGTCTGAGGGGTCAGGCGACCGGGTAGGCCGCCTCCGCGGCGGCGGTGGCGGCCCGCAGCGCCTCCTTCACCGGGATGCCGAGGTCGCGCGCGAGCGCGGCGACGTCCTCGAACTCGACGCTCACGTTCACCACCCTGCCCGCGTGGACGGCGACCTTGACCCCCACCTGTCCGCCGAGCAGCGGCACCGACGTCGACACCCGCTCGAGCGCCGTCTTGCCGACCGGTACCACCCGCAGCCCGATCGTCGAGGTGTGCGCGAAGACCGCGGCCCGGACGGCGGCGACCTGCCGGGGCCGGCACAGCGCCGACAGCGTGTGCGCGGGCCGGCCCTTCTTCATCAGGATCGGGGTCAGCCAGGCGTCCGAGGCGCCGGCGGCGAACAGGGCGTCCAGCACGCCCGGCCACAGCCGGGGGTCGAGGTCGTCGACGTTGGTCTCGAGGACGACGGCTCCCGGGGGCGTCGCCTCGTCGGGGGCCCCCAGGACCAGCCGGACGACGTTCGGCAGCTCCTCCGGATCGCGCCCGCCGGCGCCGACGCCGACCCGCTCCACCCGCATCGGCGGCAGCGTCGTCCACTCGTCGACGCGGGCCGCGAGCAGCGCTGCGCCGGTGGGCGTGCACATCTCCCGAGCCACCGGGCCGGCCTGCACCGGCACCCCGGCGAGCAGCTCGAGGACGGCGGGGCCCGGGATCGGGACGACGCCGTGCGCGCCGCGGGCCGCGCCGCTGCCGAGGGTGACCGGCGAGGCCGTGAGCCGGGTCAGCGCGAGGTGCTCGAAGCCGGCCACCACGCCGACCACGTCCGCCAGCGCGTCCAGGGCGCCGACCTCGTGGAAGTGGACGTCCTCGGGCGGCATCCGGTGCACGCGCCCCTCCGCGACCGCGAGCCGCTCGAAGACGGCGAGGGCGCCCTCCCGGACCGCGGTCGGCAGCTCCGCCTCGGCGAGGATCGCCTGGACGTCGGCCCAGGTGCGGGAGTGCTGCGACGGCGGGGCGTGCACGTGCACGCGGGTGGCACCCAGCCCGTGCCGGGTCGTCCCTTCGGTGACCAGACGGACGTCCTCGACGGGCAGGGCGGCGACCGCGGCGGCCGGGACGTCGAGCGGGACACCGGCGTCCACCAGGGCGCCGAGCAGCATGTCGCCGCTCGCGCCCGCCGAGAGGTCGAGCCAGCCGATCATGCGGCGATCATCTCAAGCCCGCCTCCCGCCGTGATCATCGGCAAGTGGCTGCTCGACACGCCGCAAGCCGCCGCCACTCGACGATGATCACGGCGGGGGAGAGGAGTCAGCGGGCGGTGCGGCGCGCCACCCGGGCGGCGAAGACGCCGGCCGAGTAGCCGTTGTCGATGTTGCTGACGGTCACGCCGGGCGCCGCCGAGCTGAGCATCGTCATCAGGGCGCCGAGTCCGCCGAACGCGCCCGGCTGGCCGGTCGACGTCGGCACCGCCACCACGGGGACGTCGGTCAGCGAGCCGATCAGCGTGGCGATCGAGGCGTCCAGCCCGGCGACCACCACCAGGCAGTCGGCGTCGGCGAGCAGCGAGCCGTCGGCCAGGGCGGCGCGCAGCCGGCTCCCCGACAGGTCGTCGACGCGGACGACGTCACTGCCGGTCACCCGGGCGACGAAAGCCACCTCGGCCGCGACCGGGGTGTCGGCGCCGCCGGCGGACAGCACGCGGACCCGGCCGACCGGCTCGGGCACCGGGCCGACCGCGGCGGCCATCGCGGCGGCGTCCATGGTGGTGTACGCGTCGTGCTCGCCGGCCAGGGCGACGAGGGTCTCGGCCGGTGCGCGCAGCACGAGCGCCGGCCGGTCGGGGTGCTCGCGCCGCGCCTCGCGGACCAGCGCGAGCACCTGCTCCGTCGTCCGGCCGGTCGCCCAGATGACGTCGGGCTCGACGGCGGGTGCCACGGGCTGGACGACGGCCGGTTCGACGGGCACGGGACCGAGCAGCGGCTCGGACGGCGATCCGGTGCCGAGCGGGGGATGGGGGGCGCTGACGAGCGGAGCGAAACCGGCGGTCTCGGCGTCCAGCGGGGAAGGCTGCACGGGCTCGACACTAACGGCCGGATCGGTCTCGTCCGGGGAGGTCCCGGCCGACCGCGGCGGGCCGAACAGCGCGTCCAGCGGGGCGCCGCCGGCGGCGCGGGTCTGGGTGACGCCCGACAGCCGGACGACGCGGTCGCGGCCGCTGCGCTTGGCGTCGTAGAGCACGCCGTCGGCCGCGGCGAACAGCGTCCGGCGGTCGTCACCGCGGGCCGCCGAGGCGATGCCGACGCTGATCGTGACCGGGACGTCGAGCCCCAGCTCCTCCCAGTCGTAGGCGGCCACCTTGCGGCGGGTGCGCTCGAGCGCCCGCTCGGCCTGCTCGGCGGTGGTGTCCGGCAGCAGGATCACGAACTCGTCGCCCGCCCACCGGCAGACCTCGTCGGTGTCGCGGACGCCGGCGATCAGCAGCTCGGCGACCGCGCGCAGCACGGCGTCCCCGCCCGGGTGGCCGATCGCGTCGTTGATCGACTTGAACCGGTCCACGTCCACGACGGCGAGCGCGGGGGCGGAGCCGGCCGACAGCAGGCCCTCCAGCCGCGCCTCGGCGTACCGGCGGTTGGGCAGGTGGGTGAGCGGGTCCTCGTAGGCCTGGCGGCGCAGCTAGCCGGCGGCGCGCTCGGTCTCCAGCAGGCTCTTGCGCCGGCTGAACAGCTCGACCCAGCGGGTGCGCCGCTCGTCGACGCGGTCCAGCTCGTCGGAGAGGTAGGCCTGCAGGTACGGCAGCGCACGCCCGGCGTCGTCCAGCTCGGCGTGCAGCGTGCACAGCTCGCGCAGCGCGGCACGGCGCAGGCGGGGCAGGCCGTGCTCGGTGGCGAGGTTCAGGGCGGAGACCAGGTGGTCGTCGGCCCCGCGGACGTCGCCCTGCCGGCGCAGCGCCCGCCCGAGGGCGAGCTGCGCGGAGGCGAGCTGCGCCCGGTCGGCGGTCGCCGAGGTGATGCGGACGGTGGCACGCAGCGGCCCGACGGCGGCGGCGTGCTCGCCCAGGCCGACGAGCGCCCAGCCGTGCACCACCTGGGCGGTCACGATGCCGGGGTGCTCGGGCGGGAGCAGCTCGAGCGCCCGCTCCGCCAGCAGCCGCGCCTCGGCGAAGTGGGGGGCGGCGGACTGGGGAGCGTCGTCGTCGAGGAGACCCTCGCCGATCTCGGCGCACAGCTCGCCCAGGCAGGTGGCCGTCGCGGCGACCAGCAGATCGGGGTCGCCGAGGTCACCGGGCTCCGCCGCGGCCGACACGGCGGTCTCGTAGGCCCGGCGCTGGTAGTCCAGCGCCAGCGGCATGAGCTCGAGGTCGGCGAGGACGGCGGCGAGCGTGCCGAGGGTGTCGATCAGCAGCGCGCTGGGGGGCAGGCCGGCGTCGAGCAGGCTGGCCGCCTCGACCGCCTCGTCCATGGCGGCGTCGATGCGGCGGGACAGCAGCTCGATGCGGGCGTGGCGGGCGAGCCCGGCGGCGCGCTGCAGCTCGTCGTCGCTGGCGTCGAAGGCGGCCTTCGCGGAGCGGACCAGCGCGATGGCCAGTGCCGCCTCCTTGGCCGATTCGGTCCGCACGTCGGCGTCGTCCCCGGACCCGTCGATCAGCTCGGCGACGCCGGCGTGCAGGTCGAGGGCCGGCTCGGCGTCGGAGGCCACGGGCTCGCCCACCATCGTGAAACCCGCGACGCGCAGACGGCGCACGAGCAGCTCGGCGCGGAGGGTGTCGGCCCAGGCCTTGCCCAGCGGAACCGGGGCGTCCCCGTCACCGGCATGGGTGTCCGCGTCGGCGGCCGGAACGGCGGCGACGTAGGGCGACGGGTCCCGCTCGACGCCGGCGAGCAGCTCTTCGGCATCGTCCAGTTGCCAGTTCGCCAGGGCAGCGGTCACCCGATGGTGCAGAGCTCCGGGTGGCACCAGCGCACTGTGCACCTCGTCGGCGGAGCTGTCGAGCACGTGTTCGGTTACGCGCCGCGTCCTGTCCGTCCCGTCCCACGTGCCCCAGGAGGAGGCGGTCACGGGCTCTCCCCGCCGCCCGGCGCCCGCACCTGGTTGCGGCCACCCCGCTTCGCGGAGAAGAGGTTCAGGTCGGCCGAGTCGAACAGGGCCCGCCACCCGACGACCCCGGCCGGCTGGCCCTCCGGGACGGCGGGTGCCGTGGCGACGCCGATGGACACCGTCACCGGTGCCGAGATCGGCAGGTCGCTCCAGTCGGCCGCGGCGACGGCGGTGCGCAGGCGCTCCATCACGACCATGGCCTGCATCTCGTTGGCGGTCGGCAGGACGACGAGGAACTCGTCCCCCGCCCAGCGGTACACCTCGTCGCCGGTGCGGGAGTGCTCGCGCAGCAGATCGGCGACCCGGCGCAGGACGGCGTCCCCCTGGGTGTGCGACGCCTCGTCGTTGACCTCCTTGAACCGGTCCACGTCGACGACCGCCAGGGACAGCGGCTCCTCGCCCAGCCGCATCGCACCGAGCCGCCGTTCGGCGCTGCGCCGGTTGCCGAGCCCGGTGAGCGGGTCCTCGAGCGCGTGCCGCCGCAGCAGCGCCGCCTGCCGTTCGGCCTCGCGCAGCCGGCTGCGCTGCACGAACAGCTCCGCCCACATCTGCCGGCCGCGGGCGTGCGCCCGGCCGGTGTCGGCGCGGTAGGCCTCCAGCCAGTGCAGCGCGTCGGCCGGCCGGCCGACGTCGGCCGACGCCTGCCCGAGCTCCAGCAGGCTCTGCCGGTACCGGCGGCGGTCGCCGGCGGCGGCGAACGCCCCGGCGGCGTCGACGAGCAGGCCCAGGCCCTCCTCGCCGGTCGCCTCGTCGTCGTCCCGCTGGGCCAGGCGCACGAGCAGCCGGGCGAGCGCCAGGCCGGTGTAGGCGCGCAGCCAGACGCCGCCCTCGGCCTCGACCCGCCGGCGCACCCGGCGCAGCGGCCCCAGTGCGCCGTCGAGGTCGTCGGAGCAGGTGAGCGCCCACGCCTGGACGACGTCGAGCAGGTCCTCCTCGGCGTCCTCGGGTTCCCACCCCAGCTCCCGGGCGGAGACGGCGCACGCGATCGCCTCGACCGCCAGCAGCCTCGACCGGGCCAGGTCTCCCCGGCGGCGCAGGGTCTGGGCCAGTTCGGTGTGCTGCTGGGCCGAGAGCAGCCGCATCCGCCACTGGTCGGCCGGCTCGCGCAGGGCCGCGGCGACGTGCTGGCCGCGCATGGCCTGGGCGACGGCCAGCTCCTCGAGGTCCAGCCCCGCGAGGGTGAGCGACAGCCAGCGGTGCGCCTGCATCAGCTCGTTCGAGGGCTCACCCGCCGCCGGGCCCTCGGTCTGGAGGGTGGCGTCGACGGCCAGGACCATCGCCGCGTCGAAGTGGTCGGCGGTCATCTCGAGGTGGGCGAGGTAGGCCATCGCCAGCGCGGTGCCGGCCGACGGGGTGCACTTGTCCAGCGCCTCCCGGGCGGCGGTCATCTCGACCGCGGCGGCGTCGGCCTCGTCGACGATCAGGGCCCGGCGGGCGGCGAGCGCATGCCGCCAGGTGACCCAGCCGGGCTCGTCCTCGTCGACGAACGCCGCCTCCGCGTCGTCCAGGAGCTCGAGGAGGGTGGCCGGCTCCTCGCGGATGCTGGCGGTCAGCAGCGGGCACAGGACGGCCGAGAGGTCGCCGGAGGCGGCGCGCTCGGAGCCCGAGGCGGCGCGCTCGGAGCCCGAGGCGGCACGGTCGGGGCCGGAGGCGGCGCTGTCGGGGCCCGAGGCCACGCATCCCTCCATCCGCGGGTCGTCCGGACACTGCCGGGTGTGCCGGTAGCGAGGCAGCTTCCCCCGGGTGGAGCACCAACTCCGACCCGCCCGCACTACCCTCGTCGGATGCCCGGGAAGCACCCCAGCACGCCTCCGACGCGGTTCGCCTATCTCGGGCCCGAGGGTACCTTCGCCGAAGCGGCACTGATCAGTGCAGTTGCCCATTCGGAGGGAGTCCGGCAGCCGGAGCCGAGCGTGGCCGCGGCGCTGGCCGCCGTCCGGGCGGGACGGGCGGACGCCGCGCTGGTCCCCCTGGAGAACTCCGTCGAGGGCTCCGTCCCGGCGACGATGGACGGCCTGGCCGACGGCTCGCCCCTGGTGATCACCCAGGAGGTCTTCCGCCCCGTCGCCTTCGTGCTCGCGGCGCGGCCGGACACGACGCTGGGCGACGTCCGTTCCGTGGCCAGTCATCCGCACGCGCTGGCGCAGACCTCGGGCCGGCTCGCCGAGCTGCTGCCCGGCGTGGTGCCGCTGCCGACGTCGTCCACCGCCGGTGCCGCCGAGGCGGTCGCGGCCGGCGGGTTCGACGCCGCGGTGTGCGCCCCGATCGCCGCGGAGCGCTACGGGCTGGTCCCCCTGGTCGAGGACGTCGCCGACCACCCCGGTGCCGTCACCCGCTTCGTGCTCGTCGCGCCGCCCGGGCGGCTGCCGGAGCGCACCGGCAACGACAAGACGTCGCTGGTCGCCGTGGTGGGCGACCGCACCGGGGCACTGCTGGAACTGCTGAGCGAGTTCGCCGTCCGCGGCATCTCGCTGACCCGCATCGAGTCGCGGCCCACTCGGCAACGCCTGGGCGTCTACTCCTTCTCCCTCGACTGCGAGGGCCACCTCGCCGACCGGCGGGTGGGCGAGGCCCTGGCCGCCTTGCACCGGGTGTGCGACGACGTCCGCTTCCTGGGCTCCTACCCGCGGGCCGACGGCCGCGCCAACAAGCCGGTGCCCGAGACCGCGAGCGACCCCGCGTTCGCCGAGGCCGGCGAGTGGCTGGCCCGGATCCGCAGCGGCTCGGTCTAGACGCGCTCCAGCTCCCGCTCCGGCTCGGCCGCCGTCGGCCCCTTCGCCAGCCGGCCGGGCCACCAGACCTTGTCGCCGATGATCGCCACCGCCGCCGGCACCACGAGCGAGCGGACGACGAAGGTGTCGAGCAGGACGCCGAAGCCGACGAGGAACGCCACCTGCGCGAGGAACAGCACCGGCAGGACGGCGAGCGCACCGAAGGTCGCCGCCAGCACCAGCCCGGCCGAGGTGATGACTCCGCCGGTGACGGCGAGCGCCCGCAGGACACCGTTGCGGGCGCCGTGCTCCGCGGATTCCTCGCGGGCCCGCGTCATCAGGAAGATGTTGTAGTCGATGCCGAGGGCGACGAGGAACACGAAGGCGATCAGCAGGATCGTCGGATCGCTTCCCGGGAAGCCGAACACGTTCTCGAACAGCAGCGCGGCGATGCCGACGGTGGCCCCCACGCTGAGCACCACGGTCGCGACGAGCAGCACGGGCGCGACGATGGAGCGCAGCAGCAGTGCCAGCACGACCAGGATCACCGCCAGAACGCTCGGGATGATCACCCCGAGGTCGCGGGCGGCACTCTCGCGGGCGTCGAGGTTGGCGGCCGTCTCCCTCCCACGATCGCGTCGCGGTCGACGTCGTCGAGCGCCGCCCGGAGCTCCTGGACCGTGTCGTTGGCCGCGGTGCTGTCCGGGGTCACGTCCAGCGTCGCGTCCAGCCGCACGAGCCCGTCGACGACCACCGGCGGCGCGAACGGCACCGGCTGCGGGCCGACGTAGGGGACGACGGATCCGACCCCGTCGGTCGCCGCCGCCACCTCGGCCACCTCCGGCCAGCTCTCCTCGGGCGTGATGATGATCGTCGGGCTGGCGGTGCCGGCCTCGAAGTGGCGGGCGAGCGCCTCCTGCCCGTCGACCCCGTTGGACTCGCCCTGGATGACGTCGGAGATCGCGATGCCGTCGGCCTCGTAGGTGGGGGCGAAGAGCGCGGCGGCGAACAGCCCGGCCAGGCTGAGGGCCAGCACCCGGCGGGGACGACGTCCGACCAGCCGGGCCACCGCCTGCCAGCCGCCGCCGTGCCGCGGCTCGCTGCCGTACTGGGGGCGGAACGGCCAGAAGGCCGCCCGACCGAGCAGGAGGAGCGCGGCCGGCAGGAAGCTCAGCGCGGCGAGGACGGCGAGGGTGACGCTCACCGCGGAGATGGGGCCGAGCCCGCGGTTGGAGCCGAGGTCGGACAGCAGCAGGCACAGGACGCCGAGGACGACGGTGGACCCCGACGCGACGATCGGCTCCCACGACCGGCGCAGCGCCGTGCGCATGGCGGCGTACTTCGACTCAGCGCGCCGCAGCTCCTCGCGGAAGCGGGCCACGAGCAGCAGCCCGTAGTCGGTGGCCGCGCCGACGACGAGGATCGCCGCGATGCCCTGGCTCTGGCCGTTCACCGTGATGACGCCGCCGTCGGCCAGGAGGTAGGAGACCGCGTTGGCCGCCGTGAGCGCCAGACCGGCCGTGCCGATGACCAGCAGCGGCAGCAGCGGGCTCCGGTAGACGACCAGCAGGATGACCAGGACGACGCTGAACGCGGCCAGCAGCAGCAGGCCGTCGATGCCCTCGAACACGGCCGAGAAGTCGGCGAAGATGCCGGCCGGCCCCGTGACGAACGAGTCCGTGCCGTCGATCGCGATCGTCTCGCGCAGCTCCTCCACCAGCGGCAGCAGGTCGTTGCTGAGGTCGGGCTCCAGGGGCAGGAACGCCTGGGCGGCCGCGCCGTCCTCCGAGGGGATCACCGGGGTGGCGGGCGCGGCCAGCGCGTCGGCCTCCTCGGCGACCCGGGTCGCCTCCTCGACCCGGGCGGTGATCTCGGCCAGCGTCTGCTCGTCGATGCCGGCGGTGTCCTCCCACAGCAGGACGGCGGGGATCGACTGGATCGGCTGGAACTCCGCCTGGAGCTCCTGCACGAGCGTCGACTCGGCGCTGTCCGGCAGGAACGCGGCGATGTCGTTCTCCTGCAGGCCGGTCAGCTTCGCGCCGAGCGTGCTCAGCGGGCCGGCGGCGCCGAGCCAGGCGAGCACGACGAGCAGCGGGAGGAGCCAGCGGAGCGACGGGCGGCGAGGCATGATTTCCCTTGATGGTCGATAATCTCGATCGTCGAGACATTAGCGTGTGGCAGGGCCGGGCGCGAGGGACGGAGGTGCCGGTGGACGCGGACTCCGCCGCCGGGCGTCAGGAGGTTGCGCTCCTCCTTCGCCGGCTGACCGTGGAACTGGATGCAGTCGGTCAGCGGTTCGCCGAACTGCACGGGCTGAACCGCACCGACGTGCGCGCGCTGGTCGCGATCATGGACGCCGCCCGCCGCGGGGAGGCGCTGACCGCCGGAGGCCTCGGGGACGCCGTCGAGCTGCGGTCGGCCTCGGTGACCGCGCTGCTCGACCGGCTGGAGAAGGTCGGTCACGTGCGCCGGGTGCGGGACGACGAGGACCGGCGGCGGGTGGTCCTGGAGATGTCGGACACCGCGATGGCCGCCGGTGCCTCCTTCTTCGGCGGGCTGCAGCGGGACCTCGTGGCGGCGATGGGCGAGTTCTCCGACGAGGAGCTGGACGTCGTCCGCCGGTTCCTGACCGGGATGACCGACGTGATCACCCGGCACTCGCGGGGGTGAGCCGACCGCGGGGCTAGAGGTACAGGCCCGTCGACTCCTCGATGCGCTCGGCGGCGACGGCGTGCACGTCGCGCTCGCGCAGGATGATCAGGTCCTCGCCGTGCACCTCGACCTCGTGCTGGTCCTCGGGGGAGAAGAGCACCTGGTCGCCGACCTTCACCTGGCGCACCGAGTTGCCGATGCCCCGGGCCTCGCCCCACACCAGCCGCTTGGCCACCTGGGCCGTGGCCGGGATGAGGATGCCGCCGGTCGACCGGCGCTCGCCGTCCTCCTTGCGCAGCGCCACCAGGATGCGGTCGTGCAGCATCTTGATCGGCAGCTTGCCGGCCGGGGAGGCGTTCGCGTCGGGCACGTCGGCCAACGCTACCCGGCGCACCTCTCCCGCTTTCCGTACCGAAGGCTGCGCGGGACCTCGGCGCTTTCTGTACCGAAAGCGGGGGTTAGCCCCAACCGAGCTCGTGGAGGCGGTCCTCCTCGATGCCGAAGTGGTGCGCGATCTCGTGGACGACGGTGACGGTGACCTCCTCGACGACGTCGTCCTCGGTCTCGCAGATGTCGCAGATCGCCTCGCGGTAGATCATGATCCGGTCCGGCAGCTCGCCGCCGTAGTGCCAGCCGCGCTCGGTGAGCGCGAACCCCTCGTAGAGCCCGAGCAGCTCCGGCTCGTCGGGATTGCGGTCCTCGACGAGGAACACGACGTTGTCGACGAGCGCCATCAGCTCGGACGGCACCTCGTCCAGCGCGTCGGCGACGAGCTGCTCGAAGACCTCCTGCGGCAGCGGCTTCACCAGCTGGTGGGCAGCGGGCGGCCCTCCTCGTAGCCCGCCGAGCTCTGCACCCCCAGCACCGCGTTCTCGTGCAGCTGGTCGATCGTGCGGGCGCCCGCGTAGGTGCAGGACGACCGGACACCGGCCACGATGCCGTCGATGAGGTCCTCGACGCCCGGCCGCTGCGGGTCGAGGTACATCCGGGACGACGAGATGCCTTCCTCGAACAGCCCGGCGCGCGCCCGCTCGAAGCCGGACTGGGTCGCCGTCCGCGCCTTGACCGCCCGCGCCGAGGCCATGCCGAACGACTCCTTGTAGAGCTGGCCGGAGCCGTCGTCGTGGATGTCGCCGGCGCTCTCGTAGGTGCCGGCGAACCAGGACCCGACCATCACGTTCGCCGCGCCGGCGGCCAGCGCGAGGGCGATGTCCCGCGGGTGCCGGACGCCGCCGTCGGCCCACACGTGCTTGCCGAGTTCGCGGGCTGCCGCGGCGCACTCCTCGACGGCGGAGAACTGCGGCCGGCCGACGCCGGTCATCATCCGGGTGGTGCACATGGCGCCGGGGCCGACGCCCACCTTGACGACGTCCGCCCCGGCGTCGATGAGGTCGCGGGTGCCCTCGGCGGTCACCACGTTGCCGGCCACTACCGGCACGCCGCTCGCGACCGAGGCCGCAGCCCGCACGGCCTCGATGGCCTTCGCCTGGTGGCCGTGCGCGGTGTCGACGACGAGCACGTCCACGCCCGCCGCGAGCAAGGCCCCGGCCTTGCCCGCCACGTCGCCGTTGATGCCGACGGCGGCCGAGGTGAGCAGGTGGCCCTCGGCGTTGGTCGCCGGCTGGTACAGCGCCGAGCGCAGGGCGCCCTTGCGGGTGATCACGCCGACCAGGCGGTCGCCCTCGACGACCGGCGCCGCGCTGACCCGCTCCCCGGAGAGGACGTCGAAGATCTTTGGCAGGTCCGTGCCGGCCGGGATGGTGAGCGGCTCGTCGGTCATCACCTGCGAGAGCTGGGTGAACCGGTCGACGCCCTGGCACTGCCCGTCGGTCACGACCCCGACCGGGGAGCCGTTCTCGACCACGACGACGATGCCGTGCGCGCGCTTGGTCAGCAGCGCCAGCGCCTCGCCGACCGTCGCCGTCGGGTCGAGCGTGATCGCGGTGTCGTAGACCGGGTGCCGCGCCTTGACCCAGGAGACGACCTCGCTGACCACGTCGACCGGGATGTCCTGCGGCAGCACGGCCAGGCCGCCCCGGCGGGCGACGGTCTCGGCCATGCGCCGACCGGAGATCGCGGTCATGTTGGCCACGACGAGCGGGATCGTCGTCCCCACGCGGTCCGGCGTGGTCAGGTCGACCTCGAGCCGGGACCCCACGGTGGAGTGCGCCGGCACCATGAAGACGTCGGCGTAGGTCAGGTCGTGGTCAGGGCGCTGCAGGAACCGCATGAGGGCCATTGTCCCTGAATTGCGCCCACCGTCGGGGTGGAGCCGGGCCGGACGGTGTGGAGCCGCGCTCTGATGCGGCTCCACGTCCGCTCGCGCGGGTCGACCCGGCCCGCCACCTACGATCGGGTCGTGATCGACCTGCGATTCGTGCGCGAACACCCCGACGCCGTCCGTGCCAGCCAGCGTGCGCGGGGTGCCGACGAGTCCGTGGTCGACAAGCTGCTGGCCGCCGACGCTGACCGGCGTGCGCTGGTCCGGCGCGTCGACGACCTGCGCGCCGAGCAGAAGGACGCCTCCCAGGCGGTCAAGAAGGCCGGCCCTGACGAGCGCCCCGCCGTCCTGGAGCGCGCGAAGAGCCTCGCCGCCGAGGTCAAGCAGGCCGAGGAGGAGCTGCGCGAGGCCGACGCCGCGCTGCGCGAGATCCACCTGCGGATCCCGAACGTCGTCGCCGACGATGTCCCGCCCGGCGGTGAGGACGACGCCGTCACCCTGCGCACCGTCGGCGAGGTGCCGGCCTACGACTTCGACGTCCGGGACCACATCGAGATCGGCGAGGCCCTCGGCGCCATCGACATGGAGCGCGGCGCCAAGGTGTCGGGCTCGCGCTTCTACTTCCTGACCGGCCCGGGCGCGCTGCTCGAGTTCGCCCTCGCCCAGCTGGCGATCAGCCGCGCGGTCGCCGCGGGCTTCACTCCCGTCGTCGCCCCCGCGCTGGTGCGCCCCGAGGCGATGGAGGGCACCGGTTTCCTCGGCGAGCACGACGAGGAGGTCTACCGGATCGAGCGCGACGACCTGTACCTCGTCGGTACCTCCGAGGTGGCGCTGGCCGGCATGCACTCGGGCGAGGTGCTCGAGCTCGACGGGCCGCGCCGCTACGCCGGTTGGTCGTCCTGCTTCCGCCGGGAGGCCGGCTCGTACGGCAAGGACACCCGCGGCATCATCCGCGTGCACTGGTTCGACAAGGTCGAGATGTTCAGCTTCTGCCGGCCCGAGGAGACCGCCGCCGAGCACCTGCGCCTGCTCGAGTGGGAGGAGCAGTTCCTGCAGCTGCTCGAGCTGCCCTACCGCGTCGTGGACATCGCCGCCGGCGACCTCGGCACCAGCGCGACCCGCAAGTACGACATCGAGGCCTGGTTCCCCTCGCAGGGCACCTACCGCGAGCTCACCTCGACGTCGGACTGCACGACCTTCCAGGCGCGGCGGCTCAACATCCGGTACCGCGACGCCGACGGCAGGCCGCAGACCGCCGCGACCCTCAACGGCACGCTCTGCGCGATCGCCCGCACCATCGCCTGCCTGCTCGAGGTCCACCAGCAGGCCGACGGCTCGGTGCACGTGCCGGCCGCGCTGCGCCCGTGGCTCGGCGGGGTCGACCGGCTCACGCCCGGGATGACGCTGCAGGCCGCGGTCCCGCCCGCATGACCGGGTCCGCGCCGAAGCCGCTCAAGGCCTACGGCGCCCTGCCCGGCGCCGACGAGGTGGTGGAGCTGCCCGACCTCGGTCGCTGGCGGCCCAAGCTCGTCGCCACCGACCTCGACGGCACCCTGCTGGACTCCGCCGGCGAGGTGTCGCCGCGCACCCGTGCGGCGCTCGAGGCGTGCTGGGACGCCGGCATCCCCGTGGTGGGCGTGACCGGCCGTGGCCCACGCCTGCTCGACAGCGTGCGCGTTGCGCTGGACGGCCGCGGGATCGCGGTGCTGTCCCAGGGTGGTTTCGTCGTCGACCTCGAGCGCGACGAGGTGCTGCGCACCGTGGCGCTCCCACGGGAGCAGGCCGTCGCCGTCATCCGCCGCATCGAGGCCGTGGCCGGTGACCTCGTCCTCGCCGTCGAGGACGCCGCCGAGCAGGGGGAGATCCACAGCCCGCTGCGGGTGCAGCACGGCTTCAACTGGCCCTATCCCGAACCGGCGCACCTGCTGCCCCGCGACGAGGTCCTCCCACCCGGCGCCGTCCTCAAGGTGTTCCTCCGCTCGGCCGCCCTCGGCCAGGACGAGCTGCTGGCCCGCGCCCGCCGCGTCGTCGACCCCGTCGACGCCGAGGTCACCCACGCCGGGCTCGGCTTCATCGAGGTGCTGCCGCCCGGCATCACCAAGGCCACCGGGCTGGCGGTCGCGCTCGAGCGCTACGGCGTCGGCCTCGGCGACGTCCTGGTGTTCGGTGACATGCCCAACGACCTGCCGATGATCACGGCGGTCGCGCAGGCCGGTGGTCGCGCGGTGGCCGTGGCCAACGCGCACCCGGCCGTCCGTGCGGCGGCGCCCGAGCGCACCAGCGGGCACGACGCCGACGGCGTGGCCCGGTACCTCGAGGCGATCCTCGCCGATGTCTGACTGGAGGCCGCGGCTGATCGCCAGCGACATGGACGGCACGCTCCTGCGCTGGAACGACACGGTGAGCGACGAGACGGTGGCCGAGCTGGCCCGCTGGCGGGCCGAGGGCGTCCCCGTCGTGCTGGCCACCGGCCGGCCGCCGCGCTGGATGCACCGGATCCGCGAGGTCCTCGGCCACGGCACCGCCGTCTGCTGCAACGGCGCCGTCCTCCTCGACCTCGAGCGGCTGGAGATCCTCGACGAGGAACCGCTCCGGCCGGAGATCCTGCGCGAGGTGACCACCGAGTTGCGGCGCCGGCAGCCCGACACCTGGTTCGCCGTCGAGTACGGCTTCGAGTTCCGGCACGAGCCGATCTACAAGCCGCGGTGGGACGTCGACGCACCCGGCGTGGCCGAGGCGACGCTGGAGGAGATGGTGGCCGAGCCGGTGGCCAAGCTGCTGGCCCGCCACGAGGACCTGCCCCGCGACGAGTTCGTCGCCCTGGTCGAGGACGTGGTCGGCGGCCGGGCCACGGTCACCAACTCCTCGACCGACGCGCTCGCCGAGATCTCCGCGGCCGGCGTCACCAAGGCCTCGGGTCTGGCCAGGGTCGCCGCGCGGCACGGCGTCGGCCCCGAGGACGTCGTCGTGTTCGGCGACATGCCCAACGACATCGCGGCCTTCGAGTGGGTCCGGGCCGGCGGCGGCCGGGCGGTCGCGATGGCGCACGCGCACCCGGACCTCATGGCCGTGGCGACCGACGTCACCGGCACCAACGAGGACGACGGCGTGGCGGCGTTCCTCGCGTCGCTCTGACCGTCGCGTCGTCGGCCAACCGCGATCAAGTGGACGGCCGGGATCAGGTCACCTGATCGTCGAGCGTCCTCCCTCATCGCACACGGTGAGGGAGGACGCTCGACGGCGGGGAGGAAGGGGCGGCGTGCGGTCGCACCCGTCGGGGTTCAGGCGGCCGCGTGCTCGGGGTCGGAGCCGGGCTCTGGTCGACGGACGACCGTGAACCGGCGAGGACCGCCCAGCGGTTGCGCGATCAATTGCCGAAGCCGCGCGACCGGGCCGCCAAGTCGAGGCAGGTCCGCATGGACGACCCGGACCACCCGCACGTCCAGGTCACGGATCAGGTCCTCGCGGCGCTTCTCCTGCCATGCCACCTCGCTGGGTGCGCCCCCGTCGCGTGGGTCGGTGTACTTGACCAGGCCGTCGAACTCGATCGCGACGCCGGCGTCCTCGTACCACGCATCCACCCGACCGACGAAGCCGCGAGGTCCGTGCAGCTCCACTTGCAGCTCCGGGCGGGGCAGCCCCGCTTGCAGGAGCGCCAGCCGCCCGCGGGACTCCAGGGGTGACTCGGCTCGCCCGTCGGACAGCCCGAGCACGCGTGCGGCGACACCGATGCCCACCCAGTGGCTCTGGCGCAGGATCGCGGCCCGGACGTCCGACCGCCGGACACGCTTCCTGAAGATCGCGTCATCGACGGCCACGACGGAGTCCACGAGGGACCACTCCCGGGCCACGTCGACCAACGTCCGCGCCGTACTTGTCACGTCGAACGGCCCGGTACGGACGACGTCCCCCGCCGGCAGCGTCGCCGCGGCGATCCGGTATCCCCTGCCGGTTCGCCACTGATCGGGATCGGTCAGCCGGACGACGTCGTCCACACCCTGCGGTAGGACGACGTCGTGGAACCGAGCCGCGGACGAGTGACTGAGCACCGGACCGCGCCCCAGAGCGGTCAGGACGGCGACCGAGTCGAGGAGGTGTTTCGCACGCGCGTCGCCCGCTACCGCTGCCCACGTTCTGGCCGACACGTAGATGCCGCGCCGCAACCGGTGCCAGTCGCCCGTGCCGACGGCCGAGCGGATCTCGTCGGGGCGGTAGCCGGCGCTTCGGGCATCGGCGACCGTGAACACGCCGCCACGGCGCAGAGCGGCGGCCTCGAGAGCTGGATGCACGACCCGAGTCTCGGCAACGAGGAGACCCGTGAGAACAGCTCGCCCGCATCTGTGGACAGACTCCGTCCACCCTCGCGCCGCGGCGTCCTACCGCACCGCGCACGGTGAGGGAGGACGCGCCACGATCAGGTCACCTGATCCCAGCTCGGGAAGGGCGTCAGAGGTACTGGCCGCCGCCGGGGCGCAGGTCGGGCTGCTGCGGCGCGTGCTGGCCGCCCGGCAACGCCTTGCGTCGGATCTCCTCCAGCTGCGCCCGCGCCGCCATCTGCTGGGCGAACAGCGCGGTCTGGATGCCGTGGAACACGCCCTCCAGCCAGCCGACCAGCTGGGCCTGGGCGATCCGGAGTTCGGCGTCCGACGGGGTCGAGTCCTCGCTGAACGGCAGGGTGATCCGTTCGAGCTCCTCGCGCAGCTCCGGGGCGAGGCCCTGCTCCAGCTCGCGGATCGACGAGGCGTGGATGTCGCGCAGCCGCTGCCGGCTGGCGTCGTCCAGGGGCGCGGCCCGCACCTCCTCGAGCAGCTGCTTGATCATCGTCCCGATCCGCATCACCTTGGCGGGCTGCTCGACCATCTCGCCGACGCTCATGCCGCCGTCCGACCCGTCGTCTTCTGCGCCCTGGGGCATGGCGAGGGCGCCGACCGGCTGCCCGTCGGGCCCCACGACGACGACCTGTCGAGGGCGCTCGTTGCCGGTACCGGGTGAAGTCATGCCTCCATCCTGCCCCGTGCCTACGACGTCGAACGTCGTGGGGCGGTGAACCGGACCGCCGTCCGATCCGTGCTACCGGTGTCGGTGCCCGTGCCCGGCGGGCCCGCACGGAGGTGATCCGGAATGCGCACGTCGATCCTTCCCACCGCCCTGGCCGCCGGTGTGCTGGCCCTCGGCGGCTGCGGCTCCGACACCGGAGGCGACGCCGGCACGGGCACCGACACGTCGGTCGCCGCCGAGGACGCCGTCCTGTCGACGGCCGACACGGAACTCGGCGAGGTCGTCGTCGACGCCGACGGCCGCACTGTCTACGTCTTCGACAAGGACACCCCCGGCTCGGGCGAGAGCGCCTGCTCGGGACAGTGCCTCGAAGCCTGGCCGCCGGTGACCGCTGACACCGAGGAGCCGGCCGTCGACGGCGTCACCGGCGACGTCGGCACCATCACCCGGGACGACGGCACGCTGCAGGTCACTCTCGACGGCTCCCCGCTCTACCTGTGGCAGGGCGACACCGCCGAGGGCGACGTGACCGGGCAGGGCGTGCAGGACGTCTGGTGGGTCGTCGCCCCGGACGGCAGCAAGGTCACCACTGCCCCGCCTCCGGACTCCACATACTGAGGCGTGACCCACGCGATGAGGGCGCGGGGCGGGCAGACGGGCGAGCGCGAACTCCGCGCGCTCTACGACTCGCACGCCCTGCCCCTGCTCGCCTACGCCCTGCGGCTGTGCGGCGGCGACCGGGCACAGGCCGAGGACCTCGTCCAGGAGACGCTGGTCCGCGCCTGGCGGCACCTCGACCGGCTCGACCCCGCCGCGGCCCCGGTGCGGCCCTGGCTGTTCACCGTGGCGCGCCACCTGGCCGTCGATGCCCACCGCGCCCGCCGCGCCCGGCCGCCCGAGGCGGGGCCGGCCGCGCTGGAGTCCGTGCCGGGGCTGGACTCGGTGGAGAGCAGCCTCGATCGGATCATCGTCACCGACGCCCTGCAGTCGCTCTCGCCCGAGCACCGCGCCGTGATCGTCGAGACCTACTACCGGGGGCGCAGCGTCGCCGAGGCGGCGCAGGTGCTCGGCATCCCGGCCGGCACCGTGAAGTCGCGCTGCTACTACGCGCTCCGTGCCCTCAAGCTCGCCCTGGCCGAACGGGGGGTGTCGACATGACCTGCCCCGTGCCCGCCGACGGCCTGGGTGCCTACCTGCTGGGAGCGCTGGACCCCGCCGAGCGCCGGCAGCTGGACCGGCACCTCGCCGAGTGCCCGGAGTGCGCCGCCGAGCTCGACGAGCTGCGCGGGCTCCCGGCGCTGCTGGACCGCGTGGACCCCGACGACCTGCGGCCCGTGCCCGTCGCGCCGTCCGCCGACCTGTTCGAGCGCATGTCGGCGGCGGCCGGCACGACCGGACGGCACCGCCGTCGTGCGCTGGGGCTGGTGGCGGCGGCGGTGCTCGTCCTCGGCGGCGTCGGCGCCGGCGTCGCGACCTGGGCCGGCGCACCCGGCGAGCAGACCGTCAGTGCGGTCGAGGGGCCGGTCGAGGTGCGGATCACCGCCACCCCGGCCGAGGACGGCGTCGAACTGCACGTCGCCGTCGCCGGCATGCGGCCCGGCGAGCTGTGCCAGCTGGTCGCGGTCGACGAGAGCGGTGGGCGGCACCCGGCCGGGCAGTGGCCGGTGTCGGCGGACGGCGACGGCGAATGGGTCGGCTGGGCCGATGTCGACGCCGGTGCCCTGGCCGGCGTCGCCGTGCTCGGGGACGGCGGGCGGGAGCTGGCCCGCCTGCGCTTCTGACGACGTCAGCCGGATCAGTCGGCGGGCAGCAGCAGCACCTTGCCGATGTGCTCGCTCGCCTCGACCACGGCGTGCGCCTCGGCGGCCCGCGACAGCGGCAGCCGCCGGTCGACGATCGGCCGGACGACCCCCCGCTCCACGTCGGGCCACACGTCGTGCCGCACCGCCGCCACGATCTCGGCCTTGCCGCCCGGACCGGTCGCCGGCCGGGAACGCAGGGTGGTCGCGTGCACCGAGCCGCGCTTGCGCATCAGCTTGCCGAGGTCGAGCTCGGCCTTCGTGCCGCCCTGCATGCCGATGCACACCAGCCGGCCACCGACGGCGAGGGCGTCGACGTTGCGGGCCAGGTACTTGGCGCCCATGTTGTCGAGGACGACGTCGACCCCGGCGCCGCCGGTCTCCTCGGCGATCCGCTCGACGAAGTCCTCGTCGCGGTAGTTGATGCCCACGTCGGCGCCGAGCTCGCGGCAGACGGCGAGCTTGGCCGCCGTCCCGGCGGTCGTGAACACGCGCGCGCCCGCCCGGGCGGCCAGCTGGATGGCCATCGTGCCGATGCCGCTGGAGCCGCCGTGCACCAGGAAGTTCTCGCCCCGGCGCAGCCCCGCGAGCAGGAAGACGTTCGACCAGACGGTGCAGGTCACCTCCGGCAGGGCGGCGGCGGTCGCGAGCTCCACGCCCGCCGGCTTCGGCAGCAGCTGCCCCGCCGGGACGGCGACGCGTTCGGCGTACCCGCCGCCCGCCAGCAGGGCGCACACCTCGTCGCCCACCGACCAGCCGGTCACACCTTCGCCGATCTCGCTCACCAGGCCGCTGCACTCCAGCCCGAGGACGTCGCTGGCGCCCGGCGGCGGGGGGTAGAAGCCCTGCCGCTGCAGCAGGTCGGCGCGGTTGACCGCGGTCGCGGCGACGTCGACGACGACCTCCCCCGGACCGCACACGGGGTCGGGCACCTCCGTCCAGCGCAGGACGTCGGGACCGCCGGGCTCGCTGAAGGTCACCGCACGCATGGGGTCACCCTAGGCAGCGGCGCGCCGGGGGCGTCGATCGGCGGGAACGAGCGTCCGGCGGGCAGGGGCAGCGGTGCCACGCTCGTACGGCCGCCGGCACGCCCCCGCGCGCTCCGCGACCCGGCGGCCACCCTGGAGGTGTCCCATGACCGCCGCTCCGCAGCCACCGGTCCTGGCCGTTCCACCACGGATGGGCGCCGGACGCATCGTCGCCCTGGTCCTCGGCATCGTGCTGCTCGTGCCCGGCCTCGGGTTGCTGGCCGGAGGTGGTGTGCTCCTCTGGGCCGACGTGGTGCAGCGGGACGACGGCTTCGTGTTCACCGACCGGGAGGCGTTCGCGACCGAGGGCTACGCGTTGGTCAGCGAGCGCGTCGACCTGGACACGGGCGCCGACTGGGTGCCGCTCGAGGCCGCGCTCGGCAATGTCCGCATCGAGGCGACCGGCGACGGTGAGCTGTTCGTCGGCATCGCCCGCCTGGCCGACGGCACCGCCTACCTGGACGGCGTCGAGCGGGGGGTCATCGACGACCTGGGTTTCGACACCTCCGGGACGACCACCCTCCCGGGTGACCGGCCCTCGGCGGCGCCGGGGGACCAGGACTTCTGGGTCGCGTCGAGCAGCGGCACCGGCGCGCAGTCGGTGAGCTGGAAGCCGCCGACGGCGAGTGGCTGCTGGTGATCATGAACGCGGACGGTTCCGCCGGAGTGGCCGTGAACGCGCGCATCGGCGCGGAGGTACCGGCGCTGTCCGGGATCGCCTGGGGCCTGCTGGGCGCCGGGGTGGTCTTCACGCTGATCGCCGTCCTGCTGCTGGTGGCGGGGATCCGCCGTCCGGCCAGCTACACGTCGTCCTACGTCGCTCCGGCGGCCTATCCGGGCGGGCCCCCGCCGCCCTGGACGCCGCCGCTGCCGCCCGACCGCACCACCGCAGCAGACGCCCAGCCGGGCGGAACGACGGCCGGCCAGGCCCCCAAGGAGCCCCGGGCCGGCTGACCGACGGCTGCCGGGGTCGCTCCGGAGGGCAGCCCCGGCAGTCTGCTCCGTCGAGCGGAGTGGGAGGGCGCGGATTCCGCGTCCCTCCCACTCCGCTCGGTGTCAGGCGCGGGCCTTGAGGTCCTTGCGCAGGATCTTGCCGGCGGCGGACTTCGGCACCGCGTCGATGAACTCGACGAAGCGGACCTTCTTGTGCGGAGCCACCTTCTCGGCCATGTACGCCATGACCGCCTCCTCGGTGATCTCGGAGCCGGGCGCGCGGACGCAGAAGGCCTTCGGCAGCTCCTCGCCGCTCTCCTTGTCCGGGACGCCGATCACCGCGGCGTCGGCGATCTCGGGGTGGCCGATGAGCACGGCCTCGAGCTCGGCCGGCGCCACCTGGTAACCCTTGTACTTGATCAGCTCCTTGACGCGGTCGACGACCGTGTAGCGGCCCTCGGCGTCGACGATCGCCACGTCGCCGGTGTGCAGCCAGCCCTCGGCGTCGATCGTGGTGCGGGTGGCCTCCTCGTTGTTGAGGTAGCCCTTCATCACCTGCGGGCCGCGGATCCACAGCTCGCCCCGCTCGCCGTCGGCGGCGTCCTGACCCGTCTCCGGGTTGATCAGCCGGCACTCGGTGTTGGGCACCGCGTAGCCGACCGAGCCCTTCGGCACGTCGCTGCGCGCCCCCGGCGGCTCGCAGCCGGGGTCGGGCGTCGTGTGCGACACGGGCGAGAGCTCGGTCATGCCGTAGCCCTGCCCGACCTTGACGCCGTCCTCGGCGCCCTTGCGCAGCCGGTCCTCGGCGGCGTGGGCCAGCTGCTCGTCGAGCGGCGCGGCGCCGGAGAGGATCGAGGTGAGCGAGGACAGGTCGTACTGGTCGACCACCGGGTGCTTGGCCATCGCGAGCAGGATCGGCGGGGCGACGAACGCGCGGGTGATCTTGTGGTCCTGGATGGTGCGCAGGAAGTCCTCGAGGTCGAACCGCGGCAGCGTGACGACGGCGCCGCCCCATGCCAGGCCCTGGTTCATCAGCACCGTGAGGCCGTAGATGTGGAAGAACGGCAGGACGGCGATGATCCGCTCGTCCTCCTTGAGGTTGATCAGCGGCCGGCACTGGGCGACGTTGGCCACCAGGTTGCGGTGGGTCAGCATGACGCCCTTGGGCAGGCCGGTCGTACCGCTGGAGTAGGGCAGCGTGACGAGGTCGTTCTCGGCGTCGATCTCGACGTCGACGCTCGGGGCGTCCTCGCCGAGCAGGTCGAACAGGTTCGCGTAGCCGTCGCGGAAGTCCAGGACGACGACCTCGTCGACCGGCGCCTTCTCGATCGCCGGCTCGACCCGCTCCATGAACAGGTTGATGGTGATCAGGATCTTCGCCCCGGAGTCCTTCAGCTGGAAGGCGATCTCGTCGGGGGTGTAGAGGCTGTTGATCGGGCTCATCACCATGCCGGCCTTGGCGATGCCGTGGAAGATCACCGGGTACCAGGGCGTGTTCGGCACGAACATGGCGACGACGTCGCCCTTGCGCAGGCCGCGGGCGTGCAGGTTCGCCGCGACCCGGTCGACGTAGGCCGCGAGCTGACCGTGGGTGATGACGTCACCCTTGAGCCCGTCGATCAGCGCCGGGGCGTCCGGCCGGGCCTTACCGGCGGCCAACACGAACTCGGGAACGGAGACGTTCGGGATCTCGACGTCGGGATAAGGGCTGGCCAGTGCCACGATGCACTCCTTCTGAGGTCCGCTTGTGGCCTCAGTCTCACACCTGGCGTGTCCTGTGCCACACGGGGGTTACCCGCCAGTTGGCCGGGCTCAGCCGGTGCGCGGCCAGAGGACGGACTGCGTGCAGCGGAACAGGGCGATCTTCTTGCCGCTGCCGGAGACGGTCACCACGGCGTCCCAGACCTGGGTCGTCCGGCCGGCGTGCGCGTTGGTGGCCACCACCTCGATCCGGCCCTCGCGGGCGGTGCCGAGGAAGTTCGACTTGAGCTCGATCGTGGTGAAGCCGGAGGAGCCCTCGGGCAGGAGGGCGCGGGTGGCCAGGCCGCAGGCGGTGTCGGCCAGGCCGACCACGGTCGCGGCGTGCAGGTAGCCGTTGGGGGCGAGCAGCTCCGGGCGGACGTCGAGGGCGGCCTCCAGCCGGCCGGGCTCGTGCGCGGTGATGCTCAGCCCGAGCAGGCCCGGCAGCGTGCCCGGGAGCAGCGCGTTGAGCTCGTCGGCGGTGTGGAACCCGGTGGCGGCCATGCCCGCAACCTAGCCACCACAGCTTTCTGTACCGAAAGCTCCAGCGCGCCCCGGAGCTTTCGGTACAGAAAGCGTGGGTCAGGGCTGGGGAGCGGTCTCCCAGAGGCCCATCACGTTGCCCTCGGGGTCGGAGAAGTAGGCGGCGAACCCCATGTCGCCCACCGCGGTCTTGCCGACGACGACCTTCCCGCCGGTCTCCTCGATCTTGATCAGCTTGGCGTCGATGCTGTCCACGTCGACCACGATCACCGGGCCCTGCGTGGCGGCCTGCTCGCGGCTGAGCATGCCGCCGTTGATGTAGCCCGGCTCGGTCGGCCCGCGGTCGCCGCTCGGTCCCGACGTCACCAGCGTGTACCCGCCCATCTCCGGCATGGTCATCAGCTGCCAGCCGAAGATCCCCTCGTAGAAGCCCCGTGCCCGGTCCCCGTCGTCGTAGGGGATCTCGAAGTGCACGACCCGACCGCTCATCTCGCCTCCTCGCCCAGGTGGACCTGACGGGCCGAAGGCTAGGACCGGACGGCGCCGTGCGGGAGGACCGCGTGCACGCCGAACACCTGGTTGGCCACCTGGGTGACCCGTAGGTCGACGGCGACGCTGGCCAGCGCCATCGCGTCCGAGCGCGACGCCCCGTGCAGGGCGCCGAGCAGGTCGAGCATCGCGTCGAGTGCCTCCGCGGCGGCCTCGTCGAGGTCGTCGCCGATGCCCAGGCAGATCCAGCCGGCCGGTGTGTCGGCGACCGGGGTGGCCAGCGGCCGGCCGAACAGGCCGTCGCGGACGTCGAGGCTGAGGTCGGCGCGCTCGGTGCCGCACTCGATCGCGGTGCCGCTCACCTCGCCGTCCCCCTGGGCGGCGTGCGCGTCGCCGACGCTGAGCAGGGCGCCGTCCACCGGGATCGGCAGGTACAGCGTGCTGCCGGCCACCAGTTCGCGGCAGTCGAGGTTCCCGCCGTGCCACCGCGGCGGGACGGTGGAGTGCCGGCCCGGGTCGGCCGGGGGCATGCCGATGACGCCGAGGAACGGGCGGACGGTCACCTCGTGGCCGAACTGGTTGCGAGCGGTGGCGCCGTCGATCGTCCAGCGGTGCACGGCCGGCTCGGTCAGGCCCAGCCGGGAGTTCCAGGCGGTGGCCCGCAGCCCCGCGTAGGTGGTGCCCCACGACACAGGGACGACGTCGTCGATGCGCACCGCCAGCACCTGACCGGCACGCGCACCGCGCACCTCGACGGGTCCGGCCAGCGCGTGACCGGCGTCCGGGGTGTGCTCGGGCGCCCGCCGGCGGTCGGCGACGTCCCCGCCGGTGTCGGGCTCGAGGAACCAGCCGGAGTCGAGGGTCCGGAACCGCACCGTGGTGCCGGGCTCGACGGTGCGCACCGGCGGCAGATCGCGGTCGAACCAGCCGTGCAGCTCCTGGACGACGTCCATCAGGCCAGGCCGCGGACGGTGCGCGCGGGCGGGCGGTCACCCCGGATGGAGGCCACCATGTCGAGCGTCTGACGGGTGGCCGCCACGTCGTGGGCCCGGAACACCCGCGCGCCCAGCCAGGCGCTGACCGCCGTCGTGGCGAGCGTGCCGGTGAGGCGCTCCTCGAGCGGGACGTCGAGGGTCTCGCCGACGAAGTCCTTGTTCGACAGGGCGACCAGCACCGGCCACCCCGTGCCGACCAGCTCGCCCAGCCGCCGGGTCGCCTCCAGCGAGTGCCGCGTGTTCTTGCCGAAGTCGTGCCCGGGGTCGACCATCACCCGCTCGCGGTCGACGCCCGCCGCGACGGCCGCCTCGGCGAGCACCGTCGTCCGGGTGACGATGTCAGCGACGACGTCGTCGTACTGCACCCGGTGCGGACGGGTGCGCGGCGGCAGCCCGCCGGCGTGCGTGCAGACGATGCCGGCGCCCGCCTCGGCGGCGACCCCGGCGAGATCCGGGTCGACCCCGCCCCACGCGTCGTTGACGACGTCGGCGCCGCCGCGAGCGCCTCCGTGGCCACCTCGGCGCGCCAGGTGTCGATCGAGATGGGCAGCTGCGGGTGGGCGGCGCGGATCGCGGCGACCAGGTCGACGGTCCGGCGGATCTCCTCGGCGGCGTCCACCTCCTCGCCGGGGGCGGCCTTCACACCTCCGACGTCCACCATGTCCGCCCCCTCGGCCACCACCCGGTCGACCCGCTCCAGGGCCGCGGCCATGGCGTAGGTGGCGCCGCGGTCGTAGAACGAGTCGGGTGTCCGGTTCACGATCGCCATCAGGACGAACGCGCCGTCTGGCACGTCCAGGGCACCGATCCGGAGCAACCCGTGGCCTCCTCGACGCCGCCGGTGTGGTGGAGTTCGCCAACGTAGTCGAGAGGGATGGAGCGGCGGAGATGGCGGCAACCACGGTCGAGGGCGTCGAGGGCGTGCGCGGTCTGGTCGGGCAGCACCTCGGCCACAGCGACTGGGTCGAGATCACCCAGGAACAGGTGAACCGGTTCGCCGAGGCGACCGGCGACCACCAGTGGATCCACGTCGACCCCGAGCGCGCCGCGAAGGAGAGCCCGTTCGGCGGTCCGATCGCACACGGTTACCTGACGCTGTCGCTGCTGCCGGCGCTGGTCCCGCAGATCGTCGAGATCACCGGCTTCCGCATGGGCGTCAACTACGGCACGGAGAAGGTGCGCTTCCCGTCGCCGGTGCCCGTGGGTGCGCGCGTGCGCGCCGGCGCGACGCTGGAGTCGGCGACCCCGTTCGAGGGCGGCGTCCAGATGACCCTCGGCGTGACCATGGAGATCGAGGGCGGCACGAAGCCGGCGATGGTCGCGTCCGTCGTCTACCGGCGCTACCTGTAGCCGGCCCGGGCGATGATCAGGTCACCTGATCATGCCGCGTCCTCCCTCACCGTGCACCGTGAGGGAGGACGCGCGACGGTCAGGTCACCTGATCATCGCGCGACGCGTCAGTCGACCAGGGCCTGGTTGACCAGCTGCCGGAGGTAGTTGCGGATCGGCAGCGTGCTCGAGGGCAGCAGCTGCGTGTAGAAGCTGACGGTGAGGTCCTCGACCGGGTCGACGTAGAACGCCGTCGACGCCGCCCCGCCCCAGCTGTAGTCGCCGACGCTGGAGACCACGCCGTACCGGGTCGGGTCGATCACCATCGAGAAGCCCAGCCCGAAGCCCACCCCGCGCAGCGGCGTCTCGGCGAACAGCGGCCGGCCGAACGTCTCCAGGTCGGCGTTGCCCGGCAGGTGGTTGCGGGTCATGAACGCGATCGTGCGCGAGCCCAGCAGCCGGCCGCCGTCGTAGGAGCCGCCCCGGCGCAGCAGCTCGGCGAACCGCAGGTAGTCACCGGCGGTCGAGACGAGTCCGCCGCCGCCGGAGAGGAACGCCGGCTTGCTGTGCGCGGCGGCGTCGAAGGCCTCGAGGAACGCAAACCCGGTGGCACCCGAGGGCCTCGGCGTGGCGCCGTACAGCTTGGCCAGCGGCTCGGGGTCGTCGTCCGGGCGCAGGCCGAACGAGGTGCTGCGCATGCCCAGGGGCCCGAAGATCCGCTGCTCGAAGAAGGCGTCGAGCGGCAGCCCGGACCACACCTCGACCAGCCGGCCGAGGACGTCGGTGGACACGCCGTAGTTCCACTCGCTACCGGGCTGGAAGACCAGGGGCACCGAGGCCCACTGGCGGCAGACCTCCGCGGAGTCCGCACCGGGCGGGGTGCCCCACTCGTGCCCCATCGCCCGGTACATCGCGTCGACCGGGTGGGCGTGGTGGAAGCCGTAGGTCAGGCCGGAGGTGTGGGTGAGCAGGTGCCGCACGCGGATGGGCTCGACCTGCGGAGCGGTCACCGGCTTCATCGCCGAGCCGGCCACGTAGACGCGGGTCTCGGCGAACTCGGGCAGCCACTTCGAGATCGGGTCGGAGAGCTCGAAGGCACCCTCCTCGTAGAGCATCATCGCCGCGACCGAGGTGATCGGCTTGGTCATCGAGAAGATCCGCCAGCGGGTGTCCTCCTCCACGGGCAGCCCGTTCTCGACGTCCCGGAGCCCCTGGCGGCCGACGTGCACGAGCGCGCCGTGCCGCGCGACGGTGACGAGGAACCCGGGCAGCTGGCCGTCGTCCACCCAGCGGGCCAGCCGCCGGTCCAGGCGCGCCAGCCGCCCGGCGTCGAGGCCGACCTCGGCCGGGTCGGTGGTGATCTGCAGGTCGGTGCTCACATCGGCCTCCGTGCTCCGGTCCACCGGGTGGCAAACCGCCGGGATCGGCGGTCCCGTGGGGACCGCCGATCCCGACGGCGCGGTCGATCAGACCGGAACGCTGCTGGCGGCCTTCTTCAGGTTCGAGCCGGCGGTCACCTTGACGGTGTTGGCAGCGGGGATGTCGATCGACTCACCGGTCTGCGGGTTGCGGCCGGTGCGCGCCGAACGCTGCGTGCGCTCCACGGTCAGCAGGCCCGAGACGGCGACCTTCTCGCCGCGGGTGATCGCCTCGACGAGCTCCTCCTGGAGCCCGGCCAGGACCGAGTCCACGGTGGAGGCCGGGACGTCGGCGCGCTTGGCGATGGCGGAGACCAGTTCGGCCTTGTTCATGAGGTTCCTCTCGTGTGTGCGATGGCTGGTGCCAGGGCTCGGCACGCGGCCGGCTCCATCCCCCGGTTCGGGGGCGCCGGGCGTCCGCGCGTGGCGCGAACCGCCCGGGCTCACCCGGCCCTGGAAAGTGGCCGGACCCCGGGCACCGTGCCATGCCCGCCCGGGACCTGGCCACCCAGGGGGTCCCGGAGGGCCCGCGGACGACACGTCGGTCACACCTGTCCCACGCACGTGGGGACGACGTCGCGCCTAGCGTGGGGGCATGCCGCAGCTCCCCGGGACCGATCTCGACGTCAGCGATCTCTGCCTCGGCGGCAACGTCTTCGGGTGGACGGCGGACGAGCCGACGTCCTTCGCGCTGCTCGACCGCTTCGTCGACGCGACCCCCGGCCCGCTGTCGCCGTTCGTGGACACGGCCGAGAGCTACGGCCGGGGGAGTCCGAGCGGATCCTCGGCGCCTGGATGGCCGCGCGCGGCCTGCGCGACCGGGTCGTCGTCGCGACCAAGGCGTCGCCACTGGAGAAGGAGCACCCGCTGTCCGCGGGGAGATCCGGGCGGCCGCCGAGCAGTCGCTCCGGCGGCTGCGGACCGACCGCATCGACCTGTACTACGCGCACTTCGACGACGAGACGACGCCGCTGGAGGAGACGCTGACCGCGTTCGACGGGCTGGTGCGGTCGGGCAAGGTCCGGTACGTGGCCGCGTCGAACTACTCGGCGGAGCGGCTGACCGAAGCGCTGGACACCTCGGCGAGGCTGGGGATCAGCCGCTACGCCGCCCTGCAGACGCACTACAACCTGATGGAGCGGCCGGTCTTCGAGGACGCCCTGCGCGACGTCGCGGCCGAGCGGGAGCTCGGCGTGCTGCCCTACTTCGCGCTGGCCAAGGGCTTCCTGACCGGCAAGTACCGGGCGGGGGAGCAGGTCGACTCCCCGCGGGCGAAGGGCGCGGCGGCGTACGTGGGGGAGCGGGGTGACCGGGTGCTGCGGGCGCTGGGTCAGGTGGCCGACGCGCACGCGGTGCCGCTGCCGGCGGTCGCGCTGCGCTGGCTGGCCGACCGGCCGACCGTCGTGGCGCCGATCGCGAGCGGGCGGAACGTGGAACAGCTGGCGGACCTGCTGCCGATGCAGGACCTGGTGCTCAGCGAGGAGCAGCGCAACGCCCTGGACGACGCGAGCTCCTGAGCGGAGTGGGAGGGGCGCGCTTTCCGCGCCCTCCCACTCCGCAAGGAACGTCAGGCGGCGACGATGCGGTCGCGGACGGCCTGGACCAGCTCCGGGGTGATGTCGGTGACCCCGTGGTCGGCGGCGGCGTGGCCGGCGACCTGGGCGAAGATGCCGTCCTCGTCGGCGGCGGTGAAGCGGGCGCCGCAGCCGGGGATGACGTCGCCGCAGGCGAAGGTCTTCATGTGGACTCCTTGTCGGAAGAGGGGTGGCGCGACCGGCCGCCGGGGGGACGACCGGGGTCTGGGTCGCTCAGCGGTCCTTCCGGACGGCGGACGCGAGGTCCTCGATGCGCACGAGCCCGAGCACGTCGCCGACGGGGTCGGTGCACAGCACGGGGTCGAAGCGCTGGGCGGCGGGCGGGTCAGCGCGCGCTGCAGCGCCTCCCCGATGTCGGTCGTGGGGTGCACCCGCAACGAGACCGGTGCGGTGTAGTGCTCCGCCGTCCGCGGGTCGGCCAGCAGCAGCCCGAGCGGCTCGCCCTGGCCGCCGAGCAGGACAGCCGGCGGGACGCCGGGGGTGTCCTCGCCGAGCGTGACCTGCCGGACGGGGCGGAGCAGCCGCGCCACGCTGTCGGTCATGCGCGCGCGGGCGATCTGGGCCCGCACGACGTCCGCCGTCTCCGGCGCGAGCGGCGCGAAGTCCGGCCCCGGCCGGCCGAGCAGCCAGCCCTGGGCCAGCGGGACGCCGAGCTGCACGAAGGCGGCGAGCTCGGCGGCGGTCTCGATGCCCTCGGCGAGCAGCCACGCGTCGATCCGGCCGGCGAACTCGCCCAGCATCTCGGCCAGGGCCACGCGCACCGGGTCGGTGTCCGCGTCGCTGACCAGGGCGCGGTCGAGCTTGACCACCTGCGGGCGGAGGACGGCGAGCTGCTGCAGGCCCGAGTAGCCGCTGCCGGCGTCGTCCAGGGCGATCAGGGCGCCCCGGGCGCGCAGCTCGTCGGTCTGCCGCCGCAGCGCGGCCAGGTCGTGGACGGGCGTGTGCTCGGTGAGCTCCACGACGACCCGCTGGAGGCCGGGACGGGTCGCCAGCGCGTCCTGCACGGGGGCCGACCCGAGCAGGTGCGGACTGACGTTGACCGTCAGGAAGGTGTCGGGCGGCAGCGCCGGGACGACGGCGAGCGCCTTGTGGAGGGCCAGCGCCTCGAGCTCGGCGGCGATCCCGGCCTCGGCGGCCGCGGCGAACCAGACGTCGGGGCCGGCGGAACCCGGGAACCGGGCCAGCGCCTCGTACCCGGCCACCGTGGCGGCGGCGAGGTCGACGATCGGCTGGAACGCCAGCGTCAGATCGTCGGGGTCGGCCAGCAGCGGACGGCAGTCCGGCAACCGGGCCGTGCGCGTGCCGAGCATGGTGGAACCATCGGACCGCCCGGTGCCCACCTTGATCCGGGACCTCCCTCCTCACCCGGGAGAGGGAGACGCACGAACCGGTACCCCTGGTGGCGCAGGACCGGCCGGCATGGACCGCCGTGACAGCATGGTGCGGATGAGCGCCGGACGGCGCGCTCGCGGCCGAGGGGGAGGAGGGCGCGTGACCACGCACGACGTGTCCGGTGCCCCCGCGGACGACCCGTTGCGCGACCCCCACCGCATCGCGGCCGCCCGCCGGTTGTTCGTCGAGGTGTCCGGCCCCGCGGCGTTCGACCGACTCTCGGCCCTGGCCGCGCGGCTGCTCGGCGTGGGCCACGCGAAGGTCACCATCTTCACCGACCAGGACACCGTGGTCGGCGGCTTCGGCCTGCCGCCCGGCGTCATCGGCGGACCGGCGCTGCTGACCGGCGCCCTCTCCGCCATCACCGTGCGCCAGGCCCGGCCGCTCGCGGTCGCCGACGCCCGGGCCGACGAGCGCGTCGCCGACCTGCCGGCGGTCACCTCCGGGCAGGTCGCCTCCTACCTCGGCGCGCCGATCGTGGCCGACTCGGGGCACGTGGTCGGCGTCCTGGCCGTCTACGACCCGGAGCCGCGCGAGTGGTCCGACGACGAGGCGAAGCTGCTCGACCAGATGGGTGCGTCGGTGGTCGCCGAGCTCGAGCTGGCGGCCGCCCGCACGGCGATCGGCGCCTCCCTCGCCCGACTGGACGTCGCCCTCGAGGCGAGCGGCGTCGGCACGTGGGAGGCCGACCTGGTGGCCGGGGTCATGTACTGGGACCAGCGCACCGCGGCGATCTTCGGGCGCGAGGGCACCGTCACCATCCCGCTGGAGCGGCTCTTCGAGGAGGCCGTGCATCCTGACGACCGCGAGTCGGCCCAGGTGATCATGCAGGCGGCCATCGACGCCCGCGCGCCCCAGTACACCGTCGAGCTGCGCACGATCCGTGCCTCGGACGGCGAGGTCCGCTGGACGGTCTCCCGGGGCCGGGTGATGGTGGACTCCGACGGGCAGCCGGTGCGGATCATGGGCACCGTCCTCGACGTCACCGACGCGCGGGTCGCCGCCGAGGCCCGGCTGTTCGCCGTGCAGCGGGCCGCGGCCATCGCCGAAGTCGCGGCGGCCGCGGCGCACGCGACCCGCATCGAGGAGCTCGCCGACATCACCCTGCGCGGCGCGGAGGTGCTGGGCGCCGACTCGGGCGGTGTCGCGGTGTTCGATTCGAAGGACGGCAGGCTGCGGGTGCACCTCGGCCGCCGCCTCGCCGACGCGGTGGCGGCCGAGACGAACGAGGAGGTCCCCACCGAGGGCGTCGAGATCGAGACCGACGACGCGCTGCCGACGCAGTACACGGCTCGCACCGGCGAGCGCGTGCTGCTCCCGAGCGCGGAGGAGGCGGCCGCCCGCTTCCCGGCCATGGCGCAGGTGACCGAGATCCTCGGCATCCACGCGCTGGCCTCGCTGCCGCTGCGGGTCGAGGACCGGCTGCTGGGCAGCTTCGTCGCCGTCTGGACGACGGATCACGAGTTCAGCGAGGAGGACGTCGCCCTCCTCGACGGTCTGACCGCCCAGATCGCGCTGAGCATCTCGCGGCTGCACGCCGACGCCGAGCGTGTGGCCGCCGTGACCGCCATGGCCGAGGCCAATCGGCAGGTGCAGCTGCTCGCCGACGCCGGACGCATGCTGGCCGGCGGGCTGAGCGTTCCGCAGCAGCTCGACCGGCTGGCCTCGCTGGTCGTGCCCCCGCTCGGCGACTGGTGCTGGATCGTGACGACCGACGACCAGGGGCGGCTGCACGAGGCCGCCTCCGCGCACCGCGACCCCCGCCGCCGAGCGCAGGTCGAGGAGTACGTGCGGCAGATGGTCGTGTCCGTGACCGACGACGGCGCGCCGCGGGTCGTCTTCCGCACCGGCCAGCCGCTGGTCATCCCCCACCTCGACGCGGCCCGCATCGCCCAGTCGCTCGCCGACGAGGGGGCGCGCAAGGCGCTGGAGGCCCTGGACCCCGCGTCCGTCCTCGCCCTCCCGCTGACCGCCCGCGGCCAGACACTCGGCGTCCTCTGCCTGCTCAACGGAACCGACCGGGGGCCGCACACTCCCGGCGAGATCGAGACGGCGCTCGAGATCGGCCGGCGCGCCGGCTCGGCGCTCGACCAGGCCCGCCTCTTCGAGCAGCAGCGCGAGCTCGCCCACGCCCTGCAGCGGAGCATGCTCACCGAGCCTCCGCGGACGGCCGACGCCGAGATCGTCGTCCGCTACGTGCCGGCCGCGGAAGGGGCCGAGATCGGGGGCGACTGGTACGACGCATTCCTGCAGCGCAGCGGAGCGACGGTGCTGGCCATCGGCGACGTCGTGGGGCACGACACCCGGGCGGCCGCGGCGATGGGGCAGGTGCGGGGTCTGCTGCGCGGCATCAGTTACTCCAGCGGCGGCACCCCGGCCGAGGTGCTCACCGAACTCGACCGCGCCCTCGAGGGTCTGGCTCTGGACACCATGGCCACCGCGCTGGTCGCCCGGCTGGAACGGGGGCCCGGCGGTGCCACGCTGCTGCGCTGGGCGAACGCGGGCCATCCTCCGGCGGTCCTCGTCGAGGCCGACGGGGAGGTCTCGCTGCTCGACGGGAAGCCCGCGGACCTGCTGCTCGGCGTCTCGCCCGACTCGGTGCGGGAGGACCGGCTCGAGCTGCTCCCGGCCGGCGCCACGGTGCTGCTCTACACCGACGGCCTCGTCGAGCGCCGGGACCGCGACATCGACGAGGGCACCGAGCAGCTGCTGGCCGTGCTGCGGGAGTGCGCGCACCTGCCCCTGGACCAGCTGTGCGACGTGCTGCTGGAGCGGCTGTTCCTGCCCGACGCGGAGGACGACGTCGCCGTGCTCGCCGTCCGCCTGCGCCCCCAGACCTAGCCCCGACGCCGCCGCCGGCGCACGATCCGGTTCCGGCGACGCACGAACCGCTCGCGGGCCCGGCCGGGCAGGTCGACGGCCACCGGTGCCGCCCACCCCCGCCAGACCGACAGCACCCGCAGGGACGCGACCAGCACGATGACGACGGCGGCCACCGGCAGCGGGCCGAGGCCCAGCGGTCCGGCCAGCACCGTGAGGACGGCGGCCCCGATCAGCGCCGCCACGGCGTTGTACGGCCCGGGCTGCACGATCTCGGCGCGCTGGGCGAGCAGCATGTCGCGGATCACCGCGCCGCCCACGGCCGTGACCGTGCCGACGAAGACCACCGCCGCGCTGGACAGCCCGACCAGTTGCGCCTTCTGGGCGCCGATGACGGTGAAGAAGCCGAGCGTGACGGCGTCCAGCACGACGAGGAGACCGGTCAGCCGCGACAGCCAGCCGGAGAAGAAGAACGTCACGGCCGCGGCGATCGCGACGGTCGGCAGGTAGAGCCGGTTGGTGAGGGCCACCGGCGGCAGGTCGCCGAGCAGGACGTCGCGGATCAGCCCACCGCCGAGGCCGCCGCTGACCGCGAGCAGCAGGACGCCGGAGACGGCGAAGCCCTCCCGCGCCGCGAGCAGCCCGCCGGTGAGGGCGCCGACCACGATGGCGGCCAGGTCGACGGCGGCCGGCACCCGCAGCGTCTCCGCCGCCGCAGCAACGATCTCCACCCCCAGCCCCCTTCCCCCGTGATCATCGGCATTTGGTTGCGGCCGTCGGCGCGGCGAGCAGCCACATGCCGATGATCAACTGCGGGCAGCGTCAGGGATCATTGAGCCGGGGCGACCTCGAGGTCGGTCGCGCTCTTCTTCGACGCCTGGCGCCCCTCGGCCTCGGTGCGCACCTCGGCGTCGCGGGCGGCCATGGCCTCCTGGCGGTCGGCCTCCTCCTCGAGGATCCTGGCCGCTTTCCAGAACTCCGGGATCGCGAAGGCGTCGACCAACGTGGTCATGTGCGGCCGCAGCTCCTTGAGCAGCTGGTTCACCGTCGCGGTCAGCGTCTTGGCGCGGGCCGAGGTCAACTGGCCGTGCTCCATGAACCAGGCCTTGTCCGCCTCGATCGTCGACAGCGCGTACAGGTCGCAGAGGGTGTCGAGCAGCTGCCGGGCGGCCGGGTCGGTGGTCCGGTCCACGCCCGCGACGAAGGCTTCCAGCACGACCCGGTCGATGTGCGACTGGGCCACCTTCAGCACGTGGTCCTGGACGTCGTTGAACATGTCGAACGGCGCCATGCCCTCCATCGTGGAGTTCTTGCGCAGCCGCCGGATCGCACCCTCGAGGCTGTGCTTCTCGCGGAACTCGAACATCTTCAGCTGCCAGCCGCGCTCCAGCATCGGCACCTCGTCGTCCCGGCCGGGGACGGCGTCGATCAGCCGGGCGATCAGCGCGCGGGCCGCCGTCCGCTCCAGCACCGTCTCGCGGACCATGTCGGCGATGAAGCCGACCTTGCCCCAGCCGTCCAGCGAGCCGAACGCGTCGCGGTAGCCGGTGAGCAGTCCCTTCGCGACCAGCTGCAGGAGGACGGTGTTGTCGCCCTCGAACGTGGTGAACACGTCGGTGTCGGCCTTGAGGTGCGGCAGCCGGTTCTCCTGCAGGTAGCCCGCACCGCCGCACGCCTCGCGGCACATCTGGATGGTGCGGGTGGCGTGCCACGTCTGGGCGACCTTGAGCCCGGCGGCGCGGGACTCGAGCTCGCGCTGCGCCTCCTCGTCCACCTCTTCGCCGCGGGCGTGCACCGCGGTCTGGATGTCGTGCATGTCCTCGACCAGCTGCCCCTGGGCGAAGTGCAGGCCGTAGGTCGTGGCGAGCGCGGGCAGCAGCTTGCGCTGGTGCACGAGGTAGTCGTTGATGACGATCTCGCGCTCCTCGCCCGGCGCGGCGAACTGGCGTCGCACGTTGCCGTACCGGACGGCGATGTCGAGGGCCAGCTTGGTCGCCGACGCCGCCGAGCCGCCGACGCTGACCCGGCCGCGCACCAGGGTGCCCAGCATGGTGAAGAAACGCCGGGTCTCGTTCTCGATGAGGCTGGTGTAGGTGCCGTCCTCGGCGACCTGGCCGTAGCGGTCGAGCAGCATGTCGCGCGGGACCTGCACGTGGTCGAAGGTCAGCCGGCCGTTGTCGACGCCGTTGAGCCCCGCCTTCGGGCCGTCGTCCCCGATCGTGACGCCGGGCATCGGGTTGCCCCGCTCGTCGCGGATCGGCACCAGCCAGGCGTGCACGCCGTGGTTCTTCCCCTGCGTGATCAGCTGCGCGAAGACCACCGCCATCCGGCCGTCCTTGGCCGCGTTGCCGATGTAGTCCTTGCGGGCGGCCTGGTGCGGGGTGTGCAGGTCGAAGCACCCGGTCGCGGGGTCGTACGTGCAGGTGGTGCGCAGCTGCTGGACGTCGGAGCCGTGGCCGGTCTCGGTCATCGCGAAGCAGCCGGGCAGGTCGAAGCTCATGACGTCGCGCAGGTACTTGTCGTGCTGGCGCGTGCTGCCGAGCAGCTGGAGGGCACCGCCGAACAGGCCCCACTGGACGCCGGCCTTCACCATCAGCGAGAGGTCGCCGAAGGCCAGCATCTCGATCGAGGTGACCGAGGCCCCGGCGTCGTCCTGACCGCCGTACTGCTTCGGGAAGCCGAAGCCGACCCGCCCCGAGTCCGCGAGCTTCTTGGCCGCACGGGTCACCCGCTCGCGGGCCTCCTGCGTGTTCTCTCCGTAGGTCGGCAGGAAGTCGTGGTCGTCCAGGTTCTCGCGGGCGTCCTGGCGGACGTGCGCCCATCGCCCGTCGAGGACGTCCTGCAGCGTCGTCGGGTCGACGCTGGTCGGCAGGGTGCTGGTCACTGTGCCTCCTGAGGTGGAACGACGCCGGCCAGTCCGGCCCAGGCGAGATCGGTCAGATGAGCAGCGAGTTCGCTGCGGAGCATGGGGCGTTCGGCGCGGAGCCACCAGTCGGCGGCCGAGCGGACCAGCCCGACCACGCCGTGCCCCCACGGCTCGGCGGCCGAGGCGTCGCGGCCGGCCTGCTGCAGCGCCACGCCGATCGCGGCCGCCACCTGCTGGGCGACGAGGTCGGAGAGGGTGTCGACGGGGTCGGTGGCCGGCCGGCCCAGGGCCTGACTGTGGACGACGAACCGGTAGAGCTCCGGGTCGGCCTCGATGAACGCGAGGTAGGTGTCGATCGCCGCCGCGACCATGGTGCGCGGATCGCCGGTGCTCGCCTCGATCGCCGACCGCAGTTTCGGCAGGAGCTGCGCGGCGACCCGGTTGCACACGGCGACGTACAGGTCCGAGCGGTCGGCGAAGTGCCGGTAGACGACGGTCTTGCTCGTGCCGGCCGCCGCCGCGATCTCCTCCATGCCGACGCCCGCCCCGTGCCGGCCGATGGCCTCGAGGGTCGCCTGGACGAGTTGTTCCCGGCGTTCCCGCCGGTGGTCGTCCCATCTCGAGTCGCGGCGGTCGCGAGCGTGCGCGACATTGCCCTGAACGTCGAGGTCGTCGACAGGTTTGTCCTGCGACGAGCGTCTCACCGCCTCAACTTTCACGATACCGATAGTATCGCGTACTGTTGGTACCGGCCAACTCAGCCGACCCCGGAGGTTCCAGTGGCTGCCAACTCCAAGCCCGCGACGCGTCAGGCCGCGATCGTCGGCGGGAACCGGATCCCGTTCGCCCGCTCGAACTCGAAGTACGCGCAGGCGTCCAACCAGGACATGCTCACCGCGACCCTCGACGGGCTCGTCGCCCGCTTCGGGCTGCAGGGCAGGCAGCTGGGCGAGGTGGTCGCCGGCGCCGTCCTCAAGCACTCGCGCGACTTCAACCTGACCAGGGAGTCCGTCCTCGGCTCGAAGCTGTCGCCGGCCACTCCCGCCTACGACGTCCAGCAGGCGTGCGGCACCGGCCTGCAGGCCGTGACGCTGGTCGCCAACAAGATCGCTCTCGGCCAGATCGAGTCGGGCATCGCGGGCGGCGTGGACACCACGTCCGACGCCCCGCTCGCCGTCGGCGACGACCTGCGGCGGGTGCTCATCTCGCTCAACAACGCCAAGACGCTGCAGGACCGGCTCAAGGTCCTGGCGAAGATCCGCCCCGGCATGATCGTCCCCGAGATCCCCCGCAACGCCGAGCCGCGCACCGGCCTGGCCATGGGCGAGCACGCGCAGCTCACCGCGCACGAGTGGGACATCAGCCGCGAGGCCCAGGACGAGCTCACCGTCCGGTCGCACCAGAACATGGCCGCCGCCTACGACAGCGGCTTCTTCGACGACCTGGTCACCCCGTTCCTCGGTCTGACCCGCGACCAGAACCTGCGGCCGGACTCGTCGCTGGAGAAGCTCGCGACGCTCAAGCCCGTCTTCGCCAAGGGGCTGCCCGAGGGTGCCGAGGGCACGATGACCGCCGGCAACTCCACGCCGCTGTCCGACGGCGCCTCCGCGGTGCTGCTGGCGTCGGACGAGTGGGCGTCGGACAACGGGCTGCCGGTGCTGGCGCACTTCGTCGATTCGCAGACCGCCGCGGTCGACTACGTCCACGGCGGCGAGGGCCTGCTGATGGCGCCGGTCTACGCCGTGCCGGTGATGCTCGCCCGCAACGGCCTGACGCTGCAGGACTTCGACTTCTACGAGATCCACGAGGCCTTCGCCTCGACGGTGCTCGCGACGCTCAAGGCGTGGGAGGACGACGGCTACTGCAAGGAGAAGCTCGGCCTCGACGCCGCGCTCGGCTCGATCGACCGGTCCAAGCTCAACGTCCACGGCTCGTCGCTGGCCGCCGGGCACCCGTTCGCGGCCACCGGCGGCCGCATCGTCGCCCAGCTGGCCAAGACGCTGCACGCCGCCGGCCCCGGCAAGCGCGGGCTGATCTCCATCTGCGCCGCCGGCGGCCAGGGCGTCGTCGCCATCCTCGAGTCCTGACCGCCCCCGTCAGCTTTCTGTACCGAAAGCTGCGGTCCCCCGCCCAGCTTTCGGTACAGAAAGCAGGAAAGAGAGCACTTCGTGAGTGACTGGTACCGCGACTTCGCGAACTCCGGCTTCGGCACCACCCTCACCAAGCAGCTCGGCCTGCCTCGGCCCGCGGTGCTGCGCCGCTACGCGCCCGGCCAGCCGCTGCTGCCCGGTCCGGCGGTCATCGGCTCGGCGGGCGAGGGCCGGCTGCGGAACACCCTGACCGAGCTGCTGAAGGGCGAGGGCGTCGCCGTGCAGTCCCCGGTGACCGCCGACGGCGCCACGGACGGCGAGAAGCCGGCCGCGGTGATCCTCGACGCGACGGGCCTGCGCACCCCGGGCGACCTGGCCGGCGCGCACGACTTCCTGGCGCCGGCGGTGAAGCGCCTCGCCCCGACGGGCCGGGTGCTGATCCTGGCCGAGCCGCCGTCGGAGTCCGACTCCCCGGCGCAGGCCGCCGCCCGGCAGGCGCTGGACGGACTGGTCCGCTCCATCGGCAAGGAGCTGCTGAACGGATCGACGGCGAACCTGCTGTACGTGCCGGCCGGCGCCGAGGGCTCGATCGCCTCGCCGGTGAAGTTCTTCCTCTCCGGCCGGTCGGCCTACGTCGACGGCCAGGTGGTCACGCTGACCGCCGCCGACGTCCCGTCAGGTGAGGACGACGAGAAGCCGCTGGCCGGCAAGGTCGCCGTCGTCACCGGCGCGGCCCGCGGCATCGGCGCGGCGATCGCCGAAGTCATGGCCCGCGACGGCGCCCACGTCGTCGCGGTCGACATCCCGGCGGCCGGCGACAACCTCGCCACGGTCGCCAACCGCATCGGCGGAACGGCGTTCGGTCTCGACATCACCGCCGACGACGCGCCCCAGCGGCTGGTCGAGCACCTGCGCGAGCGGCACGGCGGCGTGGACATCGTCGTGCACAACGCCGGCATCACCCGCGACAAGCTGCTGGTCAACATGGACGCCGCCCGGTGGAACTCGGTCATGGCGGTCAACCTGCAGGCGCAGCTCGACATCACCCAGGCACTGCTCGACGCCGAGGGCCTCCTGAGGCCGAACGCCCGGATCGTCTGCGTCAGCTCGCAGTCGGGAATCGCGGGCAACCGCGGCCAGACCAACTACGCGGCGTCCAAGGCCGGGGTGATCGGCATGGTGCGCGCGTGGGCGCCGACCTTCGCCGACCGCGGCGCGACCATCAACGCGGTGGCGCCCGGGTTCATCGTCACCGAGATGACGGCGAAGATGCCCTTCGGCACCCGCGAGATCGGCTCCCGGATCAACTCGCTGCAGCAGGGCGGGCTGCCGGTCGACGTCGCCGAGACCATCGCCTGGCTGTCGCAGCCGGGCAGTGCCGGCGTCAACGGCCAGACCGTGCGGGTCTGCGGCCAGTCGATGCTGGGGGCGTGATGGCCACGACCGTCCTGGAGCAGGCGCCGAACCTGGGTCAGCTCTACGCCAAGGCGGCGGTCACGGCGTGGGGCCGCGGTGGCGGCCTGCCCGACACCCGTCTCGCGCGCCGGGGCGTCACCGTCGACCCGGCGCACCTGGCCGCCTACACGCGGGTGTGCCGGCTGCCGCTGAACGACGTCCTCCCGGCGACCTACCCGCACATGCTCACCTTCCCGCTGCAGATGGCGCTGATGAGCGACCGCTCGTTCCCGGTGGCGCTGCCGGGGCTCGTGCACGTGCGCAACCGGATCGAGGTGCTCCGGCCGGTCGGCGCCGACGCGCTGCTCGACCTGGAGGTGTGGGCGGAGAACTTCGCCGCTCATCGCAGCGGGGCGGCGGTCGACCTGCGGGCCACGGTCAGCGCCGGCGGCCAGGAGGTGTGGCGCTCGACGTCGACCTACCTCTCCCGCGGGGCGAAGGCGCCCGAGGGCGCGCCGGAGGCCGACATCGAGGTCTCCGTCGGCGACCTCGCCCGTCCGGTGGCCACCTGGCGCGTCCCGGACGACGCCGGACGGCGCTACGCCAAGGTCTCCGGCGACGTGAACCCGATCCACCTCTCGGGCCTCACCGCGAAGGCGTTCGGTTTCAAGCGGGCGATCGCGCACGGCATGTGGGTCAAGGCTCGCGTGCTCGGCGCGCTGTCCGGACGGCTGCCCGACGCGCTCGACGTCGACGTCAGCTTCCGCAAGCCGCTGTTCCTGCCGTCGACGGTCACCCTCGCCACCGCGCAGGCCGGCGGGGGCTGGGACGTCGCCGTCCGCAACGCGACGAGCGGCACCGAGCACGTGGTGGGCACCATCCGTCCGCGCTGATTCATTGCCCTCACCTGTTCATGGCCCCGCACCTGGCGATGGCCCCCACCTGGCGATGATCATCGGCGAATGGCTGGTCACCACGCCGCTGGGGGCGACCACCTGCCGATGATCACGGCGGACGGATCCACAGGAGAACCGCATGGCAGTGTCGTTCGCGCTGACCGAGGACCAGCTCGAGCTGCAGAAGTGGCTGCACGAGTTCGCCGCGAACGTGGTGCGCCCGGCGGCGCACGAGTACGACGAGCGCGAGGACTTCCCGTGGGAGGTCCTGCAGGAGGCCGCCACGATCGGGCTGTACTCGCTCGACTTCTTCGCCACCCAGTGGTTCGACGAGTCCGGACTCGGCATCCCGCTGACGATGGAGGAGCTCTTCTGGGGTGACGCGGGCATCGGCCTGGCCATCGTCGGCACCACGCTCGCCGCGGCGTCGGTGCGGGCCAACGGCACCGACGAGCAGGTCGGCCGGTGGATCCCGGCCATGTTCGGCACGGTCGCCGAGCCCAAGGTCGCCGCGTTCTGCTCCTCGGAGCCCGACGCCGGCTCCGACGTGGGTGCCATGCGCACCCGGGCGGTCTACGACGAGAAGGCCGACGAGTGGGTGCTGACCGGCACCAAGACCTGGGCGACCAACGGCGGCATCGCCGACATCCACGTGGTCACCGCCGTGGTCGACCCCGAGCTGAAGACGCGGGGGCACGCGAGCTTCGTCGTCCCGCCCGGCACGAAGGGCATCGCGCAGGGGCAGAAGTTCCTCAAGCACGGCATCCGCGCCTCGCACACCGCCGAGGTCGTGCTCGACGACTGCCGCATCCCGGGCGACTGCCTGCTCGGCGGCCGGGAGAAGCTCGAGGAGCGGCTTGCCCGCGCCCGCGAGGGCGCGAGGAGCGGGCGGACCCAGCCCTCGATGGCCACCTTCGAGCGGACCCGCCCCGGTGTGGGCGCGCAGGCGGTCGGGGTGGCGCGGGCGGCATACGAGTACGCCCTGGAGTACGCCAAGCAGCGGGTGCAGTTCGGCCGCCCGATCATCGAGAACCAGGCCATCGCGTTCATGCTCGCCGACATGAAGACCTCGATCGACGCGGCGCGCTTGCTGGTCTGGCGTGCGGCGTGGATGGCCCGCAACGGCCAGCGGTTCACCTCCGCCGAGGGCTCGATGTCCAAGCTCGTCGCGGGCGAGACCGCCGTGCGGGTGACCGAGCAGGCGATGCAGATCCTGGGCGGCAACGGTTACACCCGCGACTACCCGGTCGAGCGGATGGCGCGCGACGCCAAGATCTACACGATCTTCGAGGGGACGTCGGAGATCCAGCGGCTGGTCATCGCGCGGACCATCTCGGGCGTGCAGATCCGCTGAGGAGTCCTGCGGACCCGAGCTTTCGGTACAGAAAGCGCGGCGTCGTGGGCGAGCTTTCTGTACCGAAAGCTGGGGCGCCTACCGGTTGCGGCCCAGGGCGTCGTGGCTGGTCACCCAGTCGCCGGCCAGGATCGCCGACGTCAGCGAGATGTCCCCGGCCAGGACGACGCCGGCGCAGATCTCGGCGAACTTGTAGACCTTGCCCTTGCCGTAGCAGCCGAGCATTTCCAGGCATTCGCGCTGTGTCGGGAGCCCGGTCCCGCCGCCGTAGGTCGCGACGATGAGCGAGGTGAGCGTCGTCGACCAGTAGTAGTCGCCGTTCTCCCGCAGCTGGGCGTAGGTGATGCCGGAGTGCGACTCGCTCACGTTGGCGACGTCCTGGCCGGTGGCGATGAACATCGCGGTGAGGCCGTTGGCCGCGTGCGCGCCGTTGTAGGCGGCCCCGGACATGAACGCCCCCGCCATGCCGATCTGCCGGTACTCGAACAGCTGCCGCGTGTCGACGCCGGTCAGCCGCCGCAGCACCTCGTTCGGGATCGTCACCTCGGCCACCACCCGCTTGCCGCGGGTCATCAGCATGTTGATCTGCGAGTGTTTCTTGTCGGTGTCGATCGCACCGGAGAGCACGTAGCGCGGGTGGTCGGGGTGGTTCTCGCGGATCCACTCGCAGGCGGCCAGCGTCGCCTTGCCCGTCATGTTCTGCCCGGCGGCGTCCCCCGTCGTGTAGTTGACCCGCAGGTACCGCAGCGGGCCGATCTGGTGCTGTCCGATGTAGGTGAGCTTGCCCGAGCGCGTCGTCGACTCGGCCGCGGCGCGGATGCCGTCGATGTGCTCGTCCACCCAGCGGCCGAACTCCCGCGCCTCGAGCGCGTTGCCGAAGATGAACGCCGGCGCGCGCTGCATGTGGTCGTCGACGACCGTCGTCCGCACGCCACCGCACTCGGCGATCACCCGCATGCCGCGGTTGTAGCTGGCGACCAGCGTGCCCTCGGTGGTGGCCATCGGGATGAAGAAGTCGCCCTGCGCGTGCTCCCCGCGGACGGTCAGGGGGCCGGCGACCCCGATGGGCACCTGCGCGACCCCGGTGAAGTTCTCGACGTTGCCGGGCAGCACGGCCGGGTCGAACGAGTACTTCGCGACGTGGTGGAGGCCGGCGCCGGTCTGCTCGGCGACGAACGCCTGGCGCTCGTGCGCCATGTCGTCGGTGTAGTCGTGCTCCTTGTCGCGCGGGATCCGGGCGCGGGATCGCGGCTGGACGTCGGTCATGCGGGCCCCCTGCGCAGCGGTCGACGGACGCCCTCAGTGTGGGCCAGGCCACTCGTCACCGCTCGGCCGCCGGTACGTATCGAACGGGCAACGATCCCGCTCAGCACCGGATTGGGGTGGCAGCCCCGGGCCTCGCGGGCCAGGGTCGGAGGCGGACGACTGCACCCGAGCTCCCGGAGGAACCCCGTGCGCGCCAGCCGACCACTTGCCCTCGCCGCAGCCGGCGCCCTCCTCCTGACCGCCTGCGGTGGTGGCGGGGAGAGCGTCGACACCGGTGGCAGCGGCGGCGGTGGGGACGGCGACAGCGTCCTGATCGCCGCGGTGAGCGCCCAGCCCGACCAGCTCGACCCGCACGTGACGAGTGCCTACGCCAGCTTCCAGGTGCTCGAGAACGTCTACGACACCCTCGTCGTCCCCAATGCCGAGGACCTGACCTTCGAGGCGAGCCTGGCCGAGGAGTGGGAGGTCAGCGACGACAACCTGACCTGGACGTTCGCCCTCCGCGATGGCGTCACCTTCCACGACGGCAGCGAGTTCGACTCCGCCGACGTCGTCTACTCCTACAACCGGATCATCGACGAGGAGCTGTCGAACGCCTACCGGTTCGCCAACGTCGAGTCGGTCGAGGCGCCGGACGACCGGACGGTGGTCATCAACCTCTCGCAGCCGACGCCGAACCTGCTCGAGCGGATCGGCGCCTTCAAGGGCATGTCGATCGTCTCGGAGAACGCGGCCGAGGAGTTCGACCTCACCACCGAGGCGAACGGCACCGGCCCCTTCCGGCTGGAGAGCACCGACGCCACCAGCACCGAGCTGAGCGCCTTCGAGGACTACTGGGACGGCGCTCCGGCCATCAGCGGCGTGGAGTTCCGCTACATCACCGAGCCGGCGGCGGCGCTGACCGCGCTGCGCAACGGCGAGGTGCACTGGACCGACAACGTGCCGCCGCAGCAGATCGAGTCGCTCGGCGAGGGCGGCGAGGTCGAGCTCGAGACGACCGCCAGCGTCGACTACTGGTACATGTCGATGAACTACGCGGTGCCGCCGTTCGACAACCCGCAGGTGCGGCGGGCGATCGCCACCGCCGTGGACCGCGACGAGGTCGCCGAGGCCGCCCGGTTCGGCGCGGCGCGGGCCAACCAGACCGCGATCCCCGAGGACAGCTTCTTCTACTACGACTACGCCCCGTTCGAGACCGACCCGGACGCCGCCCGGCAGCTGCTGGAGGAGGCCGGCGTGACCACGCCGCTCACGATGGGGCTGATGGTCACCGACGAGCTGCCCGAGTCGGTGACGTCGGCCCAGGTCATCGCCAGCCAGCTCGAGCCGATCGGCATCAACGTCGAGGTGGAGGTCCTCGACTTCGCCACCTGGCTGGACCGGCAGAGCCAGGGCCAGTTCGACGCGTTCCTGCTCAGCTGGCTCGGCAACATCGACCCGGCCGCCTTCTACGAGTCGCAGCACATCACCGACGGCGCGAACAACTACCAGGGCTACAGCAACCCCGAGGTCGACGCGCTGCTGCAGGAGGCCTCGACGACCGTCGACGAGGAGGAGCGCAAGGAGCTCTACGACCAGGCCGCGAAGCTGATCGTGGACGACGTCTCGTACCTCTACCTGTTCAACCCCGACGTCGTCCAGGCGTGGGTCCCGGGGCTGGAGGGCTACCAGATCCGGGCCGACCGGGCGATCAACTTCGAGGACGTGGAGCTGCCCTGACCGGGTACCTGCTCCGGCGGGTCGGCCAGTCGCTCGTGGTACTGGCCGGCGTCAGCGTGCTGGTGTTCTCCCTGGTCCACCTCGTACGGGGTGACCCGGTCCGCCTCGCGCTCGGCACCCGCTTCTCGCAGGAGACCTACGACGCGCTGCGGGCCCGCAACGGCCTGGACCTGCCGCTGGTCGAGCAGTTCTTCAACTGGGCCGGCCGGGCCGTCACCGGCGACCTCGGCGTCAGCTTCCGCAGCGGCGAGCCGGTGACCGCGCTGATCGCCGAGCGGTTGCCGGCCACGCTGACCCTGGCGTTCGCGGCGATCCTGCTCGCCCTGCTGATCGCCGTGCCGCTGGGCACCATCTCGGCGCTGCGCCCCCGGTCGGTCGTCGACCGGATCGCCACGGTGATCAGCCAGATCGGCATCTCGGTGCCGGACTTCTGGCTGGCGATCGTGCTGATCCTGGTGTTCGCCGGCACGCTCGGCTGGCTGCCCTCCGGCGGCTACGTGCCACTCACCGACGACCCGCTCGGGTGGGCGCAGCGGCTGATCCTGCCGGCGGTGACCACCGGTGTGGTCTCCGGCTCGGTGATCACCCGGTTCGTGCGGTCCAGCGTGCTCGAGGCGCTCGGCTCCGACCACGTGCGCACCGCGCAGGCCAAAGGGCTGCCGCAGCGGCAGGTCTTCACCTGGCACGTCCTGCGCAACGCGCTGCTCCCGCTGGTCACCGTGACCGGCGTGCAGCTGGCCTACCTGCTCTCGGGCGTGGTGGTGGTCGAGATCGTCTTCTCCTGGCCCGGCCTCGGCCAGCTGGCGCTGCAGGCGGTCCGGGCCCGCGACTACCCGGTGCTGCAGGGCGCCGTCCTGCTGTTCGCCCTGGTCTTCCTGGTCATCAACCTGCTCGTGGACCTGCTCTACACCCGGATCGACCCGAGGATCCGCCGATGACCGCGCTGCCGACCCCGGGCGCGACCCCCGCGTCCCCGCCGCCGGGCGAACCGGTCACGTTCAAGCCCGCCCGCCCGCGGTGGCGGGAGACCCTGGGCCTGCTCGTCCGCAACCCCACGGCGGCCGTCGCCGCCTTCGTGCTGCTGCTGATCATCGTGGTGGCGGTCTTCGACGACACCTCCGCGCCCCAGTCGGGGACGGCGCAGGACATCCCGAACCGGCTGGAACCGCCCAGTTCGAGCCATTGGTTCGGTACCGACGACTACGGCCGCGACATCCTCAGCCGGGTCATCCTGGGTGCGTCGGTGTCGCTGAAGGTCGGCTTCCTGTCCGTCGGGCTGGCGCTCGTCGTGGGCACGCTCATCGGCCTGCTCGCCGGGTTCTACGGGGGCTGGATCGACGACGTCCTCATGCGGTTCATGGACATGCTCTTCGCCTTCCCGGCGGTGCTGCTGGCCATCGCGATCCTGGCGATCCGCGGGCCCGGGACGACGAACACGATCATCGCCATCGCCGTCGTGTACGTGCCGATCTTCGCCCGCGTGACCCGCGCCAGCGTGCTCGGCGTCCGGGAGGAGGTCTACGTCCGCGCCTCGCGGTCGGTGGGCGCCTCGGACTTTCGCCTGCTCACGAGGCACGTGCTGCCCAACGCGGCGCCGCCGATCATCGTGCAGACGTCGGTCAGCCTCGCCTTCGCCGTCCTGGCCGAGGCGGCGCTGTCCTTCCTCGGCCTGGGAACGCAGCCGCCGAACCCGTCGTGGGGACTGATGCTGGCCGAGGGGCGCGGCTTCATCGACCTGGCCTGGTGGCTGGCCTTCTTCCCCGGCATGGCGATCGTCATCACCGTGCTGTGCTTCAACCTGCTCGGCGACGGGCTGCGCGACGTGCTGGACCCGCGCCAGCGGACGCTGATGGCCGGTGGTGGGCGGTGAGCGTGCTCGAGGTGGAGGACCTGCGGGTGCAGCTGCGCACGCCGCGCGGTCCCGCCCATGTGGTCAACGGGCTCTCCTACACCGTCGGGCCCGGCGAGACGGTGGCGGTGGTGGGGGAGTCGGGCAGCGGCAAGAGCGTGTCGGTGCTCGCGCTGCTCGGGCTGCTGCCGCCGCGGGTCGCCACCGTCACCGGCCGGGCGCTGCTGCAGGGTGAGGACCTGCTGGCCATGTCGCCCGAGCGGCTGCGCCAGGTGCGCGGGCCCGGCGCCGGCATGGTGTTCCAGGACCCGATGACCTCGCTGAACCCGGTGCTGACGATCGGGCGGCAGATCGTCGAGGGCCTGCGGGCGCATTCCGACCTGTCGGTGGCGGCGGCCCGCCGGAAGGCGGCCGAGCTGCTGGGCGAGGTGGGGCTGCCCGATCCCGAGCGGGCGCTGGACCGGTTTCCGCACGAGCTGTCGGGCGGCATGCGGCAGCGGGTGATCATCGCGATCGCGCTGTCCAACTCGCCGGCGCTGCTGATCGCGGACGAGGCGACGACCGCGCTCGACGTGACCGTGCAGGCGCAGATCATCGACCTGGTCGAGAAGCTGCAGGCCCACCGCGGTACCGGCGTCATCTGGATCACCCACGACCTCGGCGTGGTCGCGGGGATCGCCGACCGGGTGCTGGTGATGTACGGCGGCCGCTGCGTGGAGGACGGCACGGTGGACGACGTCCTCGAGCGGCCGGCCCACCCCTACACGCGCGGGCTGCTGGGCTCGCTGCCCGATCTGGCCGCGCCGGTGGGCCCGGACGGCGAGGTGCCGGAGCTGGCCACGGTGCCGGGACTGCCACCGCCCCCGACCGACCTGCCGCCGGGCTGCGTGTTCTGGCCGCGCTGCCCGGTGCGCGGCGACGCCCGCTGCGAGACCGAGCAGCCCCCGCTGGTCCCGATCTCCGACCGAAACCGCGGTTCCGGTCGTGATCCGGCCGGCCAGAACCGCGGTTCCGGCGCCTCGGGGCTGGAGCACCGGGCCGCGACGTGGTGCACCGGATGAGCGACGTCCTGGTCTCGGCGCGGGGCCTCGAGGTGCACTTCCCGATCCGCGGCGGCGGGGTGCGGCGGAAGACGGCCGGGGTGCTGCGCGCCGTGGACGGCGTGGACCTCGACATCGTCCGCGGCGAGACGCTGGGGCTGGTCGGCGAGTCCGGCTGCGGCAAGTCGACGCTGGGCAACGCGCTGCTGCGGCTGGTGCCGCCCACCGGCGGGACCGTCACCTTCGACGGCACCGACGTCACCGCGCTCGACCGGCGGGGGCTCAAGACGATGCGCCGTCGGGCCGGGATGGTGTTCCAGGACCCGTTCGCGTCGCTCGACCCGCGCCGCACCGTCGCGCAGACGGTGGCCGAGCCGCTGGAGGTGCACGGTCTGCGGTCGGGCCGGCGCGAGCGCGCGGCCCGGGTCGGCGAGCTGCTGGAGCTGGTCGGGCTGGACCCCGCGGTGGCCGGCCGGTATCCGCACGAGTTCTCCGGCGGTCAGCGGCAGCGCGTCGGCATCGCCCGTGCCCTGGCCGGTGAGCCGGACTTCCTGGTCTGCGACGAGGCGATCGCGTCGCTGGACGTCAGCGTCCAGGCGCAGGTGCTCAACCTGCTGCGCCGGCTGCAGCGGCAGCTGGGGCTCACGCTGCTGTTCATCTCCCACGACCTGTCCGCCGTCCGGCACCTGTCCGACCGGATCGCGGTCATGTACCTGGGCCGGGTGGTCGAGATCGGGCCCGCGGCCGCGGTGGGGTCCTCCCCGCAGATGCCGTACACCCAGGCGCTGCTGTCGGCCGTGCCCGTGCCGCATCCGCAGCTGGAGCGGGCGCGCAAGCGGATCGTGCTCACCGGCGACGTCCCCTCGCCGTCCGCCGTCCCCAGCGGGTGCCGGTTCCGGACACGCTGCCCGTACGTGTTCGAGCCCTGCCCGGACGTCGACCCGGCGCTGCAGCCGGCCGGCGCGCCCGGTCAGCTGGCGGCCTGCCACCTGCACGGCGTGGTCGGCACCCCTGTCACGTCGGACACACCCCCGCCGCCGTGATCATCGGCGAATGGCTGCCCGACGCGCCGACGGCAGCAGCCATCTGCCGATGATCACGGGGGCAAGCGGGACCGGTCACGCGTCGGCGCGCACCAGGTGGGCGCGGCCGGCCGGGATCCCGATCGCGATCTGCGCCAGGACGGCGACCAGCAGCAGCACGAGCGCCGGTGTCCAGCTGTCGGTGGCGTCGTGCAGCAGGCCGACGGCCAGCGGGCCGCTCGCGGCGATCAGGTAGCCGATGCTCTGCGCGCTCGCCGAGAGCCGGCCGGTCTGGGCGACGTCGCGGGTGCGCCGCAGCACGAGGGTCATCGCCAGCGGGAAGGCCGCGCCGGTGCCCAGCCCGTACAGCACGGCCCACAGCAGCGGCGCGGCCGCCGGCGCGACGAGCAGGCCGGCGATGCCGACGACGGTGGGCACCGACACGGCGACGACCCACCCCACCTGGGACGGCCGCCGGGTGGCCAGCGTCGGGACGACGAGGGACGCCGGGACACCGAGCAGGGCGGCCAGCGCGACCAGGGCGCCGGCCCCCACTCGCGAGACGCCCGCCTCGGCCTGCAGGATGCCGGGCAGCCAGGTGAGCATCGCGTAGAACGACAGCGACTGGATGCCGAAGTAGAGGGTCACCGCCAGCGCCACGCGGTCGCGGAGGATCGCCGTCCGCGAGCCGGGCGCCGTGGACTCCGGCTTAGGCGCCGTCCGCCGCCTCCGGGCGAGGACGGCGACGGCGAGCAGTGCGACGGTCACGGGCGCCAGCCACAGCGCCAGCCCGACCCGTGCACTGCCGGCCAGCGAGGTGAGCGGCTGGGCCAGGCCCGCACCGGCGCTGGCCGAGGTCGCCATGGCCGCCGTCACCAGCCCGACCACCGCGGCCGCCCGCTTCGCGCCGTACTCGGCCCGCGCCGCAGCGGGGGCCAGCACGTTGACGATCGCGATGCCGCCGGTGAGCAGCACGGTGCCGGCGAACAATCCCGGCGCGCCGCCGAGGCGCAGCAGGATGCCGGCCGCGATCACCGCCATGCCGACGACCACCGCCCGGTGGACGCCGAACCGTGCCGCCAGGCCGGGCGCGAACGGCGACACCAGGCCGAAGCAGACCAGCGGCAGCGCGGTGACGACGGCGAGCGCGCCGGTGGACAGCGAGAACTCGTCGCCGAGCTCGCCGAGCACCGGGCCGACCGCCGAGAAGGGGCCGCGCAGGCACAGCGAGGCCAGCACCAGCGCGACGGCCGGGCCCAGCGCCCACCAGAGGCTGCCGCCGGTGCGAGCGAGCCCGGGAGGGCTGGCGGTGGTCGGGGTGCCGGCGGTGGTCATCGTCGGCCATCATCCCGCCGATGAAGACGCCGAGGGGCCCGCAGAGGGCCTTCGGACGGCGGACACGCCGGGCGCGCAGCGGCTCTCCGGGTGACCGCGCCCTCCCGTGACGCATTTGCCCAGGTCAGCGTGCCGCATGTCGACATGACGGTGCGGGGTGAGGCTGGTCACCGTGCGGTCCGGGTGGTGTCGGCAACGATCGGGTGACGGGGACGCCTGTGACGTGTCCGAACTGGCGTGGCGCGGCGTGGCCGAGCCGTAACTTCTGCGCCAGTTCGCAGCTCTTCCCGCTGCGGCGCAGGTGCTGAGGAGTCCTCGCGTGATGATGAGCGCGACGCTGTGGTGGCCGACCCTGACGGTGCTGGGCTTCTGCCTGTTCACCGGCGTCGTCGTGGCGCTCGGCAGCAGCTCGACGGCCCGGTACGAGTTCGAGCGCAACGGCGCCCGCACGTCGCGGCCGTCGCCCGCGCGCGCCGACGCGCCGTCCCCCGCTCCCGACCCGGCCCCGGTACGGCCGACCGGGAACGCCGACGCCGGCGCGGCGCAGACCGTCGCCGTCCGCCCGACGGTCACGACGACCGTCGGTGCGGACCGAGGCTGGTGGCTGCTCGACGAGTCGGCGCAGCTGCTCGCCGGCCCGTTCGAGGACCGGATCGACGCGGAGTGGGCCGCCCTCTCCGAGGGGCTCTCGGGGATCGCGATCTTCGGTGCCCGCAGCGCCGACGGCAGCGTGATCCCGCGGCCGTCGCCCGAGGAGCGCGCCTGGCTGGGCGAGCTGGGCGACCAGCTGGACCGGCTGCCCGAGGACTGGGACGGGCTGCTCACCGACACCGACCCGCTGACCACGCTGCTCGTCGAGATCGCCGCCGCCCTGGTGGAGGCCGGCCTGCCGCTGCACGACGACGCGGGCGGCGGAGCGGCCGGCGGTGTCTGCCTGTTCCCCGAGCTCGGCGCGCGGGGTGTCCTGGTCAGCTGGCGGGCCCACGACCGCATGAGCGTGCACTCGGTGCGCGGCGCCGCCGCCGACGACGTCGTCTCGGAGCTGATGAACGCCACCGTCGGGCACGTCCTCGAGCAGCTCGGCTTCGTCGTGGAGCCCTATGGCGCCACCGGCTGCTCGCTGGTCACGGCGCTGCGGTGACGCGGTTCGACTAGCCTCGACCGGGCCAGGAGGGCTCGCCTAGTGGCCGATGGCGGCGGTCTTGAAAGACCCCGTTATCGACGGTGGACGCCCAGGTCAGCGGCCTGACAGGGCCCGCACGCGGCCCTCCGTACGGACGACGTACGGACAGGGAGGATCCGGCGACTGCCGTGCGTCGGCGATCGCGGACCGCTCCCCCCGTGACCGAGGACGACTTCCACGACGACCCGAAGGCCCCGCCGCCGCTGCCGCCGGCGCCCTCCGCAGCCCCGGCCAAGCGTGGACCCAGGCGGGCGAAGCCGGCATCCCCCGCTGCCGCCGCCGCTACGCCGACCCCGACCACTGTGGCGGGGCCCCTACCGGACGCATGGCAGGTCATGTCCCGCCTGCGTCCGCTGGAGGAGGTGGTCGCCGCCCTCGGCAAGCCCCCGGGGGAGCGGAGGCCCTTGCCTCCGCGGTCACCACCTACCGGCTGGCGGAGGGGCCGGTCCTCGTCGACCCGGCCGCGGTCCTGGAGGTCCTGGCCTCGCAGCCGGCAGCGCGGGCGGCCTGACCGTCCTCCGCCGGGACGAGGCATCCACGGCGGACGGTCGGGCTGCGGGCCAACGGCCGTGTAGGGCGATGGGGGGACAAGGGAATCGGGTCTGCGCGCGACGCGGGGGCTGCCGTGCCGACGGAGGCTGATGGTCGAAAACGTTCCCGCTCGAGACAGGATCTCCCCGGTGCACAGCCACGGCCGTAGCGGCCCCCGCCCCTCCGACGCCTCCGGCCACCTCGTCCGACCGGGCGACCATGCCGGGGCGGGGGCGGCCCAGTGACCGCCGGGACGGTCCGCATCTCCATCGGCGAGGTGCGCTGGTACCGCAGCTCCTGGCGCTTCGAGTGGACGCTGCTGAACCCCGACGGGACCAAGCGGCCCAAGACGGTGACGCATAAGGACAAGGACGTCCTGGACATCTTCCGCGCCCGGATGCTCGAGGCCCGCAGCGCCCAGATGCCCTTCGACCAGGGAACCGGTCTGCCGCCGGGGCTGGAGCGCCCCGGAGGCAGGCGCACCGGACGGGCCCGGGGACAGGGCGGGTACGACCCGGCCCGCCCGCTGCTGGTCGACATCGAGGCGCGTACCCACGCCCGGTGGGACAGGCCCAGCCGCCGCGGCACCGTTTCCGGCTCCACCACGAAGGACCGCCTGGACGGAGCGGTGGACAACGCGATGGCGCTGCTCCGCTGGAACGCCCTGGAGAACGACGAGATCGTGCTGGACGCCGGTCAGCGGAAGGCGGCGCGGTCCTACCTGCGGGAGCGGTTCACCCCGCCGGAGGTCCGTCGCCGGAAGGCCGAGCGGGAGCAGCAGGAGCGCGCGGCGCGCCGGGCGGTGGTCCCCGCGCCGACCGCGCAGCAGCGCTACCAATGGCGCCGGGCGGATGAGAAGCGGGCGGAGAGCCAGCGGTGGCTGGAGTCGCGCAACCGCCGGTGGGAAGAGTTCTTCGACCGCTACGGCCTTCGCTGGTGGGAGGTCGACGTCGCCGCCGTGGAGGGGGCGCTGGAGGCGCTCTCGCTGACCGTCGAGGGCGACGACGTAGAGTCGATCACCGTCACGGGCAGGTTCGTGGTCCTCAACGAGCTGTTTGAGTGGGGCGTGAAGAACCGGCGGTTGGGCGCCAACCCGGTGCACGCGATGGACCGTGACGACCGCCCGAGCACGACCGTGGCCGTCACGCCGCTCGACCTGCGCAAGGTGCTGCCGATGGCACTGCTGCTGCGGCTGCTGGCCAGCGTGCAGGAGCTCGGGGAGCAGGGCAACGAGCTGGCCCTGCGGCTGGTGGCCTACTTCGGCCTGCTGGGGCTGGCCGGGCTCCGGCCGGCGGAGGCGCGGGCGGTGCGGGTCTCCTGGCTGTTCCTGCCCGACCACGGCTGGGGCCACCTGATCCTCGCCGGCCGGCTGGCCGCACCGGGCCAGCGCTTCACGCCCGACGGCGAGCGGGACGAGGAGGGAGCGCTGAAGTGGCAGCCGGCCGGCGTCACCCGCGCCGTCCCACTGCCGCCCCGGCTGGTGGCGCTGCTGCGTCGGCACATCGCCCAGTTCGGCCTGGCCGGTGACGACCGGCTGTTCGTCGACCCGAACGGCAAGGTCCTCAACGCCGACAAGATAAGCGGGGTGTGGCGGGCGGCGAAGGCGGTCGCGCTTGCCGGCGATGACCGGTTCGCGGCCCTGAAGCCCTACGGGCTCCGTCACACCCGGGCCACCTACCTGCTCGCGGCCGGCATGGACGAGGGGCAGGTCGCCGCCTGGCTCGGCCACTCGACCTGGGTGCTGAACAACGTCTACCGAGGCGTCCGGGACCTGCGTGGCATCGGCTATGCCGAGGAGCTGGGCGCCCACGTCGACGACATCGTGCCGCCGGAGTGGCGCAGCGGGACCGGCCGACAGTCGGGCGGTGTCGATCCCGCCGCGCTCGCGGCGCATCTTCTCGCGCTGGTTGCGGGGGCGGGCGTCGGGGCCGGACTGCCGCAGCTCTCGGCCCCGCACGACCAGGCCACGCTGCTCCAGCGCATGCTCGGACAGCTTGTCGGCGGCGGCCCAGGCGACGTGCTGGAGACCTCCGCCATCGAGACGGTGACCAGACCGGGGCCGCGCGAGCCGGAGATGCTGCAGCTTCCCGCGACCGGTTCCACGTGAAGCTGACTGCGTCAGGACGGCTGCGCCGTGCACCCGGCGCGGTCGCGTCCGCGAACGACGGCGACCGGGTCATGCGCGGGCTCAGGCGTGCGCCGGCCGCCTCGCCTAATGCACCTCCGTGTGTCCCCGGTCCTGCAGCCGCCGCCTCGTGGTGGCCATCTCCTCGGCCGTGATCGGGCCCCACTCCTCCTCCACGTCGGCGATCACCCGGTCAAGGGCGGCCAAGCGCAGCGCGTGCGCGGACGAGGCCGGATCGGCACCCCGGGGCGAGCGTGGGCCGCGCGCCGTGCGCCGGGGCCCGTCAGCGGTGAGCCACCCCGGCGCTACCTCCGGCTCGGTCAGCACCTCCGGCTCCTCCGGGCCCGGTCCTGCATCCCAGAGCGAGCGCGCCCAGCGGCGGGCCTCCTCGATCATCTCCGTGGCAGTCTCCAGCAGCGCCTTCTGCCGGACGACGGACTCCTCGGCTATCCACAACGATTCGCGCGCATGGTCGCGCTCCCGCACGGCATCGGTGAGCGCGGCGCGTACGGCGCGCAGCTCGGTCTCGAGGCTGCGAACTCGCTTGTCTGCCTCGGCGACCCGGTCGGCGTCCATCAGGACCCGCTCCCGCCGCTCTGGCCATGCAGCACGATCGCGCGAGCGCGGGCCTCGTCGCTGCCGGCAGGCCGCCGGGCAGTCGAGGGCATGATCAGCGGTGGCATGCATCGATCATGCCGAGCCCTACGACGGATGTACGACACTTCTGTGCCCGCCTCCCAGAGCCACTCGGGCTCATGGATCTGGGCCGCGAGCTACGTCGCCAGGCCCACCAGCGGCAGGTGAACGGATCACTCGCCGTACGTAGGCGCAGGTGACGCCCCCACCGCTGTCGAGGTGGGGGCGTCGACCTGTCCGGGTTCAGCGGCGAAGGTTGGCCGCGACCTGGCGCAGGACGGCCGACCGGGCGGAGTCCAGTTCGAACTCGACGAGGTCGAACTCCTCGGCGGTGACCTGGCCCCGGTCGAGGGCGTCTTCAACGGCGGTGAGCTGGGCCGCGGCCAGAGCGACGAGCTCGAACGCCTGGTGCTGGTTGCCGACCGCAGTAAGCCGGCGAGTGTGGACGGCGTTCTCGACGGCGGCGTTGAGCAGACGGAAAGTCTCGGGGAGGGGGAGTGGGGGGTAGTTCGTCGTGGTCATGGCCTGGACCGTTCCGGCGGTCTCGTAGCTGCGCAGTCAACGGGCAGCAGGACCGGACCCACGGGCCGGTCCGAGGTCCGCGCGCCGCGACGGATCTCGGACCGGCCTCGACCGGAAGTCGCTAGGGGGTCTGCGGTCGTCGAGGGGCGAACCGACTCGGCACGAACACCTCGCACATCGTGGTTCCGACGATGACGCGGCCGCGTTCGGTCCACCAAGCGCGCTTGCTGGCGGCCCCGACCTCATCCCGCCGCCGCGGCAGGGACTGCGGACCGTCCCAGGGGAGGAAGAACTCCTCGGGGTACTGCTGGGCCGAGCGCAGCGCGCGCCGGCAGGACGCGTTGACGCACAGCAGGTAGCCGGCGACCTCGGGCACGCGCAGCGGCTGGGTGAGGGTCCGGTGGCCGCAGTGCGGGCAGCGTCGGATCCGCAGACGGGTCTCCAGCAGGCCCCGGCCGTTGCGGATCCGGAACGACTCCAGGCGGGCGTACCAGGGCGCGGCAGACGGCGTCTTCCGCCCGTAGGGGCGTGGACCGGTGTGCAGCAGTCGGCCGATCGTCGCGTCGTCCATCCCGAGGACCTGCTTGACCTCGTTCAGCGGAAGCCCGTCCTCGGAGCTGTCGCCGTAGCGGTGCACGAACTCCAGGACCTGCCGCTCCCGGGCCATGCCACCGGGGCACCAGGACTTGGTCCAGCTGAACTGGTCCCGTCGGTACACCGCCTGGATCTCCCGCTCGAGCGCCGGCGGGAATCCGGCCGACAGCGGCAGGTCGTGCTCGAAGTACGGCTGCAGCGCGGCCCGGCGGACGTCGAGGACGGGGCAGTCGATCAGGGCCGAGGCCACGGCGGGTCCGGTCAACGGCGTCAGCACATCAAGCATGCGCCGCTGGAAGCTGCGGCCGTCGAAGTCCTCGGCCTCCCACAGCGCCCGGCGCTCGTCCTCCGGCGCGGACTCCAGGAGCAGCATCCGCATGATCTCGGTGTTTCGCTGCTGGAAGGCCTCCCTGCGCTTGTCGGTGCCGGCGTTGCCGCCGGTGCCGCGGTTGGGGACGTAGGCCCGCAGCGGCTCGGTCGCCACGACGCCGGCGTCGGTGACCACCGTGAGCACCATCTCGAGGACGGCGAGCGGCATTCCGGGCCGGGCGTCGAGGACGCGCGCCCGGCGCACGCATCCGCGGAGCATGCGCTGCACGGACACGTCGGCCGGGCCGGGCAGGTCGTCGAACAGCTTGATGAGGGCGGCCAGCCGGGTGCCGTCCAGCGCGGTGGTCGGCCGGGGGCGGCGGGCGAGCGTGGCCAACGTCAGGTCCCGCTGCAGCTCCCGGGCCTCGTTGGCGGCCTGCTCCCCGAGGCGCCGATAGGCCGCGGCGGTGTCCTCATCCGGAGCCGCGACGGCCTCGCGCCGCGCTCCCTCCACCCGGGTCAGGGCCGCGTCCAGCGCCGCCCTCAGCTCCCCGGCCTGCGCTCCGTCGTCCTCCGACGCTGCCGGACACGGGAGGTCCACCGCGACCCCGTCCCCGAGCTGACGCAGGATGCTGGCGACGGCCTTGTGCAGCTTCGCCGCGGAGAAGCGACCGACCAGCTCGCCGTCGGTGCCGTGGAAGGTCCGTCGCCGGCCACCGGTGATGGCCGGGGGGATGCGGCGGCGCAGCTCGTAGCTGTCCTGGTCCTTCGCGACCAGCAGGTGCTCGAAGCCGTCCTGGGTGAACCGGACCATCCCGGCGAGCGGCTTGACCCACTCGCGCCTCCCCGGCGGCGGCAGCTCCTCGTCGTCGCACAGCAGACGACTCGCGATCGCGGCCTCGATGAGCTCCCGGTCGTGCCAGCCCCCGGGTGGCAGCCCGAAGTCCAGCTCCTGCCGGATGAAGCCGTTGTCCGCCGCGTCGACGCGATGGATCACGTAGCCGTGGAAGGCGTCCACGTTCGCCAACGGCATCTCGTGCTGGAACGTGTGACGACCATCGAGGTAGGTGGGCAGCACCTGGAACAGCGTCCGGATCAGCCGGACCGGGTCGCCGACCTCGTGCGCGCGCAGCGGGCCCAGCTGCTTACGCAGGCCGGGGTGCCGGGTCGTCAGACCGAGCGCGCCCAGCTCCTGGGCGATCTCCAGCTCGGTGTAGTCGCCCGCGGCCATCTCGATGAACCGGCGGACCACCTGCCGGACCGCCGGATCGGGATCGGGGAACACCACGTTCCTGTCCGGGCCATCCCCGCCGCGCTTGGTGTAGCCCGGGGGAGGGCGAGGGCCGACCGGGGATAGCGGTTGTTCTTCAGCTCGAACACCACCCCGGTCATCAGTCGCGTGACCGTGGCCCTGTAGTCGTACTCCGCGGCGTTCGCCAGGGCCTGCCACTGGGCCCGCCCTCCGGGATCGTTGAGGTCCATCCCGTACGGCACCTCGGCGGTGTGCACCTTCGTGCGGGCCGCCTGCACCCGCGTCTCGACCTTGTTGAACAGCGGGACCAGCCGAGCGATCCGGCTCGCCGGCCCGGTGACCAACGCCGCGGGCCGGTGCAGTTCGATCCCGTCGCACAGGGACTCAACCCAGTCGTTGTCCCCGTCGAGGGCGAGCTGGGCGCCGGTGGTGAGCCCGTAGTGGAACACGTTGCCGTGCAGCACGAAGCGGACTCCGAAGAACCTGCGCGCGCTGTCCCCGGAGTAGAGCACCTGGGCGCCCAGACGCTGCCGGATCGCCTCGCCCTCGCCGTCCTCGTCACGCAGCAGCACCCTCGCGCCGATCTCCAGCGCCTCCTTGACACCGGGGACGTGGCCGTACGGATCGAGGGTCTGCTCGATCATCTTCTCCAGCAGCATGTGTCCGTACTCGGGCGACTCTCGCGCGGCGAAGTAGTACTCGTGCAGGTGGGACAGCGCGCCGGCGACGGGTTCGGCGTCGCCCCCGCCGCGGATGCGGGCCCGGCGGCGGCCCTTCGTCTCCGCCAGGCGTCGCGCCCTCAACGCCTGGACGTCGAGACCGCTGCCCTCCGTCCTGTCGTCCTGGTGGTCGTTCTGCGGGGTCATGCTCGATCGCTCCTTCGAACTCGGTGGGGTTTCGGTGACGGTCCGGAGTCCGCGAGCGATGTCATGGAGGCTTGTCCGGGTTGGGTGCGGAGTTGGCGTCGACGTGCGCCGACTCCTCCGGGCGGGTGTCGTGGAGGTGCGGCGAAACGGCATCAACGGGCAGCGTCGGGGGGTGGCGAACGGCGTCCGTGGTGGTCGGCGCTGGCGCGCTACGCCGCCGACGGTGGCCGCCATCGGCCCCGCGCGATGGACGGATGCCACCGAGGCCGGGGTCTACGTGAGCTGCTGGCGGATCAGGGAAGACACCGGACCGTCGGCTGCATGGCCGAGATCAGCGACCCGAGCCCCACCCGAGCCGAGGGCCATGCCGCCCCGCTTCTGCGAATCCGGGGACTGCAGCAGCAGGCAGACGGAATGTCCCGAGAGCAGGCTGAGGCGTGCCTGGCCGACGACGAGCGCAGCCGCCTGCCCGTGGAACTCAGCTACCGCTGCACCCACGCTGACTAACGCAGGCATGCCGAGGCCGACCGAGGAGGACGCACAGCCGACTGGTCCCGAGGTGAAAGGCGCTGACGTCCCGTCGACCGGACAAGGGTTGCCAGAGGATGACGATCTCGAACTGGCGGCCCTGAGCTCGTTCCAGTCCGACCCCACGGAAGGCACGACGCGGGCCGCTAGTCCCGGAAACGTCAGTGCCAGCATGTAGGCCGGACGCATGCCACGCGATCATGACGACGACGAGCACGAGCAGTACGACGTGCAGTTCGCCCCGGGCCTCAGTGACGAGATGCGTGCCGAGGCCGAGCGGATCTTCACCGCGCTTCGGCGGACCCGTAGCGAGCGGGACCAACGGGTCCAGGAGGCGGCGACAGGGGAGTCGGCACCGATGCTCCCGCTGTGCCCGACTCTCCTCGCCTCGGCGGAACCGTGCTTGCTGCCGCTCGTCGAAGCGCAGGACTGCCCGCACCGGGCCCCCGGTCCGGCACCGGCGGCACTCGCCCACCTGATCGGTGAGCTCCGCCGAGAGGTCGCGGAGGCCCGAGGGGTCGCGTCCCGTCTCGCATCCGCAGTACGTCACCTGCGGAGTGACGTCGGCCTCGACGTCGTGTTGGGGCGCGACCAACCCTGGTGGCTGGCGCCGGACGAGTGGATGCGGCCGACGCCGCCCGCCTGACCACTCGTTGCGCGGAGGGCGCGCCTGCAGCGCGACCGCCCCCGCGACTCGGTTCCATCACGATCGGCGTCGACGACTGTTCCCCGAGCGTGGAGACGCCGAAGCCCCCGGTACAGCGGTCACCTGTTTCTAGCGATGGAAGGTCACAGTGGACTCACCGGGCGCCATCCCCGCCGATGAGCTGGCAATCACGGTCGTGTCGACTGGCAACCCGGTCCGCGTGGTCGCCGTGGGAGCGATCGACCACGCGTCCGTGGCGCGACTGGCGCTCGCGCTGACGCGCGCCGTTCACGACGCTGGGGCCGAGGTGATCGTTGATCTCGACGCGGTCACCTTCATCGACTCCCACGGCCTGCAGCTGCTGAACGACACCCATCGCATGGCGACCGAGACCGGCACGCGGCTGCGCATCGTCGCCACGAGCCGGGCCGTGGTCCGGCCACTGGAGGCCATCGGCCTGTGGCAGGTGTAGGGCGCGCTCGGCGCATGACTACTCCGCCGTGAACGCGGCCACAGCAAGGTCCGCCTGCGCATCGGCCTCAACCTGCAGCGCCTCCCAGTCCGCGCCGGACACCCGGGTGCCCTGGGCGAGGACGGCCGCGCGGACAGCGGACCGGACGTCGCCGGCTCCCAGGTCGATGCCCTGCTGCTTCAACGTCACGAGGGCCCGCATGACGGCGGCGCGCGCCTGCGCGGGCGTCCGGACGGGGGCCGCGGACGCCTTGCGGCACGCCACGATGACGTCGATTCGGTTCGGCTCGGTCGCCGCGGTCTTGGTCAGGCTGGTGGTCACCTCGGCGACCACAGGCCGGATCGCGGTCACAGCGAACCCCGCGTCGGCCAGCGACGACATCACCGCCGACCACCCCGACGTCCGCGCCTGGTGGAAGCTGAACACCAGCAGTCCGTCGTCTCGGAGGACGCGGCGGCACTCCCGCCAGACGTTGACGATCATCTCGTTGAACGCGTCGGCGGACCGGTTTTGTACCTCACGATCGTCGCGGGTGCTGAGGCGCTCCGGGTAGCCCGCGTAGGGCCGGATGAGGCGCATCCAGGAGTGGAAGAAGTCGGCCAGCTCGGAGTAGTGGACGTTGTCGACGTACGGCGGATCGGTCACCACCAGCGCGACCGACCCATCGGGTAGGTCCGTGGCAGCCGCGTCCCCCGTCGCGACGTACGCCTCCTGCGCGGGGGTGCCGAGCCCGTCCCACGTGGTGCTGATGGACTTGGTGACCGGGGCGGAGCGCCCGGTCACCCGAATCACCGTGCCACCGCTCTCCACCAGATCCGAGGGGGCCTGCTTGTAGGCGTCCGCGCGGCGCAGCCGCGTCATCGTCTCCGCGTAGCCCCCCGACCCGCCGTGCGCACCCCACGGGTTCCCCTCCACCGAGCATCGCTCCGGCCGCAGGACGTGGTTGTGGAAGATCGACCGGACCGGCCCGGTGCCCTCGCCCTTGTACGAGCAGAACACGTTGTGGTGCTCCAGGGTCTTGCCGAACGCGGCGACGAGAGCTTCCCGCTCAGGCGTGCGGCCGGGCAGATCCCGCAGCACCGCAGCGATGCGACCCAGCACGAACAGCTGACGATCGTTGAAGAAGCTCGCCCAGGTCCGGTACCCCCAGTTGAGCGCCTGAGCCGTGTTGGCGCCGGCCTCGAGCGCCCCATCCGGGATCACGACACGGTCGGCGGGAGCGTTGGCGAGCAGCTTGCTCGCCCGGTCGTAGAGGTCAAGGTCGAAGGCGTCGATCGCCCGGTACGCCTTCTTCCCGTCGGCCAGGATGACCAGCTTCGCGTACATCCGCCGGCGGGGCATCTGGCCGCCCAGCGCGGCAAGGATGTTGCTGCGGTGACCGGCGGCACAAGTCATGAACCGCCCCTTCACCGGGCCGGTGAAGGAGAACCGGTGCCTGCACCCGGGGCACTGCCCGGTCTTGTCCTGACCCAGGATGACCGGCACCACCTCATGGCAGCTCGGGCACGTCGCCTGCGCTTGGGGGAAGCGGCTCGGGTAGGCGTGCTTGGCGAACACGTAGTTGCTGAACAGTTCCACCCCGTCGCCGCAGTCTGGGCAGTCCGCGATTGCGACCCAGAAGTAATGCAGCACGTGAGAGCCGTCGGCCGCGACGAACAGAGCGTCGATCTCGGCCCGGCACGCCGCCTCGACCTCTCCGAACAGCCTCACGATCTCGTCGAAATCCCACCGCTGCAGCGCCTGGCGCTGCGTCAACGTCGCCACCGGGTTGATGTCCCGGCCGACCACGGTCGCGCCCAGCTTCGCCGCCTCGACGAGCGTCGTCCCAGAACCGGCGAACGGGTCGAACACGACCAGCCCACGCAGCCTGTCGGCCTCGCGCGTTCCCGGTGCGGTGACGACGGAGTCAAGCAGCATCCGCCGGAACACGCTGCCCAGCCGGCGGGCCCACCACTTGTGCACGTAGGTCGCCGGCCGGTGTCGTTCCTTGCGCCACGACTCGTACTCCGCCACGCGGCTGACCGATGCCGCGAAGTGGGCCCGCTCCAACGGCGACTCTTCCCCGTTCACGGGACCCCCTCTCGCGGCTCGACCTGTAGGCACTGCACCGTGTCCGGCCACCTCAGCGGCGCAGTCGCCGCCGACCCCGCAGACAACGATCTCGACCAGCGCTCACCGTAGGCCTCCGGGCCGACGACCCCGGGGAGGCGGCCGTGGCGTCTTCACCCCAGGGCGTGACATCGGCACCCCGGCACCTCCAGGACCAGCGGAACTGTCGGGGGCCGTGAGTACGGTCACAGGCCACTGACCTGGGAGCACGGGAGGGGGCTGGAGCGATGACGTACCTGGATGCCCTCGTCCCGGCTGCCCCTGATCCGCAGGATCTGCTCGAGCGTCTGCATGCTCTCGGCATCCGCGACGGGGGGCAGCCTGTCGTGCCCGGCCCCCTGGACGAGGCCACCCTGAACCTCGTCGGGCACGTGATCACGACGACCGACCGCAACCTCTCCCTGGAACTGCCGCGGGGACGCCACGACATCGCCGTCATGCTCGGTGTGCACCTGCAGCTGATGCGGCTCGTCGCCCGCCGGCAGGGTCACTTCAGCCGTGCGGGCTTCGGCGGTGCGGTCGCGGTCATCGGGCTGAACACCAACCTCACCGAGCGGCTGCGCGCGATCAAGGTGGACCGCGTCTCGCTGTCCGAGGCGCTGTGCGCGCGGCGGATTCGCGCCGACGGCACCGTCGTCGATCTGCGGGGCACGGTCGGCCCGGCCGACGAGCGGGCCGACGCGCTGCTGTATCTGAACACCTCGCTCGGGTGGCCCGCCCTGCCCGGTGTCCACGTCGGCGTCGCCGTCATCGACCGGACCAGCTTCCGCAACTCCGAGACGCTCACCCGGGCGCTGGCGTGGTGCGAGCGGCATGGCGCCGACCGGATCATCGTCGTCAGCCACCTCGGTGAGCCGCCGCAGCCGCCGCTCACGGACGGCGCGCACTGGATCCGGTGGGCGTGGACCCCAGGCCTGCGCAGCGACGTCGTCCACGAGCTCGGCGACGGACCCATCTGCGGACCGCTGTCGACCAACCCCCTGCTCGACCAGCCGCCCCGGTCGGTCGGCGCGGCCGTGTACATCGCGCCCGAGCTGTCCCAGCTTCGCCGGACGTGCCTACGCGGTATCGCCGCCGCCCGCCGGGTGAACCCCCCGTTCCCGCGGTGCGTCGCCGACGCGGTGCAGCTGGTGAACCTGCTCGGCGCACTGTGGGGTCGGGTGGAAACGGCCAACGTGTGGGCGGCCGCCGAGCCTCGGGGCACGACGATTCATACCCTCGTGCGCCAGGTCCGGCAGGCCACCGGGGAGGAGCTGCGCGGGCCGTGGGCGGCGTTCCGCGAGACGCACTGGGCCGACCTGCGGGCCGCGGCACTGCGCCTCGCCGAACTCCTCACCGAGTACAACCCGCGCCTGGACATGCTGCTGGGCCTGCTCGACTGGGCCGCGGCGGCACGTCCGGACGCGCGCGTCGTCATCCGCACCAACAGCCGCGCCGGTGCCGGCGCACTGGTTCGCGACCTCACCGATCAGCGGCCGTCGCTGGAAGCCCCGCTCGGGCACGGTGACCCCACCAGCGCCCGGCTGGCCGTGCTGCCGTACAGCGACCGTCTGCCGTGGGCCTGCGCGCCCGCACTGGAGATCCACCTCGGCGTCCCCGCACCGTGGCGCCGCAGTGCCCTGCTGTCCGGCGAGGCGTCCGAGCACCTCGTCGTCGTCGACGCCGACGAGCAGCGATGGCTCACCACCGTGCTCACGGGGATGAACGACGAGTGGACCGCCAGACTGGAGAGGGCCGCGCAGACCCTCGACCTGCTGCCGCTGCCCGCGCAGCACATCCCCGCTCCGCAGGTCGTGTACGGGCCGATCGGCATCGACGACCGCGGCGTCGACAGCGACGAGACCACGCCCGTGCCCATGCCGGGCATCGACCTCGACCGGCTGTTCGCGGCGTTCTCCTCTGCCGTCTCCCAGGTCGACCGCGGCGACGAGGACGACGGGCGGGACCCCACCACCCCGGCCGGTGGACGGCCGATGCTGGCCCGGGCTCTGACCCTCGAGCCGGACGGCGCCGAGTACTGGCTGCCGACCGACGGCCGCGCCGAGATCGTCGCAGGCTCCAGGTACAGCCGCGTGGCGGTCCCGGACATCACGGCCGGCATGTCGGTGCTCATCCCCCGCGGGGAGAGCCGCGACGAACTCTACCACCGGCTGCTCCACGCCGCCCACCAGGACGTGGACGTGATGGCCGTGCAGCTGATGCTGCGGCGCTTCCGACTGGCGATGCACGAGCTGTACGACCGGTGCGGCAGCTGGACCGAGGTCGCCCGCGCGCTGCGACACCGCGGCAGCAGCGTGCAGAGCGGCAGCACCTGCGCGGCCTGGGCCAGCGGAGAGGTCATCGCACCCGAGGACATCAACGACATCCGGCGGGTGGGCCGTCTCACCTGGGACGAGAACCTGCTCATCGACCGGACCTGGGAGCGGATCGGCGCGATCGCCGAGGAGCTGCGGCGGCTGCACCGCAGCCTCGGTCGGCTGCTGTCGGCCGCGATCGGTGAGGTCGCCGCCGGACGGCCGGGACCCAATCTCGATCAACTGTCACAGGTGTGTGGTGGCATCGACACCACGGAGATCCTCGAGGAGTTCGAGGTTCGTCAGGTGCGCACCGTGTCGGCGCCCACCACCGTCCCGAGCAGCCAGCTGCGCCGTCTGCTCACCCCCGCTGCCGGCGCCCGCCGGTCAGCCTGAGCAGAGGAGCCCCGTTGTCCGTACCTGCGTGGCGGCGACCGTCAGCACCCATGGACGCCTCCAGCCGCAACCGCCGGGAGGCGGCCGTCGTTGACTGGCTCATCGACCGGCTCGCCGTCGCGCTCGCCGACCGGGCCGGCGGCCGGCACGCGCCGCCGTGGGAGCCGAAGCAGCACGTCCTGCTCGGCGTGCTCGACCCCATTCGGGTGCAGCCGGCACCGGTCGCCACCGGTGAGGACGCGGCCGGCGGCGACCCGGACGCGGACACCAGCGCCACCGCGCCGGCCGAGACCGCCACCACGCCGACCGGCGAGATTCCGTCGCTCGGCCTCGACTTCCGGGTGCGGGCGGCCGGGCTCGATGCGATCACCCTCGACGTCGACCTGGCGTTCGCGCTCTACCTCGAGGAGATCGCGACGCTCGACGAGCAGCGACGGTACTTAGCCACCGAACCCGCCACCGCGGCGGCGGAGGCTGCGTCGGCCGACGGCGGGGCGCAGGCGACTTCTGCTGCGGAGGGCGGCGCAGGCACGGAGGTGTCAGCGGCGGCGGGCGACGCCGGCGGGGAGTCTCCGGCACCGCCGGGTGACGCCGGCGCGACCCCTCGGCCGCGGCGGCGCCGCGAACGCAAGGCCCGGCTGCTGGGCGCCTGGCGCCGGCACGACGTCACCCTCGAACCGCTCCGGATCGCGGTCCCTCTGGACGGATCCGTGGTCACCGTCGACGAGCCGCTGGTCGCCGCGGCGCGGCCGCTGATCGACGCGCACTACGCGGGCCCCACCGCCATGCGGCCGTTCACCGGCAAGCGCAACGAGCTGCCCCGCGCCGCGCTGGCGGACGAGGCGACGTTCGCCGCCGCCGTCCAGGCCGCACTCAACACCGCCTGGGCCCCCCGGTACCCCGACCTCGAGGTGACGGCCTTCGCGCAGCCGCTCGGCGACGACGAGTACCTGGTCAGCGTCGCCGTCCGCAACCGGACGGAGCTCACCGAGCGCACCCTGCAGGATCTGTCGGTCTACGACTGCCAGCTGGCCGTCCACCCGGCCGGCGACACCCGAATCGTCCCTCAGCGCTTCGCCCTCGCGCCCGATGACTACCGGCTCGCCGACCTCGCGGAGGTCTACGGGCGCGGCACTGGGTGCGTGGCGGTGACTACCGACCGCGGCGGCATCCGGAGCGAGACCCTGCCCACGCACGTCCAGCACGTGGTCGAGCCCCGCGACGACCACGTCCGCGCCCCGCGGTGGGCCGAGCTGGCCGAGGACCCCACCGCGATCCTGGCCTCGGTGCAGGTCGCGATGGAGGACTACGCCGAGGCGTTCGCTCAGTTCGTCGACGCCGCCGCGGGACAGCCGCACCACGCCGAGGCGCTCAAGGGGCTGGAGCAGTTCCGGGACGAGCTGCGACGCTTCAAGCTCGGACGGCGGGCCATGGTCGCCGACCCGCGGCTCGCCGAGTCGTTCCGGCTCGCGAACGAGGTGTTCCGCCGTGCGAACGCCGGCAAGCCGTTCGACACCTGGCGGCTGTTCCAGCTGGTCTACATCGTCACCCACCTGCCCGCCCTCGCCGCCCGCGAGCTCGACGACCTCGAGATGCGCCGCGAGCTCGACCACGTCGACGTGCTGTGGTTCCCCGCCGGTGGTGGCAAGACGGAGGCATACCTGGGTCTCATCATCGCCGCCCTGTTCTACGACCGGCTCCGCGGCAAGCACGCCGGGGTGACGTCCTGGCTGCGGTTCCCGCTCCGGATGCTCTCGGTCCAGCAGCTGTACCGGATGCTGCGCGTGCTGGTCCTGGCCGAGGAGCTGCGGCAGGAAGAGGGCATCGGGGCGGCGGACGACGACCCGTTCGCCCTCGGCTACCTGGTCGGCTCCGCGGGCACGCCGAACTCGCTGCGCTGGGAGCGCGGCTGGTGGAAGGGCTGGGAGATCGAGTCCCGTCGCGCCGAGAAGGGCACCTTCGCCGACGACCACAGCAACGACCGGCTGATCACCCGCTGCCCCTACTGCGGGCAGGAGAAGATCATCCTGGTCCTCGACGTCGACGCGGTCCGTCTGGTGCACCAGTGCACCGCGTGCGACCGCGCGCTGCCGCTGTACATGACCGACGAGGAGGTGTACCGCTACCTGCCCGCGGTGGTCATCTCCACCGTGGACAAGCTCACCGGCTACACCTGGTTCGGCGAGTACACCTCGTTCAGCCACGGACCGGCCTACCGGTGCCCGAAGCACGGCTACTTCAGCTTCCCCGTCGCGGGCACCTGCCTCGTCGGCGCGGAGCTGTGCCCACCCGGGAAGGGCGCCCTGCCGACCGCCCGGCCGGTGAAGGATCCCGTGCCGGCCCTCACGGTGCAGGACGAGATGCACCTGCTCAAGGAGGAGCTGGGTGCGTTCAGCGGCCACTACGAGGGGCTGATCGCCGAGCTGCAGCGTGGGGGGCCCTCCGGGCTGCCGACCAAGGTGCTCGCCGCGTCGGCGACGATCGAGCAGTTCGAGGACCAGCTCCGGCAGATCTACGGTCGCATCCCCCGCGCGTTCCCGGCAGCCGGGTACGAGCGCGACCGCAGCTTCTACATCCAGACGACACCGGACGTGCGGCGCACGTTCGTCGGCGTTCTGCCGCACTACCGGCGCAAGGCCGACGTCGCGGCGATCGTCCAGTCGGAGCTGCTACGCGCGGTGACCGAGCTGGAGGACGACTCCGATCCGGTGGCCACCCTGGGCATCGACCCGACCCTGTGGGACGCGCCTCCCACGCGCGACTCGGTCCTGGACCTGCTGTTCGACTACGAGGTGTGCCTCGGCTACGTCAACAGCAAGGCCCACGGGTCGAAGCTCGAGGAGGAGCTGCGGGCGCTGTCTGACGCGCTCGACAACGAGGGTCACGGCGCCGTACAACGCGTCGTCCTCACCGGTCAGGTGTCGATCTCCGACCTCGCCGAGGCCATCTCCCGGGTGCAGGACGAGAAGCCCAGCCTCGACCGAGCCCTTCGGCTGCGCGCGCTCGTCGGGACCTCTGTGGTCAGCCACGGGGTCGACCTGGACCGGCTCAACGTCCTGGTCGTTGCCGGCATGCCGACGACGGCGGCGGACTACATCCAGGTCACCGCGCGGTCCGGCCGCACCCACGCCGGGCTCGTCGTCACCGTCTACGACACCTTCTCCCGGCGGGAACAGTCCCTGTTCAGCAACTTCGCCAGCTACCACCGGTTCCTCGACCAGATGGTCACCCCCGTGCCGGTCAACAAGTACGCGTTCTTCGTGGCCGACCGCACCGTCCCCGGCATCGTGCTCGCGCTGCTGCACGACCTCGCCCGGGATCCGTCCCTCGGCGCCCCCACCGTCGGCGTGCGGTACGCGAAGGACTTCCAGGCCTGGTGGAACGCACACCGGACGGCGATCGACCAGCAGATCCGCGACCGGCTGCGACGCTGCTACGAGACCCCGATCGTCGGCGTCAACGACCCCGGCATGGAGCGTGAGCTCGCCGACCGAGCACTCGACCGCTGGGCGAACACGGAGTACCACTCGCTGGGCATCCCGGCGCAGGAACGCCGCACCGACGGTCTGTTCAATCTGCCGCCGCTGTCGAACTTCCGCGACATCGACGAGCCGGCCCAGTTCGGCGTCTGGTTCCCCAGCCGCGACGCGTTCGAGGCCGTCACCGGCTCCCTCACCGACCACAGCAACGCTGGCGCCAGCGCCGGCAACGAGGAGTGACGATGCTGCGCAGCCACAGTCAGGTGCTCTACAGCTACCTGCCCGGTGCGGTGTTCCGGCATGAGGACCGGGTGTACGGGCGGGTCGTCACCGTCGACGGCAGCCGGCTGACCGACCTCAATGAGGCGGTCATCTTCGACGAGATCGCGCGCTACCTCGAGCAGTGGCCCGAGGAGGACCGCCACGACCTGCCCCTTCCGCGCGACATGCGCATCAAGGAGTACCGGCTCATCCGGCCCGAGCAGGTCAAGTGGGAGCTGTTCCCGCTGACGTTCGAGTGCGCCCGCCCCTCGTGCGGCCGGGTCCGCACGTTCCGCACCTTCGAGGACATCGCCAAGTCACCACGGTGCAAGCGCTGCGACGGGCCGCTGCAGCAGCTGCGGTTCTACAACGCCCACAACTGCGGGCAGACCAAGCAGATCTACGTGCCCCGCTGTGCCGTCCACGGCTACGACGACCTGTCGTTCGACAACACCGGCAGCTTCCTCACCGCCACGTGGCGCTGCCACGGCGCCGGGTGCAACGGCGGCGTCGTCCAGCGCACCAACATGTCGCCGTGCAACTGCCGCAAGTGGCCGGGCCCCGACAAGGTCGTCCGGATGCGCGCCCACACCCTGGACGACTCGCGGGCGTACCACGCGCACTCCATCGACCTGGTCAACATCGACTCCTCGACCTTCCAGACCTACCAGCGTCACCCGGCCCGCGGACAGATCGCGGTCGCGCACTACCTCGGCCTGATCAGCACCCTCAAGGAGGGCATGAACGAGGCCGACACTCGTACCGACACCGACCGGATGACGCCCGAGGAGTGGGAGGCCCGCCAGGCGGCGTACGAGGACATGGGGCTGCCCCCGAGGACATCGCGCTGATCAAGCGGACGAAGGGGCCGGTCGACACCGGGCTCGCGGCCATGGGAGGCGTGTCGGCCGCGGTGCTGGAGACGGTGGCGACGCAGCGCCCGGTCTACGAGCGCGCCGCCGTGTTCGACCGCAATGAGGTCCGACGGATCACGCTGACCGAGCAGCTCGACCGCGCTCGCCAGGCTGGCCGGACCCTGCAGGCGGACGCCATGCAGGCCGCTTCCGATCTCGCCGCCCGCATGGGCATCGCGGAACTCGCGGTCACTTGGGAGTTCCCGATCGCGAAGGTCGCCTTCGGCTACACCCGGGAGCGGCACCAGCCCGGCGAGGGTGCCATCCGCGGGTTCCGGCACCAGCGGCAGCACGACGGCAAGTACCCCGCGTACGCCGTCGCGAGCTCGACAGAGGCGCTGTTGGTGACCCTGTCCGCTCGCGAGGTGCTCAGCTTCCTGCACCAGCGCGGTGAGCTCACGGCAGCGCCGGCGACCGAGGACGAGGCGCGCCACCAGCTGCTCGAGATCTTCGCGGACGAGGGCGCCCACGCGGCTGCGGCCGGCACCATCCGCGTCCTCGTGCATACCCTCAGCCACCTGCTGCTGCGCGGCCTCGATGACGGGCAGGTGGGCTTCGCCGAGGCCAGTCTCGCCGAGTGGCTGGTCCCGGAGACGCTCACCTTCGCCATCTACGCCAACACGCTGAAGGACTTCACGCTCGGGTCGCTGTGGACGCTGCTCAACGACCGGTCGCTGAGCTGGCTGAACTCCGTCGTCGACCGCACCGTTCACTGCGAGAACGACCCGATCTGCTACCAGCGCGACCCCCGGTCGTGCGAGCGCTGCGCCTACCTCACGTTCGGGTGCCGACTGTTCAACGAGGCGCTCGACCGCAAGGTCCTCTACGACTACCTGCTCTCCCGCGACGTGCTCGCGGTGTCCCGACGCTGACCGTCGTGCGCGACCTCGTTCCGCTCGCCACCGCTCTTGCCGACCTCGCCGGTGGATACGCGGCCGCGCTCGCGTGGACCGACGAGCTCGGCCAACGCGGTGCCGCCGCGTTCGCGAGCCTCGGGGTCCGCGGCGACGCCGCCCAGATGCTCCGGGGCAAGGCGACGACGGTCAGGCTGCTCCGCACCGACGGCACCGTCGATCGTGTCCGCCTGGCCCAGATGGTCCTCGTGCTCGACACCCTGGCCGCGGTGCCGCCGGCCCAGCCGGCCGCGGTCCGGGAGAACCCGCTGGTCTTCACTGTGCCGCGGGCCGCTCAGCAGCTGGTCGGCGTTGCCCAGCGCCTGGACCTGCTGGTCAACGACGTCGTCGCGCGGGCGAACTCGACGCTGCACATCGGCGGGCCGTTCTGGAACGCCGGCGGCTGGGAGCGCCTGCGGCCGGTGGTCATCCCTGCCCTCGCCACCCGTCACGTCCCCGTCACCTTCTACCTGCATCCGCACGAGTCCGGGCACCTGCAGGTCGTCGGGGAGATGCTCGCCGAGGCCAGGTGTCACGGCGTCGTGCACGAACGGTGGTGGGTCGGGGGCAGCCCCAGCCTGATGCACGCGAAGTTCGTCGTCGCCGACGGCAGTACCGGCTACTTCGGGAGCGCCAACCTGACCTCCCTGGGCCTCGCCGAGCACCTCGAGGTGGGGGTCGCCCTCACGGCGGCGCAGGCCCAGTCGCTGCTCTCCCTGCTCGTCGCACTCGAAGAGGAGCGATTGTTCAGCGCGGAGCAGCCGGCCTAGTAGTGGCTGAGCGTGGCGGGTGACGTACTCGGCCGCGTTCATGCCGACACGGCGACCGCTTCTCGTTCGACACGCAGTTCGCGCACTTGCTGCACGAAACTGAAGTGATACGGTGCACCGGCCGAGCAAAGGGCAAGCGACGAGGAGGGCCCCGTGGGCTTCTACAAGGCAGGCGAGTGGGCGCAGCGGCGCTTCGGGGCTGTGGCCGCCGACCTGGGGCAGGCGGTCACCGCAGGCATCCAGGAGGCGCACCGCCTGGCCTTGCTGGCTCATCTCGGCGGCGAGCTGAGCACCAACGACGCCTACGGGTCGACCCTCATGGTCACCCAGCACGAGCAGCTGATCGCCGCCACGGTGGACGTGCCCGGCGTGGTCGCCCGCAAGCCTACCGGAGTGAAGAGCCGGTTCCCCTACGTCGTGGTGGAGGACGTGTCCGTCGTCTTGATGCCGTGGCGCTTCTCCAACACCCGCGCGACGCGGCGAGTCGATGCCCGGATGCCCACGCCGGTGTCGGATCTGCGCAAGACCCTCCTCAGCCTGGGCGCCGGCGCGCAGGCGGTGACCCAGCTGGTGCTCGAGCAAAGCACGCTCGACGACGACCAGCTGGAGGCGCAGCTGGCGGAGGAGCAGGAGATCTCCGCCCAGCTGGCGAGCTTCGGCCAGGTCGTCACGGTCGCCTTCGGCAGCAACCCGACCGACGGCCTGTTCGAACTCGGCTGGGGCGACGCGGAGCTGATCAGCGAGGACACCGGTCACGTCTTCTGGCACTCCTGGGAGACGTTGCCCGTTGCGGAGCTGCGGGCCACCGGACTGCCGGTGCCGGCCGCGACGCCCCTGCGGTCCGTCGACCCCGCTGCCGGCTCCCGGGTGGGCCGCTTCGACGCCGCGCCCCTCAACGAGGACCTCGGCCTGACCGCCCGGCCCAGGCCCGTCTCGGCGCCGCTGAGCGAGGCGCAGCCGGAGGTGGGGCAGGCCGGTGACGAGGACGGGCGGTCGTGAAGCCACCCGAGCAGCTGCGCCTGGTCGACCCGCACCCGGCCGGGACGGAGTCCGCCCGCCTGCAGGCCGTCGCTGACGCGTTCGACCCGGCACGGCTGACCCAGGCACGCCGGCTGGCTGGGCTGACCAAGCGGGCGGTCGCCGACGAGCTGGGGGTGTCGCCGGCCGCCGTCGGACAGTGGGAGACCGGAACCACCCCCCGGCTGGATCACCTGGCGCGGGTCGCCGAGGTGCTGGGCGTGTCCCCAGGCTTCCTGGCGGCCGGGCGGCCCTACGCCCGCCTGGACGCGGCCGCGGCGCACTTCCGCAGCCTGCGGTCCACCCCCGCAGCGCAGCGCGCGAAGGCGATCGCCTTCACCGAGCAGGTGTGGGAGCTCACCCACGCGCTGGAGAAGCGGATCCAGCTGCCCCCGGTGGACCTGCCGGGCTTCTCCGGCGGAGAGGTGGACGCCGGCGCAGTGCCGGCCGATCCCGCCGCCGCCGCCCGGGTGCTACGCGATCACTGGGGGCTGGGCCGGGAACCGATCCCGCACCTGGTGCGTGTTATGGAGGCCCACGGGCTGATCGTGACCCTGGTGCCCTTCGCCGGCACGGAGACGAAGAAGGTCGACGCCTTCTCCACCTCCCAGCTGCCGCGACCGGTGGTCGTGCTCACCCCCGACCGGGCCGACGACGTCTACCGCCACCGCTTCACCGCCGCGCACGAACTTGGGCATCTGCTGCTGCACCACGACAGCAACCCGGGCGATCCAGTGCAGGAGAAGGAGGCCCACGCGTTCGCGGCCGAACTGCTCACCCCCCGCGAGTCCGTAGTGCCACAGCTGCCCACGCGGATGGACCTGCACGCCCTCGACGGGCTGAGCCGGGAGTGGGGGGTGGGCGTCGACTCGCTGGTCTACCGCTGCCGCGAGGTCAACGTCATCTCCGACGCCGCCTACCGGCGGGCGTTCCAGCGGCTCAACCAGCTCCGCCAGCTCGGTCTGTTCCGGAAGGAACCGGTCGAGGGGTACCCCGGCGAGCGCCCGGTTCTGCTGCGCCGCGCCTTCCAACTCGCGGAACAGCACGGCCTCACCTTGCGCGAGCTGGCCGACGAGCTCCACCTCCCGATGCCCCGGCTGCGCCTGCTGCTGGGGGACGACGATCCGCGGCCGGAACTCCGGCTGGTCTGAGCAGGCGCCGTCGAGCATCCCGCGAACCGGCTTGGACGGGAGGCTCTGGCGTCACAGGGCCGCACGTGTGCATGTCGGGGGCCGGTCCCGGCGTGGCGGAGGGTGTGGGATTCGAACCCACGGGTGGTCTGACCCACCGGGCGCTTTCAAGGCGCCTGCACTCGGCCGCTATGCGAACCCTCCAACGCCGCGGTCGACCGCGGTCGTACGCGCATCATCTCAGGCAAGTCCGGGCGGTGTACGGGCAGCGCATCCGCATCGGTCCACGTGTCCGAAGGAAGCCCTCGAGGCACACGACCCGGCGATGACCGGACATGGTGAGACGGCACCGCTTCGGAAGGTCAACAGACCTGCACTGCGGCGTCCCCGTGGGCAGCCGTCGTGCAGCAGTTCCTGAGCTCGCCCGCAGTCGCTTCGGTCTGCTCTCCCACGCCTCCTGCTGCTACCCGCCGCGGCGCAATCGGCTGACCCAGGCCTAGGCGCCAGAGTGCTTGGAATCGGCAGGTTGCCGCGTGAGCAAGCCGGCGTCGGCAAGCTCCAACGCGAGATCAGTCGGCAACGGACCGTGCCACTTCCGAGACGCCGACCGCGGCGTGGTCGTCGTGTGGGCGCCGGGCCCTACGACGAGGTGGTGGACACCGCCGGCCGTGGGCGTCCCGACGGCGGAGCCGCGTTGCAGGACCAGCGCCTTCGGACGCCAGGCGGCGTAGACCTCGCCCATTGGCCCTCCGGCGTGCACGGCTATGGGGGCTAGATGGGCCGCCCGGGTCAGCAGGCGCATCGCGGCTGTGTACGGGTTCGTCGCCGTCGGGATGCGCAACAACCGCGGGGCCGCCACTCGGAGGCCGGGGTAGTCCAGGGTCAATGCCTCGGCGGCCCGCTCGACCGCCGTAGAGGTCAGTAGGAACGACGCCGAATCGAGCACCGAGTCGGCGGTCAACATCGAGCCGAAGCCGATGTCCAGGTCGGCCGCGTAGTGCGCGACCCGCTCCGCGTCGACCTCGGAAGCGATGAGGGCGGCCCGCGATCGGTAGCGCTCGAAGTCGGCGGCAAACGGATCGTCCGGTTCGTCCCACCGCTCGACCGCCGTGGCGACGACGGCCAGCGCGACCAGAACGGCGGCTCGACGCGACGCTTCCACGTCCTCGTCCGCAGTGGGCGGCGCCTGCAGTACCCGGTCGAGGACGTCCGCGACGGCGTCGGCCGCATCCAGCCGGTCGGGCCACCCGCCGCCCGCCGCGACGATCAGGGTGACGCGCAGCAGTGCCAGCAGCGCGACCAGGCTCCACCCCTCGGTGTCGGTCAGCCGCTTGTCGATCGCGCGGGCGAGTCGGCCGGCTGTGACGCTGTCCGCGATCAGCGCGCTGACCGGGTCGCCGGTCGCGTCGAGGGGGTCGAGAATCCCGGTGTCGACCTCATCGTCATCGTCGTCGAACAGGCTGGTGGCGTCGTCGTCTTCTCCGACCTCGGACACCGCATCACCGGGATCGACGTCGACAGTGGTGGCATCGCCGTCGTCCGTCGGATCGACGTCGGAGCCAGCCCGACCCAGGGCGAGATTGACCAGGGCGGAGCCGACGACTAGCTCCGCGGTGCGGCGCCACCTTGCGGGCCGGCCTGCAGCACCGCCCCCTGCTGGGGCGGATCCTCGGGACGGGCCGCGGCCAGGTCCGCGAGGGCCTGGAACAGCCGCTCGCTGAGCCGGGGGTCAGACAGCACCTGGGTGAGGCGGGCGCCCTCGAGCGGGCTGCTGGTTCCCGGACGGGCGGTGACGGTGACCGGGTCGGTCGGACGTACCGGGCCGAGTCGGGAGCCGTCCGTCAGCTCCACGTAGCAGACCGCCCCTACGAGGAGATCCGCGGACCCGGTGAACTGGTGTACGCGACCGGTGCTCCCCACGAGCGTGAGCGGGTAGCGCTCACCGGTGGCGGTCACTACGGCGGTCACTCGGTCGCTGCTGTCGGCGACGACGGTGACCAGGACGCCCGGCCCTGAGAGCAGCACGCGGAGCAGTCGTGGGGTGTGCGCGTCCCGATCGGGCGGCGGGGGCGCGTCGGTCAGCACGCTGGCGATCTCGTCGGAGGCCGTGAGCTCGTCGCCGAGCGGTGGCGTCAGGTCGGCCGCCTCGAGGTCGCAGAGCAGGCCGAGCTCGCAGTTGCCGTGGTGCTGTCCTGTCGTCCTGAGCAGGGCGGCCACCGTGACGTTCGCGCTTCCGACCAGGGCGTGGGTTTCGGCGTCGTCGGTCCACTGGACGAGCTTCCCGTGGAAGTACCGCTCGGAGTCGATGGCATGGATGGCCGCGCCCGGGCGCTCGGCCCAGGCGGCGAGTGCGTCCGCGTCGGCGTCGGCGTTGTCCGTCAGCGCGAGCGTCGCCTCCTCGGGGAGAAGTGCTCGGTCACGTGCCGCAGCGCGACCGCCTTCTCGTCCAGGAAGGGACTGGCGACGGTGAGCCTGCTCACCGCTCCTGTGGAGCTCGGCAGTTGATGAGCGATGGGTACGTCCAGGTTGTGGACGAGCCGGGGGCCTTCCGTCTGCGCGGGATGGCGGGACAACGCGGCGGCGGCTGCTTCCATCCGCTCGCGACCGAAGTCGTCGATGTACAGGTGGTCGGGGAGCGCCCGCAACCAACCGGCGAGGTCGTGGAATGTGGCCGGCCAGTCCGCGACGTCGGCAGCGAGCGTCGTCCACAGCTCCCCGTTGTGGTGCCAGCCGCTGGCGGTGGCGTTGCCGGAGCCGATCGCGACCAGGGCCCGGTCGGCGGCGATGGCGATCAGCAGCTTGGGGTGAAACTCGCCGTCGGAGCGGCAACGCACAGGAACGTCGGTGTAGTGCACGCCGACGTGGTGGAGGTCCTCGGCAGGGACCAGGTCGGCCGCGACGTCGTGGACCACGGTGACCCTGGCGCCGACGGCGCGGGCCTCCGGGAGGCAGACACGTTCGAAGAAGCGCAGGTCGGCGGTGTAGCTGAGGACGAGGACTTCCTCCGCCTGCACCGCCCGGGAACGGAGCAGCCACGGCGGGGCGCTCCCGGGCGGGAGGTGGTCGCTCCAGTGGCCGATCATGCCGCCCACCGCTGCGCCGCGGGTTCGCCCGGTGCCAGGGCCCCGTCCACTTCGGTGAGGTAGCCGAGTTCTGCGAGGATCTGGCGGAGGCGCTCGAGCCGGAGCGCCGGCGCGATGAAGCCTTCCGCGCCGGCAAGATCGAGGACCTCTCCGATCTCCCGCAGCCGGGTCGGCATCCGCAGCTGCCCGGCCTCCCAGCGGATGCGGCGGCGACTGATTTCCTCGGCCTGACGCAGCAGTCGTCCGGCGAGGTCGCGGCCGAGCTCGGAGACGGATAGGTGTGACGACGACGCCAGCCAGTCACGCACGTACGTCGGGCCGAGCTCCCCGTGCTCGAGGAACGCGGTCAGCGCGGGACCTGTCAGGTCGTGGAGCCGGTGCGCTCCCAGGAGGAGTGCTCGAAGGAAGTCCCACGGCTCGACGCTCTCGCCGCCGTTCGGGTACAGCAGCGAGTCCTCGGCGTTGAGCAGTCGCTGCCCGTCCTTGCGAGGGGGAGCTGTTCGTTGAGGAGATCCACCGCCGGGCCGTCGCCACCCGCGGCCTCCACGAGGGCATCGGCGAGGGCGGAGGCCAGAGCTGCCCGGCTCTGTGGCTGCTGGCGGAGCTGCTCGGTGAGCCACCACCACAGCCACCGCCAGGCGGTGACACTCGCGTTCCGCAGAAGAGCACCCCGCCAGAGCTCTGCCCAGCCCACCAGATCGGGATCGCCGAGGGCGGCGACGGCGTCCAGTTCGCCGTAGCAGAGCTCGGCCATGGCCTCGGTGGGGTCACTGCCGGGGTCGCGGCCGTTCAGCGAGTGCAGCAACAACCTGGCGGTGGCCGCCGTCCTGCGGCGCGCTCGCCGGACCTCTTTCGACACGTCCGATCCGTCATCGCCGGGATGGCCGAGCAACAGGCGTGCCAGCTGGGCCGCCTCGTCGCCCCGGCGCACCTGGCACAGACATGCCGCGGGGAGCAGCTCGTCGAGCTGGGCGAGGGTGAGGCTGGTGTTGTCGGCGGCTGCGAGGATCGCACGGACGCCCTCGAGTCCGGACTCGGGCAACGCGACGGTCCCGGGGAGGAGGGACCCGTTCCGCCGGTCGAGCAGCCCTGATTCGATCTCTGCGCCCCGGTAGACGGCGAGGAAGCCGTTCGTCTGCACCGAGTACTTCGCGGCGAGCTTGCCGACGTCGACGGTGCCACTGGCGAGAGCCGGAGCGACGACTCTCGCTCCGTGGGGGTCCTGGTAGGGCGGGACCGCGTCGTGCTCGGCCGGGTCGGACTGCGCGTGACGGAGTGTCGCGGCGGCGAGGACGACTTCCGCTCGGCGCACGTGCTGCCGGGCCGTCTCCATCGCGGAGCGATCTCCGGGCTGGACGCGGTGTGCGGCGGCCAGTGCGGCGTGCAGCAGGTAGTACCGGGCGTGGGCGGTGCCCGAGTTCACCAACGGCACCAACCGCCTTGCGTTGCCGAGCGTGGCGCTCTCGACGCCCAGGGGGAAGCGGCCGGCGTCGATCACCGGTGCCGCAGCGGTACTCCAGTCGGGCCCGATCATGAGCGGCGGCATCGACGTCGGCTGCCCTTCTCTCCCGGCGTTCCCATGATCACTTGTTGTCCGTCCCTCTGTCGCTCAGCATCGGCCGGGGGTCGAGGGCCGGGAGGCGCCTCGGGTGACCGAGTGCGGTGGCCCAGCGTCGCCTCTCAGTGCTGTGGACGCCGCAGGCGGTATCGGCCCCGGTCCACGCGCTCCAGATCATCGAACGTCCGCGCGTGGTGATCCGGCGCGTTGGCGCACATTCGGGAGGTGACGTGAGTACGGATCGTGCTCTCGGAGTACCGGGTTCCGGTGCTCGACAGGGCCGCGACGACTTCGTCCGCCGTGAATGTGCCGTCCCGACTCTTCCTGGCGAGCGGTGGCAGCGCGGCCAGAATCTCGTCGCGGCAGGTCAGCATCCGCAGCAGGCTAGCTGTGTTGTGTCAGGACGTTGGCGACACGGGGGAACGAGGTGCTGGCGGATCTCCGGGTCGGCGAGGAAGTTCTGGGCCGCCCAGTCCAGCCACACCCGCTTGTCCTCGCGGGAGTTGTCGAACCGGTCGGGCACGTGCCGTTCCAGCCAGGCCCGGACGACGTCATACGCGGTCTTTCCCTCGGCCCGCTCGGCCTCGTCGGGCGCCTCGTCGCTGATCATCGAGTCTCCTTGAATGTGCACAACGTCATGAACTACTACAGCTAGCCCTGCGAGCCGATCGATCCGGACCAGGACGCGCACCTCAGTCGATCCGGGCCTCCAGCAACTGGCGGATCTTCCGGAGCGTGCCGTCGTCCGCTCGAGTCAGGAGGAACACGATCGTGCCGACCTCGGCCGCACGCCGGGCGGTGTCATCGTCCCGATCCTCCTCATCCGGAGGGCCGCCGAGCGCGCGGCGGCGTGCTTCGCGGATCCGGCTGGTGAACTCGACGATGGTGGGCTCGCCGTCCTCGCCGTGAAGCGGGTCGAAGACGATCAAGTCCTGCCGGTATCCCTGCGGCGAGATCTGCTCGACCGCCCCGTTCGCGCCGTACACGCTCAGGAAGCGGCGCATCTGCCCGAGGGCGGGAACGCGCTTGCCGACCTCGAGGAGGCGGAGGTACTCGGAAGTGAGCCCGAGCTTGTCGGCCGCATCGGCCCGCGATAGGCCTGCCTTCCAACGCAGGCGCTCCAGCAACTCTCCGAACTGGGCGTTGCCGGGCTCACCCGGCCCCACGCGCAGATCCACGAGGGGAGAAGGCTCCCCGATCTCGTCGCGCGCTCCGCCGTCGTCCACGCGGCGAGGATACCCCAACAGGTGCCGAGCAGTCACGACCGGTCAGAGCTTGTTGCGTCGCCGGTTCGTGTTAGCTAGCTTGCGGATCGTCAGGACAAATCCATCACTTGTTGGAGTGTACGAGCATGACGATCGACAACATCGGGGCCAGTGGCCAGGTCGACCCGCTCCGGGAGCTCAAGACGGTGCTGACGGCTGTTGGGAAGGTCTGCTCCGCGATGGCCCCGAGGGCGAACGACCCGACCCTGGCGCGGATCGCGAAGCAGACCTTCCTCGGGTCCTCCGCGGTCGCGGGTGCGGCGGTCGTGGTGGTGGTCATCCTGGGGGCCAGCTCCAGCGCGGCGGACGGGGGATGAAGTTGAAGGTGTCCGGGCCGGAGCCGGTGTGCTCGCCGCGGTCCAGGCCGGTCAACGTGGCGATGTCGTAGTGCTCGAAGTCGACCAGGGCGAAGTTCCCCGCCATGCGGTGCCGATCCATCGTCTTCGGGCTCCATCGCCTTTCGCGTCTCGACGTAGTCGACGTGGATGCCGGCCAGCGGCCGGCGGACGACGAGCAGGTCATCGTCGCGTCGGCAGTCGGGCGGAGAAGACGACGGCCAGGACGACGCCAGCAGCCTCAGTACCCGAAGAGGAGTAGCCCCTCGAACGGCAGGTGGAGCTGTCCGCTGGCGTAGATCGCGTCCACCTGGTCCCGCGCCTCCTGGAAGCTCCGGACAGCCATCTTCCGGCCGCCGGAGAGATGGCGGTACTCCGACATCACCCCCAGGGCCAGGTACTTCACGTCCACGATCAGGGAGGTCCTGATGAGGTCCCGGTAGATCGCATTCCCACGTGCGCCCCGGCCGGCCTCGACCTCGACCACGATGCCGAGCTCGTCGTGGACCGCGTCCACCTCGTAGGTGACGCGCGGTCTGCCCTGCTCACCGAACAGCACCGGCCGCCTGACCTTCTGGCCCCGCTTCTTGCCCGTCTCGACTACGTAGCCCGCGGCGGCCAACCCCGGCGCCAGGTGGCTCAGCACCGCGTCACTGGTCAGGTGGTCGACCTTTGCGGACTCGATGGCCGGCCGCTGATCGCGGACCACTTCGATGAACGTCTCGACCCACGCCGGAGGCTGTGCACGGTTCGGGTAGTACAGCCACGTCGGGTAGTCCTCGGCCACGCCCACCATCCAAACGGGCGCAGCCGCCGCTCCCGACGCCGGGGCAACGATCATGCGTTGTCCGAGCGCCTTCGTACGCTTCCTCCGTACGGATGGGCCTACGGACGGACCCATGTCGAGGGGCCGGTGGCCCGGGCGGCGCCGCGTCGCCCGTACCGGTGACTGCGCAGGTCAGGAGTCTGTGGCACCGTCATCGCACCGGCTCGCGAGGTGCCGTGAATCAGTGGAGATGCGAATGACAGCGGTCTTGAAAACCGCTAGGAGTTCACAGCTCCTCGTGGGTTCGAATCCCACGCCCTCCGCCGTTGTGGTGGCACCACGCGCGCGAATCCGCGTTGATCATCGGCAAGTGGCTGCCCGGCACGCCGCAGGGAACCGCCACTTGCCGATGATCACGGGGGTCAGCCGCCGAGGATCTTCGCCTTCTGGGCGGCGAACTCCTCCTCGGTGAGGATCCCGGCGTCGCGCAGCTCGCCCAGCTTCCTGAGCTGCTCGACCATGTCGTTCTGCGGTGGAGCAGGGGCGGGTGGCGGCACCGGCGGGGTCGGCATCGGCGGCGCCCCGTACGGCATGCCCGGCGTCATGTTGTGCACGTACGTCGACTGCCGCTCCATCGTCTTCTTGTGCCGCGCCTCGCTGACCAGCGGCGCCAGGAGGTCGTAGACCTGGTGCGGGTGCTCGATGTTGTCGAGCACGACCTGCCCGCTGGTGTGCCCCTGCTCGGGCGCGCCGGTCAGGTTGAACATGTCCTGCTGCGCCCCGTAGGCCGGGTCCTCGAGATTGAGGACGACGTCCCCGACGTCGTTGCCGCGTTGCCACACCGCCTGTCGGATGTCCATGTCGCGGATCGCCCACAGCGGCACGCTCTCGGTGCGGGTGCCCAGCAGGCCGCTCTCGATCCAGATCCGGTCCTTGGTGATCCGGTAGCGCGCCTTGGACACCCCGGCCGCCGACGTCGCGGCGTTCTTGCTCTCGCCGAACCACAGGGTGCTGGGGTCGTTGGCCCACTGCTCGGTGCGCTTGGCCTGCTGCTCGGCGAGCTTCTGCTTGCCCTGGTCGGCCAGCTGCTTGCCCTGGTCGGCGACCTGCTTGAGCCGGTCCTTCCAGCTCACCTTGCCCGCGGGAGCAGCGGCCGGTGCGGCGCCGGGCGGGGGTGCCGGCGGCGGTGGGAAGGCGGCGGCGGGTGGCGGCAGCTCCGCGGTGAGCGGGTCCTGACCCGTCGTCCCCTGGTCCGAGACGTGCTCGGTCCAGGTGCTGCCGTTCCAGTAGCGCAGCTCGTGCACACCGGTCGGGTCGGGCAGCCAGCTCGCGTCCGCCATCGGGGGTCCTCCTCCGTCGCAGGTACCGGCAGGAGGATGCCAGCGACCGCCCGGATACGGGGGCCTCGAGAGCGCGGCCACCCCAGCGGAACCTCGTCGAAAACGGCCGGGTGCCTAGGGGAGGGCGGCAGAGCGGCGCAGCGATCCGTCGTCCGCCGTTCGTGATGGGCATCTTCCGGTCGGCGCCGGAGTGCGCGACCAGCTGCCGCGGACCCGGCGGACCAGGCCGCCGGGTGGCAGGTCAGGCCGCACGGCCGACGTCGGCGACCGCGTCGAGCAGCCGGACCTCGAGCACGAGCCCGTTGAGCGCCACGACCTCGGCGAGGGTGCGGGGCGGGATGTCCAGCGGTCCCGCGGCGGTCCGGTAGGCGATCGACACGGGGCAGGTGACGGCGTCCTCGCTGCCGGCTGCTCGGAGTGGGCTCCCCGCGGGGAGGACGCGGTCGGCCACCTCGGACCAGCCGGCCGCCGAGCGCGGGACGGCGGTGAGCAGCGCGAGGTCGCCGAGCAGCCCGGCCTGGTTGTTCACCTGCAGCCGCTGGGTCCGGTACCGCGGCCAGGGCAGACCCGGCTGGACGACGCTCACCCGGATGCCCAGGGAGGTGAGCAGCCGCGCGGCGCTGCAGACCTGCCAGACCTGGCGCCGGCCGCCGCCGCCGACGGGCAGTGCGGCGCGCACCCGGATCGCGGCCATCGCCGCCGTGAAGTGCAGCCGATGGCGCTGCTGGGTGGCGGGGTCGGCGCGCCCCGGGGAGCGGACCGGTGCGCGGGGCAGGGGGACGACGGGGGTACGGGGAGGTGCCTCGGTCATGGTCCCCAGGGTCGATGGGGCCGATGACGGCGGCGTGTCCCTCTCGCTGAACGGCCGATGAAGTTCCAGGTCCCCGCTTTCGGTACAGAAAGCGGGGTCGGAGCGCCCGCTTTCTGTACCGAAAGCGGGGGTCGGGGGAACGGGGGGACGCGGTCAGCGGAGGCGGCGAACCGCGGCGGCCAGCGTGCGGGCGGTGAGCCGGCCGTCGGCGAGGCCGAGGGCGACGACGTCGTCGAACACCCGCTGGTCGCCCGCCGCCGCCCGGAACGCGGCGTCCATCACCCGGGTCCAGCGGCTGACCCCTGACGCCGCGGCGGAGTGCCGCAGGTGCCGGCCCAGCCGGGCGTCCAGCGCGGCCCGGTACGCCGCACCCGCGTCGCCGCCGCGCACCGCGGCCGCCCCGGCCAGTGCACCGGAGAGGACGGCGTAGAAGATGCCCTCGCCGGTCAGCGGGTTGATCAGCGACGCCGCGTCGCCGACGAGCAGCACCCGTCCGTCGGGCTGCCGCGGCCGGCCGGTCGACAGGGGCAGCCGGTGCGCCCGCAGCTCGGCCGGCGCGACGCCGGGGAGCAGCCGCTCGAGGCCGGCCAGCAGCCCGGCCCGGTTGACCCCGCCGGAGACGAGCTCGCCGTAGCCCACGTTGGCCCGCCCGTCGCCCAGCGGGAACGACCAGGCGTAGGCCGGCCAGCGCTGCTCGGTGGTCAGGATGGCCTGGACGCCCGCCAGCCCGGCCGGCTCGGGCGCGTACCCGCGGATCGCGATGGCGGTGTGCCGTGCCCGGTTGGGTGCGAGGCCGATCGCGCGCCGGACGACGGACTCCGCGCCGTCCGCCCCGATGAGGACGCCCGCGGTGAGCGCGCCGTCCACCACCACCCGGCCCGCCTGCACCTCGATCCGGCGCACCGTGTGCCGGCGCAGCGCCACACCGCCGGCGACCACCGCCGTGAGCAGCCGGGCGTCGAACACCTGGCGCGGCACGACGAGGGCCGGGCGGTGCATGGCCCGCTCGACCGTCGTCCCGCCGGGGGAGCGCAGCCGCAGCCGCGGCACCGGGGGGTAGCCGTCGACCAGCGCGGCGGTGTCGACGCCCAGCCCGGCCAGGACGTCGAGCGCCTCGGGCGCGATCCCGTCGCCGCAGACCTTGTCGCGGGGGAAGTCCGACCGGTCGAGGACGAGGACCCGGGCGGCGGGGTCGGCGCGCCGGGCGGCCGCGGCCGACGCGGCACCGGCCGGCCCTCCGCCGACCACGACGACGTCCCAGTGCTCCACGCCCCGGAACGCTATGCGGCTAGGACCGCGACAGCAGCCGCCGCCAGCTGTCCAGGTCGTGCGACGCGGGCTCGGTCGTCGCGATGAAGTCCAGCAGCAGCGACGCGAACCGCTCCGGCTCGTCGAGGTGCGGCCAGTGCCCGGCGCCCTCGAACACCTCGATGCGGGCGCCGGGCACCTCCGCCCGCACGGTCTCGGCGTGCCGCGCCGGGACGATGGGGTCGCGGCTGCCCCAGACGACCAGCAGGGGGACGGCGTCGGCGAGGTACAGCTTGTCGAGCGCGGTGACCGCCTGGCCGCGCGCGTCGACCGCACCGCGCAGGGTGCGCAGGAACGCCCGGCGCGCCTCGACGTCCTTGAGCCCCAGCAGGGCGTCACCGGCCTCGGCGAGATCGCCGACCCGCTTCCAGCCGCCGACCTGCCCGATCCGCTCGAGCACCTGCAGGCCGCTGCGCAGCGGGCCCGAGACGCTGGTCAGCGCGGCGAGCACCAGCTCGGCTCCGGGCAGCGTCGCCGCGCGCAGCCCGGCGGACAGCTCCGGCCCCAGCCCGCCGCTGCCGACCAGCGCGATCCGCTGGCAGCGCTCGGGGAACTGGTAGGCGAACTGCAGCGCGACACCGCCGCCGAGCGAGTGCCCGACGACGGTCGCCTGCTCGATGTCGAGGACGGTGAGCAGGTCGCGCATGCTGTTGGCGTAGGCCGCGATCGAGTAGTCGCCGCGCGGCTTGTCCGAGGCGCCGTGCCCCAGCAGGTCCGGCGCGATGACCGTGTGCGACTCGGCGAGCCGGTCGATCACCCCGGCCCAGGTCTGGCAGGTGTTCCCGATGCCGTGCAGCAGCAGCAGCGCCGGCCCCTCACCGGCGCGGATGAACGCGCGCCGGTGCCCGTGGACGACCCGGCTGTCGGCGATCTGAGAGGGCGGCACGCGCCCAGTGGATCACGACCTGGGCCGCGCGGTTGACCGTCGGAGGGGCCGTTCACGTCTCGTTTCGGCCCGGGGCGCGCGCTGCGAGTCCGGCACGGGCGGCGCTCAGGCGCGCGGTGCCGCCGTCCACTTGCGCGGAGGGTGCTCGTAGGCCGCGACGAACGACAGCAGCCCGGCGGCGTCCTGCACCACGCCCAGGGAGTCCAGCCGGACCCGGTCGAGGTAGCCGTCGTCGACCATGCGCCGCAGCTGGGCGAGCAGCGGCTGCCAGAAGCCGTCGACGTCCAGGAGCAGGGTCGGCTTGGCGTGCAGCCCGAGCATGCCCCAGGTCCAGGCCTCGAACAGCTCCTCGAGCGTCCCGGCGGCGCCGGGCAGCGCGACGAAGGCGTCGGAGAGGTCGGCCATGACCGCCTTGCGCTCGTGCATCGTCTGCACGACCTCGAGGCGGGGCAGGCCGGGGTGGGCCACCTCGTCGTCGACCAGGTGCTGCGGGATGACCCCGACCACCTCGCCGCCCGCGGCCAGGGCGGCGTCGGCGACGGTGCCCATCATGCCGACGTGCCCGCCGCCGTAGACGATGCCGACGCCGGCGGTCGCGAGGTCGGTCGCGAACGCCCGGGCGGCGGCCGCGTGCGCCGGCGGGCCGGCGTGCGACCCGGTGAAGACGGCGACCCGCACCCCTCAGCCGCCGTAGTAGCGGTAGACCGGCTCGGCGATGCAGACCGGCTTGTCGCCGCCCTCGCGCTCGATGCTGCAGGACAGGGTGAGCTGCAGCCCGCCGGCGATCTCCTGCACGTCCTTGAGCGACGCCGAGAGCCGCACCTTGGAGCCGACCGGCACGGGGGCGGGGAAGCGCACCTTGTTCAGGCCGTAGTTGACGCCCATGACCGTGTCGGTCACCACGAGGACCTGCGCCGAGAGGGGCGCGAGCAGCGACAGGGTGAGGTAGCCGTGGGCGATCGGGCCGCCGAACGGGCTCTCGGCCTTGGCGCGCTCGACGTCGACGTGGATCCACTGGTGGTCGCCGGTCGCCTCGGCGAACTGGTTCACGTGCTCCTGGGTGACCTCGTGCCAGTCGCTGCTGCCGAGCTCCTGGCCGACGAGTCCGGGGACCTCGGCCATGGTCGTGGTGGTGGTCATGCCCGCCAACCTACGTCGCCCGTCGCGGGCACACGCGCGATGGACCGGGTTCACTGGTCGGGTGCTCGCTTCGACCGACGGCTGGACGATCTGCGGCCAGGGCCACCGGCACTGGGGGCGCGCCGGCGCCGCCGGGCTGCTGCTCCACCGGGACGGCGAGGACGGCCCCGAGGTGCTGCTCCAGCACCGGGCCTGGTGGTCGCACCACGGCGGCACCTGGGGTACGCCGGGCGGCGCCCTGCACCACGGCGAGTCGCCGGCGGACGGCGCGCTCCGCGAGGTCCGCGAGGAGCTCGGGCTCACCGCGGCCGACGTCGTCCTCGGTGCGCGGTCGGTCGACGACCACGGCGGCTGGGCGTACACGACCGTGCTGGCCCGGCCGGCCCGGCCGATCGAGGCGGCCGACTTGAGGCTGGACGGCGAGAGCGACGGGGTGGCGTGGCTGCCGCTGGCCGGACTCGACGGGGTCGACCTGCATCCGGGGCTGGCGGCGTCGCTCTCCCGGCTGCGGCCGATGCTGGAGAACTCGGCGAAGTAGTTCGGCGCGGCGCGGCATGAGGCTGCGCTCCGTGGGTAGGCGGTCACGTCGAATCACGCACTTCGCACCACTAAGGAGCCGGCCATCTCCCGCCGCCCCCGGCACCGCGCCTCAGGGACCGCCACCCGCGGCGAACTGGGCACCGGTGAAGCTCGTCATGCCGTCACCGACCGCCGACGCCCCCGGATCTTCCTGGCGCTGGCGATGCTCTGCGGCGCCCTGCTGGTCGCGGTGCCCATCGCCCTGTTCCTCAGCGGAGGCACGACGGGCAACGGCTCGGCCGGCGACGACCCCGAAGGGGTCTTCACCGGTGAGGACGACGGTGGCACCGACGACGAGGGTGGCCGCGGCGGTGCGGCGCTGAACACGTCGGCGTCGACGTCGCCGGCCCGACCCGGCGACGGCAGCACGGCAGCCGACGCCGGCTCGGCCCCGGCGGGTGCCGCAGGGGCAGGTGGCGCGGGCACGGCCGGTTCGGCGGGCAGCGCCACCGGCACCGATGGCACGCTGGCCGGCACCCGCGGCACCGAGGGTGCTCCCAGCGGTGGGACCGGCGGCACCGGTGGAACGCCGAGCGGCGGAGGCGGCTCCCAGCCGCCGGCGCAGCAGCCCCCGCAGCAGCAGCCACCGGCGCAGGACCCGGCCCCCCAGCCGAAGCCTCAACCGAAGCCCCAGCCGGAGCCCCAGCCGGAGCCCCAGCCGGAGCCCGACGGTGACTGCCTGTGCGAGAACCTGCCGAAGGTGCCGTTGCCGAAGGTCGGCGAGGTGGTGGAGGACCCCGTGGGTGGGCTGCTGGGTTCGTGACGCGCAGGCCCCAATAGGTTCGGTCCCATGAGTGCCCGTGACGACGTCTCCGAGATCTTCGACAGCTCCGCCTGGCAGCCGGTCGAGGGATTCGACTTCGCCGACCTCACCTACCACCGGGCGGTGGACGCCGGCGTCGTCCGCATCGCGTTCGACCGGCCCGAGGTGCGCAACGCCTTCCGGCCGCAGACCGTCGACGAGCTGATCACCGCGCTCGAGCACGCCCGGCTGTCCACCGACGTCGGCTGCGTGCTCCTCACCGGCAACGGGCCCAGCCCCAAGGACGGCGGGTGGGCGTTCTGCTCCGGCGGCGACCAGCGGGTGCGGGGCAGGTACGGCTACGAGCACGAGAAGGGGCGCAGCAGCGGCCGGCTGCACGTGCTCGAGGCGCAGCGGCTGATCCGCTTCATGCCGAAGGTGGTCGTCTGCGTCGTCCCCGGGTGGGCGGCGGGGGGCGGGCACAGCCTGCACGTCGTCTCCGACCTCACCCTGGCCAGTGCCGAGCACGCCCGGTTCAAGCAGACCGACGCCGACGTCGGCAGCTTCGACGGCGGCTTCGGCTCGGCCTACCTCGCCCGCCAGGTCGGCCAGAAGTTCGCCCGCGAGATCTTCTTCCTGGGCGAGGAGTACTCGGCCGCCGACGCGCACGCGATGGGCATGGTGAACCGCGTCGTCCCCCATGCGGAGCTGGAGCGCACCGCCCTGGAGTGGGGCAGGAAGATCGTGGCCAAGAGCCCGACCGCCCAGCGGATGCTGAAGTACTCCTTCAACCTGATCGACGACGGGCTGGTGGGGCAGCAGCTGTTCGCGGGCGAGACGACGCGGCTGGCGTACATGGCCGAGGAGGCCGTGGAGGGCCGGGACGCGTTCCTGGAAAAGCGGGACCCGGATTTCTCCCGCTTCCCGTGGCACGTCTGAGCCGCTTTCGGTACAGAAAGCTCCAACAGGAGGGAGACGCCGTGATCGTCGAGGTGGTGGGGGGCCGCGAGGAGCGCCCCCAGGCTCGTGTGGTCGACGTGGACAACCTCACCGCGCTGCACCTGGCGCTGGGCGAGGTCACCGACGAGGAGGCCGCCGAGGTGCTCGAGCGGGCCGGCCTGGGGAGGCTGCAGGACGCCGACGTCGCGTTCCTCGACGCCGCGGCGCTGCGGGCGGCGGCCGAGCCGCGGGCCAGCGCCCCCGACTGGGCGAGCCGCTGGGACCAGATGGTCGCCCGGGCCCGCAGCCAGGGGTGGCTGTCGGAGGACGGCGCCAGCATCCGGGTGCCCGTGGAGAGCGCCGCCGGGGCCTGACCGGCCCGGGACCTTCGGCCCTTCGCCCGAAGAAGTTTCTGTTGTAGGCAATCGGTCATTGTGGTCGCTCCACCGACACGCCAGGATGTCGCGGTGCATATGACCTCGGGTCACGGAATCTCTTCATGAGTGGCACCCCCGGGCGCCCACTCAGTGCCGAGCTGTCGGAGCAGCTGCTCTCGGTGGCCACCGACATCCTCGCCGAGGAGGGCTGGGGGCGGCTGAACAGCGACCGCATCGCCGCACGCGCCCGGGCGGCAAGGCGGGCATCTACCGGCGGTGGCCGACGATGGCCGCCCTGGCCCGCCACGCGGTCAGCCGCTTCCGCCTGGTGACCGCACCCGAGGACGGCGGTTCGCTGCGGGCCGACCTCGCGACCCTCGTCCAGCACTGGACCCGCCCCCTGGACCGCGAGGAGAAGGCGGTGGCGAGCCTCGTGGGCGCCGCCCGCCACGAGGAGGAGCTCCGGGCGGGACTGGACGCGGCGCTGGTCCGGCCGCTGGCCGAGGTGGTCGCGGAGCTCGGTCGTCGTGCCGAGCGTCGCGGTGAGCCGGTCGACGACGGGCGGCTGGCGCTGCTGGGCTCGGTGCTCGAGGCCTTCTGGTGGCAGCGGTACACCGCGGCCGGCGACGGCGCGATGCTCGCCGAGCAGGTGCAGCGGGTGGTCGACGACGTCCTGCTGCCCATCGCGGCGCCCGGGATGCGCGGCGCCCGCTCGGAACCCGCGACCGTCTGAGGGGCTCAGCCGGCGCAGCGCATCTCCTGTCGTGGCCAGCGGCCGCCGCCGCTGCCGGGGCGGCCTCGCCGCAGTGCACGACCTCGACACCCGCCGCGAACTGCCGGAACGTGGCGTCGGCCAGTGCCGACACCTCGGCCGCGCGCTCGGCGGGATCGGCGCCCTGCTCGATCAGGGTTCGCTGGAGCACCACCATCGTGCGCGCGGTGGACAGCCACGAGGCGGCGACCAGGGCGGCGGCCGTCTCGGGATCGGCGGGCGCGCCGGGCCCGTCGCTCGCCGTCCAGGCCTCGGCCAGCGCCGCGCGCAGCCGGATCTCGGTCTCGTGGACCAGTTCCCGCTCGTAGACCCGCAGCGAGTCCGACGCCTCGACCGTCCGGACGTAGCAGCGTCGCTGCGGCTCGCTGATCGTGGCGACCAGCTCGCCGATCGTCGTCACGAGGTACTCGCGCAGCGCGGTCAGCGGCGGCACGGACGCCGGGCGGTCGCGCACGGAGTCGGCCGGTCCGGCCACCCACGGGGTGCGCCCGTCGAAGAACAGCTCTTCCTTGGTCGGGAAGTGGTTGAAGACGGTCTGGACGGCGACGTCGGCCCGGCGGGCGATGTCGGCGATCGTCACCTGCGAGAAGTGCTGCTCGGCGAACATCTGGTGCGCGACCGTGCGGATCGCCTCACGCGTCTGCGCCTTCTTGCGCGCCCGCCGGTCTTTCAAGTCACCCACCGTCAGAGCATAGCTACCAGTTGTAGTTACTGTCGGGTCAACGCGAGCGCGACCGCTCGCTGTGGCGGACCGATCCCGCTCACGCCACGACCCCCGGACGGCCGGACGCCGAGGTCGGGGGCCCGTCGGCGATCGAGGCCGGCCGGGGAGGGCTCGTCCGGCGCGTGGTGGGGGACGATCCTGTTCCGGCGCGTCGCGCGGCCCGGCGCTCAGCCGACGCGGCGCACTCCGGTCGGCCAGCCGGTCACCGTGGTCCCCGCTGCCATGGAGTCGGGCGCCATGGAGTCGGGGGTCATGCCCTCGAACTGGGTCAGCACCTGCTCGGCGAACCGCTCGACGGCGGCGCGGGTCGCGTCCTCGGCGCCCGTGCCGACCAGCCGGCTGCGGTGCTGGACGAGCAGCGCGCGGACGGCGGCCATCCAGACCCCCGCGGTCAGCGAGGCGACGACGTCGGGCGCGAGGCCCGTCCGGGTGATCGGCGCGAGCGTGGGGTCCTCCTCGCTGGCCTCGCGCAGTGCCTCGCTCAGCAGGCGCACCGACTCGTGGTGCAGTTCGCGCTCGTAGGCCGAGAGGGCCGGCGACGCCTCGAGCGTGGCGACGACGCCGCAGTGCTCCGGCGACCCGACGGCGGCCAGGTAGTCGCGCACCGACTGGATGAGGTGCTCGCGCAGCGCGCTCAGGGTCGGCACGCCCGCCGGCCGGTTGCGGACGGCGGCCGCCGCGCCGCCGACCCAGTCCGCCCGGCCCTCGAAGAAGAGCTCCTCCTTGGTCGCGAAGTGGTTGAACACCGTCTGCACGGCCACGTCGGCTTCGCGGGCGATGTCGGCAATGGTGACCGACTCGAAGCCCTGGGCGGCGAACAATGCGTGCGCCACCCGGCAGATCCGGGCCCGTGTCTCTGCTTTCTTGCGTGCCCGCCGGTCCCCCGTTTCGCTCACCGCTGCAGTCTAACTACTGAAAGTAGGGCGGTTGAGCACCCACGGTCACCGCAGCGGACCAGTCCTCCTCGACCGCCCGGGCCCACGCGTCGATCAGCACGACGAGGTCGATGACGTCGAGGTCGGCGGCGACGTCCGCGATCGTCGTCCGCCAGACGGCGGGCGGGCGGGGGTCGCTCTCCCCGGGCACCCGGTGCTGCGCGGCGTAGGCCGCTTCGGCCCGGCGCAGCACCGCCGCCGTCCCGGGGTCGGCACCGGCCTCCTCGCGGAGGCCGCCGACGGTCACCTCGAACAGCCGCGTGCACGACGGCGAGGCTCTCGGGTGGGCGCTCGGAGCTCCGGGAACCGGGGCGAGGACGGAGCCGCAACCGGGGCAGGTCTCCGCCGGGTCGGGGGGCGGATGGGCAGGCATCTCCCCGATCGTGCCGCACGGGCGGTTGCGCGGCGCGCTGCGTGGGCAGCTCCCGCCGCATGCCTGACGCACGCATCGCCGTCCTCGACGTCGACGGGACTCTCGTCGACACCAACTACCAGCACGCGCTCGCCTGGTACCGCGCCTTCCGGTCGCTGGGCGAGACCTTCCCGATCTGGCGGATCCACCGGCTGATCGGCATGGGCGGCGACCAGCTCGTCGCCGCGCTCGGTGGGGAGGAGCTGGAGGAGCGGATCGGGAACGAGGCGCGCGAGCGCTGGGTGCAGGAGGCCGACCCGCTGATGGCGGAGGTCGCGCTGCTGCCGGGTGCTCGCGACCTGGTGGTGGCGCTCACCGAGCGCGGGCACCGCGTCGTCCTCGCCAGCTCGGGCAAGCCGCACCACGTCGAGCGGGCCCGTCGGATGCTCGACGTCGACGACCTGGCCGCCGGCTGGACGACCAGCGAGGACGTCGAGGCGACCAAGCCGGCGCCGGACCTGCTGCAGGTGGCCCTGAAGACGATCGGCGAGCCGGTGGACGCCCCGAGCGTGCTGGTCGGCGACTCGGTCTACGACGTCCAGGCCGCGAGGAACGCCGGGATGCCGGCGATCGTCGTCCGTTCCGGTGGCTTCGGGGACGACGAGCTGCGCGACGCCGGCGCGGTCGCGATCTACGACACCCCGGCCGAGCTCACGGCTGCGCTGGACGACACCGACCTGCGCTAAGGCGTTCGCTCGCGGCCGAGACGCTGCATCAGCCGGCGCGGGTGGTCGGTGATGATCGCGTCGACCCCGAGCTCGGCGACGAAGTCCATGTCGTGCGGTCGGTTCACGGTCCACACGTGGATCTCCTTGCCGGCCGCGTGCGCGTCGGCGACGTAGTCGGGGTCGGCCCGCAGGATGTGGAAGCCCGGCCCGATCGCCGTCGCGCTGCCGGTCAGCAGCTCGCGGCGCACCGGCCGCAGCCGCTTGTCGACCAGCTGCACGGTGGGCACCGTGGGCGCCAGCTCGCTCATCCGGCGCACGGCCAGCTGGGAGAAGCTCATCATCCGGACGGCGGGCTTGCCGGCCCACTCGACCGGGCGGCCGTTGCCCAGCAGCCCGAAGCGGCGCAGGCAGGCGACCAGCGCCTCCTCGACCTTGCGGGCGTGCCGGGTCGGATGCTTGGTCTCGATCGCCAGCCGCACGGTGCCGGGGCTGGCGGTGATGTACTCGAGCAGCCGGTCGAGCGTGAGCACCAGGCCGTTCTCGACGTCGGGCTCGTCGGTCACCGAGGTGATCTCGTCGTCGTCCCACCGGTGGCGGCGGGCCTTGCGGGGGCCGAACTGGTACTGCTCGAGCTCCTGCAGGTGCAGCGCCGAGACGATGCCGCGCCCGTTGGAGGTGTGCCTGATCTGCCGGTCGTGCACGCAGACGAGCACGCCGTCGCGGGTCATGCGGACGTCGCACTCCACGGCGTCGGCGCCGATCGCCGCGGCGTGCCGGTAGGCGGCCAGCGTGTGCTCGGGGGCGTCGGCGGTCGCCCCGCGGTGGGCGACCACCTCGGGGCCGACCTCGGGGCCGGTCAACGGAGGAGCGGCGAGGTGACCTGCACGCGCTGATCTTCTCCTGTCGGTGGGCGCCCCGCTACGGGGGTCAGCCCGCGATGCCGACCTCCCGTGCGGCGTACTCGGCGATCGTCGCCATCGGTGGCCGCTGGTCGACGGCGACCGCGCTGCTGCGCGGCACGAAGCCGGCGCCCTCGCGGCGGAACTGGGTGAGCAGCCCGCTGGCGTCGAGCCGGTGGGAGCCGGGCCGGCCGGCGCGGGCCAGGACGGTGGAGACGACCTGGCCGGCCATCGCGCCGAGCGCCTCCTGGCTCTGCGAGGTGTGCCGGCGCTCGCCGAGGTCGACCTGGGCCAGCGAGGCCAGACCGCCGAGGCGAAGCAGGTCGATGAGCAGGCCGATCTCGACGCCGTAGGCCGACACGAACGGCACCTGCTCCAGCGCGGAGCGCCGTCCGGCGTACTCGCCGCCCAGCGGCTGGACGAACCCGGCCAGCTCCGGCCACAGCGCGTTGAGCAGCGGCCGGGCGGTCAGCTCGGTGACCCGCCCGCCGCCGGCGGCGTGCACGGTGCCGCCGACCTCGAGCGGCCGGGTGTAGCAGCCCTTCACGTACAGCACCGACGGATCGGCGAGCAGCGGCCCGAGCAGCCCCGGCACGAAGTGGGTGACGTCGCCGATCAGGTCGGAGTCCAGGAAGACCACGAGGTCGCCGGTGGTGGCGGCCAGCGACTTCCAGAGCGCCTCGCCCTTGCCGGGCCGGGTGCCGGAGGCGGGCAGCACGTCGGCGCTGGCCACGACGTCCGCGCCGGCGGCCCGGGCGACCGCGGCCGTGCCGTCGGTGGAGTCGGAGTCGACCACGAGCAGCTCGTCGACCAGCGGCACCCGGCGCATCCAGTGCTCGCGCAGGTCGGCGACCAGCGCGCCGACGGTCGCCTCCTCGTCCCGGGCCGGCAGGACGACGCTGACGCGGTGCCCGCCCCGGCGCTTGGCGCGGAGCAGGGCGTCGAGATCGAGCTCGGCGAGCGAGGTGGCGGACGTCGTGCGGTGCTGGAACCAGGCGCGGGCGTCGGGTCTCATCCGCCCACTCTCGGCCAGCGCGGCGCCCCTGACCAGGAGGGCGCGGGCAGTTCACGGGTTCGTCATCCGCCGGGTTCTTGCGCATTCCTTGCGGTTACCGGGCGGGCCACCTGCGGTTCGGCGTCCAGAGTTCTTCTCGTCCGAGGGGGAACCGCCGCCCACGACCGAGGAGGAACCGTGACGATCGCCACCGACGCAGCCCTGACCCGCCGCGTCACCGGCGCGCGACTCGTGACGATCTCCGCGGTCCTGGGCGGCACCTTCGCCCTCGCCGGCCTCGGCGCGTTCGGGGACCTCACCGGCGGCACGCAGCCCGGCCAGGTCGGCGGCGGCATCGTGACCGTGGAGCTGTCCGAGGCGGTCGCCGCCCGGTAGGGAACGGACCCCACGGCGGTCCGCACGGTCGGCCGGCTCCGGGTCGACCCGGACGGCGTGGCGGGCGGCGACCTGACCTCGACGTCCCGCGTTGGGGTGCTGGGCGAACCGGGCGCCAGCGGTCAGACTGGGTGCGTGGAGGAGCGGCGGAGCGTGTCGAGGGGCCTGGGTTGGCTGCTGGCCGGGTTCCTCTGCCTCGTCATCCTGCTCGAGACCGTGGCGCTCACCGTGATCGCGGTGTTCATCTCGCTCCCGCTGGCCATCGCCGTGCCGTTCGTGGTCGGGGCGCTCGCCCTGCTGATCGTGTGGGACGCCCGCCGCCACGCTCGCCGCTGACCTCGAGCCTCTCGCCGGGGCGCCCTGAGCCGGCTCAGTGGTCGGAGTCGAGGAGGAGCGCGACGTCCTCGTGCACGGCGGCGAGCGCCCGATCGAGGGTCGCCAGGCGACCGCGTCGCAGCCGAACCAGTCCAGCCAGGTATGCGTCGGTCACCTGCTTGTGGCCCACGACTCCGCGCATGTCCACGGCGTCGTAGCCGAGCTCGTCGGGCCAGAACTCGTGCCCGTCGGCGCCGCCGAGCCCACGGACGATCTCCACAGCGTCCCGGGCGGTGGCGCCGACGCGGAGCATGAAGCGGACGAGCGCTCCCTGCGTGAGTGGACACGTGGCGAAGGGCTCGGACAACTGCACGAACCAGTCCTCGACGACGTCGTGGTGCACGTGGTCGGTGACCGACAGGGCGACGAGGACGTTGGCATCCAGCAGGACCGTCACTCGTCGTCCTCGAGCGTGCGGACGTCCTCGCTCGTGACCACACGGCCGATGGAAGCGACCTGCAACCCCGTCCGGCTGCTGGTGGTGACCCGAACTGGTCCGGGGGCGGCCAGGGCGCCGCGGAGCAGTCGCGTGATCGTCTCGCTCAGCGAACTGCCGGAGTCGCGCGCGATGGCGGAAGCAAGGCGATGGATGTCCTCTGGGAGGTCCACTGTGGTGCGCATGGAATTAGGTTAGAGTCATGATGCAGAAATCTTTGTCTGTGCATCATGATGCACGAAAGGCCCGACGGATCACGCGGTAGCCGTCACAGACCACGCCCCTCAGGGGCACGCGATACCGGCGCCAGACGAGGCGTCACTCATCTGTCACGCGCGGACGCGACGCGCTCCAGCGCCCCGCGCTCCGTGAGGGTGGTGGCCGTGCTCACGAGGCGGAAAAGGGAGCATCTGACCGTGCGGTCGAACCGCTGGTCCCTTCGCGGACGCACGTCAAGGCATCCCCGCGGATGTGCCGGGTTTTGCGCGGTCCTTCTCGCGCTGGCGGCCTGCGACGCCGACCCTGGACGAGGAGTGGCTGGCGGCGAGGGCCGCCCTCAGGTCACCGGCTCAGCCGCGACCTCCCCGGCGGCCGACCTCCCGAAGGCCGAGGACGTGAGCGGCCTCCCGGGCGTCCTCCGCTTCGGTGTCTACCCGGACTTCGCCCTGGCCGCTGACGGGCTCGTATGGGTCAGCAACGTCGAGCCCGGCATCGTCGGGTTCGACCCGCTGTCCGGCGAGCAGCGAGTCCCCGTTCCGACGGGTCGCATCAAGGTTGCAATGGAGTACGGGCTCGGGTCGCTGTGGGCCGTCGAGCTCTCGACGGGCGGCAGCACCACATCGCTCCTGCGCATCGAACCAGGCACCGGACAGGTGCTCGTGCGGAAGATCATCCCGCTCGTGGTGTCGAACTCCTCGCTCGCCGTCACCGAGGACACCGTGTGGACCCTGAACGGCATCTTCGGGACTCCCGCCCGCGAACTGGCCGCGTTGTCGCTGGACGGTGCCGTGAAGCAGATCCACGTGGCGCCTGACGGCGCCACTGCGGTGCGCGCCGCTTTCGGGTCTCTCTGGGTATCGACCACCGATGCCGTGCACCGAATCGATCCAGCCGATGGGACCACGCTCGCGACCGTCGACACGGGTCGAGGTAGCGGACTCATGACCGTCACCGAGGACGCCGTCTGGGTGCTCGAAACCTTGGAGGGCACCGTCTCGCGGATCGATCCTGAAACCGACACCGTGGTGGCCACTGTTCGGGTGTCCGACGGTCCGATCATCCGCGGCGACATCGCCGCCGGGCCCGGGTCGATCTGGGTACGTACCAGCAAAGAACTGGCCACCGGGATCGATACGGCGACGAACACGGCAACTCGAGTTCTGGGCCCCGCAGTGCAAGGAGGCGGCGGCATCGCTGTCGCGGAGGGGGTCGTCTGGATCACGACGGGCCACGGCCACATGATCTACCGCGTCCCGATCAGCTGAGGCACTCCTCGGGCAGGACCGCGCGGCGACCCACTCGGGCAGTCCCGCCGCACTTCGCGCGCCGCTCACTCCGGCCGACCACGCCGAACTCGGCTCAGCAGGAGCTGAACCGATAGCTGCCACGTTCCCGTTCCCGTGCCCCATAGGCCGCCCTCAGGGGAAGTCAGACGAGACGACTGCCGACGGAGGCGTCCAGGGCCGAGCGGCTCTGCTCGCCGACCGCAGCCCCCTCGCCCGTCGGCTCGGGGTGGCCGAGGTCGGTTAGCCAGCCGCGCAGCACCCGGTGCAGGTGCTCGGCGCCGACGATCTCGCCGGGCGGGGTCCACGCGCGCGGGTAGGTCAGGAAGCCCAGCTGCTGCGGCCCGCCCAGCCCGCCGTGCGACCCGACGTGCGGCTCGAAGGGCGACGCCTCGTCGGTGTCGGGGTCGTAGCGGCTGTTGATGACCACGTCGGCGCAGTGCGGGAACCCCGACGAGCGGGCGACGAGCGCGGCGGCGTGCGGGCCGTAGGGCAGCAGCGGGTCCTCGCCGATGACGACGCCCGACGCGAGCCGGTGCAGGCCTTCCCGCCCGAGGACGACGGGCCCGTACTCCTCGGAGTGCACGAGCAGGAAGCCGACGCCGTCGTGGTCGACCAGGCCGGGCAGCAGGTCGGGCCAGTGCAGCTCGATCTCCTCCAGCGACACCCGGCCGGGGATGTCGGCGAACGACACCATCGCCGTGTGGCCGGAGACGACGCAGACCACGCCCGGCGCCACCCGCGGCACGGCGCCCGGCTCGCCGGGCAGCGGGTGGTCGTGCTCCGACGCCCCGTCGACCCGCGCGCGGAGCCGCCGGGCGATCGGCCCGGCGCCCTCGCCGAGCGCGGCGGTCACCTGCCACGCCTCGGCGGTGCGGCGGCTGTCCTTCTGCCCGGACAGCGGAGCCGCGCCCGGTGCGCCGCACAGCCGGCCGACGAGCTCCTCGATCGACTCGCCGAAGCGGTCGGCGAACGCCCAGCCCTGCGTCTGGCCGTGGTCGGACAGGCAGACCAGGTGGTAGTCGCGCGGCGCCAGCGAGGCGGCGCGGTGGAGCCGGCCGATCTGCTGGTCGATGCTGCGCAGCACCTCGAGGCTGTCGAAGCGCTCGAGCCCTGAGTGGTGGGCGACCTCGTCGTAGCCCAGGAAGTCGGCGTAGACCACGGGGCGCCCGGCCAGCATGTCCTCCAGCAGCGCCGAGACGACGACGTCACGCGCGATGACCGTCGTCCCGGGGCGGGCCAGCGGGTAGATGCCACCCCGGGACACCCGCGGCCGGACGTCGGCCCGGCGCTGCTGGGCCGCCGCCCGCAGCTCCCGGTAGATGTCCACGAACGAGACGCCGATCGTGCGCAGCGCGTTCACCGGGTTGGCGAAGTACGCGTAGTAGCCGGCGCCGACGCGGTCCCGGCGACGCCGGGCGCGCCGGGCCCGTTCGGGCAGGAAGCCCAGCGAGCTCATGGTGAGGCTGACGTGCCAGGCGTCGCCGGTGAACAGGTTGCCGCGGGAGGCGCCGCCGCCGGCGAGCAGCCCCCGGCCGTCGGAGTGCCGCCGCTCCACCTCGGCGGCGTCGGCGGGGTGGGAGACCCGCATGACGTGGTCGCGGTCCTTCTCGTACCAGCGGAAGCCGGGGACGTCGTGGTTCGAGCCGTGCAGGATGCCCGACACCGCGGAGCCGGTCTGCGAGCTCCAGTCGGTGTGCCACGAGGTCAGCACGTGGCTGCCCGACCGCAACCAGGCGGCCAGCGTCGGCATCGACCCGTCGCGCACGGCGCGGCGCGCGGTCTCGTACGACAGCCCGTCGATCTGCAGGAACAGCACCCCCGGCGGAGCCGGTCCGGGGTAGCGGCGGCGGCGGCCTGGCGGCGGGCGCGGCGGAAGAACACCTCGTCCTCGTCGACCGCCAGCGCGCTGTTGACCAGCCCGGAGACCGCGGCCATGGCAACGGCGACGACGACGGAGGTCTTGAAGCTGTGCACCTCGACGCCCGGGATCGCCAGGAAAACCGCCAGCACGCCCGCGCCGAGCAGCAGGAAGCCGCCGACGCCGAGGGTGAAGACGGCCAGCGGCAGCGCCACCCGCAGCACGAGCGGCCACACGCCCGCGGTGAGGAGGCCGAGCAGCAGCGCGGCGACCCACGGGTGCCACCAGTCGCTCATCGCGAACCCGGACAGCCAGGCGTCCAGGGCGACGAGGGCCCCGGCGGCGATGCTCCAGGTGAGCAGGACGCGCGCGATGGTCCGGCCGGTGCGCAGCAGCCGGCCCCGGTCGGGAGAGGCGGTCACGCCGACTCGCAGGCCGTCGGCTCGCGCTCCGGGGTGGCGTCCGTGTCGCGACGGCGGCGCCGGGAGCCGAGGAGGTTGAGCGCGGCGCCCACGACGAGCACCAGCACCGCCGCGAGCAGCGTCGCCAGCAGCGGGGAGTCGAAGATGCCGCCGCTCACCACCCCGAGCAGCGAGTACGCCACCGCCCACAGGGATGCGGCGAGCAGCGCAGCCGGCACCAGCCGCCGCCACGGGTACGCCAGCGCGCCGGCCGCCACGAGCACCGGGATGCGCCCGGCGGGCAGCAGCCGCCCGGCGACGATGATCTGCCAGCCGTGCCGGCGGAACTGGTCGCGCACCTTGTCGAGGCGCTCGGGGTGCTGGCCGCGGGTCACCCAGCGCACCGCGGCCGCCCGCCGAACCGGCAGACCGCGAAGGTGATCAGGTCGCCGGCCAGCGCGGCGGAGGTCGCGACGGCCAGCACGAGCGGCAGGCCGAGGGTGTTGGTGGTCATCGCGAACGCTGCGCCCGCGCCGACCACGGCGCCGGTGGGCACGACGGGGACCACCGAGCCGAGCAGGATCAGCCCGAACAGCAGGGGATAGCCGACGGCGGTGCCGCCGTCCCAGGCCGAGGCGAGGGTGCTCATGCCGCGGCCAGCGACGGAGGCGGCGGCAGCAGCACGCGCGAACCGGGCTCGGTGACGACGACCCGGGTGGGCAGCCCGCGGGCGGCCACCTCGGTGGCGAACGACCGCGGCGGGTCGACCAGCAGCCGGCGCATGCGCGCCCGCAGCGGCGAGGGGACGACGGTCATGCCCGCCACGGTCAGCGTGCCCCAGTGCACCGGGACGGCGACCCGCGGGCGGATCAGCGCGACGGCGTCGGCCGCGGTGACCGGGTCGAGGTGGCCGGGGCCGAGCGAGGGCCCCCAGCCCCACACCGGCAGGAGGGCGACGTCGACCGCGCGCGCGGCGAGCACCGCCATGCCGTCGAACAGCCCGGTGTCACCGCTGACGTAGACGGTGCCGGCGCCGGGGGACTCGAGCAGGTAGCCCAGGGACTCGGTGGCCGGGCCGTGGGTGGAGCGGGGGCCCCAGCGGTGGCCGCTGTGCTCGGCGCGGACGCCGGTGATGCGCAGGTCGCCGTCCGACAGGGTCTCCCCGGCCGAGAGCTCGCGGGTGTTCGGGAAGCCGCGGCCGCGCAGCCAGGCGCCGGCGCCGCGCGGCACGAGGACGCGCACGTCGCGGCCGAGCATGCGCAGCGACGGGATGTGCAGGTGGTCGCCGTGCAAGTGGCTGATCAGCACCAGGTCGACGCCGGCCCAGGCGGCGGGATCGGGCAGCGGCACGACCCGGCGCAGCGCCCCGATCGTGGGAGCGAGGACGGGATCGGTGAGCACCGTGCGGCCGGCCAGCTCGACGCGGACGGTCGAGTGGCCCAGGAAGTGCAGCTCCGGGCTCCCCACGGCGCCAGTATTCGCCCGGCGGCGGACAGTTCCCAGCGGTTTGGGTCCTGGTCGGGGACACCTCACCCGGAATTGGGGGAGAACCCTGACCCGTACATGTCGATCATCGGCAGGTGGCTGCCCGACACGCCGCAGCGGGCGACCACTTGCCGATGATCATCGCGAAGTGGGGGAGGGGAGCGGCAGCAGCGCGGCCAGTGCCTCGACGGGCAGGTCGTGCGGTTGCAGCCGGCCGTGCATCAGCGCGACGCCGGCGGCGAGCACCGTGCGGCGCACCTCGGGGGTGTGCACCCCGCCGGCGATGGTCAGGAGGTTGAAGCTGGTCGTCGTCCGCACGATGGCGGTGAGCACCTGCTGCGCCCGGCCGGTGTCGTCACGGGTGGCCAGCGCGGCGAGGTCGACCCGCACCATATCCAGCGAGATGCGGGCGAGCAGCGCGAACAGGCTGTGGCCCATGCCGTAGTTGTCCAGGCACAGGCGGACGCCGGTGGCACGGGCGGCCTCGAGCTCTGGCACCAGCGCGGCCGAGGAGGTCAGCAGCGTCTCCTCGGTGAACGAGATGGTCAGCCGCGAGGGGTGCAGACCGGCCTCGCGCAGCGCGTCGGCGATCTCGGCGGCCAGGCCCTCGGGCACCGCGTGGCCCGCGGGCAGGCTGACGGCGACCCCGACGGAGTCGTCCAGACCGGCGATCTCGAGGCACGCCTGGCGCAGCAGCCAGCGCTGCAGGGCGGCCGAGCGGCCCTGCCGCTCCGCGACGGTCCACAGCTCCATGCCGCGGACGGTGCCGTGCACGGCGTGCTGCCACACCGGGACGGCGTGGACGAGCACGATCCGGCCGTCGGCGTCGCAGGCGGTGTCGAGCCGCAGCTGCAGCACGCCCTCGTCGACGACGGCGTCGAGGTCGCTGTCGGGGACGACGACGATCGGGTGGCCGGCCGTCCCGGCGGCCAGGCGCACGCAGCCCTTGCCGGCCTGCTTGGCCGCGCGCAGGGCGGCGTCGGCCTCGCGGAAGGCGACCTGCCCGCCGGCCGGGGTCAGCTCGGCCACGCCGACCGAGGCGCCGACCGCGAAGGCCCACTCGCTGGTGCGGTGCGGCATGCCGAGCGCGTCGACGACCCGCTGGGCGACGTCCTCGGCCTCGGCGAGGGAGCCGGTGACCAGGACGGCGAACTCGTCGCCGCCGAGGCGGGCGACCAGGTCGTCCTCGCGGACGACGGTGCCCAGGCGGCGGGCGACCTCGACGAGCAGGTGGTCGCCGGCCTCGTGGCCCGCGACGTCGTTGACGGCCTTGAACCCGTCGAGGTCGAGCACCAGCAGGCAGCGCTCGTCGAGGGTGGGCGCGGCCATCTCGCCGAACAGCGAGGCGCGGTTGGGCAGGCCGGTGAGGTGGTCGGTGTAGGCCATGCGCTCGAGCTCGCGCTCGCGGCGGCGGCGCTTGGTGACGTCGCGCAGGTACAGCACGCGGCGGTCGCTGCCGGGCCGCTCGGTCGAGGTGGCCTCGAGATCGCGGGAGGAGCCGTCCGCCGTCCGGACGCGGAAGTGCACGGCCGGGCCGTCGCCGGCGGGGAGGCTGCCGGCCTGGCGGACCTGCTCGCGGTCGGACGGGTCGACGAGATCGAGCAGGCTGACCTCGTCGTCGTCCGCGGACAGGCCCAGCAGGCGGCGGGCGGCCGGCGAGGCGAACATGAGGCGGAACTCGCCGTCCATGATCGCGATGCCGTCGGAGCTGGACTCGATCAGCCCGCGGAAGTCCTGCTCGCTGCGGACGAGGTCCTCGGTGATCCGGCCGTCCTCGCGGACGCGCAGCACCAGGCGCAGCGCCATGAGGCTGAAGACGAGGGCGAAGCCGATCTCCGCGGCCACGCTGTGGCCCTCGTCGCGCACCTCCATCAGCACGATGGCGCCGGGCAGGCTCAGGACGGCGCCGATGACCAGGGCCATGCCGAGCGGGCTGACGACGGGCGCCGAGGCGCGGGCGCTGCGCTCGGCGAACGTCCTGGGGGCGAAGGCGGCGGCGATGACGACGGTCTGCAGGCCCATGGCGACGGAGAGATCGGACCCGGCGACCCACGTCCAGGACGGCGCGATGATCGCCATGGCCTCGAAGCAGGCGGCCGACGCCTGCCACGCGACGGCGCCGATCATGACGCTGACCGAGCGGCGAAGGGCGGCGGTGGAGACCGTGCACAGCGCGCCGGCGCCGCCCAGCATGATCGCCGCGTAGCCGCCGTAGGCGAGCACGAGCGAGCGCAGGTCGTCGGGTGCGTTGACGGGGTTCACCAGCGGTGCGCGCAGGACCTCGGTGACGGTCAGCAGGGCGATGGTGATGACCAGGCCGTCGACGACGAGCGCCGTCCACCGGGTGCGGCTGACCCGGCGCGCGAGCAGGCCGCAGGTGATCAGCGGCGTGCAGGCGCCGGCCAGGAGCAGCACGTCGTCGCCACCGAAGCCGTCGAACTCCGGGCCGGGGAAGAACCCGGCCAGGAACTGGCCGGTCATGAACATGAGGATGCCGACGGTCATGAACCGCCAGGGGCGGGCCGCCCTCGGCGTCATGGCGCGGGTCAGCCGGACCATCGTCCAGGCGGAGCTGGCCGCGACCAGGCCGAGGACGATCTCGTCCCACTGCATGCCGGTGCCGTCCGGGGCGCTGAAGGGCACGGCCGCGGCCAGGGCCAGCAGGGCCAGGGGCACGGTCCAGCGGACCTCGCGGGGAAGGCTGCGGAGGAGCGTCATGACGGCATCGCGGGGGATTCTGCCTGCGCGAGCGCCGCCATGGCGGTTTCCGTCGCGGGCAGTTCCACCCACGCCTCCCACGCGCCGTCGGCCAGCTGCTCGGCCTCCAGCGGTCGCGAGAACACGTAGCCCTGCAGGTAGCGGTGGCCCATGTCCTGCAGGAGCTGGAGGACGGCGGGGTTGGTGACGCCCTCGACGATCACCGGCAGGCCCAGGCTCGAGCCCAGCTGCAGGACCGCGCGGCACATGGCCCGGCGGGCCGGGTCGTGCTCGACGTTGGCCAGGAAGTACTGGTCCATCTTGAGGACGTCGACCGGCATGCCCACCAGGTAGGCCAGGGACGACCAGCCGGTGCCGAAGTCGTCGACGGCGATGCGGACGCCGAGCTGGCGCAGGACGGTGAGGTCCTCGATGACGTGCGAGTCGTCGAGCAGCACCGACTCGGTGATCTCGACGATGAGCCGGCGGGCGGGCAGGCCGCTGGTCTCCAGGGCACTGATGACGTCGGGGACGAGCTCGCCGCTGCGCACCTGGCGGGCGCTGACGTTCACGGCGACGTTGAGCTCGATGTCGCCGAGGCCGGCGATCGTGGCGCAGGCCTCGCGGAGCACCCAGCGGCCCAGCTCGGTGATCAGCGGGGACTCCTCGGCCAGCGGCACGAACTCGGTGGGGGAGACGTCGCCGAAGACCGGGTGCCGCCAGCGCAGCAGCGCCTCGACGGAGACGGTCCTCTGCAGCACGATGTCCACGACCGGCTGGAAGGCCAGGCGCAGCTCGCCGCGCTCCAGCGCCCCGTCGAGGTCGGCGCGCAGGGCCTCGCGGCGGTCCTGCTCGATGCGCAGCGCGTCGAGGTAGCGGCGGACCGAGCCGGGGCCGGCGGTGCGGGCGCTGCGCAGGGCGAGGTCGCCGCGGCGCAGCGCCTCGCCGGTGTCGACGTCGGCGGCCAGCGCGGTGACGCCGGCGACGGCGGTGAGGCGGACGGGGCCGGCGCTGGTGGGCACCGGGCCGACGGCGGCGACCAGCCGGGCGGCGACGGTCTCGGCCTCGGCGATGGTGCCGTCGACGAGGACGACGAAGTCGCCGTCCTTGCCGCGGGCCAGCCAGTCCTCGCCGCGCAGGGCACGGGTGAGGCGGGTGGTGACGCCGCGGAGGACGTCGTCCTCGGTGCCCGGGGGCAGGTCGCCGCCGCCGATGCCGATGAGGGCGAGGGCGTGGGCGCGGCCCTCGCGCTGGACGGCGCCGAGCCGGCGCACCAGGGCTGCGCGGTTGGGCAGCCCGGTGACCGGGTCGGTGAGGGAGAACTCGGTGAGCTCGGGGTCGACGCCGGGCGCGGGCACGCGGGAGGAGACGTCGCGGCAGTACAGGACGAGCGCACCGACGTCGGGGTCGGCGCGCAGGTCGCGGACGGTGGCCTGGATCAGTCGCCAGCGGCCCTCGGCGTCCTTGACGCGGGCGGTGCGGACGGCGAAGTCCTCGCTGTCGCTGGGCGGCGCGCTGAGCGCGGCCTCCAGCGGGCCGCGGTCGTCGGCGTGCACGACGTCGATCAGGCGCATGCCGAGCGCCTGCGCGGGGTCCAGGCCGACGAGGTCGGCGGCGGCCTGGGAGACGAAGCTGATGTGCAGCGACCGGTCGACGATGACGACCGGGTCGACGCTGCTCTTCACGAGGGTGCGGAACGAGGACTGGCTGCGCTGCAGGTCGCCGGTCAGCTGGCGCTGCCGGCGCAGAAGTGTCACCTGGGTGCCGGTGAACCCGACGAGCGAGAGGACGGCGATCACCGCGCCGGCGCCGGCGTCGACGTGCGCGGCCGTCAGCCCGCCCAGGACGGCGACGACGGCGACCACCGCGCCGCAGACGGCGACGAGCCCGGCGCGCCCCCGACGGGGCGCGGCCGGGAACGCAGCCGCTGGCTGCCCCAGGAGGGGGGCGGTGGTCACGGCGTGTAGATCGGGATCTCGGAGCGCTACCTGCAGCCGGAGTCATGCATCTGTCACCCGTCGGGGTGAACGCGCCTGCGCCGCGAGTTTCGAGACGGGTGCGTGATGCGGGCACCGGTGGGTACCGCGGGCATCACGCGCGGCACCACGGGGGCAGGCGCCGGTACGGCACTCGTACCCGCCTGTGCTGCAGGGCACCACGGCGCAGCGCACAGGGGGAGAACATGAGCGGGCGGCATTCGGGCCGGCAGACGTCCGGGCGGGCGGGATCGGGAGGACGGCACCGGGCGGCCGGCGAGGCGCCGCCGGAAGCGGTACGGGAGAAGCTCGTGCCGGCGCTGTGGGGCGCGAGCGGCGCACTCGCCGCCGGCGCCCTGGCGCTCGCCCTGACCGGCCAGCACGTCGTCGGGCACGCGACCGCGGTACCGCCGCAGGCCTCCGGACCCTCCTGGTCCGGCGGGCCGGGCGGCGGCACTCCCGCAGCGCCCGACCTCGAGCGGATCGGGCAGGGCTCCGGCGGGGTCGGGAACAGCTGGGCCGGCACCCGGTGGGGCCTGTTCGATGCGGGGGCCTACTGCGACGGCCTGACGGGTGGCGCTGTTCTCGCCCGCACGACGTGGTCGCCGGACGCCGTCCCCGACACGACGGCGCCCACGAGCTCCGGCGAGCCCACGCCGCCCGGCACCGACGCCGCGCCCGCGGGATCGACGGCGCCGCAGCAGGGCGGGCCGGCGGGGCAGTCGCCCGCCCCCACGTCGGCACCGGAGCCGGCGACGGGGCCCGCGCCGGGCGACGGGGGCGGGCCCGCTCCGAGCGGGACGGTGACCGACCCGGTGGTGCGGGCGGTCGAGCCCGTGGTCGAGCCCGTGGTCGAGCCCGTGGTCGAGCCGGTGCGACCGGTGACCGAGCCGGTCGTCGCGCCTGTGCGCGAGACGGTGGCGCCCGTGGCGGAGCCGGTCCGGGAAGCGACCGCGCCGGTGGTCGAGCCGGTCCAGGAGGCCGTCGCCCCGGTGGCGGAGCCGGTTCAAGAGGCCGTCGCCCCGGTCACGGAGCCGGTTGCCCAGGTGGTCGAGCCGGTTGCCAAGCCCGTTGCCGAGGTGGTGGAGCCGGTGGCCGAGGCGCTGCCCGCACCGGCCGACCCCGCACCGGTCGTCGGCGCGCAGTCCCTGCCGTTGGGTGGGTGACCGGCCGGAGATGCGGCACGAGAAAGTCGCGAACTGGTGATCGCGGAGCAACCGCGACGACTCCGTGCGCTGCCACGATGCTCCGCATGGAGGTTCGCCAGCGACGGGCGGTCCAGATCGGACCGAGTCCGCTCCCGTGCGGCATCTGCGGCGGTACCGACGTCGTGGCCGTGGAGTCGCGCCTGGTGCGCCACGGCGTCGACTGGCTCAACCCGAGGTGGAAGTCCTCGCCCCGCACCCACGACCTGTGCCGGGAATGCGGGGCCAAGCACCGGACCGAGGCCGGCCGGCGCATCTGAGTGAGAGCCGGCACAACCGTGGACGGGAACGGTCCGTACCGATAACCTCACTGCGTGCAACAGCGGCGTCAGCGAACCGAACTCTTCGTCCTCCCGGACCGGCCGTGCGGCCTCTGCGGGCACGGCGAGGCCGTCGTCACCGAATCCCGTTCGGTGCGGCAGGGGCTGGCGTGGCTCAACCCCGTCTGGAGCCCCGACGTGGAGCTCTACGAGCTCTGCTCGTCCTGCGGCGCGCGGCGACCGCTGGAGAGCGCCCTCGTCGGTTCCTGCTGACCGTCACCGCGGCGCCCGGTCGGCCAGCAGTCGGCGCACCAGCGGCTCGATCCGATCGGTCAGCCGGAGGTGGCCCTCGTCGGTCGGGCTGATGTCGTCGGTGCTGATCGCGCCTGGACTGTCGACGAGCCACCGCTCGGCCAGCGGATCGACGAAGGCCGCACCTGAGGCGGCCGCCGCCTGCCGGATGACGTCGCGCACCGGCGGCAGTTCCGGCGGTACGACCTCCTCCGGCCAGACAGGGCCGATGACCAGGAGCCGGGTCTGCGGTGCCGCGGCGCGGATAGCCGCGAAGGTACGGGTGGCCGCAGCGGCGATCTCGGCCGGTGCCGCGGCGTAGTCGTTGCGGCCGCCGAAGACGATCGTCACGTCGGCCGCGGGCTCGGGGGCGTCCTCGACGAGCGAGACGATGGTGTCTCCCGTGACGGCTGATGCCGTGACGTATCCGGCATCCGGGACGGCGTGGACCGACGGCCCCGCGGCGCCGAGCCGTTGGCTGACGATCGCCGGCCACCCGGCCGCACCACTGCCCCCCTCATCGGTCCCGGACACGTACCAGTCCCCGTAGACGGCGAGGACCGGAGCCCGGTCGACCGGAGGCTGCGTCGTCGGCGTGGTGGTCGGCGTGGTGGTCGGCGTGGTCGTCGGCGTGGTCGTCGACGGAGGTGCGCCGGCGCGAACCGGCGGTTCGTAGGTGGGAATCGTGCGATTGCTCGCGTGCCAGGCAGCCCCGGCCACCAGGAGTCCGGTGACCAGCAGGACCGCGGCGATCACCGCGGCCTCTCGACGGCTCGGCAGCGGAAGGCTGCGGAAGAAGCCCGGTGGACCGGGCCGCGCTGCCACGATTCGGGACGCTACCGACCCGTTACCGCCATCGCCCCGGTGTCGGGCCGGGGCGGAACGGCACCGGACAGTCGCGTACCCAAGGTCGCGAGCCGACCACGCTGGACGACGGGCACCGAGGAGACGCCGTCGTCCACGGGGGTGTGCAGGAGGACCGCCCCGCGGCTCGCTGAGCCACCGCTCCTGACCTCACCGAACGCGGGCGTCCGTCGCCGAGCCAGATCCGGTTCCGGATGGCAGAGTCCCGTATGTGAAGACCTGGCTCGACGCGTGGCCGGTATACCGGCAGCTGACCGGCACCGACCCGATGGGTCGCGGCAAGGCCGCGCGCAGCAAGGGCACCGAGGCGACGGTGTCGCGGACCGCGACCGCCGACCGCGTCGTGAAGAGCGTCTGCCCGTACTGCGCCGTCGGCTGCGCGCAGAACGTGTACGTGAAGGACGAGCAGGTCGTCCAGATAGAGGGCAACCCGGACTCACCGATCAACCGCGGCCGGCTCTGCCCGAAGGGCAGCGCCAGCAAGCAGCTGGTCACCAGCCCGACCCGGGTCACCACGGTCAAGTACCGCCGTCCGTTCGGGACGGAGTGGGAGGACCTCGACCTCGACACAGCGATGGAGATGATCGCCGACCGCGTGCTGGAGGCCCGGCGCAAGGGCTGGCAGGACGAGGACGGCGGCAAGCGCGTCAACCGCACCATGGGGATAGCGAGCCTCGGAGGGGCGACCCTCGACAACGAGGAGAACTACCTCATGAAGAAGCTCTACAGCGCCCTGGGCGCGATCCAGATCGAGAACCAGGCGCGCATATAGCACTCCGCGACGGTGCCCGGTCTGGGTGCCTCGTTCGGCCGTGGTGGCGCAACCAACTTCCTGGAAGACCTGGCGAACTCCGACTGCATCGTCATCGAGGGTTCGAACATGGCCGAGTGCCACCCGGTGGGCTTCCAGTGGGTCGGTGAGGCCAAGGCGCGCGGCGCCAAGATCGTGCACATCGACCCGCGCTTCACCCGGACCAGCGCGATCGCCGACCTGCACGTCCCGCTGCGCATCGGCACCGACATCGCGTTCCTCGGCGGGCTGATCAACTACGTGCTCACCCACGAGCTGTACTTCAAGGAGTACGTGGCCGCCTACACCAACGCCGCGGCACTGGTGAGCGAGGACTTCGTCGACGCCGAGGACCTCGACGGCCTGTTCTCCGGGTTCGATCCCGAGAGCCGGACCTACGACGAGGACAGCTGGCAGTACCAGCCCGAGGAGCCGCCCCACTCGGGGTCGGACAACCCGGCCGAGGCCGCCGAGCAGGACCAGCTGGAGGACCACCCCGACGTCCAGCACGCCGACCGCGCGCAGGCCGCCGGCAGCGGCGGTCCGCCGATCCCCGCCAAGCCCAAGCGCGACGACACGCTGCAGCACCCGCGCACGGTGTTCCAGATCCTCAAGCGGCACTTCGCCCGCTACACGCCGGAGATGGTCTCCGAGGTCTGCGGCATCGAACCCGCGGTCTTCGAGCAGGTCGCCAAGTGGGTGACCGAGAACAGCAACCGCGACCGGACGACGGCGTGGGTGTACTCGGTGGGCTGGACGCAGCACAGCGTGGGCGCGCAGTACATCCGCACGTGCTCGATCCTGCAGACGCTGCTGGGCAACATCGGCCGACCGGGCGGCGGAATCCTGGCGCTGCGCGGGCACGCCAGCATCCAGGGCTCCACCGACGTCCCGACGTTGTTCAACCTGCTGCCGGGCTACCTGCCGATGCCGCACGCCCTGCAGCACGGCAGCCTCGAGGAGTACGTGGCCGACGCCGCCGGCAAGGCCGGCTTCTGGGGCAACAAGCGCGCCTACATGGTCAGCCTGCTCAAGAGCTGGTGGGGCGACGCGGCGACGGCGGAGAACGACTTCTGCTTCGACTACCTGCCCAGGATCACCGGCGACCACAGCTCGTACCAGACGATCGCCGCGATGATCCGCGGCGAGGTCTCGGGCTACTTCCTCGTCGGTGAGAACCCGGGCGTCGGGCACCCGAACAGCCGGATGAACCGCTTCGGGCTGGCCAACCTCGACTGGCTGGTCGTCCGCGACCTGCAGATGATCGAGTCGGCGACCTTCTGGAAGGAGGGCCCGGAGCACGAGACGGGCGAGCTGTCGCCCGACTCGATCGGCACCGAGGTCTTCTTCATGCCGGCGGCCACGCACGTGGAGAAGGAAGGCACCTTCACCCAGACCCAGCGCGTGCTGCAGTGGCGGGACAAGGCCGTCGAGCCGCCCAACGAGGCCCGCAGCGACCTGTGGTTCTACTTCCACCTCGGCCGGATCCTCCGCGAGCGGCTGAAGGACTCGACCGATCCGCGCGACCGCGCGCTGCTCGACCTCACCTGGGACTACCCGATGCACGGCGAGCGGCGGGAGCCGGACGCCGAGGCCGTGCTGCGCGAGATCAACGGCGTCGGCCCCGACGGCCGGGCGCTGTCGTCCTACATGCAGATGAAGGACGACGGCTCGACGACCGGTGGCTGCTGGATCTACTGCGGCGTCTACGCCGACGAGGTGAACCAGGCGCGGCGGCGCAAGCCCGGCAAGGAGCAGGGCCCGGTCGCGTCCGAGTGGGGCTGGGCCTGGCCGCTCAACCGCCGGATGCTCTACAACCGTGCCTCGGCCGACCCCGACGGCAAGCCGTGGAGCGAACGCAAGAAGTACGTGTGGTGGGACGAGGACGCCGGTGAGTGGACCGGGCTGGACATCCCCGACTTCGAGAAGAACAAGCGGCCGGACTACGTGCCGCCCGAAGGCGCGCGGGCGCAGGACGCGCTGGCCGGCAACGACCCGTTCGTCATGCAGGGCGACGGCAAGGCGTGGCTGTTCGCGCCGGCGGGGCTGGTCGACGGGCCGCTGCCGACGCACTACGAGCCGGCCGAGTCGGTGGTCGAGAACGGCCTCTACAAGCAGCAGGACAACCCGACGCTGGAGAAGATCGAGGGGCCGTGGAACCGGGCCAACCCCACGCGCAGCGACGTCTTCCCGTTCCAGGTGACCACCTACCGGCTCACCGAGCACCACACGGCCGGTGCGATGAGCCGCACGCTGCCCTACCTGGCCGAGCTCCAGCCGGAGTTCTTCGTCGAGGTGAGCCCGGAGCTCGCCGAGCTGCGCGGGTTGCGGAACAACGAGTACGCCACGCTGGTCAGCGCGCGGACGGCGGTCGAGGCCAAGGTGCTGGTCACCGAGCGGGTGCGGCCGATCAGGCTGCGCGACGGCACCGTCGTGCACCAGATCGGCATGCCCTACCACTGGTCCTACGCCGGCATCTCGACCGGCGACGCGGCCAACGACCTGCTGGGCATCGTCATGGACCCGAACACGCACATCCAGGAGTCCAAGGTCAGCAGCTGTGACATCGTGGCCGGCCGGCGCCCGCGCGGGCCCGAGCTGATCGAGTTCGTGGAGTCCTACCGGCGGCGGGCCGGGGTCGACTCCGGCCGGGTGGGCGTGAACGGCCGGGACCCGGTCGCCGCCGAGGCAGGAGAGGGTTCGCACCTGTGATCCCCGCTGGGATCAGGGTCCCTGATCATGGCGCGTCCACCCGCATGGTGTGCGGTGAGGGAGGACGCGGGACGATGAGGGAGCACGGCGTACGGAGCTCAGAGCCCGAGCACCAGCCGCAGGCCGGCATCGACGCGGGCCATGACGTCCAGCGGCAGCAGACCTCGAGGTTGGTCGTCCAGGAATGCCTTGTCCACCGAGACCAGCTGGCTCACATTGACGACCGAAGGGTCGGGCAGGCCGGAGTCCTCCGGCTTCACGAGGACGTTGCCCGGCACCTCAGCCAGGCGCAGATTCGACGTCAGGATCACGACCGCAACCGTCGCGATCCGAGAGCGGGACAGCCGGTCGATCTGCACCACGAGCACCGGGCGCCGCAGTGCGGGTGCGCTCCCGCGGGGTGGCCCCAGATCTGCCCAGCGGACCTGGCCCCGTTGGATCACGCCCAGCCGCCGTCCTCGGCATCGAGCCGGGCGAAGGCTGCCCGCGTGGCCGCCTTGCGAACGGCGATGTCGTCGGGGTCCTCCGGACCGGCAGCGTCCAGGGCCGCGTTGATGCGGTCGGTGAGGTCGTCGCCTTCGGCCAACTCGTTCAGGTACCTCTCGATCGCCCTGGTGACGAATTGCGAGCGGTTGAGCCCCAACTCGCGGGCACGGCGGTCGGCTTCGGCGAAGGTGTGGTCCGGAATGGAGATGGCCGTCTTCACGTCGAGAAGTATGACTCGGTATGACCGTCGCAGCAAGGAGATCGCGTGACCACGATCAGCTCGGTGAGCGCGGCGTTCACCGGCCGCGACCCGGGCAACCGGCTGTACGGGCCGGTGCCCGACGTGGCGGAGCAGTCCGGCTACGTCGAGGAGCACCCGAAGCGGGTCGGGTTCTTCACCGACACGTCGGTCTGCATCGGGTGCAAGGCGTGCGAGGTGGCGTGCAAGGAGTGGAACACGCTGCCGATGGACGACTCGCACGGCGTCCGCGACGCGATCGGCCTGTCCGGGATGTCCTTCGACAACACCGGCCAGCTGGGTGCCAACTCGTGGCGGCACGTCGCGTTCATCGAGCAGAGCCGCGCGGTCGACCTGCCGATGCCGACGTTCGGGCGCCCCGGCGACGACCGGCAGGACGGCGGCCCGTCGCCCGCCGAGTCTGGCAGCGACGTCAGCCTGGCCAACGCCCAGCAGAGCGTGCTCAACGCCGAGGCGCTGAGCGAGTTCGACCCGCAGACGGGACAGAGCGGCGCGGACAAGCAGATCCGCTGGCTGATGAGCTCCGACGTCTGCAAGCACTGCACGCACGCCGGGTGCCTCGACGTGTGCCCGACCGGGGCGCTGTTCCGCACCGAATTCGGCACCGTCGTCGTGCAGGGCGACATCTGCAACGGCTGCGGCTACTGCGTGGCCTCATGCCCATACGGCGTCATCGACCAGCGCAAGGACGACGGCCGGGTCTTCAAGTGCACGATGTGCTACGACCGGCTGACCGACGGGCTGCAGCCGGCCTGCGCCACCGCCTGCCCCACCCAGTCGATCCAGTACGGCGACCTCGACGAGCTGCAGGCCCGGGCCGACGCCCGGCTGGCGACGCTGCAGGCCCAGGGCGTGGAGACCGCACGGCTGTACGGGCGGGACGAGAACGACGGCGTCGGGGGAGCCGGCGCGTTCTTCCTGCTGCTCGACGAGCCGGAGGTCTACGGGCTGCCGCCGGACCCGATCGTGACCACCCGCGACCTGCCGGCCATGTGGAAGGCCGCGGGCAAGGCGGCGGTCATGATGGTCGGGGTCGCGCTCACGGCCGTGCTCGGCTCGAGGAAGAGGTGACATGACCGGCGGCATCACCAGCCCGGAGGCCGGCTGGCGCCAGGCCGACCGCGGCCCGGCCACGCAGCGGACCGGCAAGCGCCGCCGGCGCGGCGGTGGGCGCGGCCGCGGCGAGGTGCCGATGGTCGACGACGTCGAGTTCACCTCGTACTACGGGCGGCAGATCGTCAAGACGCCGGTGTGGAAGTCGCCGGACGTGCCGCTGTACCTGTTCCTCGGTGGTGCGGCGGGTTCGTCGTCGATCCTGGCCGCGCTGGCCGACGTCACCGGCCGGCCGAAGCTGACGAAGGTCGCGCGGCTGACCTCGGCCGGTGGCGCGATGGCGTCGGTGGTGTTTCTCGTGCACGACCTCGGGCGGCCGGAGCGCTTCCTGCACATGCTGCGGGTGTTCAAGCCGACGTCGCCGCTGTCGGTGGGCACCTACATCCTGTCGCCGTTCAGCGCGGCGGCCGGGGCGACGGCCGCGGTGGAGCTGCTGGGCTGGTTCCCGCGGCTGAAGCGGTTCGGGGAGTGGTGGCGGCGCTGTTCGGCGGGCCGCTGGCCACCTACACCGGTGTGCTGCTGGCCAACACCGCGGTGCCGTCGTGGCACGAGTTCCACGGCAAGCTGCCGTACGTGTTCGGCGCATCGGCGATGGCCGCCGGGGGCGGCATCTGCATGGCGCTGACGCCGCTGAGCGAGTCGGAGCCGGCGCGCAAGATGGCGATCCTCGGCGCGGGCATCGAGCTGGTCGCGGTGCGCGGCGTGGAGGAGAGCGACAGCATCCTGTCCGAGCCGTATCACGAGGGCCGGCCGGGCAAGTTCATGCGAGCCGCGAAGGCGTGCACCACCTCGGGGCTCGGGCTCGCCGTCGTGGCCGGGCGCTGGCGTGCCGGGCGGGTTGCGTCAGGAACGCTATTGGCGGCCGGCTCGCTGCTCACCCGCTTCGGTGTCTTCGAGGCGGGGATCGCCAGCACCAAGGATCCGAAGTACATCGTCGTCCCGCAGAAGGAACGACTGGCCGCCCGCGTCGGCGAGGTTCGCTCCGTTCCCCGCTGAGAGTGACGGCAGGGATCCGATGCAGACATTGCCGCTCCTCCCTGCCAGACGAAACACGAGGAGTCCCACCCAGACCACGAGGTCCATCGGGCCGATCGCCCGCCGTCCGCCGTCTGACCTATTCCCGCGACACGGTGGCTGAAGGGACCCAGCGCAGAACGACATCTCGGACTTCCGCATGTACGTCGGCCTCCCGGCAACCAGAAGCTGTGAGTCGGCCCGGATGGCGACAGCCCCGGCGACGCCCGCTCATGCGCAATCGCCTCTCGCTGGCATAAGGGGTCCAAACGCCACGTCGACAGATGTCGCCCGCTGGCGCAGTAGGAATGGTGATGCCGGAAGATGGCATCCGTTGCAGCCGATCCTGACCTTGTTTCGCATAGGGGAGACCCCTGGTGTGCCGGATCTCCTCGAGGGTCTGCCAAAATGGCCCCGTGACGCAGTCAGAGCATAGGCAGGACCTAGGCACGCTGGCTGTGCGCGGCGCCGCTTGGTCGGCTCTTGACAAGTGGTTGGGGCGCATACTGTCGCTGATTACATTCGCGCTGCTCGGACGACTGTTAGGCCCCGAAGCGTTCGGCATCGTCGCGGCCGCCCAGGTAGTGATCATGCTCCTGGGGGTCTTCACTAACAGTGGTCTCGTTCCAGCGCTAGTCCTCGAGGAGAAGCTCGACGCCCGGACGAGGGCGAGCGGCTTTTGGCTCGGGCTGCTCGCTGGACTTGCTCCTGCGACTCTGCTGCTCTTAATCGCTCCACTGGCCGCTGGGATATTCCACGTAGATGGAATAACGCCGGTCCTACGCGTAATGGCTGCCTTGCTTGTGATTAGAGGCATAAGCGTCGTCCCGGAGGCGCTTCTCCTGAAGGAACTCCACTTCAGGGCTATCGCCCTAAGGTCCATAGTTTCGGCGGTCGCTGGCTCTATCGTGGGGCTCACCATGGCCTTCTCCGGTGCCGGAGTTTGGGCGCTGGTGGGACAAAGCATCACCCAGGCGCTCGTCGCGGCCACCGTCATGTGGATTGCTGCGCGCATCCGGCCAACCTTCAGGCCCCAAGTCCATAGCCTCCGTCGCATCGCAAAGTTCAGCGGCAAACTCCTAGCCATTGAGCTAGCCACGGTGGTTCTCCAGTACGGCGACAACTTCTTGGTGGGCGCCATCTTGGGCACGACCGCCCTTGGATATTATGTTATCGCCCACAGATTGCTATCCGTCCTACAAGAAACAATCACCGGGGTCCTCGATGCTCTTGCTTTGCCAATCTTCGCCAGAATAAAGGCGGATCGTGACCGGACGGCCAGGGCGTTTGCTCGGGCGACTAAGGTCAGCCTGAGTGGCGCAGCTCCCCTCTTCTTGACCATGCTTATGTGGGCGCCGGTATTGATTCCACTCGTCTTCGGGGATCAGTGGAGCCAAAGCGTCGCGCTGTTTCAGTGGCTATGCATCGCAGGGATAGTCAATTCTGTAAACTTCTTCAACCGGAGCGTCCTATATGCAGCGGGCCGCCCTGGTCTCGAGTTGCTGGTTATGGGCGTTGCGGCAATCGTAACCCTCTTTGCCAGTGGGATCGGAGCACAATATGGCCTAACCGTTGTCGCCGCAGCCATTGCCCTGCGGGCGGTCGCAATCTCGCCGCTTCGGCTCGCGACGCTCAAGATTGCCATCGGCATCCGGCTCCGGATGCTGCTGCGGGAATGGCTCGACCCGGTACTGGCATCGATCGCGTTTGCGATCGTATCGACCGGTCTGTCGTTAGCGCTCGACACCGCGCCGGCAACTCTGCGGCTCGCCCTGGCCACGGCCGCCGGCCTGTCGGCATTTGCTGGCTGTCTGCATCTCCGCGACCGGACGTTCTTTCCGGGCCTCATCCGCCTCCTGGGTCGGCTGCGCACGTCGTAGGTCGTTACGGCTGTGTACCGGGCAAGCCTGGCTTGTTGCGCGAGGCATCAAGCAATCGCCAAGGAGTAAGCCGATCGCCGTAGAGCCGGATGCGCGCATCGGTGACGTCCCCCGGGGTGGTGTAAGTCCAGGCCACTGACCGCGTGGTTGATCACGTGCGAGGGGCCATCGTGTGATGGTCAGCGAGACCACGCCAATGGTTCTCGCGGAAGGACACAGCACACGATGGCCCTGGACCAGTCTGCCCTGCTCGAGGTGCTCGAGGCACTGAAGGCCGCCGATGTCGACGACCGAATCCGGTCGGCGGCCACAACCATCTACCAGGCCCTGATCGAGGCCGAGCTCACCGCGGTGATCGGCGCCGGCCCGCACGAGCGCACCGAGGCCCGCACCGCGCAGCGCAACGGCTCCCGCCCGCGCACCCTGTCCACGACGGCCGGGGATCTGGAGCTGCGGATCCCGAAGCTGCGCGCCGGATCGTTCTTCCCCTCGCTGCTGGAACGCCGCCGGCGGATCGACCAGGCGCTGTTCGCGGTGGTCATGGAGGCCTACCTGCACGGCGTCTCCACCCGCAAGGTCGACGACCTGGTGCGCGCCCTGGGCGCCGACACCGGCATCTCCAAGTCCGAGGTTTCCCGGATCTGCGCCGATCTGGACGCCGAGGTCAGTGCGTTCGCCGACCGCTCGCTGGCCGAGCAGCCCTTCCCCTACGTGTTCCTGGATGCGACCTACTGCAAGGCGCGGGTGAACCGGCGGGTCGTTTCCCAGGCCGTGGTGATCGCCACCGGTGTCGCGGCCGACGGGCACCGGGAGGTCCTCGGCTTCGCCGTCGGCGACTCCGAGGACGGCGCGTTCTGGACGGCGTTCCTGCGCTCGCTGAAGGCCCGCGGGCTGGCTGGCACGCAGCTGGTCATCTCCGACGCCCACGCCGGGTTGAAGGCCGCCATCGGCGCGGTGCTGCTCGGTGCCAGTTGGCAGCGCTGCCGGGTGCACTTCATGCGCAACGTGCTCGCCCAGGTACCGAAGGGCAACAGCGAGATGGTCGCCGCCGCGATCCGCACGATCTTCGCCCAGCCCGACGCCGAGCACGTGCACTCTCAGCTCGACGTCATCGCCGGCATGCTCGGCCGCCAGTTCCCCAAGGTCGAGGCCCTGCTGCGCGACGCCGAGGAGGATCTGCTGGCCTTCACCGGCTTCCCCGTCGCGCACTGGAAGAAGGTCTGGTCGACCAACCCGCTGGAACGGCTGAACAAGGAGATCAAGCGGCGCACCGACGTCGTCGGCGTCTTCCCCAACCCCGAAGCCCTGCTCCGCCTCGCCGGCGCCGTCCTGGTCGAGGCCCACGACGAATGGCAGGTCTCCGACCGCCGCTACCTCTCCGAAGGCTCCATGGCCCTACTCACCCGGCCCAAGCAGTCCGACAAGGAGGTGGCGCAGCCAGCCCTCATGGCCTCATAGTCACCACACCGCTGACCAACACGGTGAGGACTACATCCACCACTCAGCGGGACGTCACCCGCGCATCGCGGCGCCTGGTTCAATGTAGGCATGAGCGGGGAGCCTTTGAGCGTCAGGTTGGTCCACGTCTCAGACCGATCGGTCACGTTCAACCTTGACGGTGCACCTGTGACGATTGAGTCGAGCGAACCTGCGGTGCGAGCTGTGGGCGACGCCGAGCTTGCCCTGGCGTTGGTCCCAGCCCTGCGTGCAGGACGTCCCGTGTCAGTCGATCTTGCACCAACAGCGGACTTGCTTGATCACTTAGCGACGCAGCAGGCGATTTTCGCGAACTGGTTCGATAGCGTCCCGGTCGAGCTTAGGACACCGCGTCCCGAGGCTCGAGCGAGTGGGGATCTGGTTGGGGCCTTCTTTAGTGGAGGCGTGGATAGCTTCTTCACAGCCCTGACCAACCTTGATGAGATTGACGCACTGATCTTCGTCCACGGATTCGATATCTCTCTGGATGACGAGTTCTTGGGAGAACAGGCTTCCGACAATGCACGTCAGGCTGCTGCGGCCCTCGGCAAGACACTCGTTGAAGTGAAGACTGACCTGCGGCGGCACGAGCCTCTGGGGGGTGACTGGGGCTTCACGCACGGCGCCGCCATGGCGGCGGTAGCGCATACCCTCTCCGGGCTGTTTAAGAAAGTTCTAATTCCCGCCACCTACACATACCGCGACGTGTTCCCGTGGGGATCTCATCCGATGACGGATCCGCTTTGGAGTGGCGCGGTGCAACTGGTGCATGACGGTGCGGGCGTAACCCGCTTAGATAAGCTCTCGCTCGTTGTCCGGTCTTCGGCGGCAGCACATCACCTGCGAGTCTGTTGGGAAAACCGAGGTGGTCGCTTCAATTGTTGCGAGTGCGAAAAGTGCACTCGGACGATGATCGCGCTTCGCTCGCTCGGTGCCATTGAGCGTTTCACTACCTTTGATCGTCCGCTCAACCTCAACAGAGTGCGATTCGGCGTCCTACGCGACACTGCACAGAAGACGTTCACCCAGCAGGCTCTCGCTCAACTTGAAACGCAGGGTTCGGATCCGGATTTAGCAGCAGCGCTTCGCTGGCGCCTCCGCATTGGCCCAGTGCGACATGCCGTGTGGACGACCGTTCGAAGAGCCTCCCGCCTGCGGCGCCATTGATCAGCTAACCGAGCAACTTGACGCGGACGCGTCAGCGCCAAATCCGTACGACATTCGGACGTTTGGTCGGAAGCGGCCCCTGGACTGCGAGCGGCACTGGGTCGTAGATGGCTCAACGGAGACTGGAGGACTGCAACTTGGCATCAGCACTCGAGGGTATTCGCGATCAGACCAAGGATGTTCTCCGAAGTGTCATTGGTCCAGTCGGGACGGAGGTCGCCCTACTGGACTACCCGAGGTACCAGAACGCCGGCGACGCTCTTATCTGGCTGGGGCAGTTGCACTATCTGCGCACTCTGGGGTGCAGGGTTCGCTATCAGGCTTCGCAGTTCGGCTTCGACGCGAGGCAATTGCGCAAGTTGCATCCATCGGGACCACTGCTCATCACCGGTGGCGGAAACCTCGGTGATCGCTGGTTGCCTCATCAGGAAATGCGCGAGGCCGTTGTGGCGACCTTCCCTGACCGGAGGATCATCCAACTGCCTCAGAGCATCAACTTTTCGAACGAGGCAAGGCGGGACGCCGCTCGAAGTGTATTCGAGGCCCATCCGGACCTGACCCTGCTGATGCGGGATCAGGTGTCCTTGGCGGCAGCCAGAGCGGCATTCCCCGGCGTGAAGACCCGGTTCTGCCCTGATGCGGCCTACGGGGTGGGGCCTCTCTCGCGGGTTGGTCGGCCGGATGTGGATATCATGCTGTTGCTCCGGAATGACACGGAAGCCGTGCCTCGTATCCTTCCAACAATGGAAGGCGTCACAGTAGCGCGGGCCGACTGGCGGTTCCCGCCTGGGTACGGGACGCTGCTATGGAAAATGATGTTGGTCCCTGAGGCGCTGACGCGTGGACTCGGAACTCTTGGCGCCAGCGTCTACGGCATCGTTAGTGCGAATGCCGGCGCGATGGCCAGAGCAAATGTATTCTTCGCTCGGCGGGTCCTAGGTCGCGGTCGCGTGGTCATAACGGACCGTCTTCACGCCATGGTGCTGGCATCGCTCTCCGGCATCCCCGTCATAGCCTTGGATAATAGTTACGGAAAGGTGTCCGCCATATATCGGGAGTACGGCCACGAGCTTTCCGGAACGCGTTTCGCAGCGTCCATGGATGAAGCGGTGGAACTTGCCCGGCAGCTACTTGACCAATAGTGACGCAGCGAGCGCTAAGGGTCAAAGGGTGTCTCTACGGCTCGCCTTTCTCGGCGGAGCGCGACCGCACATCCACTGCAGCGACCCGGTAGCCTAGATATCGGCCGTGCAGCTCCACCAGCCGCTTCGGATACACGAGATATGCCAGGTAAGGATATCGGCGAGGCTTGGGCAGGTCGTGCAGCCAGGCGCGGAGCGAGGCCTTGGCGGGAGAGTCCGCTAGATCGGAACGCAGGCGAGCGTCGGCTTCCCCCTCCCGCCGTCCACGGGCGTGAAGCGCCCTGATGCCTTGTCCTCGCCTATGAGCGCTACTCACGAACAGTCGTCGATCGAACGCGATGATCCGGTCACCCCGGAGTACACGTCTCGCCCAGTCCTTATCCTCGCTGGCGGTCAACCCTTCGTTGAACGGCTCCTGTTGCCACACGGCCCGAGACACCGTCGCACTGTGATGTGAGTAGCCGAGCCCGCCACTCCATCGTCTTTCAAAGTAGGTGCTGGTGAGTGGATGGCCCTCTGGATCGAATAGCATGCCATTGGTTGCACAGACGCGTGGGTCCTCGTGGATGGCCAGGGCGATCGCCGCGTGCTCGGGTGATGTGAGCACGCAGTGGGAACTGAGGGGGGCGCAAATGGCATGTCGAGCCGCCTGCATGCCCAAGTTGAGGGCCCGGCCGTATGTGAACTCTTCATGCGCAATCTCAAGAACAACGTCCGCGTGCGCCCGCGCGTACTCGACTGTGCCGTCGAAGGATCCGCTGTCCACGACGACGATCTCGTGGGGCACGGTTTGGGCGTGGATGCTCGCCAGGCAGTCTGGCAACGTCGCCATACTGTTGAAGGTCCGGACGATAAAAGAGATCGCCACGGTGACCCAACCTCCCGAGGTTCGTCAGGTGTGCAGCCGCAGGTGGGACCATACTCGTGGCATCGTCGCCGCTCTTCTCAGCGGCGGCGACCTATCTCGCTCTTCGCTCCCCACTGGGTGCGTTGCTTACGCCGTCCCACTGGGGGCGGGGCGGACGGAGCGCAGGCACGTAAGCTTTCGACGGGAGGCGAGCATGCATGGGAGCGCGGAACCGCCCCGTCCTGAGTCATCGTTTGGCATCGTCGTGACAACGATCGGTCGAACGTCGGCGATGAGGAGCCTCTTGTCGTCCTTGGAGGACCAGACGCATCAGCGATTCGTGGTGGCGATTTGCGCGCAGGGCGAGTTTGCGTCCATGGAAGCATTGGTGGGCGAGTTCGCCTCCCGGGGACTTGACCTTCGCCTCGTCAGCTCGGCTCGCGGAGCAGCCAGGGGGCGGAACGTTGCTGAGGCTGCCCTCCCGGGCACGCTTGACGTCTTGTTGTTCCCAAATGACACGACGGTCTTCCATCCAGACTCGCTTGACCAGATCAATCAACAACTGGGCGAGGCGAAAGCTGGCTGTGTCACGGTCGTGGACCGATTCGGGGACAGGCTGCGCGTCCCCGCTCGCGGCACCCGACTGAACCGACACAACGTATGGTCGATAATCTTGCCGGCCATGGTTGTTAGGCAATCGATCTTCCGTGATCTCGGTGGTTTCGATGAGACGCTGGGGACGGGGGCGGCGACACCTTGGCAGTCCGGAGAGGAAACGGACTTCTTTCTAAGGTACCTCCTCAGGTACGGAACTGAGGGATTCGCCTGGTTGCCAGAAGTGCGTATCGGAGGGCTCAGTGACGCTGAAGGTCTGAGTCGTCTGGAGCGACGGCGAAAGTTGCGGGGGTATGCCCGCGGGTATGGCCGCATCCTGCGGATGCATCGATACGGTGTCGCTTGGAGCCTTCGTGCACTCGCCGCCGGAGCGACGTTCAGCCTCCGGCACAGAGGTGAGTATCAGGCTTTGGACGGTGTCGCGGTTCTGGTCGGAAGGCTGGAGGGGCTCCTTGGTCTCACTTTCGCTCGCCCAACCGAAGTCGCCGTAGAACGATGATTAAACCCCATTGCTGGCGGCTCTTGATGGCCTGCGTATCCGACACAGGCGCGGGTCGATGCAGCACGAGTGTCCTGGAATGCGGCGATGACTGAAGAATCTCTCGCGATTGTGCACGAATGGGTGTCCGCCGCGGCAGGATCCGAAAAGGTATTTGAGGCGATCGCGCAGCTCTACGCGGGCGCGGATCTTTACGCTCTCAGCGTTCAGCCAGGCGTTCCGCTTGACCTAAGCGGAAGGAAAGTGCTCACTACCTGGCTCGACCACAAACGATTCCGCGATCGCAGGTCTCTGACTCTTCCGATGATGCCGGTCGCTTGGCGATTGTTACAGGCGCGTAGTGGTAGAAGTTATGACACCGTCATCACTTCTCACCACGCGTTCGCGACCCAGAACTCAATTGGTCGCACTGCCCGGAGGCACCTGGCCTACGTTCATTCCCCTGCCCGCTATGTGTGGTCGCCGGCACTGGATCCGCGTGGCAATGTCTGGCCTGTAAAAGTCCTGCGTCCGGCCCTCAAGCGCGTAGACCGAGCTGCAGCACGTCGATTGACCGCAGTGGCTGCGAACAGTGCGGAGGTAGCCCGTCGTATTCAGGAGTCGTGGGGTGTCGATGCGACCGTGATTCATCCACCGGTGGACACCCGCTTTTTAGCCCCGGGCGAGACGATTCGCTCGATCTTCCCCTCAGCGACGGCTTCCTGCTTGGCTTCTCTAGGTGGATCGAATACAAAAGACTCGATCTAGTCATTCGCGCAGGGGAAGAGCTCGGCAAGCCAGTTGTCATCGCTGGTTCTGGGCCGCTCGAATCGCGCCTGCGCGAATTGGCAGGGGCGGCGGCAGTTCCTGTGTTGATCCTTCGGAAGCCGTCGGACGTGGTTGTCAGGGAGCTCATGCGACGGGCCAGCGTTCTGGTCTTCCCAGCCGTGGAGGATTTCGGGATCGTGCCGGTTGAGTCGCAAGCTGCGGGTACACCGGTTGTGGCCCCTCGCGCCGGTGGAGCGCTCGACACGGTGATCGATGGTGTCACTGGTACCTTGGTGGATTCTCTCACCGCGGCGGAGCTTGCAAGCGGCGTGGAGAGAGCATCGCCGCTTGCCGCCGCTGACTGTCGCGCTAATGCGGAACGATTCTCGTATCACTCTTTCGCCGCGAGATTCCGCGAATGGGTAGGATTCTGATGCGCCAGGCTATGCCGTGCTGCTGATCGACGGTCGATACGCAGGTAATCATGGGATCGGTCGGTATGCCCGCGAGGTGGTGCCTCGTGTTGCAGCGCATTTTGACCACCATCTGGTAAGCGGCGCGGCGCCCAGCCACCACGACCTCTTGGCGCTGGGACTTGCCACGTGGCTCCGGAGAGCCTCCGCGCTGTACTCGCCCGGATTCCACCCCGGATGGCCCTCGCGTGTTCCTCAGTTGCTCACGGTCCACGATCTGATTCATCTGGCCGTGGAGACGGAGCGAAGTCCCGCCCGGACCGTCTTCTACAAGAGACTAGTTTCACCCGTGATCCAGCGCTCAGGGCTGGTGTTCACGGTGTCCGAGTTCTCGCGTCGGCAAATCGTTGAACTGTTGGAAGTCGATGCATCGTCGGTGGTCGTGACGGGAAACGGTTGCTCCGCCACATTCCTCTCGGCTGCAGCGGCGGCCGAGTCAGCAGATCGAGGATATGTGCTGTGCATCGGCAACTCTAAGGCGTACAAAAACTTCACCCTTATGGTAAGGGCAGCCCGGCTACTGCCCGACGACGTGCGGATCGTATGTGTCGGGATAACTGAGGCGGATGGCCGGGCGATAGGAGGCGATCGGATCGATCGTCGCTTCTCCTTCCGGGTAGGTATGTCTGATCGCGAGCTTGCGGGGCTCTATGCGGGCGCTAGTGTCGTCGCACTCCCCTCGCGTATGGAGGGTTTCGGTCTTCCGGGTGTGGAGGCCATGGCCCTGGGCAAGCCGGTTGTCTACTGCGCCGATGCGCTCGCTGAGGTTGTGGGCCCACTCGGAATCCATGTCCGCGATAGCGACGACCATGAGGAGTTCGCCTCAGCCATTCAGCAGGCAGCGGCTTCGGGTGCCAGCGCAGCGGAAGCGAGAAAGGAAGTCGCGCGCCGACACTCGTGGTCCGGCGTTGCTTCCCATGTTGTGGCCGAGTTGAGGCGGCGAGGCATCGCCTAATCTCAGGCGCCTTCTGCGCATAAGGGCAAAAAGAGACGCTCAGTTTGCGGACACGTTCCTTGCTGGGGGGTGGCGAGGGGCTCCAGTGAAGACTGGTATCGCAGCGACAAGGGTCGCAAGCACTAAGGCATGCAGAATCCCAGCGTTGAATAAGTACACTCGCCACACCTCGGCAAAGGCGTAAATCAACGCGCCGGCAGCTAGGGCGACATAGTTCTGATATAGGGATAAATGGCCAGTTAAAATGGCGGCGAAGAACATGACGACGAGAACGAGAACGAGCCCGGCGAGACCTGATTGCGATCCGACATCGGCAAAGATCGAATTGGTCGTAAGATTCGGCGCTACATCAACTAGACCAGCGTAACGTATACCCCCTCCACCGCCTCCCGAGGATGTGAAGTACGTGGGGACGAGGAGATGCGTGGGGTCACTGACGCCAGACCAAGGATGCGGCAGGCTCCCGTTGCCCATTGCGTTGGCGATACCGAAGGACGCTTGGGCGGGTGTGCCGAGGTATGCGAGAATCTCAGCAACGTTCATTAGCCAGCGGTTGCTTATGCCTTGCGCTTCATAATAGTTCGCGTTCCGTAGATAATTCAGCTGGGTGGTCGCGGCGAAGGACATGATAGCCACAGCAATAGCCGTACTCAAGCGCATCCCACGGAAATCATTCTCCCGCGAAATAAGATAAACTGAGATGACAACTGCCAGAATAAACACCAGCCGCGAAGACAGCAGTGCGGTCATAGTTACGAGTATCAGATTGACGGGCAGTAGCAGATCCGGGCGCCACCCGCGCTTCACCCACCGATGGATCGCTGCCCCTGCAGTCAAGGCGCTAAGATAGCGGAGCGTCTGCACCCCCGCGCCTTCTGGAAGAGCCTGTGCGAGCAGATTGCCGGTCGAGTCCCTGAGCGCTGCCGCTACATCGACGGTTAGGGAGACTCGCAGCCAGGAGTACGCCACTCCGATGGTTGCCAGGAAGGTTAGCCGGCGGTAAATGGTCTCGTTAGTTGTAGTGTTGAGCGCGCCGATGGGTCGGGCCCCGCGCCCGAGGCGATACCCTAAGAAGGTAATGCTCGCCGCTGTTAGGTACCAGGTGGCTACAAGGCTGATGCTAAATAGGTCTGCGGAGGAGCGCCTGAGGAACCCACGGGGAATCCCTTCAGTGGGGATTGCCCACGCGAGGATGCTGCACGCCCCTGCGATGAGAAGGATTGCGTGAGGTTGTAGGAGCCACCTGATGAAACGCCCACGGGGGGCCGGAACGGCGATGAGGGCCACTCTCCCTTCGCGAGTCGAGTGGAATCTCCACGCGTGGACCGCCGAGCGGAGCGTACGGACTCCCTGAGTACCAGTTCGCTCGGTGTAGAGCACTATCGAGGTAGAGGGCGCCCCCTCGGGTGGGTGAGTTCGTTCGGTCGGTTCAGCCACCGTGACTTAGTCTGCGCGGTGGCGCGTCGTCGGCGCGCCCTGATCAAGGCGCACGGACGGGCGGATCCACGTGGGGACCAAAGAAGTCGCACTAGCCTTGCGGTCGGGGTGGTGGCTGGCGACGCTCGGGGCGGTGCTGGGTGGGCTCATCGCTGCTGGACTCAGCCTACTGTCGACGCCTCTCTACGCTGCGCAAACTCAGCTGTTCGTGTCGACGACTGCCTCAGCCAGCACGACGGAGTTCCTACAGGGGAGCCAGTTCTCTCAGCAGCGGGTCAGCTCGTATGCCCAATTGCTTGTCGGAGAGGATCTAGCGGGCCGCGTGGTGCGACGGTTGGACCTCGACATGACGGCAGCGGAGTTGGCGGCCCAAGTGCGGGCGGTGGCGGTACCGAATACCGTTCTGCTGAACGTGACGGTCACCGATCCGTCTCCCGATCGAGCGGAGCTTATCGCGCGCGCGGTTGGTGACGAGTTCACCGAACTCGTTCAAGAGATCGAGACTCCAGCCGGCGCCACGGCAGCACCGGTGAAGGTGACGGTTACCGACAGGCCCGAACGGCCAGGCGTCCCCAGCACGCCGAGAACGGAGCGAAACGTACTGTTGGGAGGGATTCTCGGGGTCCTGGTAGGGGCTGCGACAGCAGTGGCGCGTACGCGCATCGATCGAACGGTGAAGGACCCTGACGAGGCTGCTTCACTCGCTGCTACTTCCCTCATCGGGACGGTGATTCGAGATGACGAGCTTGCGTCAAGACACGTCCTGGAACGCGCCACCGGGGGCCGTGCCGCTGAGGACTACCGGCAGCTCCGGACGAATCTCCAATTCCTCAATGTGGACGATCCGCCCAAGGTCATCATGATCACGAGCGCCATGCCGACCGAGGGGAAGACGACAACGGCAATACACTTGGCCTTGGCCCTGGCCGAAGCGGGGCGCAAGGTGACCCTGTTGGATGCCGACCTTCGGCGACCTCGGGTGTCGAACTACCTTGGCATGGTCGGTGGAGTGGGTTTGACCAATGTGCTGGCCGGCGTGGCAGGGACTGCGGATGTCATGCAGCCATACGGCGAGACCGGATTGACGGTGATCGGTGCCGGGCCGACGCCGCCGAATCCCAGTGAGCTGCTTGCCTCTCAGCACATGTCCACTCTGCTGGATGAGCTGCGGGCGACGAACGAATACGTCCTGATCGACGCACCGCCGCTGTTGCCGGTCGCAGACTCCACAGGCCTCGCCGTAATGGTCGACGGGGTCTTGCTGTCAGTTCGCTACGGCAGCAGCCGCAAGGATCAGCTTCAGCAGGCGGCGGCAACGCTGAAGCGCGTCGGTGCCCGAACCCTCGGGTTGATCCTCAACATCGTGCCGCCGAGGGCAGGCATCACGTCGGCCTACGGCTACGGCTACACGTACGGGGAGACCGAGAAGAAAAGAGGCGGCAGGCGCCGAGCGTGAGCGGGCTCACTTCGGGGAGTGCCGCGGTGCAGCAATGGCGCGGTCGGCGTGCCGCTGCTGACCGCAGCTGATAGCGGACTCTCTGTGGTGGCGCTGAGCGCTGATGCCCCGCTCCTGGACGCTTGAAACAGGTGCGGCCCCAAATGGGGCTATTCAGGACGTCCCGGTCTAGGTAACTTCTCCGGTGCGTTGAAGCAATGAGGCTGCTCGACGCAACGGTCAGCAGTCGTTCACCCCGCGGCGCATGCACGGGGGACTTACGCGCACGGGGGTTCGCGGCTTGTCCATGCTCGATGTTCGTAGTGGCGAGGCAGTTCGTCACATCCCGCAGCAGCGGGACCGCCGCGCGACGTGGTCGATCGCCCGTCTCCGCGGTGAGGGCACCCAAGCCCGACGTGCGTGGCGGTCGAAGTACGTCCGCCGGCTCTACGGCGTAGATGCGCTGGCGGCTGTCGTGGCCGGCGCGGTGGGACAACTCGTCGAGGTCGGCCCCGTCGGCAAGTCGTGGAGCACTGAGCTGAGCCCCGCGTGGGCCATCCTCGTCCTGCCGGTGCTCTGGCTCGTCGCCATGGTCACCGCCCGCGCGTACGAGGAGCGGTTCCTCTGGGTTGGGTCCGAGGAGTTCCGTCGGGTGTTCTTCGCTGCGGCGATGCTCCTTGCGACGCTCGGCACGCTCTCCTGGGCCTTCCGTGTAGAGGTGGCCCGGGGATTCGTCATCGTGGCCCTGCCCCTTGCCGCCGCGCTGACCCTCGGCCACCGCCTCGCGCAGCGGGAGCTGCTGCACCGGCGTCGCGCGAGGGGCGAATTCCAGCAGACGGCCATCGTCGTCGGGCACCGTGGTGGTGTTGCCGACTTGCATGACCAGCTCCAGCGCCAGACCAAGCACGGCTACCGGGTGATCGGTTGCTGCGTGCCGCAGCGCAAGGACGACCCGGTCGCGACCTTCCACGGCCTCCCGGTCCTGGGCTCGCTCGACGACGTCGTCGACGTCGTCGAGCAGTACGAGGTGGACACCGTCGCCGTTCTGCCCTCCCCCGAACTCGACGGCGCCGCCCTCCGTCGCCTGGGCTGGGACCTCGAGAAGACCGAGGCCGAGCTGTTGCTGGCCCCGGCTGTCACGGAGGTCGCGGGTCCCCGCGTCCGCATCCGTCCGGTCGCCGGCCTGCCGCTGATGCACCTCGAGCGGCCGGAGTTCAAGGGCCACCGCAGGTTCCTCAAGAACGCCTTCGACCGGACCGCCGCCTTCTTCGGCATCCTGCTCATCTCGCCGGTCCTCATCGGCCTGGCCGTCGCCGTGAAGCTGAGCAGCCGCGGCCCCGTGTTCTACAAGCACGAGCGCATCGGCCGCGGTGGCGAGACGTTCCACGTCTGGAAGTTCCGCAGCATGGTGCCCGACGCCGACAAGATCGTCGACCAGCTGTTCGAGCAGAGCAACGAGGGCAACGACGTCCAGTTCAAGATGAAGCGCGACCCCCGGGTCACCCCGATCGGCGCCTTCATGCGGCGCTACTCGCTCGACGAGCTGCCGCAGCTGTTCAACGTGCTCGGGGGCACCATGAGCCTGGTCGGGCCCCGTCCACACGTCACCCGAGAGGTCGAGCAGTACGGCTACGACATGGCCCGTCGCCTGCTCGTCAAGCCCGGTATCACCGGCCTCTGGCAGGTCAGCGGGCGCTCCGACCTCTCGTGGGACGAGTCGGTGCGCATCGACGTCCGCTACGTCGAGAACTGGACCCTCACGTTCGACCTGATGATCCTCTGGAAGACGTTCGGGGCCGTCCTGCGCGGTTCGGGTGCGTACTAGCCTGCACACTGTCCGGGTGCCCGACCCCCGATCCTCGGGCCCCGCGTTCACGGTCCTGATCGTCTGCACCGGCAACATCTGTCGCTCGGCCATGGCCGAGCAACTCGGCCGGGCCTACCTGGCCGAACAGCTGGGCGGCCACACCGGCGCCATCGAGCTCATGAGCGCTGGGACGCAGGCAGTCGTGGATTCGGCCATGCACCCCGACAGCGCCCTCGTCCTGCAGGGCTACGGCGCAGAGCCCGGCGACTTCCGGGCGCGCCAGCTCACCGACGCGATCGTCGCCGACGCCGACCTCACCCTCACGATGACCCGCGGTCATCGTCGCGACGTCCTCGCCCGAGCCCCGCGAGCCCTGGCGCGGACCTTCACGGTGCGCGAAGCCGCCGCCCTGCTGGAACTCCTCGGGGACGACTTCCAGCCGGCCGGCGCCGACCTGGGGGAGCGTGCTCGCAACCTGGTGAGAGCGCTGGCCGATGCCCGCTCGCGCCGGGCCGCCGACGACGGTGACGACGTACCCGACCCGATCGGGCGGCCGATCGAGGCTCATGCCGAGGCAGGTGAGCTCATCGTCGGTGCGCTCCTGCCCTTGCTCGCCCGGATCGCGAGCCTGCACGCGGTACCTGGCCGGCCCATCGATAAGGGCTCCGTCCTCGACGCTCGGTAATCGGGCCATCGCGTCCCAGTGCCGCGTCGCTCCCAGCAAGCCACAGAGTCGACGAGGCAGGAACGAAATCCTCTTCACGGGCGGTCACCCGTTGTAGCTTCGCGCCACTTCACGCCTACGGGGGACCCAGGAGACTCACGTGGGCGGTGGCACGCCGCACGACGACCCGCCCCGCGTCACAGCGGTCGGCCGCGCTGACCCGCATGCGCGTGCGCGGGCACCAACTCCTTCACCGCCGTCGTGGACAGCCCGCCGGTCAACGACCACCCGCTGCCCTGCAGCTCGCCGGCGCCAGCGCGCTGGTCGTCGTCTCACCGCGGACGACGCTGACCGACCTGGAGGTGATGCTGAACCGGGCCGAGGCCGCCAACGTGACGATCCTCGGCTTCATCCTCAACGAGTTCCGCGGCCGTCGCCGCTGGCGCCGCCGTGCTCACCGGCCGGGCGTCCGGGGTCACCGCCCCACGCGGTTCGAGGAGAACACCCTCGCCGAGCTCGGCGTGGGCACGCGGGCGCTGAGCCCCGACGAGCGCTGAATCAGCGAGGAACCTCGGGCAGGGCCTGGTCGGCGAACTCCGCGGCGTTTTGCGCCAGCGAGTCCGTCCGCAGGTAGGACCACATCCGCTCGCCGGTGACCTGGTCGAGGTAGACCACGCTCGCGGGTCCCTCCATGCCGGTGCCGAGGATCGGCGCGGTGAAGAACTCGATCCTGTCGGGCGTGACGCCGCGCAGCGAGTAGGCCAGCTGCAGCAGGTCGCCGTTGCTCAGGCTGTCGTCGATTGCGACGGCGCTGGTCACAGCGAGCATGGCCGCATCGAGCCGGCCCGGGTTGGTGAAGGTGTCGGTGCTGAACAGCTTGCCGAACATCGACTTCAGGTACTGCTGCTGCCGCTTGACCCGGTCGAAGTCGCCGCCCGGCAGCGTCTTGCGTTCGGCCAGGTACCAGCGGACCTGCTCGCCGTTGAGGTGGTTCGACCCGGCCCTGAAGGTGTGTCCACCGTGCGATGTCGTCTCGGCCACCATGACGTCGACGCCGCCCAGGTCGTCGGTCACCTGGATCAGGCCCTCGAAGTCGATGGCGACGTAGTGGTCGATCCGCACCTGCGTCAGCTGCTCGACGGTCTGGATCAGCAGCGACGGGCCGCCGAACGCGTAGCTGGCGTTGATCTTGTTCATGCCGTGGCCGGGGATGTCCACCCAGGAGTCCCGGGGGATCGAGATGAGCTGGGCGTGCTGCCGGTCCGCGGAGAAGCGGGCGATCATGATCGCGTCGGAGCGGGCTCCTGGGTTCGCGCCGTCGGGAGTGCTCTCCCGTGAGTCCGACCCGACCAGCAGGAAGGTGACCGGCTGCTCGGAGGCGCTCTCGGCGGGCGTCGGCGGCGCCGGCCGGGCCGCATCGTCCAGCTCGTCGAACACGTTGCCGACCCGGTCGATGTTGCCGGCCCACCGGTCGGTGAGGAACCAGAGCCCGCCGCCGATGACGAGCGCGAGCGTCAGCCCGAGGACGCCCAGGCTGATCAGCACGCGGCGCAGGGTGTGCGACCGGCTGGCCGGCTCGGCGTCCTCGGGAAAGCGCTCGCCATCGTGCTCGCGCACGCCCGTGCCGTCGATGCTCATGCCAGACCCCCGTCAGCCGTATGCCTGTCCGAGGGTACGGCGCTGGTCACGCAGGCGGGGGTGACGGCCACTCCGTCGGGTGAGGGGCTACAGGGTGCTACCTCGGGGGTGGCGAGAGGCGTTCGGGCGGTGGCGTGGGGGCCGCCCGGGGACGTTGCGGACGGGTGTCGGCGTCGGCGCCGGGTCGATGACGACGTTCGGCGCGTCGGCGCGGTCGGACTCGGCCTGCCGAAGGTCGGCGAGGCGCACGCCGCGACCGATGAGCACTCCGATGAGCACGCCGAGCAGCACCCACACCGCTCCGACGACCCACAGCCAGCTCATGCGACCTTCTCGGACGGACGCCGGCGCCCCTCCCGGTTCCGGCGTGGATGGATGGTGCCGAAAGCCAGACAACGTTCTGGTGCCGGCGTCAGTGCCCACTCGCCCGGAAGAACATGCGTGGTTCCTGCGACGGATGTTCCGGAAGAGAGGGCGGATATGGTTTGGCCGCATCCGGCCCCGCCTCGTTGGCGCGTCGCACCCTGTCGATCTTCATCGGCAGCTACACAACAGGGGTGTACCAGTCCGTCACTGGGCGTGTGCCGTTCGCAGGCGGAGGCCAGCCGCGGACCGGCTCCGGCGTACGGCATGCGTGCACACCGATGGGGCGATAACGCCACTCAGGGCCTACGGTCCGGAGCCACGAGCACCAGCGGGCGACAGAACCACCGCCCCTACGCTTGCAGTCAGTCCCGAAATGGAGCGGTTCAATGAAGATCTCGGTCATCGGATGCGGCTACCTCGGCGCCGTGCATGCGGCGTCGATGGCCGAGCTCGGCCACGAGGTCGTCGGCGTCGACGTCGACGAGAGGAAGATCGATTCCCTCTCCAAGGGTGCGACGCCGTTCCACGAGCCCGGCTTCGAGGAGCTGCTCGAGCGCACGCTGGCCACTGGTCGGCTGCGCTTCAGCACCGACTTCGAGGCCGCCCGCGGCTCGAAGGTGCACTTCGTCTGCGTCGGCACACCGCAGAAGCGCGGGGAGTACGCCGCCGACCTCCGCTACGTCGAGGGCGCCACCGAGTCGCTGCTCGGCGTGCTCGAGCCGGGCGACCTCGTCGTCGGCAAGTCCACCGTGCCGGTCGGCACCGCGGCGCGCCTGGCCACGCTGGTCGACGAGAAGGTGCCCGGCGCGATCCTCGCGTGGAACCCGGAGTTCCTGCGGGAGGGCTTCGCCGTCCAGGACACCCTCCACCCCGACCGGCTGGTCTACGGCCTGCCCGCCGGTGAGGACGGCGAGGTCGCGCGCCGGCTGCTCGACGAGGTCTACGCCGTCATCGTCGAACGCGGCACCCCCAAGGTGGAGACCGACTACGCCACCGCCGAGATGGTGAAGACGGCCGCCAACTCGTTCCTCGCCACCAAGATCTCCTTCATCAACGCGATGGCCGAGCTGTGCGAGGCCACCGGCGCCGACGTGAAGCTCCTCGCCGACGCGATCGGCTACGACGACCGCATCGGCCGCAAGTTCCTCAACGCCGGCCTCGGCTTCGGTGGCGGCTGCTTGCCCAAGGACATCCGCGCCTTCATGGCCCGCGCCGGCGAGCTCGGTGCCGACCAGGCGCTGACCTTCCTGCGTGAGGTCGACAACATCAACATGCGCCGCCGCATCCGCATGGTCGAGCTCGCCCGCGAGGTCTGCGGGGGCTCGCTGCTCGGCAAGCGGATCGCCGTCCTCGGCGCTGCCTTCAAGCCCGACAGCGACGACATCCGCGACTCCCCAGCCCTCAACGTGGCCGCACAGCTGCAGCTGCAGGGCGCCGTGGTCCGCGTGACCGACCCGGCCGCGGTCGAGAACAGCCGCCGCCAGTGGCCGCAGCTGGACTACGCGGAGACGCCGGAGGAGGCGGCCGAGCGCGCCGACGCCGTCCTGGTGCTCACCGAGTGGCGGGAGTACCGCGACCTAGACCCGGCGATCTTCGGCAAGGTCGTGGCCCAGAAGCGGGTGCTCGACGGCCGCAACGCCCTCGACCGCGAGGCGTGGACGGCCGCGGGCTGGCAGTACCGCGCCCTGGGCCGCCGCGCCGGCTGACGCCACTCCGAAAAGCATTCGGCGGGGGGTCCGTGAGAAACCGCCTGCGCCCTCGCGTTATGCGGCTCAAGGCGCTTCCGCGGAAGCGTCTGCGCAGGCGGGCCTCCATCAGATGTTGTACTCGCGGACGCAGGTTCGGTTCCGAAGGGTGACCGTGTGGTGGCTAGTGCCGGGTCAGGCAACCTTCGCCCTCTTGATGGTTCCGGCTCGGCGGATGACCTTGCGGAGTCTGGGATCGGTGACGTGCCGGTTCCGCCAGGCGATGTAGCGGCGGATCATGCTCGCCTGCTCGTGGTGCGATTCATGGTGGGTGCCGTCGAGCGCGAAGTAGCGCAGTGCGGTGAACTGGGCCTCGATCCGGTTGAGCCAGGAGCCGTAGAACGGCACGTAAGCCAGCTCGACGTTGTTCGCCGCGGCCCAATCGCCGACCCGGCGGTCGGTCTTGGTGGACAGGTGCGGACTGAAGTTGTCCAGCACGATCGCGATCGGAACGCCGGGCGGATAGAGGGAGCGCAGGTAGCGGCAGAACGCCAGGAACTCGGTGCGGCCCTTGCGGATCTTGACGTGGCCGTAGAGGCGGTCGGTGGACAGGTCGTAGCCGGCCAGCAGGTGCCGCACGCCGTGCGGCCGCTTGTAGGTGGCCCGTCGACGACGCCGGCGCGGCCGGTCCTGCACTCCCTTGCCGGCCGCGACCGGCGCCCACTGCTTGCCCGGGTGGGGCTGGAGGTTCAGCGGCCCGAACTCGTCCATGCAGATGACCACGGTCGGATCGTCGGGACCGGGTTGGCGGTGCCCGTCGGCGATGGCGTAGAGCTCCAGCACCCGGTTCTTCTTGGCCTCGTAGTCAGGGTCGGTGCTGGTCTTCCAGGTCTTGACGGCTTGGAAAGGAGACGCCCTGCTCGCGCAGCAGCGTGCGCAGGCCCTCGTGGGAGATGTCGTCGACCACCCCCTCGGCGACCAGGAAGTCGGCCAACTTGGACAGGCTCCAGGTGGAGAAGGGCAGCCCGTGATCGGCCGGGCGGCCCAGCGCGACCTTCTTGATCTCCGCGCGTTGAGCCAGATCGAACTTCGGCGGCCTGCCGCCGGCGTACTTCGGCTTCAGCGACTCGAAGCCGTCAACGTTGAAGTTGTGCAGCACGTCCCGCACCCGGTCGGGGCTGCTGAACGTCACCTCCGCGATCTGCGGCACGCTCATCCCCTGCGCCGAGAGCAACACCATCTGGGCTCTTCGCCAGGTCACCACCGACCCGCTGCCGCGGCGCACGATGCGCAGCAGCCTGTTGCCCTCGTCGTTGCTGACCGGACGGACCTGCACGCGAGCGACCATCTCGCATCTCCTGCGGGGAAGACAGGATCAGATGCACCAAACGGTGCACCCGCTCAAGACCTCAGCGCGGGACCTCGGCCGGGGTGTCGCCAACGAGGGCGAAGGTTGGCAGCCGCGGCACTAGCTGCCGACGCGGTCCTCCTTAGCGGTGGTGAACGCTAGGGGAGACGGCCGTCTGGGGTTGTGCACGTCAGGTCGCCGTTGATCATCACGCCCGAGGCTCCACTCGCGGAGATTGTCACCAGACCGGGTTGCAGTGTGAACTCATGAGTCTGTACGGGTACGCCGGCTAATACTTGCCATGTCTGATCCCAATCAGTACCGGCCTCCCCCGAACCGTGACATTGCTTATAGACGGGTCGGGGAAAGTCTCATGGGCGAGGTCACTTATGCCGGCTCGCATCGTCAACGACGTGCAGCTGCTGTTCTCAATATCCCAGCTGTCGCTAGTGCCCCAGCGGAAGAGCGCGTGGAATGACTCACCCGCAACATATTCGCGATCGCCGCTTCCGCAATTGCACCATTGAACCATCGAAACCGCGAAGGACTCAGGAGAAGTCGATCGGTCTGATGTCGACGTCGGTGCAGTGGGTCGTGATGTCGACGTCGAACCGATTGAGGTTGCACTCGTGGTCGATCGGGGCTGCGAATCGGGAGTAGGTGAGGTCCCCGACGACGCTTCACTATCAGGAGCCCAAATCACAACGGGCAGCGCGACAAGGGCGATAACCACGCCGACTGCAAGGCAGATGCCGCTGCCAATCCAAAGTGGTCGACTAGACCGGTGCTTGCTCTGGTGGGCGAATCCGGCAAAGGCGGCAAGGACCCCCGCGCCTGTGACAAAAAGCCCGGCCATGCCAAGGATCAGAGTAAGCCAGTTGTCGGTGTTCACCGTGCCGCCCCTCATGGCCGCTATCGATCGGCCAACCGCCCCCGGGTCCGGGCAGCATATCGGAACGGCGGTGACATTAGGGTTGTTCTGCTGCTCATTGCCTTAAACCAGTGTTGTGGAGCCGACTTGTTGCAGGAAGCATCCTGTCCTGCAAAGCTGGAACCAAGATCGGTGAATCGACGATCCCGTGCGGCCCGTCGGGCGCGCCCTCACCAGCGGCCTCTTGAGCCGCTGCTGAACGGCGCAGCCGAGCCACGCGGGCGGCGTGGGGGGCGGCTGCAACACGGCGACTGGATCGCCCGACTACCGTCTAGCCGGAAATCCCGCCGGAGTACGTCCGCCGGTGTCGACGGAATCCGCGTGGGACATCAGCCATGGAGGTTGTAGAGACGATGCGTCTGCTCGTCACCGGGGGAGCCGGGTTCATCGGCGCGAACTTCGTGCACTACACGCTGCGCGAGCACCCCGAGCACTCGGTCACCGTGCTCGACGCGCTCACCTACGCGGGCAACGAGGCGTCGCTGGCCGGCGTCCGCGACCGGATCGAGTTCGTGCACGGCTCGGTGGCCGACGCCGGGCTCGTCGACCGGCTGGTCGCGAACAGCGACGTCGTCGTCCACTTCGCGGCCGAGAGTCACAACGACAACTCCCTCGCCGACCCGTCGCCGTTCCTGACGACCAACATCATCGGCACGTACACGATCCTCGAGGCGGTCCGGAAGCACGGCGTCCGGCTGCACCACATCTCCACCGACGAGGTCTACGGCGACCTCGAGCTCGACGACCCGAAGAAGTTCACCCCCGAGACGCCGTACAACCCGTCGAGCCCGTACTCGTCGACGAAGGCCGGCTCCGACCTGCTGGTGCGGGCCTGGGTGCGCTCGTTCGGCATCCACGCCACCATCTCGAACTGCTCGAACAACTACGGGCCCTACCAGCACGTCGAGAAGTTCATCCCGCGGCAGATCACCAACGTCCTCTCCGGCCTGCGCCCCAAGCTCTACGGCAAGGGTGAGAACGTCCGCGACTGGATCCACGTCGACGACCACAACTCCGCCGTCCACGCGATCCTCGAGAAGGGCCGCAGCGGCGAGACCTACCTGATCGGCGCCGACGGCGAGAAGAACAACCTCGAGGTGCTGACGCTGATCCTCGAGCTGCTCGGCCGGCCGCGGGACGCGTTCGACCACGTCACCGACCGCGCCGGCCACGACCTGCGCTACGCCATCGACGCCACCAAGCTGCGCGACGAGCTGGGCTGGAAGCCGCAGTTCACCGACTTCCGCGACGGCCTGGCCGCCACCATCGACTGGTACCGCGACAACCAGGACTGGTGGGGCCCGCTCAAGGAGCAGGTCGAGGCGAAGTACGCGGCGCGAGGCCAGTGAGGGCGGTCATCGTCGGGGCCCGCGGCCAGCTCGGCCGCGCCCTCCAGCAGGAGTTCCCGAACGCCGTCGCCCTCGACCGGGCGGAGCTCGACCTCACCGACGCCGCGGCCGTCGCCGGCTACGACTGGTCCGGCGTCGACGTCGTCCTCAACGCCGCCGCCTGGACGGCGGTCGACGCGGCCGAGGACCCGGCGAACCACGCCGCCGTCCGGGCCGTCAACGTCGACGCCGTCGCGCACCTGGCGCGCGCCGCGCAGTCGGCCGGGGCGACCCTGGTGCACGTCTCCAGCGAGTACGTCTTCGACGGCGGCCACCCCGGGCCGATCCCCGAGGACCTGCCGCCCTCGCCGCTGAGCGTCTACGGGCAGAGCAAGGCCGACGGCGACCGCGAGGCCGTCCGGGCCGCCCGGCACTACCTGGTCCGCACCACCTGGGTCGTCGGCGAGGGCGGCAACTTCGTGCGCACCATGGCCTCGCTGGCCGACCGCGGCGTCTCCCCGACCGTGGTCGACGACCAGGTCGGCCGGCCCACGTTCACCGTCGACCTCGCCGCCGGCATCGCGCACCTGCTGCGCACCGGTGCGCCGTTCGGCACCTACAACCTCACCAACGGCGGTGAGCCGGCCTCCTGGGCGGACGTCGCCGCCGCGGTGTTCACCGCCCGCGGTCGCCCGGCCGACGACGTCGGGCGCACCAGCACCGAGGCCTACTTCGCCGACAAGCCCGGGGCCGCCGTCCGGCCGCTCAACAGCGTGCTGAACCTGTCGAAGATCGAGGCGACCGGCTTCGCGCCACGCAACTGGCGCACCGCGCTCGCGGAGTACCTCGCCACGATCTGACGGGGCGCGTGGGACTCCAGCGCCCCGAGGGAGCGACACGGGAGTTCTCCGTGACGGGGTGGTCACGTTCCGCCTCCATGCTGCCGATGATTCCCGTGTGTGGTGGCACTGGGTCGTGGGCGGACTGGTCGTGTGGCTGGTCGTCGCCGTCCTGCTGGCCCTCGTCATCGGCCGCGGCATCCGGCTGGCCGACCGCCGCTCGCCGGGCACCGGCGTCGCGCTGACCACCGCCGACCTGCCCGGCGCGTTCGTGGCCCAGCGGCCGGCCGTCGCACCGCCCCGGCGCCGGGCGATCCCGCTGCCGCCCGTCGGCATCGCGCTGGCGGCCACCGCCGTGGCGCTGGAGACCGTCGGCTTCGTGCTGCGGCTCGACGGCGCCACCGGCCCCACCGCGCAGCTGCTGTCGATGGACGCCCCCTTCTCCCTGCCCCGCCTGTTCGTCGCCGTCCTCTTCGCCGCCGCGGCGGTCGCCGCCGTCGTCGCGGCCGCCCAGGCCGAGAGCCGCCGCGCCTGGTGGCTGGGCGTCGCCGTGGTCGCGGCCGGCATCGCCTCGGTCAAGGCAGGGGGCACCGTGCACGCCGAGGCCATCGGCGCCCTCGAGGACGCCCTCGGGGCCGGCGCCGCCGTGCTGCTCAGCGCGGTCGCGGCGGTCGTCGTCGTGGCCGGGCTCTGGTCCTTCACCCGCACCGAGCGCCGTGACCGCCGCCGGGTGCTCGGCACGCTGGGCTGCTACGCCGTCGCCTCGGTGGGGCTGTCGGCCGTGTCGGCCGTCGTCCCCGGCGGCTGGGTCGCCACCGCCACGTACGTCGAGGAGTCCGCCGAGGCGCTGGCCGGCGTCGCGTTCCTGATCGCCGTCCTGGTCGGTGTCGCGCCGCGCCTGGTGCTGCCGGCGTCCTGGCGCCTGCGCCGCGAGTCCGACGCGCAGACCCTCGACGTCCCCGCCGCATCGCCGGTGGCCGAGCGGGGCTGACCGCCGGCGATCCGGTGCGCGCCGGGTCGATGCTGGTCAGCGGGGCACGTCGGCCCCGTCCCCCGACCGAGTGGGCGGCCCGCGCTCGCCCCCACCCCGGCCGCGAACAGCGGGTAGCGTCAAAATGGTGAACGACCGGGTCATCCCCTTCTCCGACCTCGCGCCGACCACCGCCGAGATCCGGGCCGAGGTGGAGGACGGCTGGCGCCGGCTGCTCGACGGCAACGCCTGGGTCGGCGGCGCCCCGGTCGAGCGGTTCGAACGGGCGTTCGCGTCCTACTGCGACACGGCCGAGGCCGTCGCCGTGGCCAACGGAACCGACGCGCTGCACCTCATCCTGCGGGCGCTGGGTATCGGTCCCGGCGACGAGGTGCTCGTGCCCGCCAACACGTTCATCGCCACCGCCGAGGCCGTGGTGCTGGCCGGCGCCCGTCCCCGCTTCGTCGACGTCGACCCCACGTCGCTGCTGATGACCCCCCAGGGCGCCGAGGCGGCGCTGACCCCGTCGACCGCCGCCATCGTGCCCGTGCACCTGTTCGGCCACGTCGCCGACGTCGAGGGCCTCGCCGAGGTGGCGCGGCGGCACGGCCTCGCTCTGGTCGAGGACGCCGCCCAGGCCCAGGGCGCCGAGCGCAACGGCGTGCGGGCCGGATCCACCGGCCGGGCCGCCGGCTTCAGCTTCTACCCGGGCAAGAACCTCGGGGCCTTCGGTGACGCCGGCGCGGTCACCACCGACGACGCCGCCCTGGCCGCGACGATCCGCTCGCTGGCCGACCACGGCCGCGCGGCCGACGACAAGTTCCTGCACACCTCCGTCGGCACCAACAGCCGCCTCGACGCGGTGCAGGCCGTCGTCCTCTCGGCCAAGCTCGCCCGCCTCGACGCCTGGACGCAGCGGCGGGCCAAGATCGTCGACGCCTACCGCGAGCGTCTGGCCGACCTCCCGCTGCGCATCGTCGAGCCCGACGTCGGCGTCGACAGCGCCTGGCACCTGCTGGTCGTCCGGGTGGCCGACCGGGACGCCGTCCGCGCCGGACTGGCCGAGCGCGGCGTGCTGACCGGCATCCACTACCCGGTGCCCTGCCACGAGCAGCCGGCGTTCGCCGCCTGGGCCGACGGGCCCCTGCCCTGCGCGAGCGAGGCGGCGCGGGAGATCCTCTCCCTCCCGCTGCACCCCTACATGGACCTCGAGGACGTCGACGTCGTCCGTGACGCGCTCGCCGACGTCCTGCGGCGCCGCCGGGGGCCGACGTGACCCGGCCGGACGCGCTCACCCCCCGCACGGTCCCCCCGCCCTCGCCCACCACCGGGGTGCCGCCGCCGTCGGTGCGCGCACCGCTGGTGACCCCCGCCGGCGCCGCGGCACGGCGCTGCTCGCACTCGTCCTGCTGACGCTCGTCGCCGCGCCGGCCGCCACCGCGGCAGCCCTCGCCTCCCGGCAACCCACCGAGTACGCGGCCGTCGTCGAGCTCATCCACCAGCCGGAGGACAACAGCACCGTCGAGGGCGTCGACCGGGAGATGGCCACCCATTCGGTCCTCCTCCAGCGGCGCCCGCTCGTGCAGGAGGTGGCCGCGGACGCCGGCCGTCCCGCCGACGAACTGTCCGACGACCTGTCCGTCGAGGCGGTCGACGGCAGCAGCGTGCTGCGGGTGCAGCTGGTCGACACCGACCCCGAGCGTGCCCGCGAGACCCTCGACGACCTCGTCGACCGGTACCTCGCCTCGGCGGACCGGCTCGCCGTCACCTCCGACATCGGCCGGCTGCGCGTGCTCGCGCCCTCCGACGTGCTCGACGAGCCGGTCGGCCCCGACCCGGTGCGCGCGGGCGCCGCCGGGCTGCTCCTCGGGATCTTCCTGGCCGGCCTCCTGCTGGCCCTCCTGCGTCTCCGGCGGGGGCGGGGCAGGACCACCTGACCGTGGACCGCGCCCCCGCCCTCGCCGCCGACGGCGGCGACCTGCGCCGTGTCGCGGCGAACTCGGCCATCGGCTCCCTGTGGACGACGGTCAGCCGGGTCACCGGCCTGCTGCGCGTGGTCGCGGTCGGCGCCGTGCTCGGCCCGACGTTCTTCGCCAACCTGTACGCGGCGGCCAACCAGCTGCCCAGCCTGGCCTTCGAGCTGCTCACCGGCGCGCTGCTCGGCTCGCTGGTGGTGCCCGCGCTGGTCCGCCACCTGGACCGCGGCCGCCCCGGCGCGGCCGAGTTCATGGCCAGCAGCTTCCTGACCCTCGCCGTGCTCGCCGCGCTGGCCGTCGTGGCCGTGCCGATCCTCGCCGGGCCGCTGGTGCTGGACCTGCTCACCGCGGGCGTGCCCGACGAGGCCCGCGCGCCGGGCACCGGTCCGGCCTGGCTCCTGCTGGCCCTCCTGCTGCTGCAGGTGCCGCTGTACCTGGTCGCCGGCATGGGCGCCGCCGTGCAGCACGCCCACGGCCGGTTCGGCCTGGCCGCCGCGGCACCCTGCGCCGAGAACCTGGGCATCGTCGCGGTGCTCGCGGTCTACGCGGCGGTCTTCGGCACCGGCGCCACCGCAGGGCAGGGCACGGCCGAGGTGGCGCTGCTGGGCGCCGGCACCACGGGCGCGGTGCTCCTGCACGCCGCCGTCCAGTGGGAGGGCGCCCGCCGCTGCGGTGTGCGGCTGCGGCCACGGTTCCGGGGAGCCCGCGACGGCGAGGTCCGCGACCTGCTGCGCCTCGTGCGGCCCTCGCTCGGCTACGCGGCCGCCACCACGGTGCGGTACCTCTGCGTGCTGGTCGTGACCGCGGCCGTGCCCGGCGGCGTGGTGGCGTTCACCATGGCCTACGCCTTCTACAACCTGCCGGTCGCCCTGGTCGCCCGGCCGGTCGCCTCGGCCACCCTGCCGGTCCTGGCGCGGGCGCACCACCGCGGCGACGACGCCGCGTTCGCCGCCACCTTCCGCCGCACGGCGAGCCTGGTGCTGCTGGCCACGCTGCCCGCCGCGCTCTGGTACGTGCTGCTCAGCGGCCCGCTGGCCACCGCCGTCGCGTTCGGGGAGATGGCCGGCGACACCGGCCGGGCGGCCCTGACCGCCTGCCTCGTCGGGCTGGGTATCGGCGTCGTGGGGGAGTCCGCGGTCGTCCTCGGCACCCAGGCCGGCTACGCCCGCCGCAACGGCACCCACCCGCTGCGCGCCGTCGTGCTGCGGGCCGCCCTGGCGATCGCCGGCATGCTGGCCGCCGCCCTGCTCCTCGACGGGCCCGCGCTGCTGGTCGGGGTGGCGCTGAGCGTCGCGGTCAGCGACCTGCTGGCCGGAGCGCTGCTGTGGTGGTGGGTCGGCCGGCCCGCCGGGGCCGCGCCGTCCCCGGGATCGTGGCGCGGCACGGTGCTCCGGCCGGTCACCGCCGGCCTGGTCTCCCTGGCGCCGATGCTCGGCGTCATGGCCCTGATCGGGAACCCGGCGAGCCAGGCGGCGGCGGTCGGGCTCGTGCTGGCCGCCGGCGCCGTGGGGCTGGCGAGCTACGTCGCCGCGCACGCGGTGCTGCGGACGCCCGAGCTGCGCGAGCTCACCGCCGCGGTGCGGGCGCGGCGGCGCGGGGGAGCGGCGCATGGCTGAGCCCTCCGCCGTGGGTGCGCGGGACCTCCTCCGGCCCGCCGCGGGGCTGCTCGCGGTGGCCCTGGCCGCCACGCCCGTGCTGGCGGGTGCGCCCGGCGCCGGCCTCGTGATCAGCGGCGGGCTGCTGCTGGTGCTGCTGTGCGCGCTGTTCCCCCTGGCGGCGGTGGCGGTGTTCGTGGCGGTCAACCCCCTGCTCGCGGGGGTCGAGCGCGGCACCGTCGTCCCCCTGGTGCGGCTGAACGAGGCGCTGCTGCTCGGCCTGGCCGCGGGGGTCGCGCTGTGGGCGCTGCTGCGCTGGCTGCGCTCGGACCGCGGGCTGCCCCGGCCCCGGCACGCCCTGGACGTCCTCGTGCCGGTCGTCGCCGTCACCGGCTCGGTCACCCCGCTGCTGTGGATGTACGCCCGCGGCCGCGACATCTCCGCCGACGACGTGCTCTACGCCGCCACGCTCTGGAAGCTCGCCTTGGTCTACGCCGTCGTCCGCCTGGTCGTGCGCGACGCCCGGGCGGCCTGGTGGCTGCTCGTGGCCGCGGTCGCGGGTGCCGCCGCCGTCGGCTCCGTCGGCCTGCTGCAGGTGGTCGGCGTCGGTCCGGTGATCGACTTCCTGACCGTCCTCACCCCGCCCGAGGCCGACGGCTACAGCATCGACGGCAGCCGGGCCACCTCGACGCTCGGCAACCCGATCGCCTTCGGCGACGTGATGATCTACGCCGCGCTCGCCGCCGCGGCCCTGGCCCTGCGGGGGCGGGAGCACCGGGCCGTGCTCACCGCCGCCGCCGCCTTCCTGCTGCTCTGCGGTCTGGCGTCGGGCCAGTTCTCGGTGCTGCTGGGCGTCGTGGTGGCTGCCGCGGCCTTCACCGTGGCCACGCGGACGCTGAGCCGGGCCGTGCTGGTGGCCACCGGCGTGGGCATCGTCGCGCTCCCCCTCCTGCAACCAGTGGTCGAGGCGCGCCTGGGCAACACCGACCCGCGCAGCGGCCTCCCGGTCTCCTGGACCGGGCGCTACGGCCGGCTGGAGAACCTGCAGACCTACTTCTGGCCCGACATCGGTGCCGACTGGAACTGGCTGCTGGGCGTGCGCCCCGCAGCGCGGGTGCCCGGCGCCGAGTGGTGGCGGGACTGGGTCTACATCGAGAGCGGCTACACCTGGCTGGTCTGGAGCGGCGGCCTGCCGCTGCTGCTGGCCACGCTGGCCCTCGTCGCGGTCGCGGCCACGACCGGCCGGCGGCTGTGGACGGCGCCGGAGCCGGTGGCCGCTGCCGTCGGCGTGAGCGTCTTCGCGGCGTCGGTGGCGCTGACGGTGCTCATGGTCTTCGACCCGCACCTCACGCTGCGCGGCGGAGCGGAGCTGCTCTTCGTCCTGCTCGCGCTGGCCGCGGCCCTGGACCGGCGCCGTGCCGCGCCGCCGCCGGAGCCGCCGCTGATCGCTGCCCCGGCCGAGCGGGTCGGCCCGTGACCAGCCGGGTCGTCGTCCTGGCCGTCGTGGCCGCGCTGATGGTCACCGGCGTCGGCGGGGACGCCGTCGACGCGCGGCAGCCGCACGCCGGTGACGCCCTGCAGCGCAAGGTCCTCGACGACCTGGCCGAGTTCACCACGTGGCTCGAGGAGAACGACGCCCAGGGCTACATCGGCGAGGTCGGCATCCCGTCGGACGGCGACGGGCGCTGGCTGCGCCTGGCCCGGGCCTGGCTGGCCGACGCCGAACGCGCCCGCCTCTGGGTGGACGTCTGGGCCACCGGCGAGTGGTGGGGCACCGACTACGACTACAGCCCCTGGGTCGCCCCCGAGGACGACCGTCCCGTGTCGGTCGCCCGCCCGTCCGGGGAACTCTTCAGCGCGGACGCCCGCCGCACCGACCTGCGGCGCGGGGTGAACGTGTCCGGTGGCGAGTTCGGCGCGGCCGGCAGCACCGAGGACGTCACCGACTTCTCCAACGACAACCCCGGCACCTACGGCCGCGACTGGCACTACGACGGGCAGGCGACCTTCGACTACCTCGCCGAGCAGGGCCTGGACACCGTCCGGCTGCCCTTCCGCTGGGAGCGGGTACAGCCGCGCCCGGGCGGCGAGCTCGACGCCGGCGAGGTCGCCCGGCTGACCGCAGCCGTCGGCCGGGCGCACCAGGCCGGGCTCGGCGTCGTCCTCGACGTGCACAACTTCGGCGCCTACCACCTGGCCGAGGACGGCCGCGGGGTGCGCCGCCCGATCGGCAGCCCGCAGGTCTCGCGCGCCGACTTCGCCGACCTCTGGCGCCGGCTGAGCACGGCGTTCGCCGACGTCCCCGGCGTGCTGGCCTACGACCTGATGAACGAGCCGGCCCGGATGCCCGCGGCCGACGGGCTCCCGCCGGCCCGGCTGTGGGAGGCGGCGTCACAGGACGCCGTCGACGCGATCCGCGCCACCGGCGACGACACGCTGATCATGGTCGCCGGCTACGCGTACTCGCACGTGGGCGGCTGGGCTCAGCAGCACCCACGGGCGTGGATCGACGACCCGCTCGGCGCGGTGCGCTACACCGCGCACCACTACTGGCGGCTGGACTACGGCCGCAGCTACGACACGGAGGTGGCCGATGCGGCTGCGACGGGCTCCTGACCCCACGAGCGGCCGGGGCCGGGTCTGCCTGGTGCGGCAGCGCGACTACTACGAGCTCTCCCTGCGGCGGGAGGCCGAGGCCCTGCGGGACGCCGGCTTCGACGTCGACATCGTCTGCCTGCGCGAGCCGGGCACCCCCGCGGTGGAGGTCGACGGCGGCGTGACGCTGCACCGGCTGCCGCTGCGCCGGCGCCGCGGCGGCCCGCTGAACTACGTGCTGGACTACCTGGGCTTCTTCCTCGCCGCGACGGTCACGGTGGCCAAGCTGCACCTGCAGCGGCCCTTCGTCGCGGTGCAGGCCAACTCGATGCCCGACATCCTGGCGTTCACCGCGCTCGTGCCGCGGCTGCTGGGTGCCAAGGCGATCGCGTTCATGAAGGAGCCGACGCCCGAACTGGGCGAGACGAAGTACGGCTCCCGGCGGCTGGGGCGCGTGCTGCAGTGGGTGGAGCAGGCGGCCCTGCGCTACGTCGATCTGGCGTTCACGGTGACCGAGGACCTCAAGGAGGTCTACGTCGGCCGCGGCGCCGACCCGGACAAGATCGTGGTGGTGCTCAACGGCCCCGACGCGCGGCACCTGCTCGAGCACCGCACCGACGACGCCCGGCCCGACCCGCGGTACTTCACCGCCGTCTGCCACGGCCTGGTCGACGACCGCTACGGCCACGACCTGATGCTGCGGGCGGTGGCGATGACCGCCGATCGGCTGCCGGACCTGCGACTGCGGATCACCGGGACCGGGGACTACGTCGACGAGCTGCAGCGGCTCATCGAGGCCGAAGGTGTGGCCGACCGGGTGCAGTACCTGGGCTGGGTGGACATGCCCACCCTGGTCGGTGAGCTGCAGCGTGCCGACGTCGGAGTCGTGGCGCAGAAGGGCTCGCCGTACTCGCACCTCGTGCACACGAACAAGATGTACGAGTACGTGCTCTTCGACCTGCCGGTCGTCGCCAGCCGGTTGCGGTCGACCGCCCGCTACCTCGGCGACGACGCGGTGCAGTACTTCGAGCCGGGCTCGGCGGAGAGCCTGGCCGAGGCACTGGTCGCCCTCCACGACGACCCGGAGCGCCGCCGGTCGCTGGTCGCCGCGGCGCGGGAGCGCTGCCGGTCACTGACCTGGGAGGCCCAGAAGCGGACCTACCTGGCCGCCTACGACCGCCTGCTCGGGAAGCCGGTGGTGACGGAGGGTGACGCCTCCTGGCCCCCGATTCCGTCGACCGGGTGAACTGGAGCTGCGGAACGCCGCGCGAGCCCCTAGCTTCGCCTCATGCGGCTGCGGGGAGTGACGGTCGCGGCGTCAGCCTGCCTTCTGGTGGCCGGCTGCACCGGGTCGTCCGAGGCGCCCGCGACCGAGCGCGGCGACACCGAGCCGGCGGTCGCCGGCCTCTCCGACTGGCAGCCCCCGGCCGGCGCACCCGAGTTCTGCACGACGCTCGCCGCCACCGAGCACGTCGAACAGATCCCCGACGCCGTCGGTGTGCTGCTGGACGACCCCGCCGACACCCAGCAGGCCTGGCGGCTCAGCCGCAGCGCCGGCGAGCTCCGCGACGTCCGGGACGCCGTCCGGGCGGAGGGCGGGCACGGTGAGCTGGCGGGCGCTCTCGACGAACTGGTCCAGGCGCTGTCCCTGGCCGCCTCGGGGCCGCTGGACGAGGAGTCGACCGACCGGATCGCCGACGGGCTGTCCGACGTCGGCCGGGCGGCGCAGCCGATCTGCGAGTTCCCGACATGAGGCGCGTCGCGGCCTGGGCGCTGGCCGGTGCGGTGGTCCTGCTCGGGGTGCCGGGCTCCGCTGCCGCCGGGCCGGCGCCGGACCTCTGCAGGTACGACGACGTGCGCGGCCAGGTGCCGTCGAACTTCGCGCTCGAGGCGTGCGTCGACGGTCGGACGATCGTGCTCCGCAACGGCCTCGACTTCCCGGTGGTGGCGGAGGCCGACGGCACCGGTGCGCCGGTCTTCGCGCGGCAGGCCGACGGGCCGCGCTCGACGCTGGTCCGGCTGGTGGTCGAGGCCGACGTCACCCTGCTGCCCGGGGACGTCGTCCGGTGGCCGCTCACCGACGGGCCGGCGGCGGTCGTGCTGTCGACCGCCGAACCGCGGATCGCCTCGGCCATGGCCGACTCACTGCGGACGTTCCTGCCGAGCCGGCCGGCGGGCCAGGGGCGCTCGGCGGTCTACGAGACGTTCGCCGGGCTGGTGCGCGAGCTGGCTCCGGCGGTCGAGGAGCGGGCGGCCTGCCACGAGGACCAGAACTGGCTCCAGGCCACGGCCTGCGACGTGCTGACCGCCCGGGCCGTGACCGAGACGGTGAGCGGGCTGCTCGGCGACGCCCAGACCGACGCGGTGCTGCCGGTCGCGCTGGACCGCGAGCTGTGGGGGCAGTGGGCGGAGAGCAGCGCGCCGGACCTGGACGACTCGGGGCGGCGGTCGGTCGTGCTCACCCAGGCCGCGCTGCCCGGAGCAGTGCCGGATGAGCCCTCGTCCACGGCGCTGTTCCCCGTGATCCTCGTCGAGAGCTCGGTGCACGCGGTGCGGTCGGCCGTGGCCGGGTCCCGTGGGGGCGCGTCGCACCCCGGGGCGGGTGCCGGGCCGCAGGCCCCGACCGCGCCCCCGCGCAGGGCGGTTCGCCGGGCGCCGGCTCGCCCGGATCGGCACCCCAGCCCGCGCCCCGACCGGGGACGCAGCCGGGAACGCAGCCGGGGGCACAACCTGGGACGCAGCCGGGGGCACAACCTGGGACGCAGCCGGGGGCACAGCCCGCACCTCGGCCGGCGCCGCAGCCCGCACCTCAGCCCGCACCCCAGCCGGCGCCGCGGCCGAACACGGCCGACGAGGAGAAGGCCAAGCAGGAGAAGGCGGAGAAGGAGAAGGCGGACAAGGCCAAGGCGGACAAGGCCAAGGCGGACAAGGCCAAGGCGGACAAGGCCAAGGCCGACAAGGCGAAAGCGGACAAGGCCAAGGCCGACAAGGCGAAAGCGGACAAGGCCAAGGCCGACAAGGAGAAAGCGGACAAGGCCAAGGCCGACAAAGAGAAGGCCGACAAAGAGAAGGCCGACAAAGAGAAGGCCGACAAAGAGAAGGCCGATAAGGCCAAGAAGGACAAGGGGCGCTGACCCGCCGTCCCTCAGCTCCTGGGGGTGACCTCGTACAGCCGGAACGAGTTCGACCGTGACCACTCGCGGCTCGGACGCCAGCCGCGGGTTGCGCGCAGCAGCCGCACCCGCCCGGTGGCCAGCAGCGCCGCCTCCTCCTCGGGGTTGCCGTAGACGATCCGCATGCGCCGCGGATTGCGGTCCACCGAGGCGATCAGGCGGTCGACGACGTCGGCGAACACGGCGCCGCGGAATGGGTTGTAGAGGTAGACGACGGTGACGTCGTCGGGCAGGTCGACGGTGCGCGCGTCACCCTGGAGGAGATGCACCTCGGGGCACCGGAAGCGGTCGCGCAGCGTGGCCACGTTCCGCTCGGCCACCGTGTGCAGCGACTCGGACAGCTCGACGCCGTACACCGCCCGGAACGGATAGTGCAGGGCCGCCTGCAGGACGATCCGCCCCTTGCCGGAGCCGAAGTCGACGAAGACGTCGTCGGGCCCCACGCTGCTGGGCGGGAGGATGCGGCGCAGGCTCAGCACGCCGGCGGGTAGGTAGTGCATGCTGTGCGGATCGGTCACCCCGGCGTCCGCGGTGCTGACCAGGCCCTCGGTCTCGACGCCGTAGCGCCGGTCGAACATCGCCGTCTGCACCGCCCCGCGAATCCGCACGTACGGCGGCTTCACGAGCGTCGCGAACACCAACTTGATCATGGTTGCCTCCGCCGTCGAGCAAGGCCGGGCCGCAGGACCGCCCCTGCCCGGGCCGCGCGCTGAGCCGTCGCGAGCAGGCGCGACCCCGCCGACGACCCGCGGGCGAGGTCGTAGGCCCTGCGGACCAGCGGTGACGGGATGAGCTCCAAAGGTTCCGGGCACAGGTACGGCGAGCCCCCGAACCGGAGCTTGTACCGGTCCATGCCGGCGAGGTCGTCGGGCCGCGGAGGCTGCGGGCCGAGCACGGCCGGCACCGACTCGGGCAGCAGGCCGCCGAAGTCGAACCAGCGGTAACCGGCGCTCCTGCCCCAGAGCATCGCCGTCCAGAAGACCGCGGCCGACACGTTGAGACGCGAAGCCTGGTCGCTGCGGTCGAGGCCCATCAGCCGCGAGCGGAGCACCGAACCGCAGCCGGTCAGCAGGCACATGGCGACCGGCCGACCGTCCACCTCGCCGACGAAGGCGGCGAGGTGCCCGTCGGCGGCGAGCTCACGGTGCATCACCTGCAGGTAGTCGAGCCCGAACGGGGTGAACCCCTGGTGCTCGGCTGTCTGGGCGAGCAGATCGGCGAGCAGGGGCAGGTCCGTGCTGTCGCCCTGCCGGACCGTGACCCCCCGCTTGCCCCACACTCGCGTCCACTGCTGCAACCGGCGACTGAGTCCGCGGCGCAGTCGCTCCTCGTCGGCGGTGAGGTCGACGTGCACCGACGCCCGGGGCGCCACCTCGGCTGCGGAGGGCCGGAATCCGGCGTGCCGCAGCGCCCCGGCGACGTCCTCCCCGTCCTCGGGGGGCTGGACGAACAGCATCCGGGTGTGGCGGACCGCCAGGTCGCGCAGGCCCCGCGCGACGGCGTCGGCGACCTCGGCCCGGCCCGCGACTCCCGGGGCGACCAGCGGGCCGTAGGGGACGTAGCCGATCTCCCCGACGAGAGGCAGCCGCCGCACGAGCACCTGGGCGCCACCGACCACCTCCCCGGACTCCTCGACGAGGACGTACCGGGCGCGGTAGCCGGCCTGCGAGCGGACCCGCGCCCAGGCCGACAGCTGGGCGACGTCGGCCGTCGGGCACGACCGCACCAACCGGTCCCATGCCTCCAGGCGCGTGCCGCCCGGATCACCGCCGACGGTCAGGAGCCGCCCTTCCTCCACCCGTGCCTCCACGGTCAGCAGAAGTACCGGTAGAGGGCGGCGCCCGCCTGCGCGGTCACGGCGTCGGGCACGGCCGGGTCGGTCAACAGCGTCGTCATCTGCCGGAGGGTCTCCTCGACGTCGTCCCGGCGGCCGTGGGGCGGCCCGCCGGCGTTCAGGGTCTGGATGCGGCTCTCCTGTGCGGCCCACTTGCGCTTGTAGGCCACCAGCCCCGGCTGGTCGAGGTCGGACAGCCCCCAGTCCAGCCACCGCAGACCACGTCCGGCGGCCCACTGGATCAGCGCCCAGTGCAGGGCGTCGTTGGGTCGCAGGTGCAGGTGCTCGGCCTGCGAGGCCCCGAACTTGTAGTAGACGGTGTCCTGCCACACCAGGTACAGCGCCCCGGCGACGGGCACCCCGTCGACCAGCGCCAGGGCGGTGCGGACGCCGTCGTCGGGGGCGAAGGCCTGTGGATCCGGTCGAAGAGCTCCTGCGGCTGGGCCAGCAGGCGGTACTTGCGCTTGCGCAGGCCCACGTGCAGGCCGTGCATGACGGCGACCGCGTCGGCGTCGGCGCTGAGCACCACCTCGACCCCGGAGCGCTCGGCCTTGGCGATGTTGCGGCGGGTCTCCGGTCGGAAGGAGCGGAACAGGTTGTCGGGGGCGGCCTGCAACGAGGTGCGGTGCCAGGCCGCCTCCCCGGTCACGGTGAACCGGGGATCGGCGGCGGCGGGGGAACCGGCCAGCGCGCGGAGGGTGAAGGGCAGGTCCCCGGCCAGCGCGTCGGCCGACACCGCCCTCCACTGGTCGAGGTCGGCGACGACGGGGTCCGCCCGGTCGCAGAAGGGCAGCGCCAGGCGCCGCTCGCCGCGCAGGTCCCTGACGTCGGTCCAGGCCAGACCCGCCTCGGCCCGGCCGTCGGCACCGATGAGCACACGGGCGTCGGGGGTGAAGCCGTAGGTGTCGCAGACGGCGGTGATCCACGGGGGTGACGTGAACAGGCTCCCGCCCGGTCCGGTGGCGAGGGCTCGCCAGGCCGGATCGGTGCGCGGGTCGACCGTGCGGACCGAGCTCGTCACCGCGCACCGTCGCCACGGAGCAGGGCCGGCACGGTGCGCAGCAGGATCGCCAGGTCTCCGCGGAGGGTGCGGCTGCGGACGTACTCCAGGTCGAGGCGGAGCATGTCCAGCGAGCCGAGCGTGCTGCGGCCCCGCACCTGCCACAGGCCGGTCAGACCGGGGGGCACGGCGAAGCGCTGCTGGTACTCGGGCGGGAACAGGTCGGCCTCCCACGGCAGGCAGGGGCGCGGGCCGACCAAGGTCATGTCGCCGCGGAGGACGTTCCACAGCTGGGGCAGCTCGTCGAGGCTGGTGCGGCGCAGGAACCGTCCGGGTCGGGTGATCCGGCGGTCGGCGAGCTTGGTGCTGCCGTCCTGCCGGGTGTCCGTGCCGGCGATCTCCGCGGCGATCAGCGCCCGGAGCGCCGCGTCGTCGCCCTCGTTCCGCATGGAGCGGAACTTGTAGAGCACGAACGGCACCCGCCCTCGGCCCACGCGCTCCTGCCGGAACACCGCCGGCCCGGGGCTGTCCAGCCGGATCCACGCCGCCAGGCCGACCGTGAGGGGCGCGGACAGCACCAGCAGCGCCGAGGAGACGACGAGGTCCAGGAGGCGCCGGGCCACGCGGGCCGCGGCGGGCTCGGGCGTCGTCATCGTCGTTCCTCCCGCGCCTCCCGGCTCACGACGCGATCGACGTGGTCGACGGCGTCATCGGCGCGACGAAGTTGGGGGCGACCGCCGAGCTCGCCGCCACGGCGTCCGTGGCCGTCAGCGTGCGCACCACGTCCAGTCCCCGCTCACCGGGGGTGTCGGGCCGGGTTCCGTTGCGCACGCAGTCGACGAAGTGGCGGTCCTGGAGCAGCAGCGGCTCCTGGAACGGGATGTAGGGCGACCGGATGTCACCGGTGCGGTAGGAGACCGGGTGCCCGTGGGCGTTGAGCGGGTCGTCGATCGTCTCCAGGTCGACGCCGATGTCGTAGATCCGGATGCGCTCGTTGTCCGAGAGGTCGTCGTAGACGGCCATCATCTTCTCGCCGACCACGGTCACCTGCCGGACCTTCTGCGGGCTGAGCCAGCTGACGTGCACGAACGCCTGCACGTCGGTCCGCTGGAAGTCCAGCCGCAGGTAGGCGACGTCAGCCTGCCGGCGGTGGAAGTTGCGGTGCGCCCACACCGACGTCGGCGCCGGCATCTCGTCGAGCAGGTAGGAGACGATCGAGAGGTCGTGCGGCGCGAGGTCCCAGATGACGTTGACGTCGTCCTGGTAGCGCCCGAGGCTCAGTCGCGACGTGTTGACGTAGAGGATCCGGCCGAGTTCCCCCGACCGGACGATGTCGCGGAGCTTCCAGACGGCCGGGTTGTACTCGAAGGTGTGGCCCACCATCAGCTGCACCTGCCGCGCCGCGGCCGTCTCGACCAGCGCCTCGGCGTCGGCGACGGACGTGGTCATCGGCTTCTCGACCAGGACCGACCGGCCGGCGTCGAGGGCCTGCATCGCGATGGCCGCATGGCTGTGCGGCGGCGTCGCGATGACCACGGCGTGCACGTCGTCGAGGACGTCGTCGAGCCGGGCGGCCAGGCCGACGGTGGGGTGGTGCGCGGCGGCGTCGGCCAGCCGCTCGGGCCGGCTGTCGACGACCGACACGTCCACCGACGGGATGCTGCTCAGCACGCGCACGTGCTTGGCGCCCCAGTAGCCGTAGCCGACGACGGCGACCCGTACGTCGCCCTTCTGTGCCCCCATCGGTCCTCCGGATGTGCTCGTGACAGGTCCGACCATGGGATGTGGTCCCCCTGCCACGCGCCGGCGATCCGGATGCGCGACACCACCAACGCGGTCCCCGTTGCACTTCGACCCTTACGGGCGGCGGGTCCAGCGTCAACTCGAAGGTCAGCTCACCAGCAGGTTCACCCGAAAGCGCTGCGGCGACCCGTCAGCCGGTCGACGTCCCCGCGGCGTCGCCGGTGGCAGTACGGTCCTGAGCCAGGACAGCGTCACGTCCCCGTTCTCACACCCCTGTCGCGCGCTGCCACGGCGTAAGACACTGCCACCGCAGGTCGAGGGTGGGGGAGCGTCATGGCCGGTGTCATCGCGCCCTCCCCTGTGGATGACAAGGGTCAGCCGTCGGCGGAGCAGTTCGACGTCTTCATCTCCTACAGCCACGCGGCCGACGGTCACCTGGCACCCGCCCTGCAGTCGGGCCTGCAGACGCTCGGGAAGCCCTGGTACCGACGACGAGCGCTCCGGGTCTTCCGGGACAAGACGTCCTTGTCGGCGACGCCGCACCTATGGACCACGATCGAGTCGGCCCTGGACGGCAGCAGGTACTTCATCCTGCTGGCTTCCCCGCGGGCAGCCGACTCCGAGTGGGTGCAGCGGGAGCTGGCCTGGTGGCGGACGCATCGGAACTCGCGCACCCTGCTCATCGGACTCACGGACGGTGACATCCGCTGGAACCCCGCGACCCGTGACTTCGACTGGGCGACCACGACTGCCCTTCCGAAGGCGCTGGCCGGCTTCTTCGACGACGAACCTCTGTGGGTCGACCTCCGTCAGGCGCGCGACGACCAGCACCTGTCCCTCCGCGACCCGCGGTTCCGCGAGAACGTGGCAGAGCTCGCAGCTCCGCTGCACGCCGTCGGCAAGGACGAGTTGATCGGTGAGGACGTCGTCCAGCATCGGCGCACGATGCAGACGGCCCGGGCCGCCGTCGCGATCCTCGTCGTCCTCGCCGTCGCGGCCACCGTCGCAGGCATCGTCGCCGTGCGGCAGGCCGCCGAGACTGCGCGCCAGCGGGATCTCGCCGAGGCCCAGGCGAGAGTGGCCACCTCACGGGCACTCGCCGCGGAGGCGTCGGCCCGTCGCGGCGGTGAACTCGACCTCGCCTTGCTCTTGGCGGTCCAGGCCAACGGTGTTGAGCCGACCGTGCAGGCTCGTGAGGCCCTGCTCGGCACGCTCACCGCGCGGACGGAGGTAGTCGATTACCTCCGCCATCACGTGGCACCGGTCTCCGGGCTGGCCTTCAGCCCGGACGGTCGCTTGCTCGCGTCCGCGGACCGGACGGGCGACGTGGTCCTGTGGCACGTGCCCGAGGGGCGAAGCAGTGGCACGGTCGTGGACCTGCCCGAGGAGTTCCTGAAGGGGCTTGCCTTCAGCCCCGCCGCAGACCTGCTCGCGGTCGCCGGTGCGGCCCTGACCCTGGTGGATCCCGAGGCCGGGACCACCGTCGGCACGCTGGACATCGGCAACATGACCATCGACGCCCTGGCTTTCGACCAGGACGGGACCCACCTTGCGGCCGTCGGATGCGCGCTGGTGGACAACTTCTGCTCGACCGGGCTGCTCAAGGTGTGGGATGTGCCCTCACGCCGTCTGATGCAAGACCTCGTGCTGGATCCCGAGCTCGGTCTCAGTGCCGTCACCTTCGATCCGGCCGGTGACGTGGTGGCGACCGGCGGCGCCGGGGGAGATGTGATACTCGTCGCCCTGCACGGCGCCACAGCGCCGGTCCGTCTGCCGCACCACCACCCGGACGAGGTCGAAGCGCTCGCCTTCACCGATGACGGCGACCGACTGGTCTCGGCGAGCGGGTCGGCCACTCCGGTACCGGATGGGCCCTCCGGGCCTGCCACGCCAACCGTCGTCACGTGGGACCTGGGCGCCCGTGCGGTCCTGCGGTCGCAGGAGCTGCCGCTGATCTCGCAGGGTGGCGTGGCGGTGACCATCGCGCTGGGGCCGGGCGGCGAGAGCGTCTTCACCGTCGGGGACCATCACCAGCCCTGGTTGCACGACACGGCGGGGAACCCGCTGCACGACGGTCCGCTGATCGGTCATGGCAGCACCGTGTGGAGCGCCGCCTTCAGTCCGGACGGCGGCTTGCTGGCCACCGGTGAGGAGAACGGGACGATCCTGCTCTGGCGGACGGCGGAGAGCGGCTCGTCCGCCGGCCGCCTGGTGCAGCGCCGGGGTGTGCCCGGAACGGTGGCCTCGGCTGTCGCCGTCAGCTCCGATGCCGCGACCGTCGCAGTGGGTGACTGGGACGGCGTCACCCTGCTGGACGCGACCACGCTCACGGAGCGCGTTCGCGTCGATGCCGATGCCTTCCACGGAGCGTCGGATCTCGCCTTCGGGGCGGATGATCGCGTCCTGGCGGTCGGCAGCACGGACGGCGAGGACAACGGTCTCGGCAGCATCGCGGCCGGTACCGCGCAGGCGGAGGTCCTTCTGCTCGACGCTGCAACCGGTCGACCCAGACGGGATCCGGTCACCTTCCCCGGCCATCTGTATGACGTCGCGTTCCAGCCGGGAACGGACTCCTTGGCCGTCGCGCTGCTGCCCGAGAACGCGTCGGCCGACGATGTCGGACGGGTCGTCTTCCTCGACGCGGACACCGGGACGTTCGACGGTGAGTTGCCGGGGGAATTCGAGTCGGTTCGAGAAATCGCCTTCAGCCACGATGGCGCCCTGCTCGCAACAGGACACCCCGGCGGGGTCGTGCGGGTCTGGCGGGCGGGGGACCGACAGCTGGAGGCAACGCTGACGTCGGCCGACCGGGCCGACGTCACTACCGTCGCCTTCGACCCGTCGGGACGCCGGCTTGCCCTGGGGACGAGGCAGTTCGCCATCATCCAGGGCGACGACGGGACCACGACCTACCCGGAGGCCGAGCAGACCGTCGAGGTCTGGGAGCTGAGCTCCGAGCCGCAGCGGGTGCAGCAGCTGGCCGGACACCCGGGACGGGACACGACGTCGGTGGCGTTCAGCCCCGACGGCGAGGTGCTGGCGGTCGGTGGCGGCTTCCTCAGTGGCAGTCCCGACGGACCGCTCGGCCTGTGGAGCGTCGACACGGGGGAGCCGGTGGTCTCGCCACGCAACCTCGTCTCGGAGGTCACCGGGATCGCAGTCGCGACAGCCGCGCCCGGGTTCCTCGTGGCCGCCGGGGACGCGAACGGCGTCGTCCTCACCCAGCTGGACGTCGAAGTCTGGATCGAGGCCGCCTGCGACCTCGCAGGCCGGGATCTGACCGACGAGGAGTGGATGACCTTCGTCGGCACCGAGCTCCGCCGCTCGACCTGCTGAGGGGGTGGCCCGCGATGGAGTTGTCCGCCCGAGTCGGGGTCGTGCCCGCCGGCGTCCGCGTCGACCCGGCCACGGACCCGCACGCTCAGGTGTTCATCAGCTACGCCCGGGAGGACGAGGCAGTGGCCCAGCGCCTGCGGGAGCTGCTGCACGGCGAGGGCTGGGACGTCTGGTGGGACCGCGACCTCTACGTCGGGACGACGTGGGAGCAGCACCTGCTGCAGGTGCTGGAGGGCTGCCGGGCGGTGGTCCTCGTCTGGTCCGCCGCTGCCGCCGCCTCCGACTGGGTGGGGCGCGAGATGGCCGCGGCGGCAGGGGCCGAGAAGCTGCTCCCGTGCGTGCTCGACGCCACACCGGTGCCGCCGCCCTACGACGCCCTGCAGTTCGCGCCGTTGCAGGGCTGGACCGGCGACCGGGGGCACCCGGCCCTTCCCGGATTGTTCGCGGGCCTGGAGCGGCATGTGCTGCCCTCGCGCATCGAGACGGTGCGGCCGGGCTTCGACACGGCGTGCCTCGGCCCGGAGATCGACCTGCCCGGCATCCCGGGCGTCGGCGACGAGCTGCCCTACCTGCACTTCAGCGTCGTGATGAACCCGGCACGGCGGCTGGCCTGGTACGTCGCCTCGGAGGTGCGCCCGCAGAAGACGCCCCCCGAGCGGCCGGTCAGCTGGTCGCCTGACCCGACCCTGTCCCGCCTCTTCCAGCCTGCCAACCAGCACTTCACCGGCACGGGGTTCGACCGGGGGCATCTCGCGGCAGCCGCGTCCGTCGGCTGGGGTGAGCCGCGCCAGGCCGAGATCGCCGTCCGGCAGGCCTTCTACTGGACGAACATGGCGCCGCAGGCGGCGAACGTGAACCGGTCGACCTGGCTGGCGCTCGAGCAGCTGGAGCGGCGCCTGGCCGAGCGGCACGGCGCCGTGGCGGTGTTCGGCGGGCCGGTCCTCGACCCGCAGGACCCGCTGCACGTCGTCACCAACGAGACCCGCGGCCGGATCCGCGCACGTCAGACCTTCCGGCTGCCCCGCGCGTTTTGGAAGGTCCTCGTGTGGTCCGCCGGAGGCGGCCTGCGCTCGGCGTGCTTCGACCTGCCCAACGTCGACGCGCCCGCCCTGCCCGTCCGGCGGCCTGTCGACGAGATCGAGGCCGTGACCGGCCTGGACTTCCCGCCCGAGGTCCGGGACGCCGTGCCGGCCGACGCCGCCGAGCTCCGGACGTAGCGGGAGGGGGAGACATGAGCGGCATCCCCGTGGGACGGCGCCCCTTCCACGCGTTCCTCAGCCACGCCCACGTGGACGCCGCGTCGGCGGAGCGGCTGGTCCGGTGGCTGAAGGAGGTCGCCGGCGTGCCGGTCTGGTTCGACGCCGACAACCTGCCGGCCGGGGCCTTCATCTCGACCCAGCTCGCCGGCGCCATCGAGAGCTGCCGGTCGATGATCCTGCTGCTCTCGGAGCAGGCGATCACCCGCGGCTGGGTGCAGGAGGAGTACAGCGCCGCGATCAACCACCGAACGCAGTACCCGGCCTTCCGGATCATCCCCGTGCGGCTGGACGACGTGCAGCCGCCGGGTTTCCTGCGTGCTCGGGGAGTACGTGCAGGGCGACCCCGTCCAGCGCGAGATCCTGCGGGCGGTGGGCGGGGCGAGCCTCGTGCTGGCGGACATCTCGGGCGAGAGCCCCAACGTCCACGTGGAGGTGGGCGCCGCCCGCGTGGCCGACGTCCCGGTCCGGCTGCTCCGGCAGGGACCGCCCGCGCGCCCCGTCTTCATGCTGCGCGACCAGCAGGTCTGGGACTACCGGAGCGAGGCGGACCTGCTGGGCCGGGTGGCGCAGATCAGCTATCCGTACCGGCGGTCGCTGCTGCGTTCTGGTCGTCTGTGACGCCGGCCCGCTTCAGCAGCTCGCGCTCCATCCGATCGGCCCAGGGGACGTCGTCGCCGCGACGGCTGCGCGCCTCCCGGATGTAGCGCAGGTTCTTGGCCGTCGATTCGGGTTCCCAGACCTCCCGGACCACGGCCAGCGCCCGGCCGAGGCTCTGCCGCGCCATCTCCTCGTCCCTGATCAGGACCGCGTACTCGAGGCGGGTGGCGTGGTCCCAGTAGTCGGCCTGACCGGAGGCCAGCCGGCGCTCCACCGCGTAGGCCACCACCGGCAGCAGGTGCTCCCGGCGCGGGTCGGGAGGCTGGTGGATCTCCATGAGGCTGCACGCGTTGATCCCGGGGTAGGCGTCCCGCCAGTCGGCCTCGAACCCGGCGAGATACGTCTCGAGGGCCTTCTCGAGCTGTCCCTGGGCGAGGAACTCCTCGCCCTTCGTGTAGGCCTCTTCCCACGCATCCTTGTAGACCCGGCCGAGGATGCCGTACGTCTCGCTGCTGGGCCCCCGCTCCGCGATCAGTGCGAGCAGCACGCGCTCCGCCTCGTCCCGGCGGCCCAGCCGGTTGAGCGCGAAGCCCAGTTGTTCGCGCACCAGCGGCGTACCGGCCAGCGGCCGCGGCATCCGCTGCGCCAGGGACACCATCTCGTCGTAGGCCTTGACGGCGCGGTAGGACAGGTAGAGGTCGACGAGGATGCCCGCCTCGACGTCCTGCAGGTCACCGAGCTCCTGCTCGGCCGCCCTGACGGCCTGCTTGCCCTTCTTGCGTGCGCCCTCCAGGCGTTCCTTCCAGGCCGCCGAGTAGCGGACCTGGTCCCGGAAGACGTCGGTCTTCAGCCGGTCGATCTGCGGGAAGCCCTCGACGAGCTGGAAGACCGGGCTGTCCACGGACGCGTCGCGGGCGGCCACGAGGCGCTCGGTCAGGGTGGCGCGGGACGCGTCCAGGTCGGTCGGCTCACCGGCTCCGGTGAGCGCGTACGGGATGCCCCGATCCAGTTCGACGTCGAAGGGCAGTCGCTGGCCGGCGGCGAACACCAGCACGGTGGAGTAGGGGCGGACCGCGTGCCGGACGCCGAGCTCGTAGAAGACGTTGGCGTTGGCGAAGGTCAGGTCGGCGACGGCGTACTCGCACAGGATCAAGCGCTCGAACATCGGCTTGTGGATGATGCCGCCGGTGACCTCCTCGTCGGCGCGCAGCGGCTCGAGGCCTGCGGCGCGGACGGCCGGTGCGATCAGGTCGCGGTAGACGGCGTCGAAGTCGATCGTCGCGCCGGTCCCGTCCGCCTTGCGGCCGAAGGGCATGAGGACGAAGCACAACGGGTCGGGGGTTCGGTCATGGCGCCTTTCCGTCCTGAGGGCCTTCGGCGGGCGCGATCTGCGACGTCAGCTGGCCCCACTGGGCCTGCTCCCGGCGGAACACCGCTTCCGAGCGCTCCACCCACTCGGCGGCATCCTCCTCCGCGGAGCGCGCGGCGCCAGGGCTGCCGGCCTCCCGGCGCCCGGCGACCCGGAGGGCACGGACCGCGTCGCCGTAGATCTTCGACTGCTGCTCGAATGCGTACAGCGCGCTGTACGCGGTCACGGCCGCGCCCGCCGCCGGGAGCACCGTGGCGAGCACCGGCCAGAGCCAGGCCGGCCCGACCTCCGTCCCGGCGAGCGCGCCTGCGGCTGTCGCGCCCCCGAGGAGGACGGCCACCAGCGCCATCGCCTGGCGGCGGCGCGATCGAACAGCGTGGTCCTGAGCTTGTAGAAGCGGAGCTGATCCTCGACCCGGTGCGCCCGGTAGAACGCCTGGAGCTCCTCCGTCCGGCCGCTCACCGTGCCTCCTCGGCGTCCACGATGTCTTCGACGGCGTACCGCAGGCGTTGGGCGCCGTGGGGTTCGGCGTAGGGCCCCACCCGCCCCAGATACAGGAAGAACTCGCTCTTGATGCGCTCGGCCTTGAGCCGCGCGTCCAGGTAGCGCTGCTGAGCGCGGCTGCTGCTCACCAGCGCCGCCACACCGGTCAGGAGACCGGTCACCAGCGCCTGGCCACCCGCGAGGTACTCGTTGCCGCCGCCCTGCGCGGCCTGGAAGGCGCCCAGCGTCGTCGCCACCAGCCCGCCGAGGATGAGCGTCGTCCGCTGGCGCCAGAACCGCTGCTGGAGCAGCTGTGCCTCGTGGTCCAGCAGCCGGAAGGGCTGCTCGAACTCGTCGACCCAGAGCCGCAGGTCGGGTGCGAGCTGGGGGTACTGCGCCTCGGCATCCGGCGGGACGACCGGCCAGTCGTCGGGCCAGGCGGTCGCCGGGTCGGGGCGCCACCAGAAAGGTCTGGGAAATCTCGCGAGCAGTGCCGGGCGGTCCATGCACGGATACTGCACCGCGGAACACCGGACGGGCCGCTCGTCGCCGACTGGTTCGGCCGAGGTGTGTCGCTTCCCGGACCCGTCACACGCCTCGCAACCGCTGCTGGGCGCGTGCCAGTGAAACGGCGATCTGGTCGGCGTGGCTCTCCGCGGGCACGACGACGTCGGCGGGCAGCTTCTGGAGCAGGTCGTCCACGTCGTCGTATCGCACCAGGAGGTCGATGTCCTCGAGGGTCAGCGAGTTGATCAGCGTGAGCGGCAGCTCGATCCCCGACCGCGCGATGGGGACCACCGGTACGAATCGGTACTGCCGGCGCACGTCGAGGATCTCCGACCGCACCTCCTTCGCGTTGGTGAAGTCGGCGACCACGAAGCGGGACAACCCGGCGAGGACGACCACCGTCTCGGCGTAGTCACGCGCCGAGGGCCGCTCGAAGTCGAACAGCACGGCGACGTAGCCGAGGCGCTGCAGGTCGGCCCGCAGCGCGTCGAGGACGGACTTCTCCGCGGGTGCGAAGCTGCCGAGGAGGAGGACCAACTTGGAGGTCACGGTGTCGAGGACCTGACGGACCCCCGATCCGTCCAGCATCAGCGCCAGCAGCTGCGCGGTGTGCAGATCGTTGGTGCGCAGGGGCGCCGTCCGCCTGTTGCGCACGACGACCAGGTCCTGCTCGGTGGACTCGTCAGTCGTGACCGCCCAGGTCGAGGCGCCGTAGACCTGCACGTCGACCAGCCGAGCACCCTCCAGGCGGCACTTGACCAGGGACGCGTATCGCAGATCGGCGCCCCGGAAGTTGGTCCGGCGGCACGTGCGTCCTCCAGCACCGCGAAGCGCAGCCACGCGTTCGTCAGATCGGCCCCGGTCAGGTCGGTGTCACGGAGGTATGCCCGGTGGAACCTTGCGCCGGACAGGTGCGCTCCGCGGAACGTGGCGTCCCGCAAGGTGGCGACCTCGAAGTTCGCCCCTTCCGCATGGGCTCCGTCGAAGTCCGCGCCACGGGCGTTGGCGTGCTCGAGATTGGCGCCCTCGAGGACGGCGCCCGGAAGTTTGGCGTCCTTGAGGTGCGCGTGTTCGAGCTGCGCCCCCGCGAGCCGGGCGCCCGACAGGTCCGCGCGCACCAGGTCTGCGCCGTTCAAGTGGGCGCCCTCGAGTTCGGCTCTCGAGAGATCGACCTCCTCGTGGTTGGTCCGGGCGCGGTACCTGTTCCACTGCTCGACGCCCTGCTGGAGCAGAGCGAGGTGCTCGGCATCGGCCATGTCCAGCTCACCGCGTCCGGCGCCAGAAGGCGAGACGGCTCCCGAGGTTCCGCACCCCTTCCCACACGGCGCGGGGTCGCAGCCGCTGCCGCATGCGCTCGTTCCAGGCCCGGGACCTGCGCCAGAACCGGTGACCGCCGAAGCGCAGCGAGTCCGCGAGCCGCGAAGCATCGCCGGAAGTCATCTCCGCAAGAATCCGCCGGAACGGCCAGTCCTGGACCGGCGTGCAGCTCGCCCGTGCGTGGTCGGGCAGGGCGTCGGCCAGATCGTGCTCCGTCATGCGGTAGCCCGCCGCCATCAGGGCGTACGCCTCGTCGTCGGAGAACGCGTCGAGGTCGGTCCGCAGCTCGGCCAGCAGCCGCTGGACCTCGCGATCGATGCCGTAGGACCGCTCGGCACCGGCCGTCTCGTCGTCCTCGGGGCGCCACGGCTCGCGGGATCCGCGCCAGTCCCGCGGCGGCGCTGCCAGGCCCTTGGTCAGGTGGATCCCCATGAATCCGCGCAGCGTGCCGGCGCGGACACGGCTCAGCAGGTCGCCGTACTGCGAGCCTCGGACCCGCTTCATCAGCACGTCGTTCGACCGCTTCAGCACCGAGACGAATCCCCTGTCCGGGTCCTCCTCGTCGCGCAGCTGACCGCTGGCGTCGCTCACGAGCAGCACGGTGCAGTCCTGCTCCAGCAGGCCGGCGACACCCTGGTTGTCGTGTACGCCACCGTCGACGAGCTCCACGTCGAGGCCGTCATAGAGCCCGCTGATCGTGATCGGCGGGAAGATCCCGGGCACGCAGGCGGAGGCCGCCACCGCCTTGCCGAGAGCAGGAGCACGGAGGTCGCCGGTGTCGGGGGCGTCGGGGTAGTGCACGCGGCGCAGTCGGCGGCTGGCATCCATGCGGGCATCGAGCGTGCTCGGCGGTTCGCCCATCGAGGTCGCGGTGAACTGCCACGAGTGACCGGTGTTCAAGGTGGTCGCGTTGAGCACGAGCACGGGCACCTTCGCGGCGCGCATCCAGTTCTCGTAGCGGAGGCTAAAGCCCTCTTCCTTGCCCGCCGGGACGACGAGCAGATCCGGCATGCGCCACGGCGTGGCCGATCTCCGCAGCCGGCTGTAGAAGATCTCCTCGAACAGCTCACCCGCCCGGTCGGTGCGGGAGTACGACGGCAGGGTCATCCTCGCGGTCGCGGCCGGGCTGGCGGCCAGTTGGCCGCGGAGGTTCTTCCGGACGCCGTTCAGGAACTCCTCGGCCAACTCTCGGACGAGATCGACGTAGGCACCGTCGGTGATCTCCGCGTCCGGCGTCCGCTGGAGCAGCTCGCGGAGTTTCAGGTAGTAGTACGCGCCGACGATCGAGCCACCGGAGACGCAGGACAGGACCTCGACGCGGCGGAGCACGTCGCACTCGGCCAGCCGGGCCAGCACACCGATGTGGAACAGGGAGGCGCGGAAGCCTCCACCGGACAGCGCCAGCCCGACCTTGCCGGTGGCCGCGCGTCCCGCCGCCGCTGCGCTCCCGCCGACGAGCGCTCGCAGCGCCTGCTGGGCCAACGGGTCGTGGGCGAATCCGCGGAGCCTGGACAGCGTGGCCAGCTGGGTGGCGGTCGACTCCTGCCGCCAGACCTCCTGGTGGTGGGCCGCCACGGCCGTGAAGTGCTCGTGCGCGCGCGCGAACTCACCGAGACCGAAGGCGGCCTGGCCGCGGGTGGCCTCGTCCCAACCTGGGTCGCCGCCCGGCGGAGCCTGCAGGATCTGCTGCCGCAGTTCGTCGGCCTCCCGCCGCCGCGCCTCGGCGCGGGAGCTGCCGCCCAGCGACTTGTCCTCCAGCCCGGCGAGCTGGTCCAGCACGAAGGCGGCGTTGATGCCGGCGTACAGGCGCTCCGGGTGGTCCTGCTGCGCGAAGCCCCGCCGGTAGCAGTAGAGGGCGTTCTCGAGGTCCACGCGCTTGGCGTCCACCTCCCACCGCCGCTTGTAGATCGCGCCCGCGATGCCGAGGGTCTCGGCATCGGTGCTCTCGGTCAGCGGCCCACTGCTCGTCAGGATCTCGAGCGCGCGGTTCAAGCGACGCCAGGCGGGCAGCTCGAGGTCCTTGTACGTGCACAGTGCGTGCTGCTGCCGGAGCCACTCGCTGTCCGGTCCCTGCTGGCGGACGCGGCTCAGCAGCCGCCGCGCCAGGTCGAACTGGTGGTGGTCGCGCAGCACGGTCGCGAGTGCCGCCCGCTCGTCCGGGCGCCAGGTGCCGTCGAGCGCCCGGCCGGCGACCGTCGTCAGCATGTCCGTGGCCACCGCCGTCCGGTGGCTGTTCCGGAGCCCGTCCGCGAGCTCCTTGATCATGGCGGCGGAAGCGTCGTCCCCGCCGCTGACCGCTCGAGCGCGTTCTTCGTCGTCCATCGCGACCCTCCCCCTGCGGCCGGCAGCTGCGGGACTTCCTACACCGGGAAGGAACGCAGGTCAGCGGGGTCGGTCGCCTCTCGGACGGCGGCCGAGCGGACGCGCGGCCGGTCCATCCGGATCGTCAGGGGAGCCCAGCCCTCAGTTCCTGGTCCAGTCGAGCAGCTGCTCGGCCGGCCAGGTGTTGACCACGCGCTCGACCGGCACACCGGTCTCGATGGCCCGCTCGCAGCCGTTGCCCTGCCAGTCCAGCTGACCGGGGGCGTGCGCGTCGGTGTCGATGGCGAACTCGCAGCCGATCTCGACGGCCAGGCTCAGCAGGCGCTTCGGCGGGTCCAGCCGCTCGGGACGGGAGTTGATCTCGACGGCGGTGCCGAACTCGGCGCAGGCCTCGAACACCGCCTGGGCGTCGAACTCGCTCTCGGGCCGGGGGCGCTGGGTGCCGTTGCGCTGCCGGCGGCCGATCACCAGCCGGCCGGTGCAGTGCCCGAGGACGTCGGTGTGCGGGTTGGCGACGGCGGTGAGCATCCGCGCAGTCATGGCCTTCGCGTCGGCGCGCAGGTCGGAGTGCACGCTGGCGACGACGACGTCGAGCCGGCCGAGCAGCTCGTCGGTCTGGTCGAGGCTGCCGTCGACGTTGATGTCGCACTCGATGCCGGTGAGGATCCGGAACGGCGCCAGCTCCTCGTTGAGCGCGGCTACCTCGTCGAGCTGGCGCTCCAGCCGCTCGGGGGAGAGGCCGTTGGCGACGGTGAGCCTGGGGGAGTGGTCGGTGAGCGCCATGTACTCGTGGCCCAGCGCCATGGCCGCCTCGGCCATCTCGCGGATCGGGCTGCCGCCGTCGGACCAGTCGGAGTGCGTGTGCAGGTCGCCGCGCAGGGCCGCGCGGAACGCGGCGACGTCGTCGGCCATCGGGACGAGCTCGGCGTGCGCCTCTTCCAGCTTGGTCAGGTACTCGGGCACCTGGCCCTTGTGCGCCTGGACGACGACGGCCGCGGTCTTGGGTCCGACGCCCTTGAGGTCCTTGAGGGTGTTGGTCCTGATCTTCAGGTCGAGCGTGGCCTCGTCGAGGCTGTCGACCACCGCGGCGGCGGTGCGGAACGCCTGCACGCGGTAGCTGGGCTCGCGGGCGCGCTCCAGGAGGAAGGCGATCCTCCGGAGCGCGGCCGCGGGCGGGAGGGGAGCGCTCAGCTGCGGGCCTTCTTGAGCTTCTTGTCGGCCTTCTTCTGCGCCTTGGCGGCCCGCTTCTGGGCCTTGGCCAGGCTCTTCTCGGTGGAGTCGGCTGCCCGCTTGGCCGCCTTGCGGGCGCGGTAGCCGACCGAGGGCTTGCCCTCGGTGTCGACGGCGGCCAGCAGCAGCCCGCCCAGCATGCCGGTGTTCTTCAGGAAGTTGGAGATCTGCCCGAAGCGCTCGGTGGGGTCGGTGTGCTCCCAGAAGCGGTGCCCGGCCAGCGTGGTGGGCACGATGGACGCCGACAGCACGAGCGCGGTGAGCCGGGGGAACTTGCCCAGCCCGAACAGGGTGCCGGCGACCACCTTGACCGCGGCGTCGGCCTTCACCCACTGCTCGACGTCCTTGGGCAGCTGCACCGGCAGCTGCTTGTCGGCCGTCTCGGCGATCTTCTCCACGACCGGCGCGGCTCCCGGAACGCGGTCCTGCGGCTTGCGCAGGGTGCTGATGCCGCCGTAGACGAACGGGGCGGCGAGCAGGGGCCGGGCGATCCGGCGGACCAGCATGGTGACCTCTTTCCCTCGGTACCTGGAGTGAGTCGGGGCGTGCAGTGCCCGGAAGATCGTTCAGGCAATCCCGAGCCGACCGTAGCGACCCGCAGCGGCGCCCGCCCGCCCAGCGCCCACGACGGCCCCGACCCCGCTGACCGGCGGCGTCGGTCTCGGACGGGAGCGTCGGCACGGACCTCCGACGTGTGCCGATCTACACCCTCGTTTCGTCACTGGCGTTGTGCGGGGTGGTGGCGATCACCGCGGGCAGCGCCCTCGGACGAGGCGGCGAGCGGCGCTATCGGCAGGCGTCCGACCGGTCGTGACCGTGTGCCGTCACACGCGACCCAGAAATCTCGTCCGTTTCACCACTTTCGCCTCAAGTTCCCCACCGGTCACGCCGATCACACCTGCATGCCCGGCCGCACGGACGCAGCCGGGTAGCAAAGCCCCTTCCAAGGAGGAAAAACCGTGGGTCTGCGCGTCAACAACAACATCGCGGCGCTCAACGCGTACCGCAATCTGTCCGTCACCGACGGCCAGATGAGCAAGAGCCTGGAGAAGCTCTCCTCCGGGTTCCGCATCAACCGGGCCGCCGACGACGCGGCCGGGCTGGCGATCTCGGAGGGTCTGCGGTCGCAGATCGGTGGCCTGAAGGTCGCCGTTCGCAACACCCAGGACGGCATCTCGGTCGTGCAGACCGCTGAGGGTGCGCTCACCGAGACGCACAGCATCCTGCAGCGCATGCGCGACCTGTCGGTCCAGGCCAGCAACTCCGGCGGCGTCAACGCCGACGCCCAGAACGCCATCCAGTCGGAGATCGGCCAGCTCAAGTCCGAGCTGAACCGGATCAACGCCACGACGACGTTCAACGGCAAGAAGCTCCTGGACGGCAGCTTCCAGGCCCTCTTCCAGGTCGGCGCCAACGCCGGGGAGACCATCACGGTCAACATCGGCTCGCCCGGCATCGGCATGGACGCCGCCGGCCTGGGTGTCTCCGGGGTCAACGTGACCGGTGTGGGTGCGTTCACCAACGGCGCCGCCGCGGCCGGCCGGGTCACCACGACCAACGCCGGTGCGGCCGTGGCCGGCTCGCTGCTGTTCACCGAGCTCGCCGCCGGCGACGACTACCTCGACGCCACCGGCGCCGTGGCCGTCGCCTCGTTCGAGAAGCTCGACGGCACCATCAACTTCGGTGGCAAGAGCTTCGACCTCAGCTCGGTGGACTACAGCACCGCCACCACCGGTGCCCAGGCCCGCACCCTGCTGAACAACGCCGCCCAGGCCGCCCTGGGCCTGACCACCGGCCCGTTCGCCGCCGGTACGGCCACCACCATCACCTTCAGCGTCACCGAGGCCGTCGCCGGCTTCACCGGCGCCAACGGTTACGCGCTGGGCACCTCCGCCCAGCAGATCGCCTCGGCCACCCCGACCTTCACCGCCGCCAGCGGTGCCACCGCGGCGATCACCGCCCTCGACGCCGCGATCAAGAAGGTGTCGACCCAGCGGGCCGACCTGGGTGCCATCCAGAACCGGTTCGACCACACCATCAACAACCTCAACGTCGCGGTGGAGAACCTGACCGCCTCGGAGAGCCGCATCCGCGACGCCGACATGGCCCAGGAGATGGTCCAGTTCACCCGGAACCAGATCCTGTCCCAGGCCGGCACCGCCATGCTCGCGCAGGCCAACCAGGCCTCGCAGAGTATCCTGTCGCTGCTCCGCTGACCTCGGTCAGCTGAGCAGCTGAGGACGCGCAGTTCCTCAGCACCACCCCGGACGAGGGGGAGGCCTTCCGGCCTCCCCCTCGTTCACGTGCGCGGGGCGATCGGAACGTTCCGCGCCCGAGACGCGGCCACCGCACACGACCCGAGCAGCAGCCAGCCCTCCAGCGGGAGCGGCCGCGTGTCAGCGCGTGCGAGACGGCAGAACGGCAAGCGTCAGAAGGGCCAGCATGGCGACGAGCCAGCCGGCGAGGACGAACAGGTCGCCCAGGTGCAGCCCGTGGTGCTGGGAGACGGTCAGCAGCACCGGGCCGTCGTTGATGTACTGCCCGCTCAGCAGCAGGAAGGTGAACCCGGAGAGGACGCCCCCCACGACGAGCGCGCACAGCCGGCGGAGCACGGACCGGACGGTACTGCTGCCGCGTGATCACCGGTTCGGGGGCCACAGCAGGGGGAACGGCACCCCTCATGACCGACCCACAGCAGACACCGGACGTCGAGCAGCGCCTGGCCGAGGACCTCGACCCCGAACGGCACGCGGCGCCGTCCGAAGGGATCCCGCAGAACCTCGCCGGGGACGACGAGGCGGACGGCGACGCCCAGTAGGCGCCCCTGCCGGGGGCCACCGCGCCGAACGTGCGCCAGATGATCATCGGGTCCATGGACAGCGACCAGTTCTCCACGTAGTGGACGTCGATGCGGATCGACTCGTCCCAGGAGAGGTCCGACCGGTCGCTGACCTGCCAGAGCCCCGTCAGGCCGGGCTTCATCGACGAGGTGACGGCAGCACCGCCACGGTGTCGACCTCGTACTTCCGGACGACGTCCACCACATCGTCGGGACCGCCCAGCACCGGGAGACCGTCGGCTGCTGACTGCCCGCCCCCGTGGCGGGCAGGCAGCAGCCGACGACGCGGTAGCCGTACTGCGGTTGGCGGACGAGCTGGTCGTGCAGGGACGCGACGGCCGGTCCGCACCGCGCACGCGGAAGGAGGCCGGGCGCTCCGGCGCCGGGCGGAGCGGGAGCACCTGCTCCGTGGCTGAACTCATCTGACCGGTCCTTGCCGTGGTGCCGCTGAGGTCCCGCGACGGGCGCGAGGGTGCGAGAGGTGGGGACCTGCGCGGTCCCGGAGCGGGCGGCGACGGCCGTGCCCGCGGAGGCGACGTCCCGTGTGACGCCGCCCGACCGGCTCAGCCGGGGCTGGCTCCCGGGTCGTCGGCAGCCCCGACGACCGACCCGGCGAACCCGTCGCTCGTCGCGGTCGAGGACCCGTCGAGCAGGGCAGCGGTCCCGGAGTGGAGGACGGCGTGGCCGCCGTCGTCGTACTGCGCCTGGCCGGCCCCGTAGCCGAGGCCACCGGCCGCGGCCGACGCCGAGGAGTGGGCCGGCGCCGGCACGGGCAACGGCATGCCGCGCGGCGCGAGCGGCACGGGCGCGTCGGCCGGCGCGCTCGCGGGGGCCACCGCCTGCGTGACGGGCGGTGGCGCGGCCGCGGCGGTCGTGGCGCTCGCCGTGGCGGCCGCGTAGGGGTGCGCAACGGCGGCATCGGTGACCGCTGGCGGTGCGTCGAGGGGCGGGGTCGCCGGCGCGCAGAGGGCCGCGAGCGCCCTGAGGTCGGGCAGCACCGGGACCGCGGCCGGGTCGACGGCGGCCTCGACGGCGTCGGCTGCCGGCGCCACCGCTGCGTTCGTCGCCGGCGGGATCACGACCGGCTGCCCGGTCGCCACCGTCTCGGCGGCCGGGGCGGTCGGCGCCGGAACGAGGTCCGTCGTCGTCGCGGGCGCGGTGATCGATGGCGGCGGGGACTCCGGCTGCGGCGCGGGTGTCGGGGCGGGCGCGGGAACCGCGGTCGGTGTCGGTGCGGGAGGCGGTGTCGGTGCGGGAGCCGGTGCCGGGGGAGGAGCCGGTGCCGGGGGAGGAGCCGGTGCCGGGGCAGGAGCCGCCTCGGGTGACGGGGCCGGTGAGGAGGGCGGCGGGCTCGGGGCGGCGTCCGGCGCGGTCTCGGCCGGTGGGGTGACCGCGGCGCCGTCCGCGGGCGGTGGCGCGAGCGCTGCCGGCGGCACGGCGCACGGCGTGCCGGCCGCCGGGTCCGTGACGGGCTGCTGCGCCGAGGCCGGATCAGCGGCGGGCCCGCCTGCGCAGATCGGTGGCCCGCCGACGGGGACGTCGGCGCGCACCGCCTCGGCCGACGCGGCCAGGAGGGCCCAGAGCCCGACCAGGAGCGCGGCAACCAGGAGGAGCCGACGGTGCCACCGGGGCGCCGGCTGTCCAGCCAGGCCCGACGTCCTCACGCCGTCTCCGTCGATCACATCGGTCTCCGCTTTGCTCCGGAACCCCGGACCCTGTCGGGTGCCCGGGCAGCGGGCAACCTGTGACGTTGCGGCGGAGGCGGGACAGCGGACGAATTCGGCTCGGTGTCACCGATTGTGATCAGCCGCTCCGGATAGCGTGCCGAACAGCCGGATCACAGGTCCCGGCAGCAGTACACGGTGAGCTCGCGGCGCTTGCGGAAGACGAATTCGGTGACCGTCTCGCCCATCTCCCCGTCGTAGGCGACCTGCTGCGGGCCCGAGCGCGAGACGATCCGGACCTCCTCGGCGTCGAAGTGCCCGTAGCTGCGCGTGTGCTCGCTGACCCCGAGCAGGGTGGCGAGAACCGCACGCGTCCGCCCGAACCGCAGGTCGGCCCGGAGGTACTGCACGTCGAGCACGCCGTCCTCCAGACGCGGGCGCCAGGCGGGGGAGAGCCCCCGCGGGGTGTACCGGCAGTTGCCGATGAAGACGATCCAGACCCTCAGCGGGCGGTCGTTGACCACCAGCGACACCGGCGCCTGGGTGCGCAGGACCTCGGCGGCGGCCACGGTCAGGCCCAGCCACTTGCCCATGCGGCGCGAGAGCTGGTCGCGGCGGCGCACCATGTCCGGGTACGCCCCGATGCTGGCGGTGTTGAGGAACGGCGTCCCGTTGACGTCGGCGACGTCCACCCGCACCGCCTCGCCGGTGACCACGGCCTCGGCGGTGTCCTCCGGCGCCTCGAGGCCGACGTCCCGGACGAAGTGGTTGAGCGTGCCGGCGGCGAAGACGGCGAGGGGCAGGCCGTGGTCCAGGGCCACGGCCGCGGCCGCGGCGGCGCTGCCGTCACCGCCGGCGACGCCGAGCGCCCGGGCCCGACCGGAGCGGGCCGCCTCGCCGAGCAGGTCGGTGATGGTCGCGTCCGGCGTCGTCTCCAGGACCTCGGCCTTGGGCAGCACCCGGGCGATGTCGGCGGCCGGGTCGTAGTCCTCCGGGCCCGACCGGGGGTTGACCGCGACGACGAGGCCCGCGCCGTCGGGCAGCGCGGGCGCGTCGGAGGCGGTGCGCACCCGCGCGGGCCGGTTCGGGCGCCGCCGCCACCAGTGCTGGGTGGCCGCGGCGACGGCGCCGCCCACGGCGAGCCCCGCGACGACGTCCCCGGGGTAGTGCACGCCCACGTGGACCCGCGAGTAGCCGACGCCCAGTGCCACCGGCGCGAGCAGCGCGCCGGTCGCGGGGCTCTCCATCGCCACGCCGGTGACGAAGGCCGCCGCCGACGACGAGTGCCCGCTCGGGAAGGACAGGCTGCCGGGTTCGCGGCGCAGCCGGCGGTGCGTCTGCAGGTTCTCCAGGTCCGGGCGGACCCGGCCGAACAGCCGCTTGAGCACAGCGTTGACCACCGCGCTGGAGACGGCCATGGAGCCCAGCCCGCGGACGGCGCCGCGCCGCAGGTGTCCCTTCCTCGTGGCGAGCAGCGCGCCGATGACGATCCAGAGCTTGCCGTGGTCGGCGGACGTCGAGAGCCGGCGGAGGAAGCGGTCGGCGGGCGTCATGGGCAGCCGGCCGATGAAGGCGTGCAGCCGCCGGTCGGCGTCCCTGGCGAAGCGCACCGGCTCAGGCTTTCCGGCGGGCGCGGTAGGCGGCGACGGTCGAGCGGCTCGCGCAGGTGTTGGAGCAGTAGCGCCGGCTGGCGTTGCGGCTGGTGTCGACGTAGACGTTGCCGCAGCCCTCGGCCGCGCAGACCCCGAGCCGCTGCCAGCCGTGCTGGGTGACCACCTGCGCGATGCCCATGGCGACCGTCGTCGTCAGCTGCTCGAGCACCGGGGCGTCGGGGCGGGCGTAGTGCAGGTGCAGCTCGCCGTCGTGGTCGGTCGCGTAGGGGCGGGGCCGGGCCAGTGCCAGCAGCTCGTTGAGCCGGGTCAGGACGTCGTCCTGCGCGTCGGCGAGCGCGACGGCGCGGACCAGCTGCGCGGTCGTGGCGGCCCGGTGCGCCTCACCGGGCGAGAGGTCGAACGACGTGCCCGGCGTGAACCACTCCTCGTGGGAGCTCAGGAACACGCGTGCCCACTCCGGATCGGTGCGGTCGGAGTTCGCCAGTTCGATGGCGAGCTCGATCGCACCTGACCCGTAGGTGTCGTAATCCATATGACTCCCTACTGCGTGGGTGCTAGCCTCGGGACTATGTAGGTGGTCAACTGAGTTTGACCCCCTACGATTCCTTTCCCTGCAAGTTGTGAGACGAGTACTGACGTGCGTGCCTACGTGTCCGTGTGGCGGCTTCCCTCCGCCCCGGTGCTCCTGCTGGCCGGCTTCGCCGGGCGGCTCCCGTCCGCCATGGTCCCGCTGGCGCTGCTGCTCATGGTGCAGCAGCAGACCGGCTCCTACGCGATCGCCGGGCTCGCGTCAGCCACATTGGGGATCGCCTCGGCGATCATGGCGCCCGTGCTCGGCCGGCTGGCCGACCGGCGCGGGCCCCGCCCCATCCTGCTCACCCAGGCCGGTGCGTACCCGCTGCTGCTCGCGCTGCTGATCGCCGTCGTGCTGGGCTCCGGCGCGGTCTGGCTGGTCCTCGTGGCCTCGGCGCTGGCCGGCATGGCGACGCCGCTGGTCTCGGGGACCGTGCGGGCCCTGTGGTCGCGGGTCGACGCGCGGTTCCGCGGAACGGCGTTCGCGCTCGACGCCACGGCGACCGAGCTGGTGTTCGTGGTCGGGCCCTCGCTGGTCGCCGTCCTCGCGGTCGCGGCGACCCCGGCCCTGGCGGTCGGGCTGGCCGGCGTGCTGGCGCTGATCGGCGCGCTCGGCGTCGCGACGTCGCGGGCCACCCGGGCGTACGTGCCGGTCGCCGGGCCGCGCACCGGGATGTTCGCCACCGTGCGCGCCCCCGGCATGCCGCGGGTGCTGCTGAGCGGGTCGGCGCTGATGCTGGGCTTCGGCGCCCTCGAGGTGGCCATCCCCGCGTTCGCCGACGCGGCGGGGTCGCCGGGCCTCTCCGGGCTGCTGCTGGCGGTGTGGTCGCTGGGGTCGGTCGCCGGTGGTCTCTGGTTCGGCGCCCGCGTGCTGAGCACCTCGCTGCCGCGGCAGTACCGGCTGCTGCTGCTGGGCGTGACGATCGGGCTGGCGCCGCTGGCCTGGATCTCCAGCCCGTGGGCGCTGGGCGTGCTGCTCTTCCTGGGCGGCACCGCGATCGCCCCGACGCTGACCGTGCAGAACACCCTGGTGGGCTCGATCGCGCCCCAGCACGCGACCACCGAGGCGTTCACCTGGCTGTCGACGATCGCGGTGGGCGCGTCGGCCATCGGGGCGGCGCTCGGCGGTGCGCTGATCGAGGGCAGGTTCGGCGTCAGCGGCAGCCTCGCGCTGGCCGCGGCGGGTGCGGCCGTCGCCGTGGCGATCACGCTCGTGCCGGGTCGCCGTCCCTCGGTCCGGGTGGCCGGCCGCCGGGAGCCCGTCCCCGCCTGACCTGCCGCGAGATCTGCACACTCGCGGCCATCAGCAGCTGATGGTCACGAGTGTGCAGATCTCGCGGCGGGGGTGCGGCCCCTCGCGGAGGCGGGTCGAGGCCGCTGGTAGTCTCTTCCCTCGGTGGTTCCGAGGGGACTCGGACCCCGGGAGGCTTCGCCTAGTCCGGTCTATGGCGCCGCACTGCTAATGCGGTTTGGGTTAATCCCCATCCCGGGTTCAAATCCCGGAGCCTCCGCGCACGACCACAACTGAACACCGGCACCCGTAGCTCAACGGATAGAGCATCTGACTACGGATCAGAAGGTTAGGGGTTCGAATCCCTTCGGGTGCACGTCTGGTTGAGACACCGATCTGCCGCGCCGCCCCGACGGGGAGGCGCGGCAGATTCGTCTCCCAGCTCCTCCCCCGTTCGTGGTCGCGATCTTTGCGAAGCGGTGACGCGCCCAGCGTGGACGCCTTCCCGGACTTTGCCATCGCGTTACACCCCATCCGATCACGCACGACCGGTGCCGACCGTGGGCATGGTCGGTGGAAGGCCGGACCGAGCCGGCCGCACGCCGGCCGTCGTCCCGCGTTCGTCGAAGGAGTTGTGTGCCGCCCCGTTCGAGCACCGATGGTCTGCCGCTGCCCGGAGTCGAGGAAGTGCCGGCGACGGCCCGCCGCAGGCGGCGGCGCTGATGCAGCTCGTCGTGGCCGTGGTGAGTGCCGGTGCCCTCGTCGCTGGCCTGGCGCTGCCGTGGCTCGGCGGGGTCGCCAAGAGCGCCGACTACGCGGCCGACCTGTTCGACCCGGTCGAGGCCGAGCTCATCGACCGCACGCCGGCCGGCAACACGAGGATCCTCGCGGCCGACGGGTCGCTGATCACCGAGCTCTACCGGCGCAACCGGACCGTCGTGCCCAGCGACGCGATCGCCCCGGTGATGAAGGACGCTCTGGTCGCCATCGAGGACGCCCGGTTCTTCGAGCACGAGGGGGTCGACGGCCGGGGGATGGGACGGGCGCTCGTGCGGAACCTGCTCGCCGGAGACGTCGTGGAGGGCGGGTCGACCCTCACCCAGCAGCTGGTCAAGCAGATCCGGCTGCAGTCCGCCGACGTCGCGGAGGAGCGCGAGGCCGCGACCCAGAAGACCGTCGGCCGCAAGCTCGAGGAGGCCCGGATCGCCCTGGGTCTGGAGCGGAACTACACCAAGGACGAGATCCTCACCCGCTACCTGAACCGGGTGTACTTCGGCGCGGGCGCCTACGGGGTCCATGCCGCGGCCCAGACCTACTTCGACGTGCCGCCGGACGCGCTGACCCTCGCCCAGGCGGCGACGCTGGCCGGCCTGGTCCAGAGCCCCACGCACTACGACCCCTTCGTGGCTCCCGACCGGGCGACCACGCGGCGCGACGTCGTGATCGGCCGGATGCTCGAACTGGGGATGATCGACCGGTCGGCAGCCGCCGAAGCGCGGAGCGCCCCGGTGACGCTGCAGCCCGGGGCCCGCCCACCGCGCGGCTGCACCGAGGCGCGGATCGGCGGGTTCTTCTGCGACTACCTGCTGAGCCATCTCACCGGCGAGCTCGGCCTGAGCGCCGAGCAGCTGGAGACCGGCGGGCTGACCATCACGACGACCCTGCGCCCCGACGTCCAGCAGGCGGGCGACGCCGCGGTCCTCGCCACCCTCGCCATGGGCGATCCGCGGGCCGGCATCTACACCGCGATCCGGCCGGGGACGGGCCACGTCCTCGCCATGTCGGTCAACCGCGTCTACGGGCTGGACGAGCACGATCCGGCGCAGACCACGGTGAACCTCCATCGCGCCGCCGGTCAGGGTGCGGGGTCCACGTACAAGGTGTTCACGGCCGCTGCCGCCCTGGAGGCCGGATTCGGCCTCGAGCACGAGATCACGACGTCGGACCCGTACGTCTCCGAGGTCTACCGGGACGGTGACGGCCCCTACGACGTGGGCAACGCGGGGAGCTATCCGCGCACGCTGGACATGGAACGGGCGCTGTACATGTCGTCCAACACCTACTTCCTCGCGCTCGAGGACCAGCTCGGCAGCGTCGAAGGGCCCGTGCGCATGGCCCAGCGGCTGGGGTTGACCTCGCTCGACCCGGTGGCCGACAGGATCGTCGCGGAGAACCGGGGATCGTTCACGTTCGGCGCCGAGGCCACCAGCCCGCTGGCGCTGGCCAACGCCTACGCCACACTCGCCGCCAGCGGTAGCCGGTGCGAGCCCACACCCCTCATGAGCGTCGTGGACCGGTACGGCGAGCCGCTGGTCGATGACGAGGGTGTGCCGCTGGGCCAGCGCGAGCGCTGCGCCGAGGCCGTGAGACCCGAGGTCGCGAACACGCTCACCCAGGCCCTGCGCAAGGACGTCGAACCCGGGCACCCGGGGCAGACGGGTGCCCGCGCCCACGTCCCCGGCCACCAGATGGCCGGCAAGACCGGGACGACGCAGGACAACTACTCGATCGCCTTCGTCGGGTACACCCCCTACTTGGCCGCGAGCGTGATGGTCTACGACCCGGTGGCCAACCGGGACGTCGGCGGCTTCGGTGGCGGCAAGGCGGCCGCGATCTGGCACGACGCGGTGGCCCCGCTCATCGCCGGCGGGCCGGTCGTGCCCTTCCCTCCCGCGGACCCGCAGCTGGTCACCGGCACCATCACGGCCGTGCCCGCCGGCTGCTCCGGGATCGCCGGCGAGCGCTGCGTCGGTCTGCTGGCCGGATCGGGACTCACCGCCACCGTCGTCCCCGTGGACAGCGGGCGCCGCCCGGGCGTCGTGCTGGGCGTGGAGCCCGGGCCAGGGACTCCACTGCCGGCCGACTCGGTCGTGCGCGTGCTGGTGAGCAACGGCTCCGCCTGGACGCCGCCTCCGCCACCCCCGCCCGAGCCCACCGCGACGCCGACGTCGACGTCCACGCCACCATCGGCGCCCGAGCCGGCACCGGCACCCGAGCCGGCACCCGAGCCGGCACCGGCGCCCACGCCCACCCCGACTCCGGAGCCGACACCGGAGCCCACACCGGAACCGACACCGGAGCCCACACCGGAACCGACGCCGGAACCCACGCCCACCCCGACACCGGAGCCCACACCGGAACCGACGCCGGAACCCACGCCCACCCCGACACCGGAACCCACGCCGGAACCCACGCCCACCGCGGACGCCACCCCGTCCGAGCCGGAACCAGGGCCCGAGGACGAGACGGACTAGCTTCCGGGTCCAAACGAGACAGACGTCATGACGACTCGCCGGGATGAGGACCCCTCAAGGAAACATCGCGCGCGGACGATGGAAGGACCGTCCCGACCCGACAATCCCGAGGCTCTTCCCCATGCGTTTCGTGTTCCGTCCTTCTGCCGCCGGTGCGGTCGAGCTCCTCGGGCTGCCCTGGAGCGAGCCCCTGGAGGAATGGCGGGACGACGCCCTGATGACGGTGCCGCAGCGCGGCATCTCGCGGCACGTGGTGCGGTTCATCGCCTCCGAGGGCGCGGTCTACGCCCTCAAGGAGCTCGACGAGCGCCTGGCCCGCCGCGAGTACCAGCTGCTCGGCGACTTCGCCGAGGAGGGGCTGCCCGCAGTCGAGGCGCTGGGCATCTGCGTCGAGCGTCCCGACGACCTGCCGGCGATCCTGGTGACCCGGTTCCTCGAGTACTCGATGTCCTACCGCTACGTGTTCTCGCGGCCCGGCGCCGAGGCCCCCGGCAGGCTGATCGACACGATGGCCGAACTCCTCGTGCGCCTGCACCTGGCCGGCATCTTCTGGGGCGACTGCTCGCTGTCCAACACCCTCTTCCTCCCCGATGCCGGGACGATGTCGGCCTACCTGGTCGACGCCGAGACCGTGGAGCGGCACCCGTCGTTGTCCGACGGTCAGCGCGGCTACGACCTCGACCTGGCCACCGAGCGCGTCGCCGCCGAGCTGATGGACCTCGCGGCCGGAGGCCTGCTGCCCGACGACGTCGACCCGATCGAGCTCGCCGCAGCCCTGCGCGACACCTACGAGACGCTGTGGGCCGAGGTCACCTGCGAGGAGCACCTCCCGGCCGAGCAGTCGGGCGACCGCGTGGTCGAGCGGGTGCGCCGGCTCGGCGACCTCGGCTTCGACGCCGGCGAGGTCGAGCTGACCACCTCACCGCAGGGCGCCCGCCTCAAGGTGCAGACCAGCGTCGGCGAACCCGGCCGTCACCGCCACGAGCTCTTCCGGCTCACCGGGCTCGAGGTGCAGGAGCACCAGGCGCGCCGGCTGCTCGACGACCTGGCCGGCTACCGGGCGTGGCTCGAGCAGCGCGACGGCGTCGCCCTCTCGGACATCGTCGCCGGGCACCGCTGGGTCGCCGAGATCTACTCACCGGTCGTCGACGCCATCCCCTCCCATCTGGCCGGTCGGCTGGCGCCGCCGGAGGTGTTCCACGAGATCCTCGAGCACCGGTGGTTCCTCTCCGAGGCCGCCGGCGGCGACGTGGGGACGGCGGAGGCCGCGGCGTCCTACTTCGCCGACGTCCTGCCGCTGACGCCCAAGGAGTTCACCACCCCGTCGGTGATGGCTGCCGAACTGTTGTAGATCCAGGCCGCGCGCGCGTCGGCCACATGCCAGAGTGAGCGGGGTACCGAGCATCGGGGGTGCACCGTGCGCTTCCTCTTCCGCCCACCTGCCGACGAGGCCGCCGGACTGCTCGCCCTGCCCTGGGGCGAGCCGCTCGAGGAGTGGCCCGACGACCAGCTGCTCGAGGTGCCCCAGCGCGGCATCTCGCGGCACGTCGTCCGGTTCGCCGCCTCCGACAGCACGGTGTACGCGCTCAAGGAGATCGACGAGCGGCTGGCCCGCCACGAGTACGCGATGCTCACCGACTTCGAGGCCGAAGGCCTGCCCACCGTCTCGGTGCTCGGCATCTGCGTCGACCGGCCGAACGACCTGCCGGCGATCCTGGTGACCCGGTTCCTCGAGTACTCGATGTCCTACCGCTACCTGTTCTCGATGCGCCGCGTCGACCACACCAGCGAGCAGCTCATCGACACGCTGGTCGAGCTCCTGGTCCGGCTGCACCTGGCGGGCATCTTCTGGGGTGACTGCTCGCTGTCCAACACGCTGTTCCGGCCCGACGCCGGCTCGATCGCCGCCTACCTGGTGGACGCCGAGACCGTGGAGCGGCACCCCTCGCTCTCACCCGGCCAGCGCCGGTACGACGTCGAGCTGGCCACCGAGCGCGTCGCGGCAGAGCTCATGGATCTCGAGATCGGCGGCCTGCTGCCCGACGACATCGACCCGATCGAGATGGCCACCGTCCTCCCGCAGCGCTACGAGGCCCTGTGGGACGAGGTCACCCGCGAGGAGGTCCTCCGGCCCGAGGAGCAGCGCTACCGCATCGCCGACCGGCTGCAGCGGCTCAACGAGCTCGGCTTCGCCGTCGAGGAGGTCGAGCTGGTCAGCTGTCCCGACGGCGGCGTGAAACTCAAGGTGCACACCCGGGTCGCGGAGTCCGGCCAGCACCGCCGCGAGTTCTTCCGGCTCACCGGGCTCGAGGTGGGCGAGCAGCAGGCCCGCCGCCTGCTCAACGACCTGCGCAGCTTCCGGGCCTGGCTCGAGCAGCGTGACGGCCGGATGGTGCCCGACACCGTGGCCGGTCACCGCTGGGTCGCCGAGGTGTACCAGCCGGTCGTCGAGGCGATCCCGCGGGATCTGGCCGGCCGGCTGGCGCCGCCCGAGATCTTCCACGAGATCCTCGAGCACCGGTGGTTCCTGTCCGAGCAGGCCGGCCGCGATGTCGGGACGACGGCCGCCGCGCGCTCCTACTTCGCGACCGTGCTGCCGCAGACGCCCAAGGAGATGACCACGCCTTCGGTGGCGGCCGGCGGACTCACCTGACGGCCCGCCGCCGCAGGACCGTCCCCCTGGACAGCGTCCCTGCCTGACCGTTTCACTGTGCTGGAACGATTCTGCTGATCCAGGTCGCGTCCTTCGGCCCTGTCTCCAGGGGTCGGCGGCCGTGCTGAGCCGTTGCGGAGCCGTGTGCGATGACGCCGTCCTACCTCTCGCTGCCGCACCATGACGGCTCCGCCGCCCACGTGCCGGACGACGCCCCGGAGCTCGGGGGCACCGCCACGGTCTTCGTGCGCGTGCCGCACGACGACGGCGCGAGCGACGTGCACGTGCGGTCGACGCCGGATGCCGAGGCGGAGATGTGGCCCGGAGTCGTGGACCGGAAGACCGACACCGAGACCTGGTGGCGTTGCGAGGTGCCGGTGCGCAATCCGGGCACCCACTACCGGTTCCTCCTGCAGGGCGGGCCACGTGGGTACCGGTGGCTCACCGGGACGGGGCTGCACCCGCACGAGGTGTCCGACGCCTACGACTTCACCTTCACGACGCCGCCCGGGCCGCCAGAGTGGGCGCGGGACGCGTTCGTCTACCAGATCTTCCCGGACCGGTTCGCCCGGTCCCCGGCCGCCGACGCGCGGTCGGTGCCGCACTGGGCGGTTCCGGCCGCGTGGGACGACCCGGTCGACTCCCTCGGGCCCACGGTGGCCACCCAGTTCTACGGCGGGGACCTCGACGGTGTCACCGCGCACCTCGACCACATCGCCGACGTCGGCGCCGACACCGTCTACCTGACGCCGTTCTTCCCGGCCGAGTCCAATCACCGGTACAACGCCACCGACTTCGCCGTCGTCGACCCGCTTCTGGGCGGCGAGGACGCACTCGTGCGGCTGTCCGATGCGGTGCACCGCCGCGGCATGCGCCTGCTCGGGGACCTCACCACCAACCACTCCGGCGACACGCACGAGTGGTTCCGCACGGCGATGTCCGACCGCCGCGCGGTGGAACGGGAGTTCTACTACTTCGCCGGCCCCGACTCGGACGAGTACGAGGCCTGGCTCGGGTACGAGACGCTGCCCAAATTCCGGTTCGCCTCGGCGGAGCTGCGACGCCGGTTGCTCGAAGGGCCGACGAGCATCGCCGGCCGTTGGCTGCAGCCGCCCTTCGCCCTGGACGGATGGCGCGTCGACGTCGGGCACATGACCGGACGCCGGCTGGCCGACGACTTCAACGCCGACGTCACCCGTGCCCTCCGGCGAACGCTGGCCGACACCGGCCGCGACCCACTGCTGCTCGCCGAGCACAGTTTCGACGCCAGCGGCGACCTCGGGCCCGACGGCTGGCACGCAGTGATGGACTACGCCACCTTCACGACCCCCATCCGGTCGTGGCTGCGCGATCCGGACACCGACGAGCACCGGCACCCCGGCCTCCCTCCGCTGGTGCCCCGGCTGCCCGCGGAGTCGGCGGCGGCCACGATGCGCGAGCACGTGGCGCGGCGGCCGTGGCGGGCGACCGCGACGTCCTGGTCGATCCTCTCCAGTCACGACACCGCCCGGATACGGACGATCGTCCGGACGCGGGAACTGCACGAGGTCGCCGCCGGGCTGGTCTTCACCATGCTGGGTGCGCCGATGGTGTTCGCCGGTGACGAGATCGGTCTGACGGGGACTTTCGGAGAGGACGCCCGGACGCCCTTCCCGTGGCAGCGCGAGGACACCTGGGACCGCCACACGCTGGACGCCTACCGATCCCTCGCGGCCCTGCGTCGCGGCTCGCCGGCCCTCCGTCGGGGCGGGCTGCGCTGGGTGGTCGCGCAGGGCGACACCCTCGCTTTCCTGCGCGAGGCGCCCGAGGAACGGCTGCTCGTCCTCGCTCAGCGGTCGTCGGCCGACCCGGTCAGCGTCCCCGCCGCCGGACTGGGGCTGGGCGGCGAGGCGCCGAACGTCTTCGGTGGCGCGCCCGCGCTCGTGTCACGGGAGGGGGCCGTCGCCCTTCCGGGGGACGGCCCGACGTTCCAGGTCTGGCGACTGTCCTGAGCCCGGCCGCCGGTCAGCCCGGGGGAGCGATGGACTCGCGCAGGCGGACCGGCATCGGCACCCGGAGCTCCGTGTCGGTCAGGTCGACGTCGGACAGCAGGAGCTCGACGGCCGCCGTGGCGAGTTCCCGGTGCGGCAGCGCGATGCTGGACAGCGGCGGCTGCAGCCAGACCGCCATGTCGGAGTCGTCGAAGGACACCACCGACGCGTCGGCCGGGACCGATCGCCCCCTCGCGGTCAGGGCCTGGTAGACCCCGAGCGCGACCCGGTCGTTCATGCAGATCACTGCTGCGGGGCGGGTGCCGGCGTCCAGGAGGGCGCCGAACTGCTCGTAGGCCGACTCGGGCCACCAGGTGCAGGGCACCGTGCCGGCCAGTGCGACGCCCGCCTCGTCCAGCACCTCGTGGATCCCGGCCGTGCGCTCCATGCCGGCGATGACCAGCTGGTCCGGCTCGCCCGCCAGCCAGATGCCGTCGCGGTACCCCGCATCCAGCAGAGCGCGCGCGGCGTCGCGTCCGGCCGCGCGCTCGTCGGGCACCACCGCCGGGCAGCCGCTCCCCGGCGCGCGGCAGTTGAGCAGCACCACGCGCTCCGAGCGGAGCTCGGCAGGCAGTTCGACGTCCCGGGTGAACATGCTCGCGTAGAGGTAGGCGTCCACGTGCCGGTCCGCGAGCTCGCCGAGCAGCTGCGCCTCGAGCTCCGGGTCCTCCTCTGTCTCGCAGACGAAGAGCAGGTAACCGCGCTCCGCGGCGGCCGCGAGGGCCCCGTAGATGAGGCCGCCGGCGTAGGCGTCGGTCGCGACGGTGTCGGTGATCAGGGCGATCGTGCGGGTGACCCGGGTGCGCAGGCCTCGGGCCATCAGGTTGGGTCGGTACCGCAGTTCGTTGGCCGCCCGCATGACCCGCCGACGGGTCTCCTCGGCGATCCGCATGTCCCGGTCGCGTCCCGTGAGCACGTAGTGCGCGGTCGTCCGGGACGTGCCGGCGCGGTCGGCGACGTCCTGCAGGGTCACCCGGCTGGGCACGCGTCGGAGTGTCTCACCACCTGTCCGGCGAGCGCCCGGACGGCCCCGACCCGTCGCGCGGGCGGGCCTGTTGACAGGGCGGTACCCGAGGGCCTGTACTGCTGCTGAATCCGTCCAGCAGTGACCTACATCACTCGACTCCCGGTCGAGACCGTCACTGCCGGACGGCGAGGGGGTTCGCATGCTCAGCGGAGGCCGTGCCCTCGGAGGCACGCTGATGGCCGGGGTGCTGCTGCTCAGCGCCTGTGGCTCCTCGGGCGCCGGGGGCGCACCGGGATCAGCGGGCCACCTGCTCGTGTGGATGGGCACCGGCTCGGGTGGGGAGGCGGCCCAGAAGGTCGCCGCGGGGTTCGGCGAGGAGTTGGGCGTCGACATCACCGTCGACCTCGTCCCCGGCGAGAACCTGCAGACCAACTTCGTCACCTCCGCGCAGGGCGGGAACCCGCCCGATGTCGTGTGCGGCGCACACGACTGGATCGGCAACCTGGTCCAGAACGGCACCATCGACCCGATCCTGCTGACCGACGAGCAACGGGAGGCGTTCCAGGAGAAGGCGATCGAGGCCGTGACCTACAACGGCCAGCTGTACGGCATCCCCTTCACCATGAACAACATCGTGCTGTTCCGGAACACGGCGCTCGTACCCGAGGCGCCGGAGACCATCGAGGAACTCGTGGCCGTCGGCCAGGAGCTGGTCGCTTCGGGACGGGTCAGCGAGGTGCTCGCGTATCCGGTCAGCAACGTCGGCAACCCGTACTTCATCCAGCCGCTGTACACCTCCGGCGGCGGCTACGTCTTCGGTCAGGAACCCGACGGCGGATTCGACCCCTCGGACCTGGGGGTGGGCGCGCCAGGTTCGATCGAGGCGTACGAGAAGATCGCCGCCCTGGGCGAGCGGGGTGCCCGCGTGCTGAAGCGCTCGATCGGCGGCGACAACGCGCTGAGCCTGTTCCTCGAGGGCGAGACGGCCTTCCTCGTCGAAGGGCCGTGGCAGCTGCCGCCGTTGACCGGCAGCGGCATCGACTTCGACGTCTCGCCGGTTCCGGGCTTCGCCGACGGCGACACCGCATCACCGTTCATCACCGTGGACGCCTGCTACGTGGCCAGCGGCGGGGGAACAAGACGCTGGCCCAGGAGTTCGTCGCCAACTTCTGGGGTGGGCCGGACGCCCAGGAGGCGTACTTCGAGGGGGCACAGGCCGTGCCCGCGTCGATCGAGGTCCTCGAGCGGATCCGGGCCGACAACCCCCAGGTCGCCAAGGCGGCCGACGTCGGCGCCGCATTCGGCCAGATCATGCCGAGCATCCCGGAGATGGCCGCGATCTGGGCCCCCCTCGGGCAGGCCGAGGCTGCCGTCATCGCCGGCGCGGATCCGGCATCGACCCTCACCGCGGCAGGCACCGCCATCCGGCAGGCGATCGGCTAGTGACCACACCCATTTCCGGAGCTCTCTGACCGAGGGAGATCGACATGGCAGGCTCGACGATCGAGCGGCCGGCCGCGACGACCACCGCCCCACCCGCCGCTCCGAGGAGACCCGGCCTGGGCCTGGGGGCGGACGGCACCGGCAGTCCCCTCGGGCTCGTGCTGAAGATCGTCGCCCTCGGACTGCTGGCCGCGGTCGCCGTGTGGGGCGCGCTGCCGCTGATCCGGACGGAGAACTGGATCGGTCTGGCGATCCTGGTCGCGGTGACGCTCTTCGCCTTCTACGTCTACCTCTCGCCCCGCCAGATCCCGCTCAAGTACCTGCTCCCGGGCACGATCTTCCTGATCGTCTTCCAGATCCTGCCGGTGATCTACACGATCTCGACCGCCTTCACGAATTTCAGCGACGGCCACCGAGGGGACAAGGACGCGGCGATCGCCGCCATCGAGGGCGCCTCGGTGCAGCAGATCGAGGGCTCCACCCCGTACGTCCTGACGATCGCGACCAGCGGCGACGCCTCGTCGGGCGACATCGTGTTCCTGCTCGCCGACCCGGCGACCGACGACCTGTTCGTCGGCACGGCCGACGGCCTGCGCGACCTGACCGCGTCGGGTGTCGAGCAGGACCCGGACGGGAAGATCACCGCGGCGGACACCTACACGGTGCTCGAGATCGACGAGATCGCCGCCCGCCAGGACGACATCACCACGTTCAGCGTGCCGACCGACGACGGTGCGATCGTGAGCCAGGGCGTCTCGCAGGCCTTCGAGGGCGCACCGCTGCGGACCTACGACAGCGGTTGCGACTGCATCACCGACGAGACCACCGGCACGGTCTGGACGGCGGACGACGAGAACGGGTCGTTCGTGGACGAGGAGGGCAACGCCCTCGCGCAGGGCTGGCAGGTCGGAGTCGGCTTCCGGAACTTCGGCAAGGCGCTCACCGACGAGACGATCCGCGGCTCGTTCCTGCGAATCGTGCTGTGGAACTTCGCCTTCGCGATCGGGACCGTCGCCATCACGTTCGGGCTCGGGCTGCTCGTGGCCATCGCGCTGAACAACCCGCTGCTGAAGCGCAAGTCCATCTACCGGTCCCTGATCATCCTCCCGTACGCGATGCCGGCGGTGGCCATGTACCTGGTCTGGCGGGAGATGTTCAACACCGACTTCGGGCTGATCAACCGGATGCTCGGCATCGAGTTCAACTGGTTCGGCAACACCGCCAGCTCGATGATCGCCATCCTCCTGGTACAGCTGTGGCTCGGTTACAACTACATGTTCCTGGTCATCACCGGCGCCCTCCAGTCCATCCCGGCCGATCTCACCGAGGCCGCGGGCGTGGACGGGGCCAGGCCGTTCTACGCATTCCGCACCATCACGTTCCCGCTGCTCCTGGTTGCCCTCGCGCCGCTGCTCATCGCCTCGTTCGCGTTCAACTTCAACAACTTCTCGGCCATCTACCTCGTCAGCGGCGGAGCGCCCTTCTCGCCGGACAACCCGGCGGCCGGCGGCACCGACATCCTCATCACCTACACCTACCGACTCGCCTTCGGCGGGTCGGGCGCGGACTACGGCTTCGCGGCGGCGATCTCCTGCTTCTCTTCCTGATCGTCGCGGTCTTCTCGATCATCGGGTTCCGGCGTACGCGCGCTCTGGAGGAGATCAACTGATGGCCATCATCGGTAACCAGGCCGGACCGCAGCGCATCGAGCCGCCGGCGGACGGAGAGAACGGCGAACCGGTCGTCCTCGGCGGCGCGAAGGGGAACTGGTTCCGCCGGGTGGGCTGGAGCCATCTGGTCGGCGTCCTCGCCCTCGCCTTCTCGATCTTCCCCATCCTGTTCGTCGTCTCCGCCGCGCTGAACCCGGACGGCACGCTGAGCTCCTCCCAGCTGTTCCCCTCGGACATCAGCTTCGACAACTTCGCCGAGACGTTCAGCGGGTCGTTCCCGCGCTGGTTCCTGAACACGCTGATCATCGGCGTCGCGTCGGCGGCGCTGTCGATGTTCATCTCCGCCTGCGCGGCGTTCGCCTTCTCCCGGTTCCGGTTCACAGGGCGGCGGCTCGGCCTCATAGGCGTGCTGTTGATCCAGCTCTTCCCCCAATTCCTGGCCATCGTCGCCCTCTACCTGATCTTCACCGAGATCACCGAGTTGTGGCCGCCGATCGGGCTCAACTCGGTGACGGGCCTGCTGCTGCTCTATCTGGGCGGCGCCCTGGGCGTGAACACGTGGCTGATGAAGGGGTTCTTCGACACGATCCCGAAGGACCTCGACGAGTCGGCCAAAGTCGATGGGGCCACGCACGCGCAGGTCTTCTTCGGGATCATCCTCCCGCTGGTGAAGCCGATCCTCGCCGTGACCGGCCTGCTGGGCTTCATCGCCGCGGTCAACGAGTTCCTGATCGCCAGCGTCTTCCTGACCGATGACTCGGTGAAGACCGCCGCGGTCGGCCTCTACGGCCTGGTCGCCGACGCCCAGACGCGGAATGCGAACTTCGGGCTCTTCGCGGCGGGCGCGGTGGTCCTCGCGATCCCGACGGTCCTGCTGTTCCAGTACCTCCAGCGCTACATCGTCGGCGGCCTCACGGCCGGCGCCGTCAAGGGCTGAGAAAGGACCCCGTCCTCCTCACCCCTCGCAAGCTCGGGGCGAGCCTCGGGACGGCGCCGCCCACCTACCAGACAGGAGTTCCGGTGGCCGAAGTAGTGCTCGACAAGGTCAACAAGGTGTACGAGAACGGGTTCCACGCCGTCCACGATCTGGACCTGGACATCGCCGACGGCGAGTTCCTGGTGCTCGTCGGCCCTTCCGGCTGCGGCAAGACCACCGCCCTGCGCATGGTCGCCGGGCTGGAGGACATCAGCAGCGGCACGATGAAGATCGGCGATCGCGTGGTGAACACGCTGTCCTCGCGGGAGAGGGACATCGCGATGGTGTTCCAGTCCTACGCGCTGTACCCGCACATGACCGTTGCCGACAACATCGCCTACGGCCTGAAGATCCGCCGGATGGACAAGGACGAGATCGACAAGCGGGTCCGCCGGGCGGCGGACATGCTCGAGCTCGGCCACCTGCTGGACCGCAAGCCCAAGCAGCTCTCCGGCGGCCAGCGACAGCGCGTCGCGATGGGCCGGGCGATCGTGCGACAGCCGCAGGTCTTCCTCATGGACGAACCGCTGTCCAACCTCGACGCGAAGCTGCGGGTGCAGATGCGCGCCGAGATCGGACAGATCCAGCGGGACCTGAAGACCACCACGCTCTACGTCACCCACGACCAGACCGAGGCAATGACCATGGGGGACCGCATCGCCCTCATGAAGGCCGGCGTCCTCCAGCAGCTGGGCGCTCCGCAGGACCTCTACGACCACCCCGACAACATCTTCGTCGCCGGGTTCATCGGCTCCCCGCCGATGAACATGGCCACCGCCCGGGTGGAGCAGGACGGTCGGGGCCACCACCTCCGGATGGGCAGCGCGGTTCTGACCCTGCCGGAGGCCGTCGTCGCCGAGCGTCCTGCGTTGGCCGGGTACGTCGGGCGGGACGTCGCGGTCGGCGTCCGCGCCGAGGACATGGAAGACGCAACCCTCGCGCGCGACACCACGCCGGAGGCCCGCCTCAAGGCGAAGGTCACGCTGACCGAGGCGCTGGGTTCCGAGGTCGTCGTGCACTTCAGCATCGACGCGCCGAAGGTCGTCAACGCCGATACGAAGGAACTGGAGAAGGACGCGCACAGCGAGGACGTTCCGGTGAAGGGGCACCACGGCAACACGTTCGTCGCCTCCTTCGCGCCCCGATCCCGCGTCCGTGCCGGTGACGAGATCGAGATCGTGATCGACCGCGAGCGGCTCCACTTCTTCGACCCGGAGACGGGCCTGGCCATCCGCGCGTGAGACGGACCGCCGGCATGGGAGGAGCTGGACGGCGCGGGATCGAGCCGGGTTGGTGGCGGCACGCCGTCGTCTACGAGATCTACCCCCGGGCCTTCGCCGACGAGGACGGTGACGGCCTCGGCGACCTCCGGGGAGTGACCTCGCGGGTGGCCTACCTGCGGGCCCTGGGGGTCGACGCGGTCTGGTTGACGCCGTTCTACCCGTCGGCCCTCGCCGACGGCGGCTACGACGTCGACGACTACCGGGACGTCGACCCGCGACTGGGGACCCTCGCCCACTTCGACGAGATGGTGCGCGCGCTGCATGCCGCGGGCCTCAAGGTCGTGATCGACATCGTCCCGAACCACAGCTCGAACCGGCATCCGTGGTTCCGCGAGGCTCTGGCCGCCGCGGCCGGGGCTCGGGCCCGGCAGCGCTACGTCTTCCGCGACGGTGCGGGACCCGAGGGGACACAGCCGCCCAACGACTGGCAGTCCCTCTTCGGCGGTTCGGCCTGGGAACCGGTGGGCGACGGGCAGTGGTACTTCCACCACTTCGCCAAGGAGCAGCCGGACCTCAACTGGGACGACGAGGACGTCCGCGCCGACTTCCTCACCACGCTGCGGTTCTGGGCCGATCGCGGGGTGGACGGGTTCCGCGTCGACGCCGCTCACGGACTGGTCAAGGACCTGTCCCTGCCCTACATCCCGTGGGCGCAGATCGCCGACTGGTACGACGTCGGCGGCCACCACCCGCTCTGGGACCAGGACGAGGTGCACGAGATCTACGCCTCCTGGCGGAAGGTCTTCGACGACTACGACCCGCCGCTCTTCGGCGTCGCGGAGGCCGGTGTTCCCGACCGCGGCCGCCGGGCGAGGTACGCCGCCCCGGAGGGGCTCGGGCAGACCTTCAACTTCGACACCATGGACGCCGACTGGACCGCCGCCTCGTTCCACGAGGCCATCGACACCGGGCTGCGCCACATGCGCGAGACGGGGGCGACCACCACCTGGCTGCTGGGGTGCCACGACTCCGTGCGGGTTGCCACCCGATACGGCATGCCACGCCGTGCCGGCTCTCGCGCGTACGAGGTGGCGCAGGAGTGGCTCCGGAACGACGGTGCCGATCCGCCCCTGGACCGGCAGCTGGGCGAGCGCCGAGCGCGGGCGGCGATCCTCCTGCTCCTGGCGCTCCCTGGCTCCACCTACGTCTACCAGGGCGACGAGCTGGGGCTCCACGAGGTCGGGGACCTGCCCGCCGAGGTGCTGGAGGACCCGCTACCGGTCCGGTCCGGCGGCCGCTGGGAGGGCCGGGACGGCTGCCGGGTGCCGCTGCCGTGGACGCCGGACGGGCCGTCGTTCGGCTTCGGCCCGGGGCCCCCGCGCCTGCCCCAGCCGGCCTGGTTCGCCGCCGCGGCGGTCAGTCGCCAGGAGACGGAGGCGACGTCGACGCTGAACCTGTACCGGGCCGCGCTCGCCATCCGGCGCGGCTTCCCGCCGGTGGACGACGCCTCGTGGCGGACGGCCGACCCCGAGGTGTTGCACGTCGCCCGTCCCGACGGGTGGCACACCGTGACCAACTTCGGGTCCGGCCTGGTGCCGCTGCCGCAGGGAACCGTGCTCCTCGCGAGCGCACCGCTCGAGGCCGGCCTCCTGCCGCCGGACACGACCGCTTGGGTGGTCCCGGGTCGGTAGGCGACGCCGTCGCCGAGGCCGAGGCCGGGGCGGCTCAGGCGGGCAGGAGCATCTCCTCGATCGGCCTGCCACCGGTGAGCAGCAGCTTGATCGCGTCGCCGGCGATCAGTGGCTTGGAGAAGTGGTAGCCCTGACCGAGCGGGCACCCCAGGGCATCGAGCGCCGCCACCTGGTCGGCGGTCTCCAGGCCCTCGGCGACGACCTCGAGGTGGAGGGTCTGGCCGAGCTGGGTGATCGCCGCGACCACGGCGTGGCCCTCGGAGCTGGTCGTGACCCCGTCGATGAAGGACTTGTCGATCTTGAGGGTGTCGATGGGGAACCGTCGCAGGTAGCTCAGCGACGAGTACCCCGTCCCGAAGTCGTCGAGGGCGAGACGGACACCCAGGTCCTTGAGCAGCCCGATCTTGCGGATGGTCTCCTCGGTGTCCTGGGCGAACAACGACTCGGTGATCTCGATGGTGAGCAGTGAGGCGTCCAGCCCCGAGGTCTGCAGCGCCTCGGCGACGTCCCCGACCAGGTCGGGGTGCTGGAACTGGCGCACCGAGACGTTGACGCTCATGCGCAGCCGGCCCAGCGGCGACCGGTTCTGCCACGCGGCGGCCTGCCGGGTGGCCTCCTGCAGGACCCAGCGCCCGATCGGCACGATGAGCCCGGTCTCCTCGGCCAGCGGGATGAACTCCAGCGGGGAGATGAGGCCGCGCTCCGGGTGCCGCCAGCGCAGCAGCGCCTCGAAGCCGACGATGTGCTGGGTCGAGACGTCGACGATGGGCTGGTAGTGCAGCTCCAGCTGCTCGGCGTCCAGGGCCCCGGACAGCTCGCCGCGGACGGCGTCGCGCTCCACGTGAGCCGTGTGGTGGCTGGGCTGGAAGACCTCGAGCCGGCCCTTGCCGCCGGACTTCGCCGCGTACATCGCGAGGTCCGCGGCGCGGAGCATGCCGATGCCGCTGGCCGCGGCGGTCGTCGAGGTGGCCAGGCCGATGCTGAAGCCGGTGCGGACGAGGTGCTCCCCGATCCGCGTGGGGGCGCGCAGGGAGTCGATGATCCGGTGCGCCACACGCTCGGCCTGGTGCTCGCTGCCGGGGCCGACGAGCAGGATGGCGAACTCGTCACCGGAGAGCCGGGCGACCGTGTCGGTGTCCCGCACGCTGGCCACCATGCGCTCGGCCAGCAGCCTGATGAGGGTGTCGCCGCCCTCGTGGCCCAGGGAGTCGTTGACCGCCTTGAGGTTGTCCACGTCCAGGAAGAGCATGGCCGACGGCGTGCCCTCCGCGCGGAGCCGCTCGGCCTCGGCCACCTTGTCGAGCATGTGGGCGCGGTTCGGGAGGCCGGTCAGCTTGTCGTGGTACGCCTGGTAGCGGAGCCGGTTCTCCAGCTCCTTGCGGCCCTCGACGGCACCGAGCAGGCTGTTGAACGCCTTGCCGGCCTCACCGATCTGGTCGTGGGAGTCGACGGTGATCCGCTCGAACACCGCCTCGGACCAGTCGCCGGTCTCGGTGGCGTTGGTGATGGAGCTGGTCGCCGACCGGAGGTGGCCGCCGAGGACCTCCATGCGCCCGCCGACGACCCCCTTGACGAGGGCGTAGTTCATGGCGCCCACGGAGAAGCCGGCCAGCAGGCAGGCCAGGCGGAAGATCGGGCGGTACGCGTAGTCCTCGGGCACGCCCAGCAGGACGACGAACGGCGGGAAGATCAGCCCCATGACGAGGCCGAGCGCCACCATGTAGATGGCCATGTCCCAGAACACCCGCGAGGTCAGCCGGAACGCGCGGCGCGCGGGTCGCCGGCTCCCGGCGGAGGTCTCATCGGTGGTCATGCCGGACTCATCGGACCGACTCGACCCCGACTTGAGCGACTACACCGAATTCGGATGAGGGGCTCAAGGAATCGGCGAAAAGGTTCGATGAGGCTGCCATGGACATGACCCCGGCCTTCACCGCCGGCCAGTTCGTCGGCGACGACCTGTGGGTGTCGGTGCTGGACGGCGGCCCGCGGCAGTACGTCGACCTCGACACCGCTGCGACCAGTTCCGCCTCCGTCGCCGTGACGCAGGCGGTGCAGGAATTCCTCCCGTGGTACGCGAGCGTGCACCGCGGCGCCGGCATCCGGTCGCAGATCACCAGCGCCCGGTACGAGGAGGCGCGCGACATCATGGTGCGCTTCGTCGGCGCCGACCCGGCCACGCACCTCGCGCTGTTCCCGCGCAACACCACCGAGGCGCTCAACCTGCTGGCCTACCGGCTGCGCCTGACCAAGGGCGACGTCGTCGTCACCACGGCCGTCGAGCACCACGCCAACCTGCTGCCCTGGGCGCGGCACGCGCGCCTGCGGACCGTGGAGGTCGACGAGCGCGGCACGTTCGACGTCGCCGCGGTCGAGGCGGCCCTCGACGAGTACCCGCGCCCCAAGGTGCTCGCCGTCTCCGGCGGCTCGAACGTCACCGGCTGGCTGCCCGACCTGCGGGCGATCGGTGCCGCGGCCCGGCAGCGCGGCGTCCTCGTCGTCGTCGACGGCGCGCAGCTCGTGCCGCACCGGCCGGTGGACATCTCCGCCCTGAACGTCGACGTGATCGCGTTCTCGGGCCACAAGATGTACGCCCCCTTCGGCGCGGGTGCGCTCGTCGCACCGCGGCACCTGCTGGCCACGGGGGAGCCGTTCCTCGTCGGCGGGGGTGCGGTGCAGGCGGTGTCGTTCGACGACGTCGTCTGGGCCGACGGCCCCGACCGGGACGACGCCGGTTCCCCGAACGTGGTCGGTGTCGTCGCCCTCATCGCCGCGGCGCAGGAGCTCGGCGCCGACGGCTGGTCGTCGGTGCGCGCGCACGAGGAGCACCTGGTCCGCGGCCTGGACTCCGAGCTGGCCTCGGTCCCCGGCCTCCAGCGGCTGGGGCCGGTGACCGGCGACCGCCTCCCGGTCGCGGCGTTCAACCTCGACGGTGTGCCGCACGGGTTGCTGGCCGCGCGCCTGGCGAACGAGTACGCCATCGGCACGCGCAGCGGCTGCTTCTGCGCCCACCCGTACATGGGGCGGCTGCTCGGGCTGTCCGAGGCCGAGGTCGACCAGTTCCACGCCGACGTGCGCGCCGGCCTCAAGCACCGGCTCCCCGGCGCGGTCCGGGTCAGCGCCAACCGGCAGACCTACCTGACCGACATCCCGCTGCTCGGTCAGGCCCTGCGGGAGATCGCCGCCACGCCCGAAGGGGGTGAGCGGTACGTGGTCGACCAGCGCGGCGACTACGTGCCGCGCAGCCGTTCGCTGGTGGGGACCGGCACCAGCTGACGCGTGTGGGGGCGGGGGGCCGGTCCTGACGGTCTGGCCGCGTTGGTCGGTCCATCCAGCAGTGGATGGCCACTCTTAGCCGGCTTCCCCCGCCCCGCCCCACTGTGACCCAGCCCACAGGTGGGCGTCAACCCGGGCCCGGAGTGTCGCGCCCGGCGTGTCGGTGTGCTCAGCCGACCCGGCGCAGGATCTCCGGGGAGAGCTGGTCGACGGCGGTGTGCCCGGTCAGGCCCAGCGTGAGGTCGAACTCCCCGAGGACGTCGGAGATCACCTGCCGCACCCCTTCCTCGCCGGCCAGCGCCAGGCCCCAGGCGAAGGGCCGGCCGAGCAGCACCGCCCGCGCACCGAGCGCGACCGCGGTGAAGACGTCGGCGCCGCTGCGGATGCCGCTGTCGAGCAGAACCGGTGCACGCTCGTCCACGGCCGCGACGACGTCCGGGAGCGCGTCGAGCGCGGCGATCGAGCGGTCGACCTGCCGGCCGCCGTGGGTGCTGACGACGAGGCCGTCGACCCCCTCGTCCAGCGCGCGCCGGGCGTCGTCGGGGTGGAGCACGCCCTTGAGCAGGATCGGCAGCTTCGTCGTCCCCCGCAGCCAGGCCAGGTCCGACCAGGAGATCGACGGCCGGGAGTAGATGCCCAGGAACGTCTCGACCGCGGCCCGGGGGAGCGGCGACCGCAGGTTCTCGCGGAACGGTCCCGGCCACGCCTTCGCCATGCTGATCAGGGCGCGCACCGCCGCGGGCGTGGGCCGGGGCTGGGGTTCGCGGGGGCCGGCGGCGGCCGCCCGCTGTTCGACCAGCCGCCGGAAGACCGGATCGGACGTGTACTGCGCGATGCCCTTGCCCAGTGCGAACGGCAGGTGCCCGAGGTCGAGGTCGCGCGGCCGCCAGCCGAGCATGGTGGTGTCGAGGGTGACGACGATGGCCTCGCAGCCGGCCGTCTCGGCCCGCCCGACGAGGCTCTGCACGAGCTCGTCGGAGGTCGACCAGTAGAGCTGGAACCAGCGCGGGGCATCGCCCATGGCGGCGGCGCACTCCTCCATCGACACCGACGCCTGGTTGGAGAACACCATCGGGACGCCCAGCGACCCGGCGGCCCGCGCGACGGCCAGGTCCGCCTCGCCGTGCACCAGTTCCAGCGCGCCGACCGGCCCGAGCAGCAGGGGGGCGGGGATCCGGCGGCCGAACAGCTCGACGGAGGTGTCGCGGTGGCTGGCGTCGCGCAGCACCCGCGGGACGACGGCCCACCTGTCGAACGCCGCGCGGTTGGCCCGCTGGGTCACCTCGTCGCCCGCCCCGCCGGCCACGTAGGCGTAGGCCCGGGCGTCGAGCGCCCGCTTCGCCCGCTGCTGGAGCGCGCGGACCCCGACCGGCACCCGCGGGGAACGGCCGTACACGCCCGCCCGGTACACCTCGTTCTGCCGCCTGCGCCCCGCGCCCGCTTCGTCCACCCCGACACCGTAATGACGTCGACAAACCGACCGTCGCGGGACGGCGAGCGAACTCTTTCTGCGACACGCCGGACGACACGCCAGACTCGCCAGTAACGGGCTAGCAACGATGTGTCACTTCCGTCATCCTGTGGCCACAGCAGCACCGCACCTGGGGGAGCACGCATCAGCACGACCCGGAACGGCGCCGTCCAGATGCGGGCGACGTCGTGCAGACCGTCTCGGACCACCGTGTCCGGCGTCCTCGTGGCGAACTTCGTCCTGCTCCTCGTGGGCGTCTCCGTGGCCACCGCCGCGCCCGCCGCCGCGCTCGACGACCCGTCGCACCCCGACGCCCGGGTCACCCACGGCCCGAGCTGCCGGCCCGGCGGCCTGGTCGTCGAGGTCGTCGCCGGCACCGCTCCCTACGCCGTCCGGCTGGCCACCACCCGCACGCCCACCGGCGAGGACGAGGCGGTGCTGGCGCCCGGCGAGACGATGGTCCTGCGCACCGACGACGTCGCCTGGGGCGAGACGATCGACGCCCGCCTCGAGTACACCGCGCGCGACGGCTCCGGGGTCACCTACACCGACGAGCTGCTCGAGTACACGTTCACCCGCCCCACCCGGGAGGACTGCGCGGCGGTCGCGGCACCGACCGGGCCCTCCTCGGCCGCCCCCTCCACCACGCCCGGCAGCACGCCGTCGACCGGGCGGTCCTCGGGGCCCACCGCCACCCCCTCCGCCGCCGGCCCGAGCTCGACGACCTCCGCGGTCGCGCTGCCCCCCGGACGGCGGGCCCGGCGCCGCCCCCGTCAGCGCCGGCGGCACCGTCACGCTCCAGGTCGGGGGCTTCCTCCCCGGTGAGCTGGTCCGCATCCAGCTCTCCGACGCCGTGCTCGGGACGGCGACCGCGGGGACCGACGGCACGGTCTCGGCCGAGGTGCGCATCCCGACCGGGACCGGCGTCGGCCTCGCCACCGTCGAGCTGACGGGCCACCGCTCCGAGATCGTCACCCCGGTCGACCTCGAGATCGCCGCCTCGGAGACCGCGGTCGGCAGCGGCGACGGCCTCGGCGACCTCGTGCCCCTCACGGCCGCCGCAGCAGCCCTCGTCGTGACCGTCGCGGGGCTGGCATCGGTGGCCGGCGGCTCCCGCGCCGGTGCTCGTCACGGAAGACCGTTCCGCCACGCCTGAGTTCGGTTTCGCCGTCCGCCGGAGCGGGGACGAAGTCTCCGTGCAGCAGGACGCGCTCGCGCGCGGGGTCCCCCGGGACGCCGGCGCTCTTCCCGGAGTCGCTCCCCGAGCCGCCGAGACGTGGCTGCGGATCGTGCAGGTGCACGACCGCATCACCCGCCGCGTCGACTCCGCTCTCCATCGCCAGCACGGCCTCTCGCTGACCGGGTTCGAGGCGCTCCGGCGGATCGCCGAGTCGCCCGGCGAGCAGGCGTCGATGGGCGAGGTCGCCGACGCGGTCGGGCTCTCCCGCGCGGGCGTGACCAGCACGATCAACCGGCTGGTCGCCGACGGGCTGGTCCTGCGCGAGCGCGCCGGCAGCGACCGGCGGCTGCTGCACGCCCGCCTCACCCCGGCCGGCCGCGAGCGGGTCCGGGAGGCCGGGCACACCCACGACGAGCTCGTCGCGCACCTGCTCGTGCTGCTCGGGGACGACGCCGCGGTCGTCACCGACGCGCTGGCCAGGGTCTCCGCCGCCACCCGCGCGCGGCCCTGAACCGGGCGGCTCACCACCGTTCCGCGACGCTTCGAGCCCGTAGTGTTTCTCGCGGAACTGCATCGGGCAGTGGGCGGGCATGCAGGGGGATCGAGCGCAGGTCACGGTGGTCGTGCCGACCATCGGCCGCCCCTCGTTGGACGTGCTCCTCGAGGCCCTCGCCCAGGCCTCGGGCCCCCGTCCCGCCGAGCTGATCCTGGTCGACGACCGGCCGGACGGGCCGCCGCTCGCGCCCGAGCGGGCCGGGTTGCCGCCGGTGCGCGTGGTCCGCGCGGGCGGCGGCGGACCGGCTCGGGCGCGCAACCTCGGCTGGCGCACCGCCCGCACCGAGTGGATCGCCTTCCTGGACGACGACGTCGTCCCCGATCGGGACTGGTACGAGCGGCTGGCCACGGACCTGGCCGGGCTACCGGGGGACGTCGCCGGCAGCCAGGGGCGGGTGCGTGTGCCGCTCCCGCCGGACCGCCGGCCGACCGACTGGGAGCGCGGCACCGCGGGGCTGGCGACGTCGAGCTGGATCACCGCGGACCTCGCCTACCGCCGGTCGGCGCTGGCCGCCGTCGGCGGGTTCGACGAGCGGTTCCCCCGCGCCTTCCGCGAGGACTCCGACCTGGCCCTGCGGGTCATGGACACCGGCGCCCGGCTGGTGCGCGGGCAGCGGTGGATCACCCATCCGGTGCGGCCCGCCGACCGCTGGATCAGCCTCCGCGTGCAGGCCGGCAATGCCGACGACGTCCTGATGCGGCGGCTGCACGGCCCCGACTGGCGGCAGCGGGCCGACGCCGCGCTCGGCCGCCGTCCGCGGCACCTGGCGATCACCGCGGCCGGTCTGGCCGCCGTCGCACTCGCGCTGGGGCGCCGCCCGCGGGCCGCGGCGCTGGCCGCGACCGCCTGGCTGGCCGGCACCGCCGAGTTCGCCTGGGCACGGATCGCACCCGGGCCGCGCACGCGGGACGAGGTGACCACGATGAGCGTCACCAGCGCCGCGATCCCGCCGCTCGCGACGTGGCACTGGCTCCGCGGGGTCGTGCGGCACCGGCGGGTGCGGCCGTGGCGCGGGCTGCCCGACCTGGTGCTGTTCGACCGGGACGGCACGCTCGTGCACGACTTCCCCTACAACGGTGACCCCGAGTGGGTCCGCCCGGTGGACGGCGCCCGGGAGGCGCTGGAGCGGCTGCATGCCCGCGGCGTCCGGGTTGGCGTGGTCAGCAACCAGTCCGGCGTCGCCCGCGGCCTCATCACCGCCGCGCAGGTCGACGCCTGCATGGCCCGGCTCGACGAGCTGCTCGGCCCGTTCGACACGGTGCAGGTGTGCCCGCACGGCCCGGACGACGGCTGCGCCTGTCGCAAGCCCGCGCCGGGCATGGTCAAGGCGGCCTGCGCGGAGCTCGGCGTCGACCCGGCCCGCTGCGTGGTCGTCGGGGACATCGGCGCCGACGTCGACGCGGCCGCCGCGGCCGGCGCGGTCGGGATCATGGTGCCGACACCCGTCACCCGCCGGGAGGAGGTCGCCGCCGCGGCACGCACCGCGGCGACGCTGACCGCGGCGGTCGACGACATCGTGGGCGGGAGATGGTGAGCCGCCCGCGGACCGTGCTCGTCGCCCGCCTCGACAACGCCGGCGACGTGCTGCTGCAGGGTCCGCTGGTGCGGGCCGTCGCCGCCGGCGCCGACCGGGTCGTCTTCCTCGCCGGGCCCGCCGGTGCCGACGCGGCGGAGCTGCTGCCGGGCGTCGACGAGGTCTGGACCTGGGCCTGTCCGTGGATCCTCGGCGATCCGCCACCCGTGGACGCCGGAGCTCTGGCCGACCTCACCGGCCGGGTCAGTGCGCTCGCGCCCGACGAGGCCGTGATCTCCACGTCGTTCCACCAGTCGCCCCTCCCGCTGGCACTGGCGCTGCGGCTGGCCGGCGTGCCCCGCATCTCGGCGATCAGCGTGGACTACCCCGGTTCGCTGCTCGACGTCCGCCATCGGGTCGGAGACGACCTCCCCGAGCCGGAGCGGGCGCTGTCGCTGGCCCGCGCAGCCGGGTTCGAGCTGCCCGAGGGGGACGACGGCCGGCTGTCCGTGCGTCGCCCGCTGCCCCCGCTCCCGCACGAGCCGGGCTACGTCGTGCTCCACCCCGGTGCCTCGGTGCCCGCCCGCGCGTGGCCCGCAGGGCTCTGCGCCGCGGCGGTCGAGGAGCTCTCCGCCGCCGGCCACCGGGTGCTGGTCACCGGCGGGCCGGGCGAACGCGAGCTGACCGCCGCCGTGGCCGGCGCCCGCGGCGTCGACCTGGGCGGGGCGACCACGCTGCGCGAGATGGCCGCCCTGCTGGACGGGGCGGCCGCCGTCGTCGTCGGCAACACCGGGCCGGCGCACCTGGCCGCCGCCGTCGGCACCCCCGTCGTGTCGCTGTTCGCACCGGTCGTGCCCGCGCAGCGGTGGGCGCCCTACGGCGTGCCGACGGTGCTGCTCGGCGACCAGTCCGCGCCGTGCGCCGGATCACGGGCACGGGAGTGCCCGGTGCCCGGCCATCCCTGCCTGTCGTCGGTCAGCCCCGCCGACGTCGTCGCCGCCGTCGAGAAGCTGGTGAGCACGTGAAGGTCCTGATCTGGCACGTGCACGGCTCCTGGACGACGGCGTTCGTCCAGGGGCGGCACGAGTACCTGATCCCGGTCACCCCGGATCGCGGGCCCGACGGGCTGGGCCGGGCGCGCACCTGGGACTGGCCGGACTCCGCCCGCGAGGTGACGCCCGAGCAGCTGCGCGACGAGGACGTCGACGTCGTCGTCCTCCAGCGCACCCGTGACCTGGAGCTGGTGCGCGACTGGCTGGGCCGTGAGCCGGGCCGCGACCTGCCGGCCGTCTTCCTCGAGCACAACGCGCCCGGGCTCGAACCCGGCGACGGGCCGGTGCCGCACACCCGCCACCCGCTGGCCGACCGCGGCGACATCCCGATCGCGCACGTCACGCACTTCAACGAGCTGTTCTACGACAACGGCCGGGCGCCCACCACCGTCATCGAGCACGGCATCGTCGACCCGGGGGAGCGCTACACCGGCGAGCTCGCGCGGGCGGCCGTCGTCACCAACGAGCCGGTCCGCCGGGGGCGCACGGTCGGCGCGGACCTGCTGCCGGGCCTCGCGGCCGTCGCGCCGGTCGACGTGTTCGGCATGGGGCTGGCGGGGCTGCACGAGCGGTACGGCCTCGACCCGGCGCGGGTGGTCCTGTTCGACGATCCGCCGCAGGCCGCCATGCACGCCGAACTGGCCCGCCGCCGGGTGTACGTGCACCCGGTGCGGTGGACCTCGCTCGGCCTGTCGCTGCTGGAGGCCATGCACCTGGGCATGCCGGTCGTCGCCCTGGCCACCACCGAGGTCGTCGAGGCGGTGCCGGCCGAGGCCGGGGTGCTGGCCACCCGTCCGGACCGGCTCTGGGCCGCCGTCGCCGAGTTCCTGCACGACGAGGACGCCGCCCGGCTGGCCGGCAAGGCGGCACGGGCCGCCGCCCTGGACCGCTACGGGCTGGACCGCTTCCTGGGCGACTGGGACGCCCTCCTCGGGGAGGTGGGTCGGTGAGGATCGACCTGGTCAGCGAGCACGCCAGCCCCCTCGCCGCGATCGGCGGCGTCGACGCCGGCGGACAGAACGTGCACGTCGCGGCCCTGGCCGCCGGGCTGGCGCAGCGGGGCCACGAGGTCACCGTGCACACCCGCCGGGACGACGAGTCGCTGCCCGAGCGCGTGGTGGTGCAGGACGGCTACAACGTCGTGCACGTCACCGCCGGGCCGCCGCGGGAGCTGCCCAAGGACGAGCTCCTGCCGCACATGCCGGCCTTCGCCCGGGTGCTCCGGCACTCGTGGGCGGCGGTGCGCCCGGACGTGGTGCACGCGCACTTCTGGATGAGCGGGCTGGCGTCGGTCGAGGCCTCGGCCAGTCTGCTGACGCCCGTGCCCGTGCTGCAGACGTTCCACGCGCTCGGCTCGGTCAAGCGCCGGCACCAGGGCGCCGCCGACACCTCGCCCGCGGAGCGGATCGACCTCGAGCGCGGGCTGTGCCGCGACGTCGCCCACGTGGTCGCCACCTGCTCGGACGAGGTGTTCGAGCTGCGGCGGCTGGGCCTGACCACCGATCGCGTCTCGATCGTGCCGTGCGGCGTCGACACCGCCGTCTTCACGCCCCGGGGACCGGTGGCTCCGCGCGGCGAGCGCAAGCGGCTCCTGGTGCTGGGCCGACTGGTCGAGCGCAAGGGCCAGGACGACGCCGTGCGGGCGCTCGCGGCGGTGCCCGACGCCGAGCTGGTCGTGGTGGGCGGCCCGTCCCGCGACGCGATCGACGCCGACCCCGAGGTGCGGCGGCTGCGGGCGATCGCCACGGCGGTGGGCGTCGCCGACCGGCTGGTCTTCGCCGGGTCGGTGGCGCGGGCCGACGTCCCGGCCTGGGTGCGCTCGGCCGACGTCGTGCTCGCCGTGCCCTGGTACGAGCCGTTCGGCATCACCCCGCTCGAGGCCATGGCCTGCGGTCGCCCCGTCGTCGCCACCGCGGTCGGCGGCCTGCAGGACAGCGTCGTCGACGGCGTCACCGGCGAGCTGGTCCCACCCCGCGACCCGGCGCGACTGGGCGAGGTGCTGGCCGCGCTGCTCGCCGACGACGAACGGCGCGCCGCCTACGGCGCCGCCGGCATCAAGCGGGCCCGCGCCCGCTACCGGTGGAGCCGCGTCGTCGCCGACACCGAATCCGTCTACCGGCAGGTCCTGCGCGACCGCCGCCTCGTGGAGGCCGCCAGGTGATGTGCCCGACAGCATGGCGAAGCCGTTCCGCTCCTACACCGGAGGTGCGTCGATGAGCATCCCGCCGCACAGCTTCTTCGAGAACACCGTCGCGGACGTGCCGTCCCCCGGCTCCTGCACCCACCTGACCGGCGCCGACCACGTCGCGTCGCTCCGCGCGGCCCTGCAGTCGCTGACCGGGCAGCTCGGCACCCTCGACCGGTGGGGGTCGCTGCTGGCCGACGTGCTCTGCGGCCCGGCGCGCGGCCGGCTGCTCGCCGCCGGCAACGGCGGCAGCGCGGCGCAGGCGCAGCACCTGACCGCCGAGCTGGTCGGCCGCTACCGCGCCGACCGGCCGCCGTTCTCGGCGATCTGCCTGACCGCCGAGACCTCGTCGCTGACCGCGATCGCCAACGACTACCCGGCCGACGAGCTGTTCGCCCGGCAGGTCGAGGCGCACGGACGCGACGGCGACGTGCTGGTGCTGCTCTCGACGTCGGGACGGTCGCCCAATGCGGTCGCCGCCGCCCGGCGGGCCCGCGAGAACGGCATCACCGTGCTGGCGCTGACCGGGCCGGAGCCGAATCCGCTCGCCGCGGCCGCCGACGACGCGGTCTGCATCGACTCGCCGTGGACGGCCACCGTGCAGGAGTGCCACCTCGTCGCGCTGCACCTGATCTGCGCGGCCTTCGACGCCGCCGTGCTCGCCGAGCCCGCCCGCGTGGCCTCGGGTCCGACGCTCGGGGCCGCGCGGTGAAGCGGGTGGGTGGGAGAGCGATCGTCGTCGTCGGCGACGCGCTGCTCGACGTCGACCTGGTCGGCACGGCGTCCCGGCTCACCCCGGACGCGCCCGTGCCGGTCGTGGAGGACGTCGAACGGCGCGAGCGCCCCGGCGGCGCGGCTCTGGCCGCGGTCATCGCCGCCGCGGCCACCTCCCGCGAGGTCGTGCTCGTGGCGCCGATCGACACCGACGAGGGCGCCGCGCGGCTGCGTTCGCTGCTCGACGGGCGGGTGCGGCTGGTCGCGATCCCCGCGTCGGGCGGCACAGCGGTCAAGCAGCGGGTGCGGGTGGGGGACCACTCGGTGGTCCGCCTGGACAGCGGCGGTGCGTCGGCGGTGTTCGGCCCGCTGCCGGAGGAGGCCGCCGCGGTGATCCGCGACGCGGCCGCCGTGCTGGTGGCCGACTACGGCCGGGGGACGACGGCGGCGCCCGACGTGCGGGCGGCGCTGTCCTCGGCGCGGGGCCCGGTGGTCTGGGACCCCCACCCCCGCGGCGCCGACCCGGTGCGGGGCGTCCGGCTGGTGACCCCGAACGGCGCGGAGGCGGCCCGGGTGGCGACCGACGTGCCGGCCGACGCCTCGGGGCTGGCCGCGGTCGGTGCCCGCGCGGAGTCGCTCATCCGGCGGTGGGGCGTGGGTGCGGTGGCCATCACTCTCGGCTCGCGGGGCGCGCTGCTCTCCTACGGCGAGGGCGCGCCGATGGTGGTGCCGGCGGTGCCGGTGACCGGCGGCGACCCGTGCGGGGCGGGCGACTCCTTCGCCGCGGCCGCCGCGCTGGCCCTGGCCGACGGCGCGGTGACCGGCGAGGCCGTGTCGGTGGCGGTGGCCGCCGCGTCGGCGTTCGTCGCGCGCGGCGGGGCGTCGGCCTGGGAGGTGGAGGTGTACCCCGAGCCGGACGTGGTGGCCGAGCCGGGGGCGGACGCCGTCATCGCCCGCGTGCGGGCGGTCGGCGGGACGGTCGTGGCCACCGGCGGCTGCTTCGACCTGCTGCACCCGGGGCACGTGGCGACGCTGCGCGCGGCCCGCGGGCTCGGCGACTGCCTGATCGTGTGCATCAACTCCGACGACTCGGTGCGCCGGCTCAAGGGCCCGTCGCGACCGCTGGTCACCGCGCCGGACCGGGCGCGGGTGCTGGAGGCGCTGGAGTTCGTCGACGCGGTCGTCGTGTTCGAGGAGGACACCCCGGCCGAGGTGCTCGACCGGCTGCGCCCCGACGTCTGGGCGAAGGGCGGCGACTACGCCGGGGCCGACCTGCCCGAGGCGGCGGTGCTGCGCCGATGGGGCGGCCAGGCGGTCGTGCTGCCCTACCTCGACGGGCACTCGACGACCGCCCTGGTCGAGCGCTCCCGGGTGTGAAGAGGTCAGCCGTCCTGCTCCGGCCGCTGGGGCTCGGCGACCTGCTGACCGGCGTGCCGGCGATCCGCGCGGTGCGCACGGCGGTGCCCGACCACCACCTCGTGCTGGCCACGACCTCCGCCCTGGAGCCGCTGGCCCGGCTGATCGACGCCGTCGACGAGGTGCTGCCGGCCCGGGAGCTCGAGCCGCTGGACTGGGACCGCCCGCCGCCCGACCTCGCCGTCGACCTGCACGGCAAGGGCCCGGAGTCGCACGTGGTGGTCGCCGGCCTGCGGCCCGCGCGCCTGCTCACCTTCGACAGCCCGGGCTATCCGGGGCCGCGGTGGTACGCCGACGAGCACGAGGTCCGGCGGTGGTGCCGGCTGGTCTCGGAGGGCCTGGGCGTTGACGCCGACCCCGACGCACTGGACCTCGCCGTGCCCTCGGTCCCGCCCCCGGTGACCGAGGCGGCCGTGGTGCATCCCGGCGCGGCGTTCCCCGGTCGCCGATGGCCGGCCGAGCGGTTCGCCGCCGTGGCCCGCCACCTGGCCGAGGGCGGGCTGGACGTCCGGATCACCGGCGGTCCGTCCGAGATCGAGCTCGCCCGCACCGTCGCCACCGCGGCCGGGCTCGGCGAGGACGCCGTGCTCGCGGGCCGGACGTCGTCACTCGAGCTCGCCGCGACCGTCGCCGCCGCCCGCGTGGTGGTCAGCGGGGACACCGGCGTCGCCCACCTGGCCACCGCCTACCGCCGTCCGTCGGTGGTGCTGTTCGGGCCGGTGTCGCCGGCGATGTGGGGGCCGCCGAGCCGTCCGCAACACGTCGTCCTCTGGCACGGCGACGGCACCGGCGACCCCTGGGGCACCGAACTCGACCCGGCGCTGGCCCGCATCACGGTCGACGAGGTCCTGACCGCCCTCGACACCCTCCTCCCCGCTTTCTGTACCGAATGCTGAGCGCGGCATCCCCGCTTTCGGTACAGAAAGCGGGAACCGGTCATCGGCGTTGCCGGAGGGCGTCGAAGAGCACCGTCTGCAGGTCGGCGGGGTCGACCGCCGAGTAGGCCGCCCCGCCGGTCGCCTCGGCGATCCGCTCCAGGGACGCCAGGTCGGCGTCCGGGCCCAGCGCCACCCCGATGACCTTCACCGGGCGCTCCGGGTCGGCCTCCTCCCCGAGGGAGGCCAGCAGCCCGTCCAGGGTGAGCCCCGCGGCGTCGTCCTCGTTCGTGCCGTCGGTCACCACGAGGACGCTGTTGACCGCGGACGGGTCGTAGTCCTGCCGCGCCGCACGGACGGCGGCCAGCGTCGTGTCGTACAGCCCGGTGCCCCCCGGCGTGAGCCGGTCGGGGATGGTCAGCAGCTGCTCGTCGAGCGCCGCCCGCTGGGTGGTCCCGTCCGCGTCGGCGGCGAGCTCCCGGGTGGGCACCAGCTCGGCCCAGTCCCGGTCGCCCTCCAGCCGGTAGGCGAACACCCAGAGCCCGAGGGCGAAGTCGTCCGGGACCAGGGTCAGCGTCGCCCGGGCGGCGTCCCGGGCGAGCGTGGCCCGCGTTCCGTTGCCGACCGATGCCTCCATCGAGGTGGACACGTCGAACACGGTGAGGATCCGCGACGGCGCCGCGAGCGCGGAGAGCTGCTCGACCAGCGACTGCACGGCCGCGGGGTCGAGCTCGAGCGTCGCCGGGGTGTCGGCGCTGATGCCGGTCGCCTCTCCCGCGTCCGCGGGCGCGGCGCCGTCGGCGCCCCGGAAGCCGGCCTCGAGCGCGGCGGCGCGGGCGGCCTCGGAGGTCAGCGCCCCCACCACGGCGTCCACGGCGGCGGTCCGGTCGCCGGACGGGGAGCCGACCCGCAGCACGGGGTAGTCCAGCACCGGGGAACCCTCCGCCGGATAGACCGCGACCAGCGAGGAATCCTCGGCGTCCCGGTTGTTCGCGAACACCTCCTGCTCGCTGACCGGCACCAGCGGGGCGTCCTCCCCACCTTCGCTGCCGGCCCGCAGACCGTCCGCGGAGGAGAGCGACGGCCCGCGCTGGGCCGCCAGCACCGCCTGGACGACGGCGTTGTCCGCCTCGGGGCCGCCCCCCAGCGCGCTGCGCACGGCCGCGAGCGCCGCCAGCCCTTCCGCGCTCGTCGCCAGGTCCGGCACCGCCAGCGGGCGGCCGGAGGTCAGCGCCTCACCCCAGCCGGGCGCCGTCTCGGTCCAGCCCAGGGCGTCGGCCACCGCCGCGCTGGTGGCCAGGACGACGGGGGAGGACCCCATGGACCCGTCGGCCTCCAGCGGGACGCCGCTCAGCCGGGCCGGCCACAGCGACGAGTCGGGCACCCAGACGGCGGGCAGGGCGTCGGCGTCGAGCGCGCCCAGGTCACCGACGGTCTGCAGCGGCTGCTGGGCGACGACGTCGGCCACGGCGCAGGTGCCGTCGTCGAGCTCGATGGGCTCGGCCAGCAGACCGGTGGCCACCTGTTCGAGCTCCGGCGTGACGGTCACGGCGACGGTCTGCCGGGTCTCGCACCCGCCACCGCCGGATCCGGCCAGCCACCAGGCGAGCCCACCGGCCACCAGCAGGGCGGCGATGCCGGCGGCGATCAGGACGACGGGCGCCGGACGGCGCGAGGACGTGGGATCGGCGTGGCGGCCCATGCTCGCTCTCTGGATCGACTCAGGGGTGGTCGCGGCCCCCGAGTCCGCACCGCCAGGGTAGCTGGGTTCCGTGCCGGTCCCGTACCGCCTGCCGGGTCAGCCCACGCGCACGGCCGCGGGCTCGCCGACGTCGACGGCGAAGTTGCGGGCCTCGCCCTGCCGCCGGGCGGCGAACCAGGCCACGGTCGCGCGCAGGCCCTCCTCGGAGGGCACCCGGGGCCGCCAGCCGAGCAGCGCCTCGGCGCGGGCGGTGTCGGGCCGCCGGACCTTCGGGTCGTCCACCGGCAGGTCGACGAACTCGATGGGGGAGGCGGAGCCGGTCAGCTCGACGATCCACCGGGCGAGCCGGAGCATCGACAGCTCGTCGGGGTTGCCGATGTTGACCGGACCGGCGTGACCGGAGAACGCCATCGCCAGGATGCCCTCGACGGTGTCGTCGACGTAGCAGATGGAGCGGGTCTGCGAGCCCTCGCCGGCGACGGTCACCGGCCGGCCGTCGAGCGCCTGCCCGATGAAGGCCGGGATCGCGCGGCCGTCGTCGGCCCGCATGCGGGGCCCGTAGGTGTTGAAGATCCGCACGATGCCGGTGTCGGTGCCCTTCGACGTCCGGTAGGCGGTGGTCAGGGCCTCGCTGAACCGCTTGGCCTCGTCGTAGACCCCCGCGGGCCGACCGGGTTGACGTTGCCCCAGTACTCCTCGGTCTGGGGGTGCTGCAGCGGGTCGCCGTAGACCTCCGAGGTCGACGCGAGCACGTATCGGGCGCCCTTCTCGTGGGCGAGGCCGAGGGTGTGCAGCGTGCCGAGGCTGCCGACCTTGAGGGTCTCGATGGGCATCTTGAGGTAGTCGATCGGGCTGGCCGGCGAGGCGAAGTGCAGCACCAGGTCGACCGGACCCGGCACGTGCACGTAGTCGGTGACGTCGCAGCGCAGCAGCCGGAACCCGGGGGAGTCCATGAGGTGCAGGACGTTCTCGGGCGAGCCGGTCAGGAAGTTGTCCAGGCAGACGACCTCCACCCCGCGACGGAGCAGGTACTCGCAGAGGTGCGACCCGAGGAAGCCGGCGCCACCGGTGACCACTGCCCGCCGGATGGTCCGGGTGTCGTGCGTGCCGTCGCTTCCCACAGCGGCGTCCCCCCTGGCTCGGTCGTAACGGTCCCGTCCCGGCGGGCTCCTACCCGGGCGGTCGGCCCACACACTTCGGCGTCGAAGTGTCGCGGACGCGGACGGGCCGCCGGCCTCCGAGGAGACCGACGGCCCGTGCGTGTGCCGTGCGCTGGTGCGGTTACTCGTACGGCTCCTCGTCCGGGATGCCGTTCTCCGGCACCTCGGCAGGCTCGCCGTCGAACTCCTCGATCTCGGCGTCACCGATGTCGGTGATCTGGACCGGCACGACCTCCTCGGAGCCGAGGCCGACGATGCGCTCGATCGACATGCCGCTGGTGCCCATGTGGCTGTCCTCGGAGTACCGGAACGGCGCGAACAGCGGACCCTCCCAGTCACCGCCGACCGCCTCGACGGCCTCGACCAGGCCGTCACGGGTCGGGTTCTGGCCGGCGGCCTGCAGGGCCTGGACCATCGTGTAGGCCTGTGCCATGCCGTAGATCCGGTAGTTGGTGAGCTCGCCGTCCTGACCGGAGGCGTCCCAGATCTCCTGGAACTGCTGGATCCACGGGTTGTCGGTCATGTCGACGGTGGGCAGGTAGCCGGTGGTCAGCGCCCCGTCCAGCAGGCTGGCGTCGCTGACCGCGCCCTCGGAGAACCGGTTGAGCAGCGAACCGACCAGCGTCGGGTCCGAACCCACGTTCGAGTAGAACCACTGCTCGGGCTGGTAGCCCAGCTGCAGCGCCGTCAGCTGCGAGAGCGCGGTGTAGCTGGGCACGTTGAAGCCGACGACGAAGTCGGCACCGGCGGCCTGCAGCTCGGAGATCTGCGGGGCGATGTTGGTGTTGCCCGGGGTGTACCGCACGGCCGCCACGATCTGGTCGTCGTCGAGGTACTGCCGGATGCCCGACTCGCCGTCCTCACCGAAGTCGTCGTCCTGGAGGAACAGACCGACCTGGGCGTCGGGGAACTCGTCGGCGATGTACTTGCCGATGATCTTGCCCTCCGACTCGTAGTCGGTCTGCCAGCCGAAGGTGTACGGGTTGGTCTCCGGGTCCTCGCCCCACAGCAGGGAGCCCGACGACACGAACAGGTCGGGCACGCCCTCGCTGTTGAGGAAGTCCAGGACGGCGCTGTGCGTCGGGGTGCCGAGGCCGCCCATGATCGCGAAGACCTCGTCCTCGAGGACGAGCTGGTTCACCACCGAGCTGGTCTGGCTGGGGTTGTAGGCGTCGTCGCGGTAGACCCACTCGATCTCCCGGTCGTAGACGCCGCCGTTCTCGTTGACCCAGTCGAAGTACGCCTGGACGCCGGTCGGGATCTCGCTGTAGCCGGGCGACGCGACACCGGTCAGCGGGTAGTGCGAGCCGAGCTTGATCGAGTTCTCGGTGATGCCGATGTCGGAGGCCTCGTTCTCGCCACCGCCACCGCCACCGCCACCGCCTCCGTTGTCCCCGCCGCCACCACAGGCGGCGACGGTGGAGGCGACGGTGGCAGCTGCCAGCACGCTCACGAGTCGTCGGGACGATCTGGACAACTGTTCTCCTCTGGTGCGACCCGGGCTCCGGTGCCCGGGAGTCTGGATGGTCATCGGCAGCCGGGGCGGCCGCCGGGTGGTTCGAGTCGCCCTCACCCCCCGGTGGAGGCCCGGGCTGCCGCCGCGCGCTTGGCACGGGCGGTCAGCCAGCGCATGCGCACGGTGCCGACGAAGCCCGCCGGGGCGAAGATCATCGCCACGATCAGGACCACGCCGTAGACGAACGGGGCGAGCTGGGCCGCCTCGGTGTTGTTCAGCCCGAAGTCGGCGCCCAGGTCGGTGACGAAGGGCGGGAGGAAGACCAGCAGCGCCGAGCCGAGCAGCGCACCGACGAGGCTGCCGAGCCCGCCCAGCACGATGGCCGTCAGCAGCGACAGCGAGAGCACGAGGGTGAAACCACCGGGGGCAGCCAGCCGGACGACCAGGGCGAGCACGGCACCGGCGAGACCGGCCGCTGCCGCGCTGACCACGAACGCCAGCACCCGCCAGGCGCCGAGGTTGATGCCGGCCAGTTCGGCCGCGACCTCCTGGTCGCGCACGGCACGCCACGTGCGGCCGATCCGGCTGCGCACCAGGTTGGCCAGCAGGAAGAAGGTGATCAGCAGGCAGATGGCGCCCACGTAGGCCAGCCACTTGGTGCCGCTGGGGGAGTTGCCCGACACCCAGCCGATGAAGGTGTCGAAGGCCTCCGGCGGGCGCGGGGCCCGCACGCGCAGGCCCTGCTCGCCGCCGAGGGTCCCGTGGAAGTAGATGGCGATCCCGGGCAGCCCCACCGCGAGGGCGAGCGTCGCGCCGGCCAGGTAGGGGCCGTGCAGTCGCGCCGCGGCGACCCCCACCAGGGCGCCGACGAGGGTGGTGGTGACCACCGAGACCAGCATGATCAGGGGCAGCGGCAGCGGCTCGTCGGCCTGCAGGAACAACGCCGTCGTGTAGGCGCCGACGGCCATGAGGGCGCCGTGCCCCAGGGAGATCTGCCCGTTCAGCCCGGTCAGGACGGTCAGCCCGCCGGCGGCGATGGCGAAGTAGGAGAGCTGGGCGAGCTGGGAGTTGGTGAACGGGCTGGTGAGCTCCAGGATGATCACGGCGGCCACCGCGCCCAGCAGCAGGAGCAGCAGGTGGCGCAGCAGGGTCGACCTGGGCAGGAAGGACCGGCCGCCCGCGGCCTGGGCCGACGGTGCGTTCGCCGCGGCGGTGGCCTCGACCGGCGCCTCCTCCGTCGCGGCGCCCTCGGCGGCGACGGTGTGGGTGCCGGCGCCGGAGTCGGTGCCGGCTGCCGGGCGCGGGGTCTGCGCGTCGCTCATCGTCATGCCCTCCGAGCCGTGCTGCTGCTGAACAGGCCGCCGGGTCGCACCAGCAGCACGACGATGAGGATCGCCAGGGCGGAGATGTTGACCAGGGCGCTGCCCCGCGGCAGGTAGCCGCTGACGTAGCTCAACGCCAGGCCGAGGAGCAGGCCACCGACCACGGCGCCGACGGGGGAGTCCAGCCCGCCGAGCACCGCGGCGACGAAGCCGAAGACGATCAGGCTGTCCATGTAGGCCGGGTAGACGAACTCACCGCCGGCGATGAGCAGGCCGGACAGCGAGCCGACGACCGCGGCCAGCGCCCAGCCGAGGGTCAGCATCCGGCCCACCCGCACACCGAGCAGCCGGGCGACCTCCTGGCCGAAGGCCGAGGCGCGCATCGCCAGCCCGACGCGGGTGAAGCGGAAGAGCGCGACGAGCAGGCCCATCGTGACCAGCACGGACCCGATGACGTACAGGCTGGTGGGTGTGAGGGCGATCGTGGTGTCGCCGATCGTGAACCCGCGGACCCCGAACGGCGTCGGGAAGGACTGGAAGGACGAGCCGAAGATGATCGCGATCGAGGCCTGCAGCGCGACGAAGAGGCCGAGCGCGACGATCACCGCGTTGAGCTCCGGACCGCCCTCGACCGGCCGGATGATGACGCGCTCCACGATCGCGCCCAGGAGGAAGCCCGAGGCGAGCGCGACCACGAAGGCGACCCAGTAGGACTGCCCCGCGTCGATGAGCGCCAGGGCGATGAACGTCGTGGCCGCGGCCATGGAGCCCTGGGCGAAGTTGACGATGCGGGTCGACCGCCAGATCAGCACCAGCGCCAGGGCGAAGGCGGCGTAGATCATGCCCTCGGTCAGCCCCGACAGGGTGATGTTGATGAACCGCTGCACGAAGAGTGCCTTCCTGGATCCGGTGGGAGTGGAAGATCAGAAGCCGAGGTAGGCGTGCCGGAGGCCCTCGTCGGCCATCAGCGTCTTCGCCTGGTCGGTGACGACGACGCGGCCGAGGTTCAGCACGACGCCCACGTCGGCCACCGACAGCGCGCTGCGGGCGTTCTGCTCCACGAGCAGCACCGACAGGCCCTCTCGGTCGACCAGCTGCCGCACGAGGCCGAAGATCTGCGCCACGATCCGCGGAGCGAGGCCCAGGGAGGGCTCGTCGAGCAGCAGGATGCGCGGCTTGGCCAGCAGCGCCCGGCCGATGACGAGCATCTGCCGCTCGCCGCCGGACAGCGTGTGCGCCGGGTTGTTCCTGCGCTCGGCGATCCGCGGGAAGATGTCGTACACCCGGTCGAACTCCGACCGCTCGACCTTGCCGCGGAACAGGGAGCCCACCCGCAGGTTCTCGTCGACGGTCAGCTCGGCGATGACGCCGCGGCCCTCGGGCACGTGCGCCATGCCCTTCCCGACCATGGCCTCGACCGGGGCGCGGGTGATGTCCTCGCCGTCCAGGCGGACCGTGCCGGCCACCGGGCGGACCAGGCCGCTGATGGTGCGCAGCAGCGTCGTCTTGCCGGCACCGTTCGCGCCGAGGACGGCGGTGATCCGGCCCGCCTCGGCGCTGAGCGTGACGCCGTCGAGCGCGCGCACCGGGCCGTACGCGGAGGTGAGGTTCTCGACCTGGAGCAGGGAGGAGCCGGTGCCGCGCGATCCGGCGGTCGCGGCGGACACCGCGGTGCTGCCGTGGGCCTCAGGCATCGTTCCGGCCCCCCTCCGCCGACGCCAGTGCGGCGGCGTCGGCCTCGACGTCCACGTCGTCCCCCAGGTAGGCCTCCGTGACCGCCGGGTCGGCCTGCACCTCGGCCGGCGTCCCGTTCGCGATCTGCTTGCCGGAGTCCAGCACCGTGATCCGGTCGCACACCCGCATGACGAGGTCCATGTGGTGCTCGACCAGCAGCACGCTCATCCGGCCGGACAGGGACCGGATGAGGTCGCCGAGCTCGTGCATCTCGTCCTCGGACAGGCCGCTGGCCGGCTCGTCGAGGAGCAGCAGGTCGGGGTCGGCGACCAGGGCGCGGGCCAGGGCGACGCGCTTCTGCACCGGGTAGGGGAGGCTGCCGGGATAGCGGCCGGCGTAGGCCTCGGCGCCGAGCTCCACCAGCGCCCGGTGTGCCCGCTCGCGCAGCAGCCCGTCGTCCTTGTCGGCGGTCGGCAGGGCGAACAGGGCGGAGAAGAACCCCGCCTTCGCATGCCGGTGGGCGCCGATCATCACGTTCTCGAGCACGGTCAGGCCGGCGAACAGACCGACCCCCTGCAGGGTGCGGGAGATGCCGAGCCGGGTGAGCTGGCTGGGGCGCAGCCGGCTCAGCTCGCGGTCGCGCCAGACGATGCGGCCCGAGGTCGGCCGCACCAGGCCGCAGGCGACGTTGAACAGCGTGGTCTTGCCGGCGCCGTTGGGGCCGATGAGCCCGTGCACCTGACCCGGCTCGACGGTGAGGGAGACGTCGCTCAGTGCCAGGACACCGCCGAAGGCGACGTTGATGCCCGTCATCTCGAGCCGTGCGGTGGGCGTTCGGTCCTGTCGTGGCTGGCTGCCGGGGTTCGAAGGCGGCTGCGCCAAGGGGCCCACTGCTCCTCTTCGTCGAGGGGTTACCGCCGGCTCGGGATTCGGGTCGGCGACGATTGGGTCACGAGTACGTCCTGATGAGCCTGCTAGTGGGTGGTGCTGGTCACAATGGGCGCACCGCACAGTGATCGCAAGTTCGTGTTGTGCTGGGTGCGGCGCGTCATGAGGAGGTGGGGGAGTGCAGCCGTTCAGGCCCGAGATCGCGGCTCGGCTGGCCGAGCTGGCCCCGCTCCTGCTGGACCAGGTCGACGCGATGACCGACCGGATGGTCGACGTCCTGATGCGCACCGAACCCGCCTACCGCGAGCTCGTCGAGCAGGACGAGCAGGACCTCCGGGTCACCACCCGCAGCAACCTGCAGCGCGGGATGCGCACCCTGATCGGGACGCTGTCGGGCAACCGGGTCACCTCCCTCCGGGACGCCCGCGAGATCGGCCGGAAGCGGGCGGCCCAGGGCGTTCCCCTGGAGGCGGTGCTGCGCGCCTACCGGCTCGGCGGCCAGGTCACCTGGGAGGCGCTGCTGCAGGTCGCCCGGAGCGGCAGCCACGAGCACGACACGCTGCTGCTCGAGGTGGCCGGCTCGGTCTGGCGCACCAACGACGTCGAGTGCGCCGCCGTGGCCGAGGGCTACCGCGAGGAGCAGCGGCGGCTGGCCGGCGTGGACGAGGCGGCCCGGCAGCAGGTGCTCGACGGGCTGCTCGACGGCCGCGGCGACGACCCCGCGTTCGTGCGGACGGCGTCGGAGCTGCTCGCCGTGCCGCTCGACGGGCGGCTGGTCGCCGTCGTCGCCCTGCCCGACCCCGAGGGTGGGCCGGCCCTGGACGCGCCGAACGCCGCGCTGCTCAAGCGCGGTGTCCGGTCGGTGTGGGGCACCCGCGGCGACGCGCAGGTCGGCATCGTCGCGGTGGCGGCAGCGCCGGGCTGCGACGTCATGGCCTGGCTGCGCACGGCGGCGACGGGGCCGGTGGGGGTCTCGGCCGTGGTCGAGGGCGCCGCCGCGGTCGGGTCCGCCTACCGGCTCGCCGACACCGCCGCCCGCACCCTCCCGGTCGGGAGCCGCCGCGTGGTCAGCATCGACGACCGGCTACCCGAGGCGCTGCTGAGCAACTCGCCGGAGATCAGCTCACGGCTGGTGGGCCAGTCCCTGGGCGGGCTGCTGGACCTGCCCTCCGACGAGCGCGAGGTGCTGCTGGACACCCTCGCCGCGTTCCTCGCCTCCGACGGCTCGCCCACGCGGGCGGCCGACGAGCTCTACTGCCACCGCAACACGGTGATGCACCGGCTGCGCCGCATCGAGTCGGTGACCGGGCGCAAGCTGACCGACCCCCGCTCGCGGCTGCTGTGGCAGCTGGCCCTGCTGGGCACCGAGCGGGGGCGGGCGGTCCAGCGGTCGGCCTAGAGGCCCCGTCCCGGGTCCCGCGCTGAGCCTGCGAAGGGTGGGGAGGACGGGGCCTTCTCCTACTGGAGGTAGTTCTCGACCGTCGACTCGGGGCGCACCTCGGCCTCGTCGGGGTCCTCGTCGTACTGGCGCTTGGCGCGCCGCTGCCGCAGCAGGTCCCAGCACTGGTCGAGGTCCGCTTCGAGCTGGCTCATCCGGGCCCGCTGCTCCTCGGTGTGCTCCGTGCCCTCCCGGAGCTTGTGCTCCTCGTCGACCAGTGCGTGGATGCGGCTCAGGATGTCCTTCTCGTCCATGCCGACACCCTGCCCGTGCCAGCGGGCCCGAAACAGTCAGCCGCGCGCGGGCACCCAGCCCTCGACGAACGCGGCCAGCCGCCGGGTGACCGCGCCACCCTGCCGGCCGAGGGCCAGGAGCGCGGCGCGGTCGACCGGCACGCGTACCGTCTCCCGCGCCACGGGCCGGGTCGCGACCGCGTGCCCGGCGGCCACCAGCTCCGGCCAGGGCCGGCCCAGCTGCGCCCGGACCCGGTCCAGCGCCGCGGCGGTCGGGCCGGCGTTGCCCTCGACCATCGCGGTCACGAACGCCGGGTCGCTGCCGGCCACCCGGGTGCCGTCGCGGAAGCTGCCGGCGGCCAGCGCCAGGGCGGTGGGCCCCGCCTCACCGGCCGCCGCGGCGAGGGCGGCGGCGAGCAGGTGGGAGACGTGGCTGACCGCCGCGACCGCGTCGTCGTGCTCGGCCGCGGTCACCGGCACCACCTCGGCGCCGACGGCCAGGGCGACCTCGGCGACGCGCAGCCACCGCGGCAGCTCGGTACCGGGCTCGAGGCAGAGCGCCCAGCGGGCACCGGCGAACAGCGCCGGGTCGGTCGCCCCGTGGCCCGAGCGCTCGGTGCCGCACATCGGGTGGCCGCCGACGAAGCGGCCGCCGTAGGTGGCGCCGAGGGCACCGAGGACCGGCGCCTTCACCGACCCGAGGTCGGTGATCGTCGCGTCGGGGTCGACGGTCAGGCCCTCCAGGGCGCCGGCCATGGCGGGCAGCGGGACGGCGAGGACGACGACGCCGCCGAGCTCCCGGGTGATGCTGACGCCGCGGGCCGCCGCCGCCGCGCGGGCCGCGGGGTCGACGTCCCACCCGGCGACCTGGCGACCGCCCGCGACCAGCGCCGCGGCGAGGGATCCGCCCAGCTGCCCCAGCCCGACGACCGCGACCGGGGGCGCGGGCATGGTCGGCACCGGGAACCTTTCCGCCATGATCGGACCTTATGACCCCGCGCTCGTTCCTCCTCACCCCGGAGCTGGCCGACTACGTCCGGGCCTCGTCGGAGGCTCCCGACGAGGTCGCCGCCGAGTTGATCGCCGAGACCGCGGCGATGGCCGAGCGGGGGAGGCGTCGTCGACCATGCAGATCGCGCCGGAGCAGGGCGCGTTCATGCAGCTGCTCACCGCGGCCGTCGGGGCGCGGCGGGCGATCGAGATCGGCACGTTCACCGGCTTCTCGGCGCTGTGCATCGCCCGGGGGCTGCCGGGCGACGGCTCGCTGCTGTGCCTGGACATCAACGAGGAGTGGACGGCGGTCGGCCGCCGCTTCTGGGACCGGGCCGGCGTGGGCCACCGGATCGAGCTGCGGATCGGCGACGCGCTGGCTTCGCTGCGGGAGCTGCCGGAGACCGAGACGTTCGACCTCGCGTTCGTCGACGCCGACAAGACCGGGTACCCGGCGTACGTGAACGAGCTCCACCCGCGCATGGCCGCGAACGGGCTGGTGCTGCTGGACAACACGCTCCGGGACGGCCACGTGCTCGACCCGCAGTCGCTGGACGACCGCGCCATCGCGGCGCTCAACGCCTCGCTGGCGGCCGACCCGCGGTGGGAGACGGTGCTGCTGCCGGTCGCCGACGGCCTGACCCTCCTGCGCAAGCGATGAGCGCTCCCGACGCGGCGGTGCGGGCCAGCTTCGCCGTCCGGGTGAGCCGTCCGCCGTCCGGCTGGCGCGTGGACCTGCTGGCCGACGACGCCGGCGACGAGCTGCCGGTGCTGGAGCGGGCGCTGGGCGACTCCGGTGCGGGGGAGTGGCCGCCGCCGTTCGTCCTGGTCGTGGACTCGCGGCTGTACTTCGTCGTCCTCCGGCACGGGCCGGGCGGCATGGTGCGGGCGCTGATCTCCGACGCGACGATGCTCGAGTGGGTGCTGGCCGCCGAGGTGGTCGAGCGGTACGGGATCGGCGTCGACACCGAGGGCGCCTTCGACGACGACGAGTCGGGCTGGCCGGGCGGCGACCTCGACGTCTTCGCCGACGACGGCCTGCCGCACGAGGAGCTGCGCGCGATCGTGACCGCCGACGACCTGTGGGCCGACGAGATGGTGGAGCGGATCGCCCAGCGCCTCGGGTTCGCCGACGAGCTGGCCGCGGCGGTGGCGCCGTGACGGTCTCGGCGGTGATCTTCGACCTCGGCGGGGTCATCACCGAGAGCCCGATGCACGCCTTCGCCGTATACGAGCGGGCGGCGGGGCTCCCGGAGGGGCTGATCCGCCGGCTCAACAGCACCGACCCCGACACCAACGCCTGGGCGCGGTTCGAGCGCAACGAGGTCGACGTCTCCGGGTTCTCGGCGCTGTTCGAGGCCGAGGCGCTGGCCGCCGGCCACGTCGTGGACGCCGCCCGGGTGCTCGAGGCGCTGCGCGGCGACGTCCGGCCGGAGATGGTCGCCGCGGTCCGGCGGCTCAAGGACGCCGGTCTGCCGCTGGGACTGCTCTCCAACAACGTCGCGCCGATGGAGGCCACCGGCGAGCTGGGCGAGCTGCTGGCGCTGTTCGACGCGGTGGTCGAGTCGTCGCTGGAAGGGGTGCGCAAGCCGGAACCGGAGATCTACCGCCGGGCGCTGACCCGGCTCTCCGACGCGGTGGGACGGCGGATCGAGGCGACCGACTGCGCCTACCTCGACGACCTCGGCATCAATCTCAAGCCGGCGCGGGCAATGGGCTTCTCGACGATCAAGGTCGTCGATCCCGCGGTCGCTCTGGCCGAGCTCTCCGCGCTGGTCGGCCTTCCGTTGGAGGGGGCGGCGTGAGCCCGGACGTCGACGCCGCGATGGGCCGGGCGCTCGAGCTGGCGGCCGCCGCGCAGGGCTGGGGCGACACCCCGATCGGCGCCGTCGTCCTGGGCCCGGACGGCGGCGTCCTGGCCGAGGCGGCCAACGAGCGCGAGAAGCGCGGCGACCCGACGGCGCACGCCGAGGTGCTGGCGCTGCGCGAGGCGGCCTGGGTGCACGGGGACGGCTGGCGGCTCACCGGCGCGACGCTGGTGGTGACCCTCGAGCCGTGCACGATGTGCGCCGGCGCGATCGTGCTCTCCCGGGTCGCGCGGGTGGTCTACGGCGCCGAGGACCCGAAGGCGGGGGCGGTCGGCTCGCTGTGGGACGTGGTCCGGGACCGGCGGCTCAACCACCGCGCCGAGGTCACGGCGGGGGTGCGGGCCGAGGAGTCCGCCACGCTGCTACGCGCGTTCTTCCGCGATCGGCGGGGCCTGTAGTCTCTCCGGCGGTGGCGTGTCCGAGCGGCCGAAGGAGCACGCCTCGAAAGCGTGTGAGGTGCAAGCCTCCGTGGGTTCAAATCCCACCGCCACCGCCAGTGGGCTACCGACGGGCATTGCCGGACGTAGCGACGGAAGTGACGGCGCAGCCGTCCTCGGAGGGTCTGACCGGCAGGTCGGGGACTCTGGGGGCGGCTGCCCTGCTGTTCGGGGCCGGACTCCTGCCCGCTGACGCGCGACCGATCCGCTCACCTGCACGCCGAGTCGATACCTGGGGATACCTCCGCGGGTCGCGGGTACGGGCCGGGGAGAGCCGGTGGAGTCGCCACGGCATCCGGGCCGTCGACCGCCGGCCTCGGAGGAGGGCTCATGACTGTCGCCGGGCAGATGCTCGACACCTACCCCAAGGACCTCGGCGGGGTCGACAAGGAGAAGATGCGGGCCTGCATCGAGGCGTGCTTCGAGTGCGCCCAGGCATGTACGGCGTGTGCCGATGCCTGCCTGAGCGAGGACATGGTCGCCGACCTGACCACGTGCATCCGCACCAACCTCGACTGCGCCGACGTCTGCGACGCCACCGGCCGGGTGCTGTCCCGGCACACCGGCTACGACGCCAACCTCACCCGCGCGGTCCTGGAAGCCTGCGCCGCGGCCTGCAAGGCGTGCGGGGACGAATGCTCCCGGCACGTGGACATGCACGAGCACTGCCGGGTGTGCGCCGAGGCGTGCCGCCGATGCGAGCAGGCGTGCCGCGACCTGATCACCAGCCTCGGCTGAAGGGCCGGTGCCCGGCGGCAGGGGGGCGCCCCGCCGCCGGGCCGGGCTGCGGCTCAGCCGCCCAGTTCGGTCAGCAGCTGCCGCATCTCGGCGATCTCGTCGGTCTGCGTGTCGCGGATCATCTCGGCCATCGCGACCGCGTCACGGTTGCGGCCCTCTGCGCTCTCGGTCACCGCCATCTCCACGGCGCCGGTGTGGTGCTCGATCATCTGCTCCAGGAACAGGCGGTCGAACGCAGCCCCTGAGGCGGCCATCAGAGCGTTCATGTCCTCCTCGGACATCATTCCGCCACCGTGGTCGATGCCGCCCATGCCGCCCATGCCGCCGTGGTCCATGCCGCCTCGGCCGTCGCCCTCGACGCCCCACTCCTCCAGCCAGCCGGTGAGGGTGTCGATCTCGGGCTGCTGGGCGGCCTCGATGCGGCTGGCCAGGTCGAGCACGCGTGGGTCCTGCGCCCGCTCGGACGCCATCTGCGCCATCTCGATGGCCTGCTCGTGGTGCGGGATCATGCCCTGGGCGAACGTGACGTCGGCGTCGTTGAACGCTGCGTCCTCGTCGGCGGACGTGCCGGTCGATTGGGCGCTGCGGTCCATCGAGTCCATGTGCGACGCGACGGAGTCATCCGAGCAGCCGGTGAGCGCGAGCACGCCAGTGACGAGGGCGCCGGCGAGCAGAGTGGTCTTGCTGGTCATGTCGAGTCTCCTGTGTACAAATCGGAGGGAACGTGCGAAGACGTCGCCGCAGCCGCTGGGGCTGGGGACGAGGGACGCGACGTTCGGCCTAGATCCGCATCAGGCAGAGGGAGTACAGGTCCGGCGGCCGGGGTGGACGCAGCCAGGCCCAGAGGCCGCCGGTAGCACGGCGCGTGCATGGCAGCCGGAACTCGCCGAGTCGCCCGGTCAGGACCAGCAGCATCGCGGCGAGCCCGGCGGCGAGGACAGCCAGGCACAGCGCCCACAGGTGCCCGCCCCCGTACGGCGTGCTGTCGTGGCCACCTGCGAGGGATGCGCCGGTCACCGCGCCGGCGACGAGGGCGGCAGGGGCTGCGGCGGTCATGGCGTCGGCCGGCTCCATCACCGGGCCCGGCCCGGCCTCGTGGAGCACGTGGCCGGGCTCGGCCGGGGTGGTGTGGACGGTGCCGTGCGAGCCGGTCATGGCTCCGGAGTCCGCGGCGGCGCACTGGAGACCGTGCACGGAGAAGACGGCGGCCAGCAGCAGCAGGACCCACCCGCGTCGCCCGCGCATCGTCACCTCCGATCCTTCCGCCCGGCGTCCCACATTAGGTTGGGTCAGCGCGACACCGGCTGCGGGGCTCGGGACGCCGCCGGTTCGGTAGCGGGTGCCCCCGGGGCCTCGGGCAGCGGCAGCCGCTTGAGCAGCAGCGCGTTGACCGCGACCAGGAACGACGAGCCGGACATCGACAGCGCCGCGATCTCCGGCCGCAGCACCAGCCCGAACGCCGGCTCGAACACCCCGGCGGCGATGGGCAGCGCCATCGCGTTGTAGCCGATCGCCCACCCGAGGTTCTGCCGCATCTTCCGCAGCGTCCCCCGGCCGATCCGCAACGCGATGGGCACGTCGAGGGGGTCCGAGCGCATGAGCACGACGTCGGCGGTCTCGATCGCGACGTCGGTGCCCGCGCCGATGGCGATACCGAGGTCGGCCTGCGCCAGCGCGGGGGCGTCGTTCACCCCGTCGCCGACCATGGCCACCCGCTTGCCCGACTGCTGCAACTCGGTGATCTTGGCGGCCTTGTCGCCGGGCAGGACCTCGGCGATGACGGTGTCGATGCCCAACTGGTCGGCGATCCGCCGGGCGGTCGCCGTGTTGTCGCCGCTGAGCATCACGACCTCCACCCCCGCGTCGTGCAGCGCGGCCACGGCCGCGACCGACGTCTCCCGCGCAGCATCGGCCAGCGCGATCACTCCGACGGCCCGGCCATCGACCGCGACCAGCACCGCCGTCCGGCCGCTGCCCGCCAACTCGTCCCGCCGAGCGCCCAGGGACCCGAGGTCGACGCCCTCGCCGGCCATCAACGTGGCGTTGCCGACCAGCACCCGGCGGCCGTCGACCTCGGCGCTCGCGCCGTGACCGGGCACGTTGCGGAACCGCTCGGCGGCCAGGACGGGGACGCCACGCGCCATCGCCTCGCGGACGACGGCCTCGGCCAGCGGGTGCTCGGACTCCCGCTCGACGGCGGCGGCGAGGGCGAGGATCTCGTCCTCGGCCATGCCCTCGACGACCACGTCGGTGACCTCCGGCTCGCCCTTGGTCAGGGTGCCGGTCTTGTCCATCACCACGGTGTCGATCCGGGCGGCGGTCTCCAGCGCGGTGGCGTTCTTGAACAACACGCCCCGCTGCGCGCCCAGGCCGGTGCCGACCATGATCGCCGTCGGGGTGGCCAGCCCGAGCGCGTCGGGGCAGGTGATGACCACGACGGTGATCGCGAACAACATCGCCGTGGCGAACGACGCCCCGGCCAGCAGCCACACCACCAGCGTCAGGCCGCCCCCGATCAACGCCACCAGCACCAGCCAGAAGGCGGCTCGGTCGGCCAGCCGCTGCCCCGGCGCCTTGGAGTTCTGCGCCTGCTGCACCAGGGCCACGATCTGCGCCAGTGCGGTGTCCGCGCCGACCTTCGTGGCGCGCACGCGCAGGGAGCCGGTGGTGTTGACCGAGGCGCCGATGACCTCTGAGCCGGTGGCCTTGCGCACCGGCAGGCTCTCGCCGGTGACCATGGACTCGTCGACCTCGGACTCGCCGTCCTCCACGATCCCGTCCACGGGGATCTTCGAGCCGGGCCGGATCAGCAGCAGATCGCCGGTGACGACCTCGGCGGTGGGCACCTCGACCGGCTGGCCGTCGCGGATGACGACCGCCCGAGGTGGCGCCAACTCCAGCAGCGCGCGGATGGCGTCGTTCGCCCCGCCACGGGCGCGCATCTCGAACCAGTGGCCGAGCAGCACGAACGCCGTCAGCACGGTGGCGGCCTCGTAGAAGACCTCGCCACCCCCGGTGAGCGTGATGACCAGGCTGTACAGCCAGCCCGCGCCCACCGCGACCGCGACCAGCACCATCATGTCCAGCGTGCGGGCGCGCAGCGCCCGGTAGGCGCCGTCGAAGAAGATCCAGGCCGAGTAGAAGATCACCGGCAGCGACAGGATCAGCGAGAAGACGTCGTCGCGCAGACCGATCGGCGCCGCCGCCTCGAAGCCGAGGACCTCCCGGCCGATCGGGGACCACAGCAGGATCGGGATCGACAGCAGCGCAGCCACCAGGAACCGGTTGCGCATGTCGCGGGCCATGTCGTCCATCGACATCCCGGCGTGGTGACCGCCGTGCCCCATCGCGTCCTGCGGCGTCATCCCCGCGTGGTCGTGCGCTGCCGCCGCACCCGGCACGGGACGGTGACCGTGGTGATCCCCGGCGCGATGCGGCTCGGCGGCCGGGTCGCACACGTGCTGCGGAACGGACTGCCCGGCGCAGTGGTAGCCGCAGTCACGCACCCAGCCCGCCAGCTCCGCCACCGATGTGCGGGACGGGTCGTAGGTGACCGTCGCCGTCTGGGCAACCGGATTCGCCTCGACCTCCAGCACGCCGGGACGCCTACCGAGCACGCTCTCCGCCACTGCCTTCTCCGAGGCCCAGTGAACGCCGGAGACCTCCAGCACGGTGGTCTGCTGCTGCGTCGGCATGACCCACTCCCTCTCGTCGGTGCGCTCTGTGCCGCCGTGAAGCCTAATACCCCCCGGGGGTATTCCGCCAGGGTCGAGATGCCGGGTCCGTGAGGTCGTCACCTGCGGGCACGCCAGCGGGCAGGAGGGAACACGGCCGCGGGGCGCGGCCCCGGAGAGCCCGGACCCGGAGGAGCGCGAAGAAGTCGAGCCGACGTGCCCGTTTGTTGACGGCGGCGCGTCGGTACGCGGGCGTCAGTCCGCGTACCGGGAGGTGAACGAGGTGCCGCCGTCGGTGCTGACCAGAATCCTCGCCGGGGAGACCGCGACGTAGATGTTCTCGACACCGTCACGGTGGTCGACGTGCAACGCCTCGGGCTTGCCCGTCAGAGAACCCTGCTCCGTCCAGGTCAGGCCACCGTCAGCTGACCGGTGCATGATCCCGTCGGGCGCGATGCCGTACAGCGACGGCGTGGCCGCCCAGCCAAGAAGGCCGATCATCGGCGCCTCGGGCGGGGCAGCCCAGGTCCGCCCGCCGTCCTCGCTGCGCAGTAGCCCTCGCTCGGTCGTCGCCAGCAGCACGGCGGGGTCGTCGGGGTGCACGATCAGGTCCCGCAGATCCAGAGTGCTGCGCGTCTCCCAGGTCTGCCCGCCGTCGGCGGAGACCATCACGCGGCCGGTTCCGGCGTCCCATGCGTAGACGTTGCCGTGCGCGGCGCGCAGCGCGTGGAAGTCCGCTTCGCCCCCGAGCGAGACGATCTCCCAGGACTCGCCGGCGTCCTCGCTGCGGATCAGCCCGAGCTGCGTCGGAAGGTCCGGGTCCATGTGGAAGTCCGGATGCCCGGAGCCGAGGAACGTGCGTTCACCCGCCACGGTGAAGCCCATCGTGTCCTGATGCCGGTCGGCCACTCGCTCGGCGTCGCCATGCTCGGGGACACGGAACAGGCCGAAATGCGTCGCTGCGTAGAGCATCCCGTCCGCGGGGTCCACGCCGAGGCCGTGCACGTGCTCGAACCCGACATAGCCCGTGGCTCGGGCCGCGGGGCCGTCCGGCGGTTCGGTCGTGCAAGCGGTCAGCGTCAGACCGACCCCGAGGGCAAGGGTGGCGCACCGGCGGAGCAAGAAGTCTCCCGTCGAGCAAGGTCGTGCGTCGGGCTCGACGCCGTTCCGAGCCTACGAGGCGCTCCCGGTCGGTCCGCGGGGTCAGCCGCCCCCGAGTGCTGACCAACGGCGGCGTCCCCAGGCGGACGCCGCCGTTCCGGCGGTCTCAGGGGCTGTTGTCGTCGTCGTCGAGCAGCAGTCGGCCGTCGTCCCCCCGCACGAACGTGATCCGGTGGTACTCGGTCTCGCTGGAGCCGTCGGGCCGGACGTAGGTGATGTTGAGCAGGGCGCTGGTGTCGCTCTCGTTGACCACGTCGCTGATCCGCACGCTGGAGAACCCGCTCCAGAACCCGGACCAGCGGTCGAAGGGGTACCGGGCCTGGAACTCGGGACTGGTCAGCGCGTAGGCGCTCTCCAGGTCGCCGGGGATGTAGGAGAAGAACTCCGTCGTGGCCGACACGGGATCCCCGGCGGCGGCCGGCTCCTCGGCGTCGCTGCCGGTGGTCTCGTCGGTGGCCGGTGACTCCTCGTCGTCGTCCACGGGCTCGTCGGTGGGTTCGTCGGTGGCGGCCGACGTCTGCTCGCTGGTCTGGTTCGCCGTGGGGGAGTCCGCGGGGTCGTCCGAGTCGTCCAGCGCGACGGACCAGAAGACGATCAGGCCCGCCAGCACCAGCGCCACCAGTCCGACCAGCGCCCACAGGGCCCGTCCCCGGCGGCGCCCCTTCTGACGCGGGACGACGACCGGCGGCCGGTCCTGGGTGCCGACGGCGGCGGGAGCGGCGGCGGGGGCGGGCTGGGGCTCGGGGAGGTCACGCCGCGTCGGTGGCGGAGGGCCGGGGGTCGACGGCGGGCCCGAGGCGCCCGTGCCGGCCGCGACGCCGGCCGGGAACGCCGCCGTCCGGCCGGGGTTGTTCGAGTTCAGGTCGGTGCGCGCCAGCAGCACGGTCGTCGTGTCGCCGTTGCGCCCCGCGGCGAGCTTGGCCAGCTCGTCGCGGACCTCGATCATCGACGGCCGGTCCGCGGGGTCGGCGGCCAGCATGCGCGTCAGCGGGCGGGCCAGGGAGCCGGCGCGGTGCGGCGGCCGAATCTGCCCACCGGCCACCTTGTGCAGCATGGCCAGCGCGTTGTCCTCCATGCCGAAGGGCGGCTGGCCCTCGATGCAGGTGTAGAGGGTGGCGCCCAGGGAGAAGACGTCGCTGGCCTCGGTCATCTGGTGGCCCTGCGCGACCTCGGGCGCCAGGAACGCCGGGGTGCCGGTGATCTGGCCGGTCTGGGTGAGCGTGACGTCGCCGGAGGCGTGGGAGATGCCGAAGTCGGTGATCTTCACCAGCCCTTCGACGCGCCCGCCCTCGCCGATCAGGATGTTCGCCGGCTTCACGTCGCGGTGCACGATCCCCGCGGCGTGGGTGGCGGCGAGGGCGTCGGCCACCTGGGCGCCGATCTGGGCGACCTGATCCACTCGCAGGACGCCGTCCTCGCTGAGCACCGCCGCGAGGCTGCGCGACGGCAGGTACTCCATGACCAGCCACGGCTGGCCGTTCTCCAGCGCGACGTCGTAGACTGAGATCGCGTGCGGATGGCTCAGCCGGGCGGCGATCCGGCCCTCGCGGAGGGCGCGCTGCCGCTGCTGGTCGGCCTCCCCGGCGCTGACCTCCGCCGGCGAGAGCACCTGCTTGACCGCCACCTGGCGGCCCAGCAGCTCGTCGCGGGCCAGCCAGACCGTGCCCATCCCGCCCCCGCCGAGCTGTGACTGCAGCCGGTACCGGCCTGCCACGAGGCGGCCGGGGGTGGTGACGGGACGGGTCATCTGGTCTGGGTCATCATGAGCGGGCCCGCGTCAGACCCCGGACGGGACGCCGAAGCGGCGCGCGTACTCCTCCTGGGCGCCGGCCGGCAGGGCGTCGTAGAGGGTGCCGAGCTCGGCGTGCACCTGGGGGTCGAGGTCGTCGAAGATCTGCTTCCACGTCGGCGGCTCGTCGTAGCTCCGGGTGAGCAGCAGTTCCCAGGCCTGCGACTGGCGGTCGCGCTTGCCGCGCTCGGCCAGGAACTCCGACAGGTAGGTGTCCTTCGCCGCCGCCTTCTCGGCGGCAGTGGCACCCGGGGGCAGGTCCGCGGGGTCGCCCCCTTGAGGACGTCGACGATCGCGGCCACCACTTCCGGCCGCACCTCGCTCGGTCCGCTCATGGCCTGCCTCCTCTCCGCCTGGTCCACGGCGTGCGCACGGGACCCTTCCCTTCCGGTCGAGGTGTCAACCGCACGGGGTGCAGGATGCCGCACGGCGGCCACCGCGACGACCCGGACGGGTCGCCCGGTAGCATCGCCGGTGCACTGGAGGATTCGCCTAGTGGCCTATGGCGCTCGCTTGGAAAGCGGGTTGGGGGCAACCCCTCGGGAGTTCGAATCTCCCATCCTCCGCAGGTAGAGCCCGGCGACGGCGGCCAGCACGAGCAGCCCGCCGGCCAGCGCGCCCGGTGAGAGCCGCTCGCCCAGCACGATCGTCGCCCACGCGGTCGCACCGAGCGGCTCGAGCAGCGTCACGATCGCGGCGACCGAGCCCGGAACCGTCTTGAGGCCGGCGAAGAACATCGCGTAGGCCAGGGCGCTCGGCACGACGCCCAGGTAGATCAGCACGCCGAGCGCGACGGGCTCCGTGGTGAGGCGCAGGCCGGCGACCAGGGCGACGGGGGTGAGCAGCAGCGCCCCGCCGGCGAATCCGGCCAGCGTGACCGGGACGCCCGCCGGCACACCGCCGCCGGCCAGCGTCACGACGGCGTAGCCGAGCGCCGAGCCGACCGCGATGAGGGCGCCCAGGACCACCGTCGTCCCGGTGTCGGCGCCGGCGGAGATGCCGACCAGCAGGACCAGGCCGACCAGCGCGACGACGAGCGCGACGACGGTCGCCCCGTCCGGGCGGCCGTGCCCGAGCAGCGCCGCGCCGACGGCGATCAGCAGTGGTGCCAGCCCGAGGGCCACCAGGGTCGCGATGCTCACCCCCGCCGTCGCCACGGCGGCGAAGTAGGCCAGCTGGTAGGCGGCGAGTCCGGCGGCGACCAGCACAAGACGGACGGCCGTGCCGCGGGTCAGCGGAGTGGCCGGACCGGTGCGTCGGCGCCGCCCAGCAGGTAGCCGGCCAGCAGGACGACCGAGCCGATGGCCATGCGGTGCCAGGCGATGTCGAGCGGTCCGAGGTCGGTGCGCTCGGCGACGATCGCGCCGCTCAGGCCGGAGGTGCCCCAGCACAGCGCGGCCAGGACGACGAGGAGGAAGCCGCGGCGGGACGCGGTGGAGGAGAGGACGCCGTGCGCTGCCGGCGCGTCCTCGGAGGTGGCTCGGGTGGACATGACGCTCCTGTGGACCGGACCTTGACTCGGCCCCGTCCGGAGGCTCGCCCCCGGTCGCGAGGGGTGAGGGGGACGGGGTCCTTTCTCAGGAGCGGGGCGGGGGCAGGACCAGGGCATGCCGGGGCGTCATGGCCGGGGAGCGTAGCGGGCACCGTCGTGGGGGCGCTGCCGCATTCCTCTACAGTGGACGCCAGACCCCTCGTGTGGCGTCATCCTGTGAACCTCCCCAGGGCCGGAAGGCAGCAAGGATAAGCGGGCTCTGGCGGGTGCGCGGGGGTCCCTTCTTTGCTCACCGCCGTCGATCCGGAGCGTCCGCAGAGCGCGGTCCGGGCGAGCACGTCTGCGGAAATCGCAAATCTTTCCTGGCGCAGGGGCTTGCGCCGAGTGCGGTGATCCACACAATGGACGCCATGTCCATTCCCGATCTGGACGCCGCGTCCACTTCCGCGGGGTCTGCGAAGGCCCTCGTCAAGGGCCTGGCCCTCGTCGACCTGGTCGCGGACAGCGGACGCCCGCTCCGGCTGGTCGACCTCGTGGAGGCCAGCGGGGTCCCTCGGCCGACCGCCCTGCGGCTGCTCGAGGTGCTGTGCCGGGCGGAGGTCCTCCGGGTGGACGCCGACGGCCGGTACGGGCTGGGGCCCAGGGTCGCCGCCTGGGGTCAGTCGTTCCTCGACCGGCTCGACCTGCGCTCCCAGGCCGTGGACCTGATGGAGGAGCTCGTCGACATCAGTGGCGAGACCTGCTTCCTGGGTGTCGTCGACAACCAGCAGGTGCTCTACCTGGCGGCGGTCAACAGCCCTCAGCCGGTGCGCCCGTCGGCCCGGCCCGGCTTCCGGAACCCGCTGCACTGCACCGGAATCGGCAAGGTGCTGCTCTCCGGCATGGCCGACGCGGACGTTCGCGGCCTGCTCGTCCCGCCGCTGGAGCGGCGCACCGAGAACACGATCACCGACCCCGACGCCGTCCTCGCCCACCTCGCACGGGTGCGGGAACGCGGCTACGCGATCGACGAGATCGAGAACGAGGAGGGCGTGCGCTGCGTGGCCGCGCCCGTCCGTGACCACACCGGTGCGGTGATCGCCGGACTGTCGGTGTCCGCGCCCGCGTACCGGTTCTCCACCGACGACCTCCACCGGCTGGCTCCGGACGTCCTCCGGGTCACCGCCGAGCTGTCGCGTCGACTCGGCGGCCTCCCGCCGACGGCGTCCGGAACCGACCGGCCCAGCCCCACCACCAGCGAGAGGAGCACGCGATGAGCGAGGACGAGAGCTGGCGCGGAAAGGTAGGAAAGCTGGAGGAGGACGCCATGTCCGCCTTCCTGGCCGAACCCCGGATCGCGCGTCTGGCGTGCCTGGACGACCAGGGCTGGCCCTACGTCGTGCCCTGCTGGCAGGAGTGGGACGGCGAGGCGTTCTGGGTCGTCCCGCGCGAGAAGGCGGCATGGGGCCGCTACCTCGAGGGCGACGACCGCTGCGCCATCACCGTCGACGAGGACGGCACGCAGCGCAAGGTCGTCGCGCAGTGCCGGGCCGAACTCGTGGAGCGACCCAACGTCGGCGGTCAGTGGGTGCCCGTGGCCGAACGCATGTCGACCCGGTATCTGGGGGAGAACGGACCGAAGTACCTCGCGCCCACCATGGACAAGCCCCGCTGGCTCTACCGCCTCGTGCCGGTCTCGATGCAGACGTGGCAGGGGCAGGACTGGGCCCGGCGGTACAAGTGAGCGGGGCGGTCGTGGACGTCGTGGACGTCGTCGACGTCGCGCAGCGGCTCGTGCGCACGCCGAGTCCCAACCCCCGGGGGACGAGCGCGCGGTGGCGGCGGTCGTCCGGGACGCCCTGACAGAGCTCGGACTGCCGGCTGCCGAGACGATCGCGCTCGACCCCGCGCGCCCCAATCTGCTGGTCACGCTGGACTTCGGACCGGGCGGCCGGCACCTCGTGCTCTCCGGCCACCTCGACACCAAGCCGATCGGCGACGCCACGTGGACGGTCGACCCGCTGGGGGCCGACATCGAGGGCGACCGCCTCTACGGTCTCGGCTCGGCGGACATGAAGGCCGCCATCGCGGCGATGCTGGTCGCCGCCGCCCGGCTGACCCGGAGCCCGCTGTCCCGTGGCCGGCTGAGTCTGCTGTTCACCGCCGACGAGGAGGACGGCGCCACGTTCGGCGCCCACCACGTCGCCTCGACCCGTCCGCTCGACGCGGACGCCGTCGTCATCGGCGAGCCGGGGGGCATCGACACGGACTTCGACCGCATCCACCTGGTCAGCCGCGGCATCGCCCGACTGCGACTGCTCGCGCGTGGCCGCCAGGGGCACTCCAGCCTCTCCGCGACCCCGGGCACGCGGAACGCCGGCGTCGACGTGGCGCGGCTGGTGACCGCCGTCGCGGACGAGCTGACCCTCGAGGTCCCCCCGAACGTCGACGGGCTCGAGGGCTGGGCGGCCACGGTCAACGCCGGCATGACCTACCGCGGCGGAGTGGGGTATGGCGTCCTGCCCGGGCGCATCGCCGCGGACACCGAGGTCCGGCTGCTTCCCGGCATGGACCGCACCGCCCTGACCGAGGCGTTCACCCAGCTGACCCAGCGGGTGGCCGCGCGTACCGGCGCCGATCTCGCGGTCGAGTACGACGTGGCGCCCAACGACTGGCTGCCCGCCGCCGCCGTCCCGGCCGACCATCCGGTCGCCGCGGCCGCGACGGCCGCATGCCGGCGAGTACTCGGCACCGAACCCCCGCTGGCGGTCTTCCCGGGCACGACGGACGCCACCTGGTTCGACGCCGGACAGGGGCTGCCGACGCTGCCCGCCCTCGGACCGGGCCTGCTGCGCCGCGCGCACGGGGCCGACGAGTGGGTCTCCGTGACGGCCGTCCGCAGGTCGGTCGGCCTGTACGAGGCGCTGGCCGCCGAGTTCTGCGGCGCCGCCGCGGTGCCCGCCGGCACCCGGGCGACCGGGAGCAACGCATGAGCTCCGGGGCGCCGGCCGAGCCGGCCGTCGAGGCCGCCGGCGTGGAGGAGGCAGCACCGGGAACCCGCTCCGGCCTCCTGCGTCGGGCACTGGGGCTGCTGGCCCCGCTCGCCGGCCTCCTGCTGGTGCTGCTCCTGGCCGCCGTGACCACCCCGGGGTTCTTCAGCGGCGACGTCCTCCGGCTGGTGCTCTTCCAGGCCGGCCTCATCGGGGTGACGGCGGTGGGGCAGACCCTCGTGCTCCTGGTGGCCGGGATCGACCTGTCGATCGGGGCCGTGGTCGGACTGACCACCGTCATCGTCGCGAGCCACACCCTGGGCGACGACGCCCGGCTCGGCACCGGGATCCTGCTCGCCCTGGCCGCCGGTCTCGCGGTCGGCGTCGTCAACGGGCTGCTGGTCGTGCGGCGGCAGGTGCCTGCGTTCGTCGCCACCTTCGCCACGTTCGTGCTGGTCCAGGGCGTCATCACGGCGTGGACCCGTGGCGCGCCGTCGGGCAACATCCCCGACGCCCTGTCGCCGTTGGGCACCGGGCGGTTCCTCGGGGTGCCGACCCCGGCGTGGGTCTTCCTCGGCGTCGCACTGCTGGCCGGGGTCGTCCTCGGCCGGACGGGGCTCGGCCGGCGCATCTACGCGACCGGCTCCAACGCCCGCGCGACCGCCCTGTCCGGCGTCCGGACCGGTTGGGTGGTCGCCGGCTGCTACGTGGCCTCGGCACTGCTGGCCGTGCTGGCGGGGCTCATCAGCGCCGGCTACATCGGTTACGTCGACGCCCGCCTCTCGCGCAGCCTCGATCTGAACTCCGTCGCCGCCGCGGTCATCGGCGGCATCGCCCTGACCGGCGGACGTGGCCGGATCGGCCAGACCGTTGCGGGCGTCGCGCTCCTGGCCGTCCTGCTCACCTGGCTCCGCCAGCTGGGCGCGGGGCCGGGCGCACAACTGGCGGTGAGCGGCGCAGTGATCCTGCTCGCCGTCTGGCTGCAGAGCAGCGGGTGGACCGTCCGGTCCCCTCGTCGGAACAAGAGAACAGATGGAGTGCGATGAAGACCAACATCCGCACCTCGACGCGGTCCCGGCGGCTCCACCTGCCGTTGGCGATCGGTGTCACGGCCGCGCTCGTGGCGGCCTGCGGGACGGAGCAGGAGGGCGGCACGACCGCCGGGGGCGGCAGCGGCGGGGAGGACTGCGCGAACGCCGAGGAAGCCCAGGCCACGTACGAGGAGGCATGGACCGAAGCGGCCGAGCAGCTCGGCCTGGAGGACCTCGAGCCCACCGAGGAACAGGTCTGCGAGGTCGACACCTCCGAGTGGGCGGCCGAGCCGAAGAGCGGCGACACGTACCGGATCGCCTTCGCGGCGCAGGGTCCCACCAACTCCTGGGCCCTCACGAACGAGGAGGCCTTCAAGTACCGCGCCGAGGAGCTCGGCGTGGAGGTCCTGTACGCGGCCGCCAACGGCGACGCGACCGTGCAGGTCGACAACATTCAGCAGCTGGCCTCCCAGGACCCCGACGCGATGGTCGTCGTCCCCATGGGCGAGGGCATCACCGGGCAGGTCCAGGCGGCCGCGGCCCAGGGCATCCCCGTCGTCCTCTGCGCCGGGCGCCTCGGCGACGGCAGCGGCGCGGTCTCGACGGTCACCCGCCAGTACGAGCTGCTCGGCACCATGTACGCCGAGTGGCTGGTGCAGCAGCTCGGCGGCCAGGGGCAGGTGGCGGTCCTCAGCGGGCTCGCCGGCGTGCCGACCGCGGAGTTCCAGAAGGCGGCGGCGATGGAGGTGTTCGCGAAGTACCCGGACATCGAGGTCGTCACCGAGCAGTACACGGAGTGGTCGCCGACGGTGGCCAAGACCGTCGCGGCGAACCTGGTCACCCAGTACCCGGACCTCGCCGGCATCTGGTCGGACTCCGGGTACGGCGACCTGGGTGTGGTGCAGGCCTACCAGGAGGCCGGCCGGCCGGTCCCCCCGATGACCGGTGACGCGATCAACGCCTTCCTCAAGGCGGTCCAGGGAACGGACGTGAAGTTCGCGCTCTCGTCGTTCCCACCGGAGCAGAGCATGGACTGCCTGGACACGGCCATGTCGATCCTCGAGGGGGAGCCGGTCCTGGACAAGGTCTACATCAACTCGCCGAGCTTCACGCACGAGGACATCGACGAGTACGTCCGCCCCGAGTGCAGCGACAACCTCTTCGTGCCGGCCCTGCTGCCGGACGAGGAGCTCGCTCGACTGGACCTGTGCTGAACCGATGACCGACGCCATGGCGCCGTCGACGACGGCGGTTCTGCAGGCCCGGGGGCTCAGCAAGTCGTTCCCCGGGGTGCGGGCGCTCGACCGGGCCGACCTGACGTGTCGGCCCGGTCGGGTCCATGCCCTCGTCGGCGAGAACGGGGCGGGCAAGTCCACGCTCGTGCGGATCCTCACCGGCAACCAGCTCCCCGACGAAGGAGAGCTCCTGCTCGACGGGAAGCCGGTGCGGTTCGACTCCCCCGGGAGGCCCTGGCGGCCGGCATCACGGCGGTGTACCAGGAGCTCACCGTCCTGCCGGCCATGAGCGTCGCGGACAACGTGATGCTCGGCCAGGAGCGGACGGCGCGCGGCATGCTGGATCGAGCCGCGCAGGACCGCGAGGTCCGCGAGGTGCTGGCCCGGGTCGGGCTCGCCGACGTCGATCCGCGCCGGCCGGCCGAGGAGCTCTCGCTGGCCAACCAGCAGCTGATCGAGATCGCCCGGGCGCTGGTCCGCCGCAGCCGGGTGATCGTCCTCGACGAGCCCTCCGCCGTCCTGTCCGGCGACAAGCTCGAGGCGCTGTTCTCGGTCGTCCGCGGCATGGCCGCCGACGGCGTGGCGGTGATCTACATCAGTCACCTGCTGGAGGAGGTCACCGACCTCGCCGACGACGTCACGGTGCTGCGCGACGGCCGTGTGGTGTCCACCGGCCCGGCCGCCGAGTACGACATCCCCCGCATCATCCGCGACATGGTGGGCCGCGACGTCGACACCGTCTTCCCGCCGCTGCCCGAGCCCCGGGAGGAGGTGGCGCTCCGGGTCCGCGGCCTCGTCCCCCGCAGTTCCACCCGGCCGCCCGCCCCGCTGGACCTGGACCTGCGGGCCGGCGAGATCGTGGGCGTCGCGGGGCTCGTCGGCTCCGGGCGCAGCCGACTGCTGCGGACACTCGCCGGTGAGCATCCCCGCGTGGCCGGTGCCGTGGAGGTCGGGGGCCGCCCGGTGCCGTCGTCGGTGCGCCGGGCGATCGCCGCGGGCGTCGTCCTCGTGCCGGAGGAACGCAAGACCGAGGGACTGGTCCTGCCGCTGCCCGTGCGCGCCAACACGACGCTCGCCGCGCTCGGCCAGGTGCTGCGCGGCGGCTTCCTGTCCGGCGCGCGGGAGCGCGCCGTGTTCCGCGAGGAGCAGCAGCGGCTGGGCATCAAGGCATCGGACCCCGACCAGGGGACGTGGCAGCTGTCCGGAGGGAACCAGCAGAAGATCGTGCTGGCCAAGTGGCTGCGCCGCGGGCCGAAGGTGCTCCTGCTGGACGAGCCGACCCGCGGCGTCGACGTGGGTGCCAAGACCGAGATCTACCGGCTGATCACCAGCCTGGCCGCCGAGGGCATGGCCGTGCTCATGGTGTCCAGCGACCTGCCCGAGGTGCTGGGGATGTCCCACCGGGTCCTGGTCTGCCGGGGCGGTGGGGTCGTCGGCGAGCTGACCGGCGAGGACATCAACGAGGAGAACGTCATGCACGTCGTCCTGGACACCGCCGGGGCGCCCCGGTGACCACCGCCGTCGTCGCGGTCCCCCGATCGCGCTTCACCCTCGCGAGCCTCGCCCGCAACGGCGCCGCGGTGTGGATCGTCGTCGGCATCGCGGTCCTGGGGCTGACCATCGCCGACGGGTCGCGGTTCTGGGCGCCGGCCAACATCGCCAACGTCCTGACCGCGACCGTCGTCCTCGGGCTGGCCGCCCTGGGCCAGCACCTCGTGGTGCTCAGCGGTGGCATCGACCTCTCGGTGGGATCGACCGCCACCCTGTCGGCGCTGCTCACGGCCATCCTGATCAACGGCTATCCCATCCGGACCTTCCCCGTGGTCGTCGGCATGCTGCTGCTGGGCGCCCTCATCGGCGTCCTCCACGGGGTGCTCGTGGCCCGGGTGGGCCTGCCCCCGTTCATCGTCACGCTCGCCACGCTCTACCTCATCCAGGGCGCGGCCTTCATGGTGAGCACGACGCCGGACGGGCGGGTCACCAGCGCGCTGTCGTCCGTGGCGCTCGAACGGATCGGCCCGGTGCCGTACTCCTTCGCGATCCTGCTCGTCGCGCTGGCCACCGTCGCCTGGATCCTGCACCGCACCGCGTTCGGCCGGCACCTGCACGCCGTCGGCGGGGACCCGGCAGCGGCCCGGTCCAACGGGATCCCGGTGGCACGTGTCCTGGTCAAGGCCTACGTCCTCGCGGGGATGCTCGCGGCACTCGCCGGCATCCTGCTGGCCGCGCGGGCCACGGTCGGGTCGCCCACCGCGGGCCAGGGTCTGGAGCTGTCGGCGATCACGGTGGTGGTGCTGGGCGGGACGTCGTTGCTCGGCGGCCGGGGAAGCCTCTTCGGCACCGTCGGCGGCGTGCTGCTCCTGTCGCTGATCGGCAGTTCCGTCACGCTCCTGCAGCTCCCCGCGACGCTCACCGAGCTGATCCGCGGCATCGTGATCCTGGCCGCCGCGGCGATCTTCGTCGCCAAGATCCGACGATGAGGATCAGCCGGTGAACGCCGACCGCGCCGGCACCGGCGTGGTGGACGCCCACGCGCACGTCTTCCGCCCCGCGGCGGTGTCCCGCCGGGGTGTCGACGAGCTGGCGCCCGCGGAGCGGGACGCCCCGGTCGAGGGCCTGCTGGCGCACATGGCGGGTGCCGGGGTCGACGCCGCCGTCCTGGTGCCGTTGGACGGAGCCGACGACTACGTCGCCGAGGTCCTGGCCGACCATCCCGGCCGGTTCGCCGCGGTGGCGGTCGGGACGCCGGCGGAGCACGGCACCGCCGGCGGGGACCCGGTGGCCGCGTTCCGGGCGCGGCGGGAGCGGTGGCCGTTCGCGGCGCTGCGGACCAGCTGGCTGGGGGAGCCGGGGCGACCGGTCGCCGAGTCGCCGTTCCTCCCCGTCCTGCGGGTGCTCGCCGACGAGCGGCTGCCGCTGTGGAGCTATCTGCCGCCACCGCAGCTGTCCCTGCTGGAGGAGCTGGTCCGGCTGCTGCCGGAGCTGCCGGTGGTGCTCAACCACCTGGGGTTCTGCCCGCACGACATGTGGGTCGACGAGCACCGGCGCCCCCGGTTCGACGACCCCTTCCCGGAGTCGCTGGTCACGCGGCTGGAGCGGCTCGCCGACGCGCCGGGTGTGCACGTGCTCGTCTCGGGGCAGTACGCCCTGTCAGCGGAGGAGCCCCCGTACCGCGACCTGTTCCCCGTGACCCGCCGGCTCGCGCGGGCCTACGGCCCCGACCGCCTGCTCTGGGGGTCGGACCACCCGTGGCCCAGCGAGACCCCCGGCTACCGGCACCTGCCGGGTCTGGTGCCGGCGGCACTGCCCGATCTCGACGCACCCGCCCTCGCCCGCGTCATGGGTGGGACCGCCCGGGAGCTGTTCCCGGACCTGGCCGTTGCGGACCGCTGACCTGCACCTCGCTGACCTGCACCACGAACAAGGAGATCGACACGACATGCCCATCCTGGCGGCCGGCGCCGAGACGATGCCCCGCTCCGGTATCCGGCAGGTCATGGACCTCGCCTGGAGCCTCCCCGACCCGGTCATCGGCCTGCACGTCGGCGAACCGAGCTTCCCCTCCCCGGCACACGTGATCGAGGCGGCCCGGGCCTCGTACGCGGCCGGGGACACCCACTACGTGCCCAACGCGGGGGCCGGGGAGTTGCGCCGCGCGGTCGCCGAGAAGGTGAGCAGCTTCAACGGCTTCCCCGTCACCGAGCGGAACGTGGTGGTGTCGGCGGCGGCGCCCAGGCACTGCACAACGCCTTCTCCTTGACGCTCAGCGCCGGCGACGAGGTGCTCATCCCGGACCCGGGCTGGCCCAACTACGCCATGGCGGTGCAGCTGCTGCAGGCCGTTCCGGTCCGCTACCCGCTGCGGCCCGAGCGGCAGTTCCGCCCCGACCCGGCAGAACTGGCCGGACTGGTGACCGAGCGCACCCGGCTGATCGTCGTGAACACCCCGTCCAACCCGCTCGGGACGGTGCTGCCCGCCGCCGACGTGGAGGCGCTGGTGCGCTTCGCGGAGGAGCACGACATCTGGCTGCTCTCCGACGAGTGCTACGACGCGCTGACCTTCGAGAGCCCGCACGTGAGCCCGGGTCGCTTCGACCGCGACGGGCGCGTGCTGTCGGCCTTCAGCTTCTCGAAGACCTACGCGATGACCGGCCTGCGCGTCGGGTACCTGGTGACACCCGAGGACGTCGCCCAGCACGCGGCCAAGCTGCAGGAGCCGCTGCTGGCCTGCGTGAACGCGCCGGCGCAGGCCGCGGCGCTGGCGGCGCTGCGGGGACCCCAGGACGACGTGGTCGCCATGCGGGAGGCCTACCGCGAGCGCCGGGACCGCGCCGTCGCCCAGCTCGACGCCCAGGGCATGGGCTATCTGCGCCCGGAGGGCGCCTTCTACCTGTGGGTCGACGTGCGCGACCGGAGCGCCGGCGACGTCGCGGGCTGGGCGATGGACCTGCTGCGCAAGCACCACGTGGCGGTGGCCCCGGGGACGACCTTCGGGCCGCTCGGGGAGGGCTGGGTACGGCTGTCCCTGGCGACCGACACCGAGGACCTGCTGGAGGGCATCCGGCGGATGGGGGAGGCCCGATGAGCGCCCAGCGGCTGCAGCCGGGCCGGGCCGTACGGGAGACCGCCCTGGTGGCGATCCTGCGCGGCCGCTCGGGGGCGCACCTCGACGTGGTCTGCGACACGCTCCTGGACGCCGGCGTCCGGTGCCTCGAGATCACCCTGAACACACCGCGGGCACTGGACGTGGTGCACCGGCTCGCGGCCGAGGCCCGGCCCGGTGTGGAGGTCGGCGTGGGCACGGTACGCCGTCCCGAGGAGGTGGACGCGGCAGCCGATGCGGGTGCCTCCTTCGTGGTCGCCCCCACCACCTCGGCCGCTGTGGGGGAGCGGACCGCCGCCCGGGGGCTGGGCTGGTACCCCGGTGCCCTGAGCCCGACGGAGATCGCGACCGCCTGGGAGCTCGGCGCCACCGCCGTGAAGGTCTTCCCCGCCGGATCGGCCGGCGGTCCCCGGTACCTGAAGGAGGTGCGGGCGCCGCTGGACGACGTCCTGCTGATCCCGACCGGTGGGGTCGGCGTGGACGACGTGCCGGGCTACCTCCAGGCCGGTGCCGTGGCCGTCGGCATGGGCGGTCCGTTGATCGGTGCGGCCCTCGACGGGGACGACGACCTCGCTGCGCTCGCCGGGCGCGCACGGGCCGCGCTCGACGCGGTGGCGCGTGGCAGGAGCGGCTCGTGAGCGCTCCGGCGGTCGGCGGGGTGGTCACGCTGGGCGAGACGATGGCCCTGTTGTGGCCGCCGGAGGTCGGCCCGTTGCGGCACGCTCCGGCGTTGCGCCTCGGCGTGGCCGGGGCCGAGTCCAACGTGGCCGTCGGCGTCGTCCGGCTCGGCGTGCCCGCCGCGTGGGTCGGCCGCGTGGGCGACGACGAGTTCGGCCGGATGGTGACGATGACCCTGCGGGGACAGGGCGTCCACACCACCGCGGTGGTGGACGCCGAGGCCCGCACCGGGCTCATGGTCAAGGAGCGCCGCACCGCGCGGGTCACCCGCGTCCTCTACTACCGGGCCGGCAGCGCCGGTTCCCGGCTGAGCCCGGCCGACCTCGACCCCGCGGTGATCGGCGCCGCCGGCGTCCTGCACGTCACCGGCATCACCCCGGCCCTGAGTCCGGACGCCCGGGCCGCGGTCTTCGCCGCCGTTGAGGAGGCCGTGGGACGTGGCGTGCCGGTCTCCGTGGACCTCAACTACCGGAGCGCGCTGTGGTCGCCCGCGGACGCGGGTCCCGTCCTGCGCGATCTCGTACGACGGGCGGACGTCGTGATGGCCACCGAGGACGAGGCGCGACTCGTCGTCGACGGGGCGGATGCCCGGACGCTCATCGGTGCCCTCGGGGCGCTCGGCGCGGCCGACGTCCTGCTCAAGCAGGGGGCGGAAGGGTCCGTGTCCGCCGTCGACGGTGCCCTGTACCGCGTTCCGGCGCGCCCCGTGGCCGTCGTCGACTCCGTGGGGGCAGGCGACGCCTTCGGCGCCGGCTACCTCAGCGGCCTCTGCCGGGGGCTGCCCGCCGACGAGCGGCTGGCCCTGGCGACGTCCGCCGGTGCCTTCGCGGTGACGGTCCCCGGCGACTGGGAGGGCCTGCCGACGCTGGCGGACCTGGCACTCCTGGACGAGGGGGACACGGTCCTGCGCTGAGGTGCCCGCGGCTCGCTCCGTGAGGCGCGTCATCTCCGGCATCGACGAACGCCCGCCGGGGCGTCAGCGGGGGCAGCTAACCTCGCGGCGTGGCTCTGGCTCTGTACCGGAAGTACCGCCCGGCGACCTTCGCCGAGGTGGTCGGGCAGGAGCACGTCACCGCTCCGTTGATGAACGCCGTCGACGCCGGGCGGATCAACCACGCGTACCTGTTCAGCGGCCCACGGGGCTGCGGCAAGACGTCGTCGGCACGGATCCTCGCCCGCTCGCTCAACTGCGAGCAGGGGCCGACGTCCACGCCGTGCGGGGTGTGCGGCTCGTGCATCGCGCTGGCTCCCGACGGTCCCGGCTCCCTCGACGTCATGGAGATCGACGCCGCGAGCCACGGCGGCGTCGACGACGCGCGTGACCTGCGCGAACGCGCCTTCTTCGCCCCGGTGAACAGCCGTTACAAGGTCTACATCGTCGACGAGGCGCACATGGTGACCACGCAGGGCTTCAACGCCCTGCTCAAGGTCGTCGAGGAGCCCCCGGAGTTCCTCGTCTTCGTCTTCGCCACCACCGAGCCGGACAAGGTCCTGCCGACCATCCGCTCGCGCACCCACCACTACCCCTTCCGGCTGGTCCCGCCGACGACGCTGCGCGGACTGCTGGAGACGACCTGCGCCGCCGAGGGCGTGGCCGTCGAGCCGACCGTCTTCCCGCTGGTCGTCCGGGCCGGCGGCGGCTCGGTGCGCGACTCGCTGTCGATCCTCGACCAGTTGCTCGCCGGTGCCGGGACCGAGGGCGTCACCTACAAGAGCGCTGTGGGGCTGCTCGGCGTCACCGACGACGCGCTGCTCGACGAGACGATCGACGCACTGGCCGCCCACGACGCCCCCGCTGTCTTCCGCGCCGTCGACCGTGTGGTCGAGGCCGGGCACGATCCACGGCGGTTCGCGACCGACCTGCTCGACCGGCTGCGGGACCTCATCGTGCTCGACGCCGTCCCCGACGCCGGCGGCAACGGGCTGCTCGACTGCCCGCCCGACCGGCTGGACCTGATGAACCAGCAGGCCAAGGCGCTCGGTTCGTCGACGCTCTCGCGCATGGCCGACACCGTGCACGAGGGCCTGACCGAGATGCGCGGCACGACGGCCCCCCGGCTGCTGCTCGAACTCGTCTGCGCCCGGATGCTGCTGCCCGAGACCGACGGCACCGCGGCGGCCACCCTCCAGCGGCTGGAGCGCCTCGAGCGGCGGTTGTCGATCGCGGGTGAGCACGCCGGCCGGGCGGGCGGGGGAGCCATGGCGGAGCCGCCGCTGCGCGAGGCGCCGCCGGCGACGGCTCCCGCCCCCGCAGCGGCGGTGCGTGCGCCGGAGCCGACCGCGCCGCGCAAGGAGTACGTCCGGCCGTCGCAGCGACCCGCCACCCCCGAGCCCACCCCCGCAGCGGCGGCTGCCGCACCGCCGACCGCCACGCCCACCGACGAGTGGCCGGAGACGGTGAAGCCAGGGTCGGGCGCCGGGCGCTCGGGGGGCCGTCCGCAGCCGGAGGCGCGACCCAGCTCCCGGCCGACGGCGGCCGAGCCCGACATCCCGCTGCCCCCCGAGCCGACCGACGACGAGGACTGGCCGCACCCCGCCAGCCCGGCGGCCGGCCGGGCCGCGGCCGAGCGCATCGAGGTCGCCGGGGCCGGCGGCGGTGCCGCGTCGGCCGGCGCTCCGCCACGCGCGGCGGCGGAGTCCTCGCCCGCGCCGCGGGGCGGTGAGCCCACCCCGGTCGTCTCCGCGAACCCCGAGCCGGGCGCGGGGGACGGCGAGCTGACCACCACCGACGTCCGTCGCGTGTGGCCCGAGCTGCTCGGCGTCGTGAAGCGCCACAAGCGCACGACCGAGGCGCTGCTCAAGAACGCCCAGGTGCACCAGCTGTCGAACGGGGTGCTCACGCTCGCGACGTCGTCGCCGGCACTGGCCCGCCGGCTCGGCGACGACCTGAACAAGGACGTCATCCGTGAGGCGCTCAACGAGCTGCTCGGCGTGCGCTGGCGGGTGGAGGCCGTCGTCGAGGGCGCCGCCGCGGCCACCGGTCCCGCCGTCCCGCCGGAGCAGGCGCGGGAGGCCGCCCGGGCGGCCGAGGCGGCCGAGGCACGGGAACTGATGGCCGAGCGTGCCGCCGACACGTCCGGCGACCGCGAACCGGAGCCGGTCGTCGACCCCGAGCAGGCGGCGCTGTCGCTGCTGCGCGCCCAGCTGGGTGCCCGCCCCGTCGACGGCTAGAGACCCGCCCGGCCCGTCCTACGGGCAACGCGGGGAGGGAGGTGCTGCTAGGTGCTCGGCGCCACCCATGCCTTGATGGCATCGAGCATCTCGACGACGCGCTTCGCCGACACCTGGCTCGCGCGGGTCGTGAACCAGATCGTTCCGCTCTCCGGGTTCACCACCTCACTCCCGCGTGCCTTGTACGGGGTCGTCGGCAACGCCGCGTAGGGCACCCTCGTGCGCTGGTCGCCGGCGAACCAGGAGTGTCGCTGGGCGGCGAACGAATCCGTGAACACGATGCAGTTCTTGGCGCTGCCGAACCAGGTGCAGTCAACGACAGCGAGGACGAGGTCGTCCGTCTCCAGCCCACACGCGGCCCGAGCGTTGGTCAGGATGGTGGCCGGGATGCTCGGCGCGTGGTGCAGGTCGGGCGATGTGAACCTCGCAAGAGCGGCGAGCAGCCCGGGCGGAGCCTCCCTCCGCGAGGGCCCACCGACCTCCGCCCGCAGGGACGAGATCCCGCGCCGCAACCAGGGAAATGTGCCGGCGTCCAGGAGCTCGGCTTTCCCGAGCTCCGCGTCGGCCTGTCGCGAATCCCCGGAACGGTGATGCAGGAGTGCCAGAGCGAAATGTCCGAGGCTCACCATCGCCCGCCCAGCCGGTGCTCCGAGTTCCAGTCCGACGGCGATCAACTGATGGGCCGCGGCCGCAGCCTGGCCGCTCGTGTCGCGCTCGGCGTCCTCGACGTTCAAGAGCATGGCGACGCGGACGACCGCCTGGAGAACGCGGATCATCGGCGAGCGAGGGAATATGCGTACCAGGGCCTCGACCTGCTCCAGCCCTTTCTCGAACTGTCCCGTCGTCACTGCGTGATTGATGCGGCCAGTTGCGACGAACACGGAGCCAGGTGACAGCGCGGTCGCTCGCGAGAGCAGCCGGTCGGCCGCCGTCGAATCTTGACGCTCGGTGAAGAAGGACGCCTTCACCGCCAGCGCTTCGGCGTTGTCCGGTTCGATGGCCAGGGCCCGATCGATGAGCACCTCTCCGCCATCCACTTCGCGATCCCGGTACACCTCCGCCTGGACGATCAGCGCGTCGACGTGGTCGGGATGCTGCGCGAGCACCTCCGCGACCAGCGCCAGAGCTTCGTCGTAGTAGGACAGGCTGCTCAGCTGGCGCGCCTTCAAGACCTTGGCTTCCGAGCTCTGGGGGTCGGCGCTCAGCACCTCGGTGCAGATCGTCAGGCACTCCGTGACCTCGCACAGCTGGTCGAGTGCTCGCGCCTTCATCATGAGCATCGCCGGTTGCCTGGCCGCGACGGCGTCCAGCTTGCGCCAGGCCTCGAGGGTCTCGTGCGCCCGCTCCACCTTCAGTGCGAGGTCGTCCAGGTGCAGGTCGGAGAGGATCGAGACGGGACTGCCCACCACGTCCACCGCCGGCACGGAGTGCGTCGGGTGCGCCGGGTGCATCGGGCGCACCGGGTCCGGCGGCCTCGCGCGTTCGGCCGCTGCCGGGAGCCCGAGGGCGGTGCGCAGCGCGTGGAGGAAATCCTCGCCGGGCATCACGCCAGATCTGACGTCCAGATGCTGGACGTCGATCAGCAACGGGTAGCCCTCGCCCTCGAGCAACAGCGGGAAGATCGGCTTGCCCGCACGGCGTGCCAGGAGCACCTCCTTCGTCACCCAGTCGGAGGAATCCAGCGCAGGTGTCATGACGACGACCATGGCGGAGCACGCATCGACGTGTCGGACGATGGTCGACCACCACTGCGCGCTGTACCCGATCTCGCTGTCGTAGAAGACGCTGATCTCGGCCTGCTTCAGGAATTGGGCGAGGCGGTTCACGTATTCTTTGTCCCTGCGGCTGTACGAGATGAAGACGTGAGTCATCGCCCTTGCCCCCTCGGGCTCAATCCAGCCGAAGCCTAGAAGCTGGTGGGAAGGTCGGGAAGGCGCTCCGGCTCCGCGAGCCCGAACGCATTCGACCGACTCGGCGGGGCCGTTCGCCGGCAACTCCCGGGTCGAATGCGCGTCCGAGGTGGTGCACGACAACTGGGGGTGGCTGCTCGCCCCCTGCGGCAGGGCTGGCAGCCGCCGCGGATGCGTGGGGCGATGCGAGCTCGTCGTGCCGCTGCCCGTCGTATCCGCGGCTTACTCTCGTGGCATGTTCCCCGGAGGTCAGCCCGACATGGCCCAGCTGCTCCAGCAGGCGCAGCAGATGCAGCAGCAGTTGGTCGCCGCCCAGGAGGAGCTGGCCCGCACCGAGGTCACCGGCTCGGCCGGCGGCGGCCTGGTCACCGCGACGATGACGGGCAGCGGCGAGCTCAGCGCGCTGACCATCTCGCCCGACGCCGTCGACCCGTCCGACGTCGAGACCCTGCAGGACCTCGTCGTCGCCGCCGTCCGCGACGCCAAGCGCGCGGCCGACGAGCTCGCCGCCAGCACCATGGGCCCGCTGGCCGGCGGCCTCGGCGGTGGGGGCGGCCTCGGGCTGCCCGGCCTCTGACCGCCGCACGCCACGAGAACCGAGGAACACCGTGTACGAGGGCGCCGTCCAGGACCTCATCGACGAGCTCGGCCGGCTGCCGGGCGTCGGGCCCAAGAGCGCCCAGCGGATCGCCTTCCACCTGCTCGCCGCCGAATCCGCGGACGTCGGCCGGCTCGCCGCGGCGCTCAAGCGGGTCCAGGAGGAGGTCCGCTTCTGCGTCACCTGCTACAACGTCGCGGAGTCCGAGCAGTGCCGCATCTGCCGTGACCCGCGCCGGAGCGACGACGTCCTGTGCGTGGTCGAGGAGCCCAAGGACGTCGTGGCCATCGAGCGCACCCGCGAGTTCCGCGGCCGCTACCACGTGCTGGGTGGGGCGATCAGCCCGATCGACGGGGTCGGCCCCGACGACCTCCGGGTCAAGGAGCTCATGACCCGGCTGATGAGCGGTGCCGTGACCGAGCTGATCATCGCCACCGACCCGAACCTCGAGGGCGAGGCGACGGCGGCCTACCTCGCCCGGCTGGTGTCGCCCATGGGGTTGGCGGTGTCGCGTCTGGCCAGCGGGCTTCCGGTCGGGGGCGACCTGGAGTACGCCGACGAGGTCACGCTGGGTCGCGCGTTCGAGGGACGGCGCCGCATCGACGCCTGATTGGCCCGCCTGCAGGGGCCCGCCGCGCGCTTGCGAGGGGTGGGGAGCAGGAGGGTCCTTTATCACGGCTTGGGAACGATGCTGATCACGCCCTCACCAGGGCGGACGACGCCGTCCTAGGGTCCCCGGTGCGTCTGTGGAGTTTTCCGTCCACGGCAGTCCCGTCCGGAGTCCATCCGGTCCGTGAGGGCCGAGAAGGCAGGTTTTCCGCGATGACCCGTCGTCGTCCCCGAGCGCTGGCCGCGTCCGCGGCAGCGCTCGTAGCAGTGACCTTGTCCGCCTGCGCCTCCAGTGACCGGGATTCCGGTGACGAGGGGGACGGCGGCAACGACGCCGCCGCCCAGTCCGGCGGCACGCTCGTCTTCGGCGCGGCCGGTGACCCGGCCATGTTCGACCCCGCGTTCGCCAGCGACGGCGAGACGTTCCGCATCGCCCGCCAGATCCACGAGGGCCTGCTCACCAACGAACTGGGCGGCACCGAGCCGGTGCCCGCGCTGGCGGAGGAGTACGAGGTCAGCGACGACGGCCTCGAGTACACCTTCATGCTGCGCGAGGGCGTGAAGTTCCACGACGGCACCGACTTCAACGCCGACGCCGTCTGCTTCAACTTCGACCGCTGGCACAACTTCACCGGTCTGGCGCAGAGCCCGAGCGCCTCGTACTACTACCAGGCGGTCTTCGGCGGCTTCGCCGACAGCGACAACCCCGGTATCTACGAGAGCTGCGAGGCCGAGGACGAGAACACCGCGGTCATCCGCATCAACCAGGTGACCTCGAAGTTCCCGGCCGCGCTGTCGCTGCCCGCGTTCTCCATCCAGAGCCCCGCGGCGCTGGAGGAGTACGACGCGGACAACCTGTCCGGCAGCGAGGACGCCATCACCTACACCGAGTACGCCCTCGAGCACCCGACCGGCACCGGCCCGTTCAAGTTCGACAGCTGGGACCGGGGCAACGGCGAGGTCACCATCGTCCGCAACGAGGACTACTGGGGCGAGGGCGCGCTGCTCGACAGGATCATCTTCCGCACCATCCCCGACGGGAACACCCGCCGGCAGGAGCTGCAGGCGGGCACGATCGACGGCTACGACTTCGTCTCACCGGCCGACTACGAGTCCCTCGAGGGCCAGGGCGCGCAGGTGCTCGTCCGCGACCCGTTCAACATCCTGTACCTGGGCTTCAACGGCGGGAACGTCGCCGGCGTCAACGCCAACCCGGCGCTGCAGGACGAGCGGGTGCGGCAGGCGATCGCGCACGCGATCAACCGCGAGGAGATCGTGACCTCGCTGCTGCCCGAGGGTGCCGAGGTGGCCACGCAGTTCATGCCGCCGACCGTCGACGGCTGGGCGGACGACGTCACCACCTACGAGTACGACCCCGACCGGGCGCGCGAGCTGCTGGCCGAGGCCGGTCAGGAGAACCTCACCCTGCGGTTCTACTACCCGACCGACGTCAGCCGCCCGTACCTGCCGGACCCGGCCGCGATGTTCCAGGTCATCAGCGAGGACCTGGAGGAGGTCGGCATCACCATCGAGCCGACCGCTCTCCAGTGGAACCCGGACTACCTGCAGGCGGTGCAGTCGGGTCAGGCCGACATCCACCTGCTCGGCTGGACCGGCGACTACAACGACGCCTACAACTTCATCGGCACGTTCTTCGCCGAGGACCAGAACAACCAGGCGTCCGCCGAGTTCGGTGCGTTCAGCGCACCGGAGATCTTCGAGGCGCTGGCCGAGGCCGACGCCGAGCCGGACCCGGCGAACCGGACGGACCTCTACCAGGAGGCCAACCGGCTGATCATGGACTACCTGCCGGGTGTCCCGATCTCGCACTCCCCGCCGGCTCTCGTGGTGGCGGAGAACGTCCAGGGCCTGGAGCCCAGCCCGCTGACCGCCGAGGACTTCGCGACGGTCTACCTGGAGGACTGAGCACGCTGCTCGACGTTCGCGCCGGCGGTGGCAGGATCGCCACCGCCGGCGCGAACGGCCCCACCGTCGGTTCGACCGCGGGATTTCCACCGCCCTCCGGAAAGGCTGACCCGAGCGCGTGCTCCGCTTCATCGTCCAGCGGTTGCTCCAGCTGATCCCGATCCTGCTGGGGCTGTCGGTCCTCCTGTTCGCCTGGTTGCGGGCCCTGCCCGGCGGCCCCGCCCAGGCAGCCCTGGGCGAACGAGCCACACCCGAGGCGATCGCGCAGTACAACGAACTCTTCGGTCTCGACGAGCCGCTCTACGTGCAGTACCTGCGGTTCCTGGGGCGGGCGGTCAGGCTGGACTTCGGCAACTCGACGCAGTACGGACGGTCGGTCACCGACGTCTTCCTGGAGCGCTTCCCCGGCACCATCGAGCTGACCGTGATGGCGATGATCTTCGCGATCGGCATCGGCATCCCCCTGGGCTACTTCGCCGCCCGGCGCTACGGCAGCTTCCTGGACTCCGCCTCCGTCGTGGGGTCGCTGGTCGGCGTGGCCATCCCGGTGTTCTTCCTCGCCTACCTCCTCCGGGTCCTGTTCGCCGTCGAGCTGGGCTGGCTGCCGGGCTCCGGCCGGCAGGACGTGCGCATCGACGCCACGCGCGTCACCAACTTCTACGTGCTCGACGGGCTGCTCACGCGGGAGTGGGACGCCGCCTGGGACGCCGTCCTGCACCTGATCCTCCCGGCCATCGCGCTGGGCACCATCCCGCTGGCGATCATCGTCCGGATCACTCGCGCGGCGGTTCTCGACGTGGTCAACGAGGACTACGTGCGGACGGCGAACGCCAAGGGCCTGGCGACGTCGACGGTCCGGCGGCGCCACATCCTCAGGAACGCGCTGCTGCCGGTCATCACGACGATCGGGCTGTACACCGGCCTCCTGCTCTCCGGCGCGGTGCTGACCGAGACGGTGTTCGCCTTCGGTGGCGTCGGGCTGGCGCTGCGCGACGCGATCACCTACCGGGACTTCGCCATCCTCCAGGGCTTCATCCTCATGCTGGCCGTCATCTACGTGCTGGTGAACCTGCTGGTCGACATCTCGTACGGCCTGCTCGACCCGAGGGTGCGCGTCCGATGACGCTCGCGGAAGCGGACGGGGGGCAGCGCCGATGACCGCGCTGGGCGACACCAAGCGACGGCGGATCGACGAACTCGCTGCCCGAGCGGGTCAGGTCCCCGAGGGGGAGGGCGGGGTCTCCCTCACCAGGAGCGCGTTCCGGCGGCTGCGCCGCGACCCGGTGGCGATCATCGGCGCGGTCATCGTCCTGGTGTTCCTGGTCGTCGCCGCGTTCGCGCCGCTGCTGGCGCCCAGGGACCCGCTGGTGCAGTACCTGCTGTCCGACATCCGGCCCGGCGTGATCCCCGGCAGCCGCGAGGGCTTCCCGCTGGGCGTCGACAACCTCGGCCGCGACCTGCTGTCGCGGTTGATCTACGGCTCCCGGCAGTCGCTGCTCATCGGTGTCGTCTCCACCGTGCTCGGCGTCGCCGTCGGCATGGCGCTCGGCGTCCTGGCCGGGGCGTTCGGCGGCTGGGTGGACACCGTGGTCATGCGCTTCGTCGACATCCTGCTGTCGATCCCCGCCCTGCTGATGGCGATCACGGTCTCGGTCCTGCTGGGCCAGAACCAGTACTCGTTGATGATCGCCATCGCCGTCACCCAGGTGCCGATCTTCGCCCGGCTGCTGCGCGGATCGATGCTCACCCAGCGCAACAGCGACTACGCCGTGGCCGCGCGCGCCCTCGGCGTCAAGCGGGCCCGCATCGTGTTCAGCCACGTGCTGCCCAACTCGCTGTCCCCGGTCATCGTGCAGGCGACCCTGTCCCTAGCGACGGCGATCATCGAGGCGGCGGCGCTGTCGTTCCTCGGCCTCGGCGACCCCAACATCGCCCGGCCGGAATGGGGCGCCATGCTGGCCAGCGCGCAGCGCTTCCTCTCCATCCGACCGGAGCTCGCCATCTATCCAGCGTTGTGCATCATCATCGTCGCCCTCGGCTTCACCCTCCTCGGCGAGCGGTTGCGCGAGGCCCTCGACCCGAAGTTCCGGCGGTGAGCGCGACGTGACCAGCTGGATCCAGACCATGCCGCCCACTCCCGAGCGCGACACCGCGCCCGTCCTGGAGGTCGACGACCTCGCCGTCCTCTTCCAGCGCAAGGGCGAGCAGGCCACCCGAGCCGTGGACGGCGTGAGCTTCGCCGTCGCCCCCGGCGAGACGATCGGCCTCGTCGGTGAGTCAGGCTGCGGGAAGTCGGTGACCTCGCTGGCCGTCATGGGTCTGCTGCCCGCGCGCGGGTGCAGGTGACCGGCTCGGTCCAGCTGGACGGCCGGGAGCTGCTCGGCCTCGCCGACGGCGAACTGCGCCGGCTACGCGGTGCCGACATGGCCATGGTGTTCCAGGACCCGCTGTCCTCCCTCAACCCGACCGTGCAGATCGGCACGCAGGTGACCGAGGTGCTGCGCGAGCACCGGAAGATGGAGCGGAAGGAGGCGGTCGAGGAGGCCGCCCACCTGCTCGACCGGGTCGGCATCCCCGACCCGCGGCGCCGGCTGGACGAGTACCCGCACCAGCTCTCGGGCGGCATGCGCCAGCGCGCGCTGATCGCGATGTCACTGGCGTGTGCCCCGCGCCTGCTGATCGCCGACGAGCCCACCACTGCCCTCGATGTCACGATCCAGGCGCAGATCCTCGAGCTGCTGCGCGAACTCGTCGTGGAGTCCGGGACGGCGCTGGTGATGATCACCCACGATCTCGGCGTGGTCGCGGGCCTCTGCGACCGGGTGCACGTTATGTACGCCGGGAAGATCATCGAGACGGCCGACCGGCACGACCTGTTCGCCCGCCCCCGCCAGCCCTACACCGGTGGGCTCCTGGCGTCCGTGCCACGGCTCGACACCGGCCGGGGGGCACCGCTGCAGCCGATCCGCGGCTCGGCCCGCGACACCATCCCCTGGGAGCAGGGCTGCGCCTTCGCCCCCCGGTGCGACAACGCGCAGGACGACTGCCTCACCGAGGTCTCCGGCAGCATCGTGCCGCTGGAGTACGACGGGCCCGGCCGGGAACTGCGGTGCCGGCACCCCATCGAGTACCCGTCGGCACCCGCCGGTGCCACCGCGTCGGGGGAGGGCCGATGACCGCCGTCCCCACGCCGACCGACGACCTGCTGCGGGTGGAGGGGCTGAAGGTCCACTTCCCCATCAAGCGCGGCATCGTGTTCGACCGCACGGTCGGGCACGTGCGGGCGGTGGACGGCGTCGACCTCGCCGTCCCGCGCGGTTCCACGTACGGGCTGGTGGGCGAATCGGGCTGCGGGAAGTCCACCCTGGGCCGGGCGATCCTGCGGCTGGTGGAGCCGACCGACGGCAAGGTGCTCTTCGACGGCACGGACGTCGCCGCGCTCAAGGGGGAGCCGCTGCGGCGCATGCGGCAGCGCATGCAGATGGTCTTCCAGGACCCGCTCGGCAGCCTCGATCCACGCCAGAACGTGGAGTCGCTGCTGTCCGAGCCGCTGCGCGCCCACGGCCTCGGCGGCGGGTCGAAGGGCGTCGCCGAGAAGATCCGCAGGCTGCTCGACTCCGTCGGGCTCCCCTCAGCGGCGCTGCGGCGCTATCCGCACGAGTTCTCCGGCGGCCAGCGGCAGCGGATCGGCATCGCGCGTGCGCTGACCCTCGAGCCGGACCTGCTGATCGCCGACGAGCCCGTGTCCGCGCTCGACGTCTCGGTGCAGGCGCAGGTGCTCAACCTGCTCGAGGAGCTGCAGCAGCGGCTCGGCCTGACCTACCTGGTGATCGCGCACGACCTGGCGGTGGTGCGGCACATCAGCGACGTCGTCGGCGTCATGTACCTCGGCTCGCTGGTCGAGCAGGCGCCGGCCGACGCCCTCTACGAGCAACCGCTGCATCCGTACACGCGCGCGCTGATGAGCGCCGTCCCCGTGCCGGACCCGGTGGTCGAGGAGCGCCGCGAGCGGATCCTGCTGGCCGGCGACCTGCCCTCGCCGGCCAACCCGCCCAGCGGCTGCCGGTTCCACACCCGCTGCCCGTGGCGGCAGGAGACCCGGTGCGACGACGAGGTGCCGGTGCTGCGCGAGCTGGCGCCGGGCCGGCTGGTCAGCTGCCACTGGGCCGAGCAGATCCGGGACGGCGTCCTGCGGCCGAAGTCGGCCGAGCAGGTGGCGGCGACCATGGGGGTGGACGTGCGGGCGACCGGAGCCGAGAACCCGGAGAGCGACGCGCTCGTGCAGGGCGTGGACCAGCCGATCGAACGCACCTGAGTGGAGTGGGAGGGCGCGGTTTCCGCGCCCCTCCCACTCCGCCTACTCGAGGACGACGTCGTCGCTGCGGCGCACCGCGCGGCGCACCCGCAGCCGGGCGATCCGGCCGACCAGCTCGACCAGCTGGGTGTAGCCGGGCGTCGGTCCGTGGTAGCCGAGGAAGCCCTTCGGCCCCTCGACCATCTCGCCGGTCCGGAGGTCGTAGCGGCTCTGGTGCCAGGGGCAGACCAGGCAGCCGTCGGCGTCCACCGTGCCCTCGGAGAGGTCGGCGAGCTGGTGCCGGCAGCGGCGGGACACGGCGAAGTACCGGTCCTCGCCCGCCGGCCCGCGGTTGCCCACCGCCCAGGCCCCGGCCCGGCGGACCGTTCCGGGCGGCAGGTCTGCTGCGGGCACGCGGTCGGGGTCCGGCACGTTGACTCCTCGTGATCGGTGGGCGGTCTCCCGCCCTACCCCGTGCGCTCCGGCCGGACCCCTCCAGCGTCGGTAGGGTCGGGCGTTCCGAACCGATCTCGCCCGGGAGGTGCCGTGCGCCGGCTGTCCGTCGTCCTCGGGGTGTCCGCCCTCCTCGTGCTGAGCGGTGGGACCGCGACGGCCGAGGAGCCGTTCCGCCTCGAGGAGCAGGTGGTCGACAGCGTCGGCGCGCTCAGTGGGAACGAGACCCAGGTCGAGGAGGCCATCGAAGGGCTCCAGGCGGAGGACGGCACCCAGCTGTTCGCCGTCTTCGTCTCCAGCTTCGACGGCGCCCGGGGCAGTGACTGGGCCGAGTCGACCGCCGAGCTCTCCCAGCTGGGGGGCAACGACGCCCTGATCGCGGTCGCGGTCGTCGACGGCGCCTACGGCTTCTACAAGCCGGCGAACTCCCCGGTCACCTACGCCGAGGTGGAGCAGGTGGTCGAACCCCCGTTCCGCGACGGCGACTTCGCCGGCGGTGTCGTCGCCTTCGCCGACCTGCTGCGTGCCGGGAACAGCGGTGGCACGACCGACGAGTCCGGCGGCGGGTCGGGCGGGGGCGGGGCGCTGCTGGTGCTGGGCGGGGTCGCCGTCGTCGGTGGTGGGGTCTACCTGGCGACCCGCTCACGGCGGCGTGCTCGGGAGGCGCTGCCGCCGCCGGTGCAGCGCATCGAGCGGCCCGACCCGTTCCCGGGCGAGAGCACCGAGCAGGTCCAGTTCCGGGCCAGCAGCGCGCTGCTCGAGCTCGACGAGGCGATGAAGACCTCGCAGCTCGACCTCGACTACGCCCGCCTGCAGTACGGCCCCGAGGCGGTCGCCGGGTTCGAGCAGGCCCTGGCGGCCTCGCGGGACGAGCTGGCGCGCGCGTTCGCGATCCGCCAGCAGCTGGACGACGACGTCCCGGAGGACGAGCCGACCACCCGCCGCATGCTCGCCGACATGCTCGCCCTCGTCGAGGCGGCCGACGCGCGGCTGGACCAGCAGGCGGCGGCGTTCGCCGAGCTGCGCGACCTCGAGCACACCGCGCCGCAGGTGCTCGACGCGCTCGGGCCGCGGATCGCCGAGCTGCGCGCCCGGGTGCCGCAGGAGGAGCAGCGCCTCGCGCAGCTCCAGCAGCGGTACGCGGACTCGGCCGTCGTCTCGGTGCGGGACAACACCACCGAGGCGCGGGCCCGGCTCGCCGCCGCGGAGCAGGAGGTCGTCGAGGCGCGCGAGCAGCTGGCGGCCGGCCGGGCGGGTGCCGCCGTCGGTGACATCCGGGCGGCGGAGGACGCCGTCGCGCAGACCGCCACGCTGCTCGACGCCGTCGGCCGGCTCGCCGCGGACCTCGACGCGGCCGCCGAGCGGGTGGCCGACATGCGGGCCGAGACGGAGAAGGACCTCGCCGAGGCCCGGTCGCTCGTCGCCGGCGGGGACAGGGCCGGACTGCGGCCCCAGATCGCCCGTGCCGAGGCGGCGCTGACCTCGGCCGACGAGCTGCTGCGGACCGGCTCGCGGACCGATCCCCTCGCCGCGCTGCGCCAGCTCGAGGAGGCCGACATCGCCCTGGAGCAGGCGCTGTCGGTCGCGCGGGACCAGCAGACCCAGATGCGCCGGGCGGCCGCAGCCCTCGACCAGGCGCTGCTCACCGCCCGCTCCACCATCGCGGCGGCCGCGGACTTCATCGGCACCCGGCGCGGCGCCGTCGGGCCCGAGGCGCGGACCCGGCTGGCCGAGGCGCAGCGGCACCACGACCTCGCCGTCGAGCTCGGGCGGGACGACCCGGTGACCGCACTCCGCGAGGCGCACCAGGCGGCGATGATGGCGCAGTCGGCGCTCGACCTGGCCCAGGACGACGTGACCCGCTGGTCGGGAGGCGGCTACGGCGGCGGCTTCGGTGGGCCCGGTGGCTTCGGCGGCGGGTACGGCGGGGGCTACCGCCGGGGCGGGGTGGACCTCGGCAGCCTCGTGCTCGGCGGGATCCTGCTCGGCGGTGGCCGCGGCGGGTTCGGTGGTGGCTTCGGCGGGGGCGGCTTCGGCGGGGGACGCGGCTTCGGCGGGGGCGGCGGGCGCTCCGGCGGGGGCAGCTTCGGCGGAGGCGGTCGCAGCGGCGGCGGCCGGTTCTGACCCGCTCCTCCGGACCGGTCCTCTGGGAACTGTCGGTGGCCGGTGGGACGGTTCCTCTCCCCGACGAAGAGGAGATGTCATGCCCACTCGCGACACACCCTGGCCGAACGGGACCCCGTGCTGGGTGGACTACGGCGCCGCCGACCTGGAGGCGACGAAGAACTTCTACGCGGCGGTGCTCGGCTGGGAGTACGCCGGTGGCGAGCCCGAGTTCGGCGGCTACCTCACCGTGATGCGCAACGGCCGCATGGCCGGCGGCATGGGCCCGCAGCAGGACCCGGACGACCCCCGCGGTGGACGACGTACTTCGCGGCGGACGACGCCGCCGCGACGGCCGCGAAGATCAGGGACGCCGGAGGCCAGGTCGTGGTCGAGCCGATGGAGGTCGGGCCGATGGGCACGATGGTCATCGCGCTCGATCCGCAGGGGAATCCGTTCGGCCTCTGGCAGTCCGGTCTCAACACCGGCGTCCAGATCCACAACGAGCCGGGCGCGCTGGCCTGGAACGAGGCGATGGTCGACGACACGGCTGCCGCCAAGGAGTTCTACAGCGCCGTCTTCGGGTTCACCTTCGAGCAGATGAGCGCCGAAGTGGCCGGCGAGGGCATGGACTGCGCGACGTTCTCCACCGGCGGCAACCCGCTCGGCGGGCTCGGAGCCTCGGACCCGAGCATGCCGAGGGGCTGGCTCACCTGCTTCTCCGTGGCATCGGCGGACGAGGCGGTCGCCACGGTCGAGGCGAAGGGCGGCACGGTGACGATGACACCCATGGACACCCCGTTCGGGCGGTTCGCCGTCGTCGAGGACCCGTGGGGCGCGCCCTTCGAGGTCATGCAGGAGCTGCCGGCCTGACGGCGAGCGGCTTCCCCGGCCGACCCGCGCTCAGCGGGTCGGCGCCGGGGAGCCGCCGCCGTTGTCGTCGCAGACCACGGTGCCCTCCTCGCAGGCGCCGGATCCGCCCGGCTCCTCGCTGCCGCAGCCGGCGGCCAGGAGCACGAACGCGAGGAGGGCCGCCCGCCCCCGTTCAGACGCGGACCTGGCCATAGGTGCGTTCGGGGCTGAACCGGACGACGAGCCGGCGGTCGGCCACCATGGCGGCGCGGTACTCGTCCCAGTCGGGGTGCTCGCCGTTGATGGCGCGGTAGTAGGTCACGAGCTCCTCGACCGTGGCGTCGTGCGGGTCGGCCGCGACCGGGGTGAGCTCGGCGGTGCCCTCGACGGCGACCCAGGTCCAGAAGTCCTTGGACGCGACGTGCAGGGTGACCCGTGGGTCCTCCCGCAGGTAGCGCGTCTTGGCCCGGCCCTCGGTCACCGAGATGCGGAACTGACGTGCCGCCGGGTCGTAGGCGTAGCCGACGTTGGACAGATGGGGGCGCCCGCCGGGCTGGATCGCGGCCAGGACGCCCCACGCCTGGCCGGCGACGAACGACAGCATCCGGTGGTCGACGTTCACCTCTCGCGCCCCCGGGCCTTGAGCGGGACCGGCGGCAGCGGCGGCGCCTCGAGCCGGGCGCCGTCGTAGCCGACCACGGCACCGAACCGGTCGGACTCGGCGTTCCACTGCTCGGCGTAGTGGGCGATCTCCTCGCCCGACCGGCCGACGAAGTTCCACCACATGACGACGCGCTCCTCGAACGGCTCGCCGCCGAGCAGCATCAGGCGGGTCGGCCGGCCGTCGGCCGTCGCCCCGCCCCGCAGCCGCAGGGTCCTCCGGCCGGTGCCCAGATAGAGCATGGCGCCGGTGGTCAGCGGCGCCCCCTCGACCTCCGCCGCGCCGGTGGAGGTGAGGACGCCGTACTCGAAGGCCGGGTCCAGCGGCACCTCGACGTCGGCACCCGGCGTCAGCTCCAGGTCGACGCCGACCAGCGGCGTGTGTGCGGTCGCCGACGAGCGCGCACCGCCGAGCTCACCGACCAGCACGGTGGCCGTCACGCCGTCGGACGTGAACCCGGGCAGGGCCGCGTGGTGCTCGAACACCGGAGCCATGTCGCGGACGGCGTCGGGGAGAACCACCCACAGCTGGACGCCGTGCAGGAACCGGGGGTGGCTGACCGGCGACTGCTCCGAGTGGGCGATGCCCAGGCCGGCCGTCATCAACGGCAGCTCCCGGGGGCCGAAGGTGACGTCGCTGCCCAGGGAGTCGCGGTGGTGCACCTCGCCCTCCAGCAGCCACGACACCGTCTGCAGGCCGGTGTGCGGATGCGGCGCCACCTGCATGCCGGCCCCGTCGGCGATGTCGTCGGGGCCGTAGTGGTCGACGAACGCCCAGGCGCCGACCATCCGTCGCCCCAGGGTCGGCAGCAGCCGGCGGACGTAGGTGCTCTCGCCGAGCAGCACCTCCTTGCCCGGCAGCAGGTCCAGCGCCGGGCCGGCGGCGGTGCCCTCCAGGCCTCCGAGCTCGCGGGCGGCGGGACGGCGGTCCAGGTTGCTCATGGCTGTCCAGTCTCGCCCGTCACGCCGCCGTGCGGCACGTACGTGGCCGGGATCGAGCCCAGCCGACCGGCCTGGAAGTCGGTGAACGCGTCCATGACCTCCTGTCGGGTGTTCATGACGAACGGCCCGTACATGGCGATCGGCTCCCGGATCGGCGCGCCACCGAGGATGACCACGTCCAGCGCCGGCGTGCGCGACTCCTGGTGGACGGCGCCGTTGACGGTGACGGTGTCCCCGGGGCCGAGGACGGCGAGCTGCCCGGTGCGGATCGGGGCTCCGTCGACGCCGACGGAGCCGGCCCCGGAGAGCACGTAGACCAGGGCGTTGAAGTCCCGCCGCCACGGCAGGTCGAGGGTGGCGCCCGGGGAGACGGTCGCGTGCACCATGGCCATCGGCGTATACGTGGAGCCGGGGCCGACGTGACCGGCGACGTCCCCGGCGATGACGCGGAGGAAGGCGCCGGCGTCGGGGCTGGCCAGCAGCACGGACTGGTTCGCGCGCAGGTCCTGGTAGCGCGGCTCGACCCACTTCTGCGCGCGCGGCAGGTTCACCCACAGCTGGAGGCCGTGGAAGAGACCCCCGCTGACGACGAGGTGCTCCGGTGGGCGCTCGATGTGCAGGACGCCGCCGCCCGCGGTCATCCACTGGGTGTCGCCGTTGCTGATCGTGCCGCCTCCGCCGTGGGAGTCGGCGTGCTCGAACGTGCCGTCGATGATGTACGTGACGGTCTCGAAGCCCCGGTGCGGATGCCAGGAGGTGCCCTTCGGCTCGCCCGGCGCGTACTCGACCTCGCCCATCTGGTCCATGTGGATGAAGGGATCGAGGTCACGGAGGTCGACGCCGGCGAAGGCGCGGCGGACCGGGAAGCCCTCGCCCTCGAAGCCCGACGGCGCCGTCGTCACCGAGCGGACGCGGCGGCGGACCGTACCGGGGGCGGGAACGGGGACGCGGGGCAGGGCGGTGGTGTCCTCGACGGTCACGGCAGGCATGCCGGCCTCCTTGGTTGAGGTCTCAACTAGTGCCACGGTAACCCTGTCGGCGCCCCGTGTCTTCCCGTCTCGTCGCGGCGGCTGGTTTCGTGGCGGTCCGCACCGGTCAGGCCTCCCCCGTGGAGCCCGAGGGGAGCGGTGCCGGCCGGCCGGGCTGCCCCAAGCGCATGGTCTTCGGCCCCTGTGGCGGCGTCCGGGACGACGAGCGATGCGAGCTGGCCGAGCACCGGTGCGTGTTCGTGGGCGAACCGTTGGTCAGGTGGCCGGACCCGCCGCGGTCGCGCCCGGTCCCCGCTGCGGACGGGCTGCTGGCACGGGCGGCCACCGCCCCCGTCGTCCTGGCGGATCTGTCCGTCGCTCCCTTCGACGTGGGATCGGTGCGCCGGGTGGCCGGCGTGCTCGGCACGGCGGCCGACGCCCTGCTGGCCGGCGAGCACGCCGACCGGCCGGACTTCCCGCCGACGATGCTCGCGCGCGAGGTGATGGCCGCCGGCGGCCGGCTCTGGACGACGCTCACCTGCCGCGACCGCAACCGGCTGGTGCTCGAGCAGGAACTCGCCGGACTGGCCGCGCTCGGCGTCGACGGCGTCCTCTGCGTGACCGGTGACGGGCGCGGACCGGGTGTGCGGCCCGGCACCAGGCAGGTGTTCGAGCTCGACGGCGTCCGCCTGACCGCGCTGGCGGCCGGGATGGGCCTGCCGGTCGCGGTGCCCGAGTCACCGGAGGCGCCCCCGGTCGATCTCCGCCCGGCCCGGGTGGCGCAGAAGGAGCGAGCCGGCGCGCAGCTGTGCGTCCTCAACCACGTGCGCAGCCCCGACCGGGTGGCGCGATTCGTGGCGGCGGCCCGCGAGGCAGGTGCCACGGTGCCCTTCGTCGCCGGCGTCGCCGTCTACACCGACGAGCCGTCGGCCCGGGTCCTGCAGCGCTTCCCCGGCCTCCACCTGGACGACGACGTGGTGGCGCGGGTGCTCGGCGCGGACGATCCGCGCGAGGCCGGCATCGCCGCGGCGGTCGACGAGGCCGCCGCGCTGCTGGCCGTCCCGGGCGTCGTCGGGGTGAACCTCTCGGGGATGGGCTCGGCACGGGGTGCGGACGACGGCGCGCGGATCAAGGCCGAGGTGGCCGACCGACTGAGGGGCAGGGCGTGACGGAGCTCGAGAGCGACGCGATGGAGTCGGAGTTCGGCACGGTCGCCGGATTCACCGAGGAGGCGGTCCGCGCGCTCGGACCCGAGTACGCGATCCCGGCCGGGTGCCGCGGCAGCGGCAGCGAGGCGGCGCTGCGCTGGCTGGCCGACCGGCTGGGGGTGAGCGCCGGCACCCGGTTCCTGGACGCCGGCGCCGGGGTGGGTGGACCGGCCGGATGGCTGGCCGCCGAGCGCGGACCGCGGCCGGTGTGCGCGGAGCCGATGACCCCGGCGGCCCGGGCCAGTCGGCGGCTGTTCGGCCTGCCCTCGGTCGCGGCGGTCGCCCAGGCGCTGCCCTTCCCCGACGGCGCCTTCGACGCGGCCTGGTGCCTCGGAGTGCTCTGCACCACGTCGGACAAGGCCGGCGTGCTCGCGGAGCTGCGGCGCGTGCTCGGCGACGGACGCCGGCTGGGCCTCCTGGTCTTCGTGGCCGACGCGCCGCTCCCGCCGCCGCTGCCCGAGGGCAACGAGTTCCCGTCGGAGGCCGAACTCCTCGAGCTGCTGGACGACGCCGGATTCCGGCTCGAGGACCACGTCGTGGCCGACCTCGGGGACAGCCCCGCGGAGTGGACCGAGCGGGCGGACGCCGTGGACGCCGAGGTGGTCCGCCGGCACGGCGACGACCCGGCGCTCCGCGAGGCGCAGGAGCAGTCGCACCGGGTCGGCCGGTTGCTCTCGGACGGGGCGCTGCGCCCCTGGCTGGGGGTGGCCGTGGTCCGGGGCGAGCGCTGATCGCAGAGACCCTGCCGACGACACCCCCGCGTCACCGGAGCGGCCTCGCGTCCTCGAAACGCGCCGGACACACGCCGGAACTAGGTTCGGTCCATGGCGGACCTCTTCGACGGCTACTCCCTCGGGGAGCAGTGGGACGAGATGTTCGGCGAGGTCGGCCGCGCCCGTCCGGCGTACGCCGGGCTCTTCGCCTCCATGCAGCCGATCGACGGGGACGAGCTGGCCGCGCGCGCCGACGTGCTGAGCCAGACCTACCGCGACGCCGGGGTCACGTTCGCCCACGCGGGCGAGGAGCAGCCGTTCCCGCTCGACATCGTGCCGCGGGTGATCGGTGCCGAGGAGTGGTCGGTCATCGAGCGGGGCGTGGCCCAGCGGGTGCACGCGCTGGAGGCCTTCCTCGCCGACGTGTACGGCGCCGGCCAGGTGTTCGCCGACCGCGTCGTGCCGCGCAGCGTGATCACCACCAGCTCGCACTTCCACCGGCAGGCGCACGGGCTGGTGCCGCCCAACGGCGTCCGGGTGCACGTCTCCGGCATCGACCTCGTGCGCGACGAGGCCGGCGACTTCCGGGTGCTCGAGGACAACCTGCGCTCGCCGTCGGGGGTCAGCTACGTCATCACCAACCGGGCCGCGATGAGCCAGGTGCTGCCCGAGCTGTTCGCCGACCACCGCATCCAGCCGGTGGCCGACTACCCGAGCCGGCTGCTGGCGGCGCTCAAGGCGTCCGCGCCGGCGAACGTGGCCGACCCGACGGTCGTCGTCCTCACGCCGGGCGTCTACAACTCCGCCTACTTCGAGCACGCCCTGCTCGCCCGGCAGATGGGCGTCGAACTGGTCGAGGGGCGCGACCTGGTGTGCGCGGGCAACCAGGTGAGCATGCGGACGACGGACGGGCAGCAGCGCGTCGACGTCATCTACCGCCGCATCGACGACGAGTTCCTCGACCCGGTGCACTTCCGCCCCGACTCGGTGATCGGCTGCGCGGGCGTGCTCAACGCCGCGCGCGCCGGCCGGGTGACCATCGCCAACGCCGTGGGCAACGGCGTGGCCGACGACAAGCTGCTCTACACGTGGGTGCCCGACCTGATCCGCTACTACCTCGGCGAGGAGCCGGTCCTGCAGAACGCCGACACCTACCGGCTCGACGACCCCGACACCGTCGAGTGGGTGCTCGAGTCGCTGGACCAGCTGGTGCTCAAGCCGGTCGACGGTTCGGGCGGCAAGGGCATCGTGATCGGTCCGCGCGCCGACGAGCGCACCCTCGGGGAGCTGGCGGTCAAGGTGCGCGCCCGGCCGCGGGACTGGATCGCGCAGAAGCCGATCGGGCTGTCGACGTGCCCGACGCTGGTGGGCGGACGGATCGCGCCCCGCCACGTCGACCTGCGGCCCTTCGCGGTCAACGACGGCGACAGGGTCTGGGTGCTGCCCGGCGGGCTGACCCGGGTGGCCCTCCCGGAAGGGGAGCTGGTGGTCAACTCCAGCCAGGGCGGCGGGTCCAAGGACACCTGGGTGCTCAGCCCGCCGCGGCAGGCGACCGAGCCGGAGGAGGCGGACCTCACCCGCATCGAGTTCACCGCGGCCGACCTCCCGGAGGACCCGGTGGGACAGGATGCGGGCCCGCTCGGTGACACCGTCGTCGGCCAGTCCCAGCAACAGCAGCAAGCAGGAGCCGAAACCGCGGTTTCGGCCGCTCGAGCGGGGGCCGAAACCGCGGTTTCGGCTCCTCGGGGGGCCCGGTGCTGAGCCGGATCGCCGAGTCGCTGTTCTGGATCGGCCGCTACGTCGAGCGCGCCGACGACACCGCACGCATCCTCGACGTGCACACCCAGCGCCTGGTCGAGGACCCGTGGATCGACGAGCGGCGGGCCTGCGCCAACCTCCTGGCGCTGATGGGATCGCCGGTGCCCGACAGCGAGGCCGACACCGAGCGGGTGCTCGCGACCCTGGCCTTCGACCGCGCCAGCCCCAGTTCGATCGTCGGCGCGCTCTCGGCGGCCCGCGAGAACGCCCGCGGCGCCCGCGAAGTGCTCAGCGCCGAGATCTGGGAGTCGCTCAACGTCACCCACAACGCCCTGCCGCAGCAGCGCACGATGGCGCGCCGGTACGGCCCGCACTCGCTGTTCCGGTTCGTCCGCGAGCGCTCGGCGATGGTGTTCGGGCTGGCCGACGCCACGATGAGCCGCGACGAGAGCTGGCTGTTCCTCATCCTGGGCCGCTCGCTGGAACGGGTGGACATGACGTCGCGGATCATCTCGACCCGCGTGCTCGCCGGGGACGCCGCGCCCTCCTGGACCCTGGTGCTGCGCTCGACCGGCGCATACGAGCCCTACCTGCGCACCTACCGCGGCATGGTCAACAGCAGCCGGGCCGCCGAGTTCCTGCTGCTGGACCGGCTCTTCCCCCGATCGGTGTTCGCCGCGCTCGAGCAGGCCGAGGCGTGCCTGGCCGAGCTGGAGCGGTCGACGGTCCGCGACGCCGCCCGCATCGGCGTCGCCGGAGAGGCGCACCGCATCGTGGGCCGGGCGCGCACGATGCTGGAGTTCATGAGCCCGCCCGAGCTGCTGGCCCAGCTGCCGAGCCGGCTGGAGGAGCTGCAGCGCACCTGCTCGGCGGCCAGCGCCGCGGTCACCCACCGCTTCTTCACCGAGCAGGCGCCCCAGGTGTGGGTGCCGGAGGAGGCCGGGTGACCCAGGGCCAGACCCAGGAGCTGACGACGGCGGCGCGGCCGGCCGCGCACCGCTGGCGGCTGCAGGTCGTGCACCGCACCGTCTTCCACTACTCCGGTCCGGTGCGGTCCTCCTACAACGAGGCGCGGCTGACCCCGGAGAACAGCCACCGCCAGACGACGCTGCGCTCGCGCGTGGAGATCGAGCCGGCCGCCACCGCCTACGCCTACCGCGACTACTGGGGGTCGACGGTGACCGCCTTCGACCTGCACACCCCGCACTCCGAGCTGGCGGTCACCGGGACGTCGATCGTCGAGGCCGGCCCCGACCTCGCCGCCCACGACCGGGTCGGCTGGGGCGCCCTGGCCGCGCGGGAGGTGCAGGAGCAGTTCGGCGAGCTGCTGGCCGCCACACCGCTCACCGCCATGGACGACGAGGTGGTCGCGCAGGCCCGGGCGGCGGTCGGCGACGCGCGTCCGCACGAGGCAGGCCCGGCGATCTGCCGGTTCGTCGGCGAGCACATGGAGTACCTGTCCGGCTCGACCAGCGTGAAGACCAACGCGATGCAGGCGTGGGGCAAGGGCAAGGGCGTCTGCCAGGACATCTCCCACGTCACCGTCGGACTGCTGCGCGCCCTCGGCCTGCCCGCCCGGTACGTCTCCGGCTACCTGCACCCGGCCAAGGACGCCGCCGTCGGCGAGCCGGTGACCGGCGAGAGCCACGCCTGGGTCGAGTGGTGGGACGGCGGCTGGAACGGCTTCGACCCGACCAACTCGGTGCCCATCGGCCCGCGCCACGTGACCTTGGGGCGGGGCCGCGACTACGGCGACGTCCCGCCGTTCAAGGGGCTGTTCTCCGGGCCGAGGAGCGAGGGCCACACCGTGACCGTGGAGGTCACCCGACTGGCCTGATCCGCCCGGCGGATACTGGGTCGCGATGAGCGCACCCCTGAACCTGGTCAACCTCGAGCGGGTGCACAAGGCACACGGCACGACCGTGATCCTGGACGACGTCTCCCTCGGCGTCGCCGCCGGTGAGCGCATCGGCGTCGTCGGCCGCAACGGCGGCGGCAAGTCCACCCTGCTGTCGATGCTCACCGGGGCCGACGAGCCCGACTCCGGCCGGGTCACCCGCCGCGGCGACCTGGCGATGGGTGTGCTGGACCAGTCCGGCACGCTGCCGCCGGGCACGACGGTCCGCGACGTGGTCCTGCCGGCCTCGATGTTCGCCGCCGAGCACGAGTGGGCCGGCGATCCCGCCGTCCGATCGGTGCTCACCGGCCTGGAGCTGGACCGGCTGGGCCTGGACGCCCCGGTCGCGCCGATGTCCGGCGGCGAGCGGCGCCGTGTCGCGCTGGCCGCGCAGCTCATCCGCCCGCTGGACCTGCTGGTGCTCGACGAGCCGACCAACCACCTGGACGTCGAGGGCGTCGCCTGGCTGGCCGAGTACGTGAAGGGGCGGGTCGGCGGCATGGTCGTCGTCACCCACGACCGCTGGTTCCTCGACGAGGTCTGCACCACCACGTGGGAGGTCGCCGACGGAAACGTGCACGCCTACGACGGCGGCTACTCGGCGTACACCCTCGCCCGGGCGGAACGGGCCCGGATCGCCGCGGTCACCGAGGAGCGCCGGCTCAACCTGGTGCGCAAGGAGCTGGCCTGGCTGCGTCGCGGCGCGCCGGCCCGCACCAGCAAGCCGAGGTTCCGCATCGAGGCGGCGCAGGCGCTGATCGCCGACGAGCCCCCGCCGCGCGACTCGATGGCGCTGAAGGGCTTCGCCGCCCGGCGGCTCGGCAGGACGGTCTACGACGTGGAGGACGTCGACTACGCCGTCCCCACGGACGACGGCCCGCGCACCCTGTTCCGGGACCTCACCTGGCACGTCGGCCCCGGCGACCGGATCGGCATCGTCGGCGTGAACGGTGCCGGCAAGACGTCGCTGCTGCGGCTGCTGGTCGGCGAGACGGAGCCGGACGCGGGGAAGGTCGTCGTCGGGCAGACCGTGTCGGTCGCGTACCTGTCGCAGCACGTCGCCGAGCTGCCGCCGAAGGCCCGGGTGCTGGAGGCGGTGCAGGACGTCGCCCGCATCGCCCGCATCGGCAACCAGGAGATCTCCGCGTCATCCCTCGCCGAGCGGTTCGGCTTCGCCGCGAACCGGCAGTGGACGCCGGTCGGCGACCTCTCCGGCGGGGAGCGCCGGCGGCTGCAGCTGCTACGGCTGCTCATGGCCGAGCCGAACGTGCTGGTCCTCGACGAGCCGACCAACGATCTGGACATCGACACCCTGACCGCGCTGGAGGACCTGCTCGACGGGTTCCCGGGCACGGTGCTGGTCGTCAGCCACGACCGGTACTTCGTCGACCGGGTCTGCGACAAGGTCGTCGCGCTGCTCGGCGACGGCTCGCTCGCCGAACTGCCCGGCGGGGTGGAGGAGTACCTCCAGCGGCGGGCCGCGGGCGGCGCGCCGCTGACGACCGCGACGCCCCAGCCCGGCGGGGGGCCGGCCCGGCCGGCGACGTCGGCCGCCGACTCGCGGGCGGCGAAGAAGGAGGTGGCCCGGCTGGAGCGCCGGCTGGCCAAGCTCGACGCCGACGAGGGGAAGCTGCACGAGCAACTGGCGGCCGCGGCCACGGACTACGCGAAGGCCGCGGAGCTCGACGCGCAGTTGCGCGCCGTACGGGCGGAGAAGGAGCAGGTCGAGGAGGAGTGGCTGGCCGCCGCGGAGCTCGCGGAGGGCTGACCAGCCGTCCTCCCTCCCCGTTGTGCGTCCTCCCTCACCGTGGACCGCGAGGGAGGACCCCGCATGATCAGGTTCCCTGATCGTGGCCGGGTGACGCCGGGCCGCGGATCGGGGCCGCCGGTAGCCTGGGGACACCGCGGTCGTCCTCCCGGCGTCGGTGGTATCCCCGAGCCGAACCGACTCCCGGAGACCCGTGACCGCGCTGCTGCTCCTCCACCTCGTCGGGGCCGTGCTCGCACCGGTCCTCGTTCGTTGGGCGGGCCGGCAGGCGTTCCTGCTGCTGGCGCTGGTCCCGGCGGTGTCGTTCGGCTGGATCCTGGCGCAGCTGGCGACCGTGACCGGTGGCGGGACGGTCGAGGAGACGACGCCGTGGGTGCCGGCGCTGGACCTGACGGTCACGCTGCGCATGGACGGCCTCTCGCTCGCCCTCGCGGCGCTGGTCACCGGGGTCGGCGCCCTCGTCCTGCTGTACTGCGCCCGCTACTTCGAGGCCGACGACGAGGGGCTCGGGCGGTTCGCCGGCACCCTGACCGCCTTCGCCGGGTCCATGCTCGGCCTCGTCCTCGCCGACGACCTGCTCCTGCTCTACGTCTTCTGGGAGCTCACCACCGTCTTCTCGTACCTGCTCATCGGCGGCGCGGGCACGAAGCTGGCCGCCCGGCGGGCCGCCAGCCAGGCGCTGATCCTCACCACCGCCGGCGGCCTCGCCATGCTCGTCGGCCTGCTCATGCTGGGCGAGACCAGCGGCAGCTACCTGCTGTCGGAGGTCGTCGCCGACCCCGGCTCGGGCCCGCTGCTGGTCGCGGGCACGGTGTTGGTGCTGGTCGGGGCGATCACCAAGTCGGCGATGGTGCCGTTCCACTTCTGGCTGCCCGCCGCGATGGAGGCGCCGACGCCGGTCAGCGCCTACCTGCACGCCGCCGCGATGGTCAAGGCGGGCATCTACCTCGTCGCGCGGCTGGCGCCCGGCCTGGCCGACGTCCCGGGCTGGCGGCCGATCGTCCTGGGGCTGGGACTGGCCACGATGCTCGTCGGCGGGTACCGGTCGCTGCGGCAGAACGACCTGAAGCTCCTGCTCGCCTTCGGCACGGTGAGCCAGCTGGGCTTCCTCATGGTCCTGGTCGGTGGGGGCAGCCGCGAACTGGCCGCCGCCGGTATCGCCATGACGCTCGCCCACGGGCTGTTCAAGTCCACGCTGTTCCTGACGGTGGGCGTGATCGACCACGCGACCGGCGTACGCGACCTGCGCCGGCTCTCCGGCCTCGGACGCCGGCTCCCCTCACTGGCCGTGATCAGCAGCCTGGCCGCCGCCTCGATGGCGGGACTGCCGCCCCTGCTGGGGTTCGTGGGCAAGGAGGCGGCGTTCACGGCCCTGTGGGAGGGCGGACTGCCCGACCGCACCGCCGCCGGCGTCGAGCTGACGGGGCTGATCCTGGGCTCGGTGCTCACCGCGGCCTACACCGCGCGCTTCCTGTGGGGCGCGTTCGCACGCAAGCCCGGTCTCGCCCCGACCGAGCCCGCCGACCTCGTCCACCCGCCGACCCCGCTCTTCCTCGCCGCGCCGGCCGTCCTCGCGCTCGCCGGCCTGCTCGCCGGCCCGGCCAGCCCCCTGCTCGAGCCGCTGGTCGCGGGGTACGCGGACACCCTGCCGCTGCTGGCTCCCGAGGCCGAGAAGCTGGCCCTGTGGCACGGCTTCCAGCCCGCCCTGCTGATGTCGGCGTTCACGGTCGCGGGCGGCGCCGCCCTCTTCGCCGCCCGCGACCCGGTGTTCCGTGCCCAGCGGCGGCTGGCCGTCGGCGCGTCGGCCGACGAGGGCTACTGGAACACCGTGCAGGCCCTCGACCGGCTGGCCGTGCTCGTCACGGGCACCACGCAGCGCGGATCGCTGCCGGCCTACCTCGGCACCATCCTCGTCGTCGTCCTGGCCCTGCCCGGCTCGGTCCTCCTCTTCCGCGCACCCTGGCCCGGCGAGTGGCGGGCGTGGGACACCCCGATCCAGGCGCTGGTCGGTGCGGTCGTGCTGATCGCCGCGGCGCTGGCGCTGCGCATCCGCCAGCGCCTGTCGGCGGTGCTCGTCGTGGGGGTGACCGGGTACGGCCTCGCCGTCCTGTTCGCGCTGCAGGGGGCACCCGACCTCGCGCTCACCCAGTTCCTCGTCGAGACGCTGACGCTGGTCGTGTTCGTGCTCGTGCTGCGCAAGCTGCCCAAGGACATCACCGAGCGGCACCGGCCGCGGGAGCGGGCGGCCCGGGGCGTCGTCGCCGTCGCAGTCGGCGCCCTGATGGCCTGCGTGGGGGCCGTCGCCCTCGCGGTCCGGACGGCGACGCCGGTGTCGGTCGACCACCCGCAGCAGGCCTACGAGTTCGGCGGCGGGCAGAACGTCGTGAACGTCACGCTCGTCGACATCCGTGCCTGGGACACCCTCGGGGAGATCTCGCTGGTGGTCGTCGCGGCCACCGGCGTGGCCAGCCTGGTCTTCCTCCGCCGGCGGACCGGCGCGGTGGACCGCATCGACCCCGTGCAGCTGGCCCGGCAGGAACGCAACTCGCGTCGCGCGCCCCGGGGCCAGTGGCTGGCCGCCTCCGCCGCCCTGGCGCCGGAGCGGCGATCGGTGATCCTCGAGGTGATCACCAGGATCCTGTTCCACACGATCCTGGTCTTCTCGCTGTTCATGCTCTTCAGCGGCCACAATGAGCCCGGTGGCGGCTTCGCGGGGGGCCTGGTGGCGGGCCTGGCGCTGGTGCTGCGCTACCTGGCCGGTGGCCGCTACGAGCTCGGCGAGGCCGCTCCGGTGGACCCGGGGTTGCTGCTGGGTGTCGGACTGCTCTTCGCGGGCGGGACCGGGATCGGTGGACTGCTGCTGGGTGCCGACGTGCTGCAGACCGCGATCCTGGAGACCACGCTCCCGGTCCTCGGTGACGTCAAGCTCGTCACTTCCCTGTTCTTCGACATGGGCGTCTACCTGATCGTGGTCGGGCTGGTGCTCGACATCCTGCGCAGTCTCGGCGCCGAGCTCGACCGGCAGGTCGACGAGGACGACCCCATCGACGCCGCCCCCGGAGAGGTGATCATCCGATGACGCCGACCGTCGTCCTGCCGGTGATCATCGGGGGGCTGTACGCGGCCGGGGTCTACCTCCTCCTCGACCGGAGCCTCACCCGGGTGCTGCTCGGGTTCCTGCTGCTGGGCAACGCGACCAACCTGCTCCTGCTCTCCGCGGGCGGTGCGACGGGACTCGCGCCGATCCTCGGGTACGCCGAGCCGGAGGAGATGAGCGATCCACTGCCGCAGGCCCTGATCCTCACCGCCATCGTCATCACGTTCGGCATCGCGGCCTTCCTGCTGGCGCTGATCTACCGCTCGTGGCGGCTGGTCCGCCAGGAGGTGGTCGGCGTGGACGAGGAGGACCGGCGCGTGGCCCGCCGGTCGGCGATGGACTCCGACGAGCTCGACCCCCACGAGCTGGCGCCCGAGGACCGTCCGGCCGGTCACCTCGACGGCCACCCCGACCTCGACGTGGAGCGGCGCCTCGCCCGCGACTACGCCGGCATCGCGTCCGACGACGTCGACCTGCCCCCGACCCAGCGGCGCGACCGATGATCCGCGTGCTCGCGCCGCTGCCGGTGCTGCTGCCCCTGCTGGGTGCGGCCGCGGCGCTCCTCGTCGGCGGCCGGCACCCGCGCGTCCAGCGGACGCTGAGCATCCTGGTGCTGAGCGCGGTCCTCCTCGTCTCCATCGCGCTGCTGCTGCTCGCCGACGCCGACGGCGCGGCGGCGATCTCGGTCGGTGGGTGGCCGGTGCCCCTCGGCGTCGTCCTCGTGGTGGACCGGCTCTCGGCCCTGATGCTGGTGGTGGCCGCGACGGTGGCGCTCGGGGTGCTCGTGTTCGCGGTGGGCCAGGGCGCGGCCGACGGTGACGAGGAGACGCCGATCTCGATCTTCCACCCGACGTTCCTCGTGCTGATCGCCGGTGTCGCGAACGCCTTCCTGGCCGGCGATCTGTTCAACCTCTACGTGGGCTTCGAGATCCTCCTGACCGCCAGCTACGTGCTGCTGACGCTGGGCGGATCGGCGCCGCGCATCCGGGCGGGGATCACCTACATCGTCGTCAGCCTGCTGAGCTCGCTGCTGTTCCTCGCGGCCATCGGGCTGGTGTACGCCGCCACGGGCACGGTCAACATGGCCCAGCTCGCCGGCCGGCTGGCCGAGCTGCCCGAGGGCACCCAGCTGCTGCTGCAGTCGATGCTGCTGATCGCGTTCGCCATCAAGGCCGCGGTCTTCCCGCTGTCCGCCTGGCTCCCCGACAGCTACCCGACCGCCCCGGCCCCGGTCACGGCGGTGTTCGCCGGCCTGCTCACCAAGGTGGGCGTGTACGCGATCATCCGGACCCAGACCCTGCTCTTCCCCGGCGGAGCGCTGGACCAGGTGCTCATGTGGGCCGCGCTGGCCACGATGCTCATCGGCATCCTCGGCGCGGTCGCCCAGACCGACATCCGACGCATCCTGTCGTTCACGCTGGTCAGCCACATCGGCTACATGGTGTTCGGGGTCGCGCTGGCGTCGTCGGCCGGCCTGGCCGGGGCGATCTTCTACGTCGTCCACCACATCGCCATCCAGACGACCCTGTTCCTGGTCGCCGGGCTGGTGGAGCGGCAGGGTGGATCGACGGCGATGGACCGGCTGGGCGGTCTCGCGGCGGCCTCCCCGCTGCTGGCGATCCTGTACTTCGTGCCCGCGATGAACCTGGCGGGCATCCCGCCGTTCTCGGGGTTCATCGGCAAGCTGGGCCTGCTCGAGGCGGGCATCGCCGACGGTGGCTGGCTGCCGCTGGTCCTCGTCGCCGGCGGAGCCGTGACCAGCCTGCTCACCCTGCTGGCCGTCTCGCGGGTCTGGAGCCGTGCGTTCTGGCGGTTGCCGGCGCAGTCGCCGGACGACGACACCGCCGAGGCCGCCGCCGCCGACGCGGGCCCGGACCTGGCGCCGGGGCCGCTGCCCGAGCCGGAGGAGGAGCAGGAGCCGGCGGGGGAGAAGGAGCAGGCGGACGAGACGGAGCAGGCGGACGAGACGGAGCAGGCGGTGCGGGCCGGCATCGGCGGCAGCCGGGCCGAGGCGCGCCGAGCCGCCTGGGAGCGGCACACCGCCGTGGCCACGGCGACCTCGCCGGTCACCGACGGGCTGGGCGAGGGTGATCCGCAGGAGCGGGCCCTGCGGCCGCTGCCCCGGGTGATGGTGGGTTCCACCGCCGCGATGGTGGTGGTGACGGTCGGGCTGACGGCGCTCGCCGGTCCGCTCTACGGGGTCGCCGCCCGAGCGGCGGACGACCTCCGCGACCGGACCCCGTACATCACGGCGGTCTTCGGCGAGGAGGACGTGCCGTGACCGGCGACGCGCCCACCGCCCCCGGCTTCGGTTCGCGGCTGCGGCACCAGCTGCCGCTGCTCGTCTGGCTGGTCCTGGTCTGGAACCTGCTGTGGGGGACCTGGTCCTGGGCCAACCTGCTCGGCGGTCTGGTGGTCGCGCTCGCCGTGATGCTGCTGCTCCCGCTCCCGCCGGTGGTCGGCGGCGCCCGGGTGCGGCCGGTCGCCCTCGTGGCGTTCGCGGGCTACTTCGTCCTCGACCTCGTCCGCTCGGGGGCCCTCGTGGCGTGGCAGACGGTGCGGCCGCGCGGCATCGGTCGCAGCGCCATCATCAGCGTGCAGCTGCGGACCGACTCCGACCTGCTCCTCACGATCCTGGCGGAGTCGCTCACGCTCGTGCCCGGCTCGATGGTGATCGACCTGGACCGGGAGCGCCGCACCATCGCCCTGCACGTGCTGCACGTGGACGACGAGGACGAGGTCGAACGCCAGCGCGCCTCGGTCCTGGCGCAGGAGGCCCGAGTCGTGCGCGCCTTCGGCTCCGCGGACGACGTCGCCGCGCTGCAGAGCGCACCGCCGGAGAATGCGGCGCTGGAGAACGAGGCGGCGGAAGGGCGGCCGACGTGACGGTCGTCTTCTGGCTCGCGTACGGGATGCTCGGCGCCGGGGCGCTGCTCGCCCTCGTGCGCCTGGGACGGGGGCCCTCGCTCCTGGACCGCGTGGTGGCCACCGACACCCTGCTGGTGATCATCGCGGCAGGTCTCGCCGTCCACGCCGGCCTGCAGCGGGATCCGACCGTCGTCCCGGTGCTGGTGGTCGTCTCGCTGCTGGCCTTCGTCGGGTCGGTCTCGGTCGCCCGCTACATCGGTGGCATGCTGCTGCGCTCCGCCGGCGACGGACAGGACGCCGGTCTGCCGGAGGCCGCCGAGGAGCGCGTGACGCGGGCGGAGGGGGAACGGTGAACGACGTCCAGACCGCGGACGACGTGATCGCCGTCGTCCTGCTGCTCCTGGGCGCGTTCCTCTGCCTCACGGCGGGGCTGGGCCTGGTGCGCTTCCCCGACGTCCTGACGCGGATGCACGCCGGCACCAAGCCGCAGGTCCTGGGTGTCCTCCTCATCATGGTGGGGGCCGCCATCCGGCTCCAGGGGTGGTCGGCGACCTGGATGCTGCTGCTGGTGGCGGCCTTCCAGATGCTGACCGCCCCGGTGAGCGCGCACATGATCAGCCGGGTGGCCTACCGCCGGCGGCACGTGCGCCGCGACCGGCTGCTGGTCGACGAGCTGCACACCGGTGGCGAGATGCGGGACAGCGTCTACCGCGGCGACGAGCCGGCCGACGCCCCACCGGAGCGGCCCGCCCAGGCGCTCGCCGAGAGCCGGCGCGAAGACGCTCAGGACAGCTGACCGAGCCAGAACGGCAGGCCCTGGTCGTCCCGGCACAGCGCCGAGAGGCCGTAGGACTGCCGTTCGATCTCGCCGGCCTCCCCGCCGGCGGTGCGGACGGCGGCCACGGCGACCTCGATGTCGTCGACGGCGTACATCGGGACCACACCCTTGTCCCGGTGGTCGCCCCCGTGCAGCCCGATCATCGGGGTGGTGCCCTCGACCTGCCAGCCGTCGGGCACGCGGCCGGGGGTGGACGACCAGCCCAGCACCGCCTCGTAGAAGTCGCGGGCGCGGGCGCCGTCGGGCACCTGCAGCGTCAGGTAGACCGCGTCGCCGGGGCGCGGCCCTGCCGACGGTGCGGGCGCCGGGTGCTGGAGCATCCAGCGGTGCCCGTACGGGTCGAGCACGACGCCGGTGCGGCCGTAGGGCGCGTCCGACGGAGGCCGTTCCACGGTGGCTCCGGCGGCCTCGGCCCGGGCGACGGCGGCGTCCACGTCCGGCACCGCGAGGTGCAGGGTGACCGCCACCCGGCCGTCCTCGGGGCCGGTCAGCCCGAGCTCGGGATACGGATCGGCCAGGTAGAGCGTCGCGCCGGCGACGTCGAGCTCGGCATGCCCGATGCGGTCGTCGTCGTCCACGTAGGGGTCGCCGACCGTGCGGGCGCCGAACACCTCCGCGTACCAGGCCATGGCAGCCCGGGCGTCGCGGACGACCAGGTAGGGGGTCAGTGCGGACACGGCGGAACTCCTCGGGGGGACGGCGGACTGCTGCTCCAGCAGCGCGCGGCGGAGCCGCTCGCGGAGCGCGGCGGCGAAGGCGGGATCGGGTGCGACGGGTTCCACGGGCCGCCGCAGCCGGGTGAACGGGTCAGTCATCGCTGCCCCCGGTGGTGACGTACGCGCGTCGGAAGGCGGTGCGGGCGCGGACGAGCAGCGCCTCGGTGGCGTGGATCGTGCGGCCCAGGAGCGCGGCGACCCGGGGGACGGGGAGGTCGTCGAGGTAGCGCAGCGTGAGGGCGGCGCGGTGCTGCGGGGAGAGCCCGTCGAGGACCTGCTGGGCCCGGAGCGCGTCGAGCTGGACCTCCCAGGGGTCGTCGACGGCGCCGTCCCCCTCGACCAGGCGCAGGCTGCGCTGCTCGCGCTCCTGCCGCCGCCAGTGGTCGACCAGCTTGTGACGGGCGGTGCCGATCAGCCAAGGGACGGTGACCGGCCCTGCGGCGGCGACGGCGGCGAGGAAGGTCTCGGCCGTGAGGTCCTCGGCGAGGGCCCGCCGGCCGCACCGGGCGAGCAGGTAGCCGTAGACCTCGGGGAGGGCGCGGTCGTAGAGCGACAGCAGCCCGGGATCCGGCGGTGGTCCCACCGCGCGCGATCCCGGGCCGCCCATGTCCCTCCGTCGTCGGGGAGTCCGGTCCTCCGACGGCCCCTCCGCAGGATCCAGCCCCGAGCGTGCGAGGGGTAGGGGGCGGAGGGGTCCTTCTACTACCTCTGTGCCCGGTTGACCGCCGAGACGACGGCGCGCAGCGAGGCGCTGACGATGTTCGGGTCGATGCCCACGCCCCAGAGCACGCGGTCGCCGACGGCGCACTCGACGTAGGCCGCGGCCCGGGCGTCGCCCCCGGCCGACATGGCGTGCTCGGCGTAGTCGAGCACGCGCACGTCCACACCGAGCGTGCTCAGTGCGTCGACGAAGGCGGCGATCGGGCCGTTGCCCCGCCCCTCGACGGTGACCGGCACGCCGTGGTCGGTCAGCTCGACGACCATCTCGTCGAGCTGCTCGCCGTGCGCCTGGTGCCGGTGACCGGACAGCGCGAACCGCCCCCACGGCGCGGCGGGGTCGGGCAGGTACTCGCTGCTGAACGCCGACCACATCTGCTCGGCGGTGACCTCGCCGCCCTCGTCGTCGGTGTGCCGCTGGATGACGGCGCTGAACTCGATCTGCAGCCGCCGGGGCAGGTCCAGGTGGTTCTCGGTCTTCATGATGTAGGCGACGCCGCCCTTGCCGGACTGGCTGTTCACCCGGATGACGGCCTCGTAGCTGCGGCCGACGTCCTTGGGGTCGATCGGCAGGTACGGGACCGCCCACGGCATGTCCGCCACCGGCTTGCCGGCGGCCACCGCATCGGCCTCGAGCGCCTTGAAGCCCTTGTTGATGGCGTCCTGGTGCGAGCCGGAGAAGGCGGTGTAGACCAGGTCGCCGCCGTAGGGGTGGCGTTCGTGCACGCCCAGCTGGTTGCAGTACTCGACGGTGCGGCGGATCTCGTCGATGTCGGAGAAGTCGATCTGCGGGTCGATGCCCTGGCTGAACAGGTTCAGGCCCAGGGTGACCAGGTCGACGTTGCCGGTGCGCTCGCCGTTGCCGAACAGGCACCCCTCGATGCGGTCGGCGCCGGCGCGGTAGCCCAGCTCGGCGGCGGCCACGGCGGTACCCCGGTCGTTGTGCGGGTGCAGGCTCAGGACGACGGCGTCGCGCCGGCCGAGGTTGCGGTGCATCCACTCGATCTGGTCGGCGTAGACCGTCGGCTCGGCCATCTCGACGGTCGCCGGCAGGTTGATGATCGTGGGCCGGTCCGGCGTGGGCTCCCACACGTCGGTGACCGCGTTGCAGACCTCGACGGCGAAGTCGAGCTCGGTGCCGGTGAAGGACTCGGGCGAGTACTCGAAGAGGATCTCGGTGCCCACCATCTGCTCGGCCAGCTTGCGCACCATCTCCGCGCCGTGGACGGCGATGTCGACGATGCCGGCCCGGTCCAGACCGAACACGACCCGGCGCTGCAGGGTCGACGTCGAGTTGTACAGGTGGACGATCGCCTGCCGGGCGCCGCGCAGGGACTCGTAGGTGCGCTCGATCAGCTCGTCGCGCGCCTGGGTGAGCACCTGGATGGTGACGTCGTCGGGGACCAGGTCGTCCTCGATCAGCTGGCGGACGAAGTCGAAGTCGGTCTGGCTGGCCGCCGGGAACCCGACCTCGATCTCCTTGTAGCCCATGCGGACCAGCAGCTCGAACATGCGCCGCTTGCGGTCCGGTGTCATCGGGTCGATCAGCGCCTGGTTGCCGTCGCGGAGGTCGACGGCGCACCAGCGCGGGGCCTTCGTGGTGACCGTGTCCGGCCAGGTGCGGTCGGCCAGGACGATCGGGGTGAACGGCGCGTAGCGATGGATCGGCATCCGCGAGGGCTGCTGCGGATTGCGTACGTGGGGGTGTTCGGGGCTCACGGGGGTTCGGCTCCTCTGGCGCGGGCTGGGGTCCAGCTCCGGTGGGGCGGTCAGCAGGCGCCGGGTACGCACTCCGCGGAGGAAGGCAGCGTCACGGCAGGTCACCGCGGCGAGGGGGCCGACCTAGGAGAGGGCCTCGCCGCGGCGGGTAAGCAGGAGGCTGCCGCGCACGGACCCACGGTAGCAGCGTCCTCCCGGAGAAGCCGATTGCCGGGGCAGGGAAATCGGATCGCCACCACTGTTGCCGGGATCGACCGGTTGCCGCGCCGGGAACCGGCGAGGAAGCCTGGAGGACTGTCGAGCACAAGGAGGCAACCGTCGTGTCGTGGGTCTGGTGGGTCCTGGCTGTGGTGCTCTGGGCGGGCATCGGCATGGTCGGCGTGCTGGTGCTGCTGCACCGGCGGGGACACCGGCAGGGCGTGTGGTACCTGCTCGGCGCCGTCCTCGGGCCGTTGTTCGTGCCGATCGCCTGGGAGCGGGCGCGCCGGCACGGCGCGCTCGTGGAGCAGCAGGTCGATGCCCGGTCGGCCGCGTCGGCGGGGGCGGCCGCCCGAGGGGGAGCGGCCCCTGCGTGCTCGTCGCCGTGGACGGCTCACCGGAGTCCGAGCAGGCGCTGCGCGACGCCGAGCGGTTCGTCGGGGAACCGGCCGACCGGATCGTCCTCGTCACCGTCGTGGACGCCGACGGGTGCGACGGCGAGCAGTTGGCGCGCGTCCGCGAACTGCTGCGCCGCGGCGCCGACCGGCTGGCCGGGAGCGGGGCGCGGATCGACACCGAGGTGGTCTCCGGGCAGCCGGCGCAGGCACTGCTCGAACGGATCGAGGCCGACGAGGTGGACCTGGTGGTCGCGGGCCGGCGAGGCAGGGGGCTCTCCCGGGCGCTCCTGGGCAGCGTGGCCGAGCAGTTGAGCACGCGCTCACCGGTCCCGGTGCTGCTCGCCGCACCCGTCGCCGTCCCCGCCGACCGCCCGCGCTGATCGGGGCCGCCGTGCCCGGGGCCCGCACGCGAGGGGCGCACCTGCCGGACACGCACCCGCGACCGCAGCGGTCACCGCGGCGCCGTCGGGAGGTGGATTGCCGGATCCCGGCAAGGGAGCGATCGCGAACTCGCCCGGCTGCCGACCGGGTGGCCCGGGGCCCCGCCGCGCACTCCTGGGGGCGTCCCGCTCTCGTTCCGAGGAGGTATCCCATGGTGTGGATCGCGCTGATACTGGTGCTCGCGCTCGCCGGTGGTGTCCTGGGCACGCTGCTGGAGGTGGCGCTCTGGGCGGTCGTGCTCATGGTCGTCGGCTTCGCGCTGCTGGGGCTCGCGGCCCGGGCGATCCTGTCGTCGCCCACGAGGAACAAGGCGCGGCTGTGACTCCTGCCCGGACCCCGGTGCCGGCGGTGTCCCTGCCGGATGCGGTGCGGACCCTGGCGACGGTGGTGCTCCCGGTCGCGGTCCGGGGCGCCATCGTCCGCCGCCCCGGGCGGTGGCGCTGGCCGAGCGGATCGACGCCGACACGCGAGCGGTGCGGCACCTGACCGGCCTGCGCGAGCGCTACGGGGCCGGGCCGGTGCGCATCCGCCTCCCTGGTCGTCAGGTGACCGTCGTCCTGAGTCCTGACCACGTGCACCGGGTGCTCGACGGCACTCCGCGCCCGTTCTCCGCCGCGACCCGCGAGAAGCGGGCCGCGCTGGCCCACTTCCAGCCCGAGGGGCTGCTCATCTCGAGCCCCGCGGAACGGGCCCACCGGCGGACGTTCAACGAGGCGGTGCTCGACACGGGCAGTCCGGTGCACCGGCTGGCCGGGCCGGTGGGCGCCGTCGCCGAGGAGGAGGCCGACGCGCTCCTCGCCGGCGTGCACCGCACCGGCCGGCTGGACTGGGACGCCTTCGGGGCCGCCTGGTGGCGCGTCGTCCGTCGCGTCGTCCTCGGGGAGGGCGCGCGGGAGGACCACGCGCTCACCGACGACCTCCGCCGGCTGCGGCGCCGGGGCAACTTCAGCCTCCTGGCTCCCACCTCCCGCAGGGTGCGGGAGCGTTTCCTCGGGCGGCTGGCGCGCTACGTCGAGATCGGGGAACCGGGCAGCCTGGCGGGCCTGGTCGCGTCCACCCCCGCGCACCCCGACACCGTGCCGCACCAGCAGATGCCGCAGTGGCTGTTCGCCTTCGACGCGATGTCGTGGGCCGCCTACCGCGCCCTGGCGCTGCTGGCCATGCACCCGGGCGACCTGCGCCGCGCCCGCGCCGAGCTGCCGCTGTCGCCGGACCTGCCGTACACGCGGGCCGCGCTGCTGGAGTCACTGCGCCTGTGGCCCACCACGCCGGCGATCCTGCGGGACACCACCGAGGAGACGACGTGGGAGAGCGGGACGCTGCCGGCCGGTGCGTCGGTGCTCGTGTTCGCGCCGTTCTTCCACCGGGACGCCACCCGGCTCGACGAGGCGCACCGGTTCGCCCCGGAGCTGTGGCTGCGCGAGCGCACCGCCGACGACTGGCCGCTCGTGCCCTTCAGTGCGGGGCCGGGCATGTGCCCGGGCCGCAACCTCGTGCTCCTCACCGCCAGCGTCCTGCTGGGCCGGCTGGTCGAGCAGCACGACTGGGAGCTCGTGCGCGGTGGGCTGGCGCGGTCGCGCCCGCTGCCGGGCACGCTCGACCCCTTCCGGCTGCGGTTCTGCGCCCGCCGGTTCGCTCCGGTCAGAAGCGTCGCTGCAGACGTAGCCGCAGCGGACGGCCATCCGGGTCGACGAGCAGCCGGTAGACCGGGGTGGCCCACAGCCGGGTGAGGCGCGAGAGCTTCTCCGGTCGGTGCGGCCGGAGCCGGCCCGGGGGCCGCTCCCCGCGCCGGCCGCCGGCATGCCACTCGGCCAGGGCGGCCGCCCGCGACTCGATCGTCTCGACGAAGGCCACGGGGTCGATCAGCAGGTCGTCCTGGCTGCCGTCCGGCGCCAGGTCGAGGTGCTCGCGGGCGAGGGCCAGCCGCAGGTCTCGCGCGAAGGTGCGCGCGCAGTCGCCGGTCCCTGCCGGGTCGTGCGGCTCCCGGGGGTCGTGCGTGCTGTCGAGGACGGCGGTGGACAGCTCGCTGTCGTGGGTCCAGGAACGGCGGTTGAAGTTGTCGCTGCCGATGCTGGCCCAGACGTCGTCGACGATGCAGACCTTGGAGTGCACGTAGACCGGCGTCCCCGCCCGGTTCTCGACGTCGAACACGTGGACGCGGTCCTTGCCACCGGCCCGGACGCACAGGTCGACGGCCTGTCGCCGGCCGACGTACTGCGGCGTCGCGTTGAAGGCACCTTCCTGGTCCGGGATGCGGGGGACGACGACGACCAGGTGCAGCTCCGGGTTCTCGGTCAGGGCGTCGGCGAACAGCTGGGCCACCTCCGCCGACCACAGGTACTGGTCCTCCAGGTAGATCAGTCGCCGTGCCCGCCGGACCGCCTTCGAGTACCCGCGCGCGATGGAACGCTCGCCCTCCGGGGCGAAGTCGTAGCGGGGCCGGATCTTCGGATACGTCCGCAGCGTCTGGACGAGGTGCGGCCCGGCCGCGGGAGGTGGCGGGAGCTCCTCCGGCAGGGGGAGGGGTCCAGCCGGGCATGACGGAACCGGTCGACGACGTAGGCGATCGGATTGCCCTGCACCGGGCTCGTCGGGTCGTCCCACCGCTCGCGGAACGCCGTCTCCAGCACTGCGACCGCCGGGCCACGGATCTCGGCCTGCACGTCGTGCCACGGCGGCGTGGGCCCGTACCCCGACGCCATGTTGACCGCCTGCGGGTCACCGCCGTGGTCGCCGTCGTCGCGCCGGCTGTGGCACAGGTCGATCCCCCCGGCGAAGGCCACGTCGCGGGACGGGTCCGCGGGGCAGCGGATGACCACGATCTTCTGGTGGTGACTGCCGACCCGGCGGACCCGCTGGTCGAGCACGACCTTTCCGCCGTCCTCCTCGATCTCCCGGTCCAGCGACCGGTTCTCCTGCTTGCTGTAGGACAGGGCGTCGGTGTGCGAGCGCCACACCAGGCCGCGGACGTCGACCCCGCGGTGCGAGGCCGCGCTGAACAGTTCGTCGACGGTCGGGCCGCCGGGCCGGAGCTTCTGGTCCGGGTCGCCCCGCCAGTCGGTGAACCACAGCCGGTCGCCCTCGCCGAGCTGCTCGACCACCTCGACCAGCCGATCGAAGTAGGCCACGCCGTGAACCAGTGGCCGGACCAGGTTGCCCTCGGTCCAGGCGGGCAGCGGCGTGCCGGGGTTGCCGCGCTCCTCAGCGGTCAGCAGCCACCGGGCCGGATCGTCCACCCGGCGATCAGATCGGTCGTGCCGCCCGGACGCAAGCGCCGGCTCCGTCGACGACGTCGGTAGCCTGTGGACCCGTGGCCCTCGTCGTCCAGAAGTACGGCGGATCCTCCGTCGCGTCCGCAGCGCACATGAAGCGCGTCGCCGAACGGATCGTCACCGCCAAGAAGAACGGCGACGACGTCGTCGTGGTGGTCTCCGCGATGGGGGACAGCACCGACGAACTGCTCGACCTCGCCAGCCAGATCACCGACGACCCGCCCGGCCGCGAGCTCGACATGCTGCTCACCGCCGGCGAGCGGATCTCGATGGCGCTGCTGGCCATCGCGATCAACACCCACGGCTACGAGGCGCGGTCGTTCACCGGCTCGCAGGCCGGCGTCATCACCACGTCCAGCCACGGCAAGGCGCGGATCATCGACGTCACGCCGGGCCGGCTGCGCGACGCGCTGAACGAGGGCTCGATCGTCATCGTCGCCGGTTTCCAGGGCGTCAGCCAGGACACCAAGGACATCACCACCCTCGGCCGCGGCGGCTCGGACACCACGGCCGTCGCCGTCGCCGCCGCGCTGCGGGCCGACGTCTGCGAGATCTACACCGACGTGGACGGCGTGTTCACCGCCGACCCGCGGATCGTCCCGAACGCCAAGCGCCTCGACACCATCACCTACGAGGAGATGCTCGAACTCGCCGCGTCCGGGGCCAAGGTGCTGATGCTGCGGTGCGTCGAGTACGCCCGCCGCTACGGCATCCCGGTGCACGTCCGCAGCTCCTACTCACACCTTCCCGGCACGATCGTGGCCGGCTCGATGGAGGACCTCCCGGTGGAACAGGCGATCATCACGGGCGTCGCGCACGACCGCTCCGAAGGCAAGATCACCGTCTACGGCGTGCCGGACCGGCCGGGTGAGGCGGCGCAGATCTTCCGCGTGCTCGCCGACGCCGAGATCAACATCGACATGATCGTGCAGAACGTGTCCGCCGACGCCAGCAAGCTCGCCGACATCTCCTTCACCCTGCCCAAGAGCGACGGTCCGGCCGCGCTCGCGGCGCTGGAGAAGGTCAAGCACACCGTCGGGTTCACCCACGTCGACTTCGACCAGCACATCGGCAAGGTGTCCCTGGTCGGCGCGGGCATGCGCTCGCACCCCGGCGTGTCCGCCCGCTTCTTCGGTGCGCTGGCCGACGCCGGCGTCAACCTGGAGCTGATCAGCACCTCGGAGATCCGCATCTCCGTGGTGTGCCGCGACACCGACGTCGACATCGCCGTCCGGGCGGTGCACGACGCGTTCGACCTCGGCTCGGAGGACGCCGAGGCGGTCGTCTACGGAGGTACCGGACGATGAGCAGCCCCTTCACCAGTGACGGCCTGCGGGTCGGCATCGTCGGCGCCACCGGCCAGGTCGGTCGGGTGGTCCGCGAGATCCTGGCCGAGCGCCGGTTCCCGCTCGCCGAGCTGCGGCTGTTCGCCTCCGCCCGGTCGGCCGGCAGCACGCTGCCGTGGGGCGGTGCGCAGATCACCGTCGAGGACGCCTCGACCGCCGACCCGACCGGCCTGGACATCGCGATCTTCTCGGCGGGCGCGACCACCTCGAAGGCCCAGGCGCCACGCTTCGCCGAGGCCGGGGTGACGGTCATCGACAACTCGTCGGCCTACCGGCGCGACCCCGACGTCCCCCTGATCGTCAGCGAGGTCAACCCGCAGGCACTGGGCGAGATCCGCAAGGGCATCATCGCCAACCCGAACTGCACGACGATGGCCGCGATGCCGGTGCTCAAGCCGCTGCACGACGAGGCGCAGCTGGTCCGCATCGTCGCCAGCACGTACCAGGCGGTCTCGGGCAGCGGTGTCGCCGGTGTCGAGGAGCTCGACGGGCAGGTGCGCGCGGTCGTCGACAAGGCTCCCGAGCTGGCCCACGACGGCTCGGCCGTGCCCTTCCCCGACCCCGTCAAGTACGTGGCGCCGATCGCCTTCAACGTGCTGCCGATGGCCGGCTCGGTGGTCGACGACGGCTCGTTCGAGACCGACGAGGAGCAGAAGCTCCGCAACGAGAGCCGCAAGATCCTGGGCATCCCCGACCTGCGGGTCTCGGGCACCTGCGTGCGCGTGCCGGTCTTCACCGGGCACTCGCTGTCGCTGAACCTGGAATTCCAGCGTGAGCTGTCCGTAGCGCGGGCCACCGAGCTGCTGTCGAACGCGCCGGGGGTGGAGCTCTCCGACGTCCCCACGCCCCTGCAGGCCGCGGGACGCGACCCGTCCTACGTCGGGCGCATCCGGCAGGACCAGGGCGTGGACGGCGGGCGCGGGCTGGTGCTGTTCGTGAGCAACGACAACCTGCGCAAGGGCGCCGCGCTCAACACCGTGCAGATCGCGGAGCTGATCGCCGCCTCGCGCCGCTGAGGTGATCCTGCCCGGGCCGGACCTTCACACGCTGCGCGCGTGGGCCGAGGTCAACCTGGCGCTGGAACGCGACGTCCCCGTGGACGCCGCGCACGCCTTGATCACCGATGCGGCGGACGCCGCCTTCGGTCCCCGGCTGTACGACCGGGTGACCGAGGCGCTGGCCGCTGAGGGACGGGACCCCGAGGACCTGTCGGCCTTGCTGGACGACGCGGTGGGCGAGCGGGTGCTCGGACGGGTGCGGGCGCGCACGGAGGACGACGCCGAGGCGCCCGACGACGTCTTCTCCTGGTCGGCCTACGCGCCCGACGATCCGAACGGAGGGCGGGAGACCTGGCGACGAGCCGTCCTGCGACGACGGCGCAACGCCCGGCTGGCGCTCGTGACCCCGCGTCGGCCGGCGGTGGCGGGACGGCGGCGGACCTAGACCGACGCGAGTGCCGCCAGCCACAGGCCCGCCGCGGCGACCAGAGCGGCCACGGTCCGGCCGGTCGACCAGACCGAAACCGCGGTTCCGGCCCCTCACCGGAGGAGCCAGAACCGCGGTTTCGGCTCCTACGGCTGGACGTGCCTGAGCGCGAAGGCCAGTGCCACCTCGACCTGGCGGATGGTCTCCTCGATGACCAGCGAGCCGTGGCCGGCGTCGAACCGGTACACCTCGTGCTCCTTGCCCTGCTTCGCGAGCTCGGCGAGGTAGTTGTCGATCTGCCGGATCGGGCAGCGGGGGTCGTTGGCGCCGGCGACGACGAGCACCGGCGCGGCGACGGCATCCACGTAGGTGATGGGGGAGGAGCGCACGTAGACGTCGTGCACCTCCTCCGGTGAACCGCCGAACAACGCCCGGTCGTAGGCCCGCAGGCCCTCCATCTCGTCCTCGTAGGCGGCGAGATAGTCCGCGACCGGCACCTCGGCGATCCCGGCCGCCCAGCGCTCCGGCTGGGTGCCCAGGCCCAGCAGGGTGAGAAAACCGCCCCACGAGCCGCCGCTGATCAGCGCCCGCTGCGGGTCGACGACCCCCTCGGCGACCAGCGCGTCGTACACCGCGCCGATGTCCTCGAGCTCGGTCAGTCCCGGGCGCCCGGTGAGCGCGTCACGCCAGCTGCTGCCGTAGCCGGTGGAGCCGCGGTAGTTCACGTGCACGACCGCGTACCCGGCGTCGACGTACGCCGCCCGGCGGGCGCGGTAGGAGTCGTCGTCGGCCGCCTCGGGGCCGCCGTGCACCAGGAACGCCGTCGCATAGGGCGCCGGCCCCTCCGGCCGCACGAGCAGGGCGTGCACGTCGCCGCCGGGGCCGGGCACCCACCGGTCCTCGACCGGGTAGGCGGCCGGCGGCTCCTCGTCGGTCACCGACAGGACGACGGGGCCGTCCGCGCGGCGGATCACCGGAGGCAGGGCCGACGACGACCAGGCCAGCTCCACCGTGCCGTCCGGCCGGGCGGTCGCGCCGCGGACGACGCCCGGCGGGGTGTCGAGCTTCTCCAGCCGACCGCTGGCGAGGTCGTAGCGGTAGATCTCGCTCCGTGCGGCGTGGTCGTGGCCGACCAGCAGCGCCGAGCCGTCGGGGTACCAGCCGGCGGTCACGTCGCCGGGCAGGTCCAGCACGAGCTCGGTCTCGGTGTCGGCTGCGACGTCCCAGATCAGCAGCTCCTCGCGGCCGCGCCGCTCGTGCCCGACGAGCAGCCGGCGGTCGTCGGGCAGCGGACCGAACTCGAGCGCGTGCAGGCCGCGGCCCTCGCCGTCCCACTTCTCGGCGACGACCGAGTCGTCAGCGGTGCGGAGCACGCGCAGCGCCGGGTACCGCGGGTCGCCGTGCTCGGAGTGCGAGATGACCAGCAGCTCGTCGTCGCGGGTCAGCGCGTCGACCGACGCCGGGTCGGCGTGCCGGTAGACCACCCGGGGCTGCCCGCCGGTGGGGGCCAGCCACAGTTCGCTGCCGTCGTCGGTCGAGCGGCCGATCGCCACCAGCGTCCGGCCGACCTCGAGGCCGGCCGGGTAGGCCGCCTCGACCTCCGGGACGGCGTCGGTGTCCTCGCCGCCGCCGAACGGCTGGGTCCGCCACACGCCGAACTCGTCGCCGTCGGAGTCGGCGAACCACCAGATGGTCTCGCCGTCCGGGCTCAGCGTGCCCATCAGCGTGCCGTTGGGGCGGTCGGTGACCTTGCGGTGCTCGCCGGTCTCGCGGTCCCAGGCGTACTGCTCGACGACGCCGCTGACGTCGGAGGAGTACAGGTTGCGGTGCGGCGCGTCGAGGGCCCAGTCCGGCAGCGACACCCGCGGGGCACGGAAGCGGGCCTGCCAGCGTGCGGTGACCTCGGGCGACAGGGCGGGGACAGCGGCGGCTTCGGCAGTCACCGGCACATCCTCCCAGGCGAGGTTCCGGAGCCGGAGAACGACTCAGGGGCCGCCATCGGCGGCCCCTGAGCAGTGGGTCGGGGTGACAGGATTTGAACCTGCGGCCTCGTCGTCCCGAACGACGCGCGCTACCAAGCTGCGCCACACCCCGCGGTGCCGGTCGAGTCTAACGCCCGCGCGCAGGCCTCCCGGCGGCGGGCTCAGACGTTCCGCGCGGTGAGGGTCAGCAGCGTCGCCTCCGGCGGGCAGGCGAACCGTACCGGGGCGTAGGGGCTGGTGCCCAGCCCCGCGGAGATGTGCAGCCAGGTGCCCGCCGGGTGCTCGTCGGTCGGCGGGGCCCACCGATGCAGCCACCTGACGCGGTCCCGGTCGATGCCGCAGTTGGTCACCAGCGCCCCGTAGAACGGCACCCGCAGCTGCCCGCCGTGCGTGTGCCCGCAGAGCAGCAGGTCGTAGCCGTCGGCGGCGAACCGGTCCAGGACCCGGGGCTCGGGGGAGTGGGCGAGCCCGAGCCGGAGGTCGGCGGCCGGGTCGGCCGGGCCGGCGACCTCCTCGTACCGGTCCCGCTTGAGGTGCGAGTCGTCGACGCCGGCCAGTGCGATCCGCCGTCCGCCGACGGTCAGCTCGCCCTTCCCGTTGGTGAGGTCCAGCCAGCCGCGGGCGAGCATGCCGTCGCGCAGGTCGCGCCAGGGCAGCTCGTCGCCGTGCACCCGCTTGTGGTCGGGCCAGAAGTACTTGAGCGGGTTCTTCGGCCGCGGGGCGTAGTAGTCGTTGCTGGCCAGGACGAACGCGCCGGGCCGGTCCATCAGCGGGTCGAGCGCCGCCAGCGTGCCCGGCACCGCGTCGAAGCCGGCCAGGTTGTCGCCGGTGTTGATCACCAGGTCCGGCTCGAGGGCCGCGAGCTCGGCGACCCATTCCTGCTTCGACTTCTGCCCCGCGGTCATGTGCAGGTCGGAGATCTGCAGGATCGTGAGCGGATCCGAGCCGGGGGCCAGCACCGGGACGTCGAACCGGCGCAGCGTCCACCGGGTGCGCTCGTAGAGGCTCGCGTAGGCGGTCACCGTCGCGCCGGTCGCGGCGACGGCAGCGGGGACGGCGGTGTACCAGCGCATGATCGCAGAGCCTACGTGCGCGCGGCCTTCCCGCGCCGTGCCAGGCTGGAGCCGTGGCCGACCTCAAGAACCGCCTGCGCGACGACCTGACCAGCGCCATGAAGGCCCGCGACGAGCTGCGGACGGCGACCCTCCGCATGGTGCTCACCGCGGTCAGCGCCGAGGAGGTGTCCGGCAAGGAGGCACGCGAGCTCAGCGACGACGAGGTCATGGCCGTGCTGCGGCGGGAGGCGAAGAAGCGCCGTGAGGCCGCCGAGGCCTTCGCCGGTGCCGGCCGCACCGAGCAGGCGCAGCGCGAGCAGGCCGAGGGCGAGGTGCTCGCCGACTACCTGCCCGCGCAGCTCGACGACGCCGATCTGGCGGCCATCGTGGCCGACGTCATCACCCGCACCGGGGCCTCGGGCATGAAGGACATGGGCAGGGTCATGGGCGCCGCGAACGGCGTGGTGGCCGGGCGGGCCGAGGGCTCACGCGTGGCCGCGGAGGTCCGCCGCCAGCTGGGCTGAGCGCCACCCTGCGGGACGGCGCTCAGCCGCCCGCGTCTTCGCCGTCCTCGCCGCCGTTCCCGCCGTCGCCACCCTCGCGGCGGCCCTCGCCGCCGTTGTCGCCGCCGTCGCCGCCGTCCTCACTGCGGTCGCCGCCGTCCGCGGGCTCCCGAGGCTCCGGCCGCGGAGCCGGCCGGCCACCGGTGAGCAGACCCTGGTCCGCCGGCGGGAAGGGCGCCTTGGGCTGGTTGGCGAGGATGGGCTCCATCGCCTCGCGCCAGATCGTCGCCGGCATGTTGCCGCCGTAGCCGCCGACGTCCTGCTGCTCCTTCGGGTTGAACACCATCACGCTGGCGGCGTACTGGGGCGTGTAGCCCACGAAGGCCACGGAGTCGCGGCCCTGCGAGGTGCCCGTCTTGCCGGCGATGTCGTGGCCGGGGATCGCCGCCCGCGTGCCGGTACCGGCCGCGGTCGCGGTGTCGCCGACCAGGATCTGGCTCAGCGTGTTCGCGATGGGCTGCGGCACGGCGTCCGGCGTGCAGCTGCTCTCCGGCACGAGCGGCTGCCCGTCCTCCTTGAGCAGCGGCTTGCCCGCGCGGTCGACCACCCCCACCACCGGGATCGGCGTGCACCGGGTGCCCTGCGCGCCGAGCGTGGCGTAGGCGGTGGCCAGGTCGAGCGGGCTGGTCGCCTCCGCACCGAGGGTGAACGATCCCCGGTTCTCGGCGATGATCTGGTCCGCCGGCGTCTGGTTGGGGCCGTCGAACCGCATGCCCATGCGCTCGGCCATCCGGACCGGGCCCTCGACGCTGCCGAGCCGGTCCTCCAGCGCGAGGAAGTAGGTGTTGGACGAGCGGACCAGCGCGCCGACCATGTCGAGGGTCGAGGGGTAGTTGCCGGCGTTGCGGACGCAGTACATGCCGCTGCCGCTGCGGCTGTTGCGGTCGCCGCCGCAGGAGGGGCCCCGGTACACCCGCGACGTGTACGTGTTGCCCGGCGTGCTGATCGTCGTCCCGGCGCCGATGCCCGCCTCGAGCGCCGCGGCGGCGGTGAAGACCTTGTAGGTCGAGCCGGCGCCCTTGCTGGCCACCGTGTTCAGGACGACGGACTCGCAGTCCGGGGCGTCGCAGCCGTACCGGCGGTTGACGCTCATCGCCAGGAGGTGCCCGGTGCCCGGCTGCAGCGCCGTGTACGTGGCGGCCAGCCGGTCGCCCATCGGCAGGGTGTTCAGGACCGCCTGGTCACCCGCGGCCTGCATGTCGGGGCGCAGGGTCGTCTGGATGGTGTAGCCGCCGTCGTCGAGCTGCTGCTGCGACAGCCCCAGGCCGCTCAGGTACTGCAGGGCGTAGGCGCAGAAGAACCCACCGATCGCCGCGTTGAGGCAGCCGTTGGGCGGGTTCTGCCCCTGGGCGACGGCCACCGGCTGGCCCTTGATCGCCGCGAGCTCCTCGTCGGTGATGTGCCCGAGCGAGTGCATCCGGAGCAGCACCTGGTCGCGGCGGATCACCGCGTTCTCGGGGTTGGCCAGGGGGTCGTCGTTGGTCGGGCTCTGGACGAGGCCGGCGAGCATGGCCGCCTGCGGCAGCGTCAGGTCGGCGGCGTTGACGCTGAAGTACTTCTGGGCCGCGGCCTGGATGCCGTAGGCGCCGTTCCCGAAGTACACGATGTTGAGGTACCGGGTGAGGATCTCGTCCTTGGAGTAGGTGTCCTCGAGGGCGAGGGCCAGCCGGGCCTCGCGCAGCTTGCGGCCGACCGTCTCCTCGTTCGCCGCGAGCCGCTCCTCCGGGGTGGCGGCGGTCTGCAGCAGGGTCTGCTTGACCAGCTGCTGGGTGAGGGTGGAGCCACCCTCCTGCACCTCGCCGGCGGCGACGTTGCGGGCCAGCGCGCGCAGCGTGCCCTGGACGTCGAGCCCGTTGTGGTCGTAGAAGCGCGAGTCCTCGATGTCGACCAGCGCCTGCTTCATGATCTCGGAGATCTGGTCGGAGGCGACCGGCGTGCGGTTGTTCGAGTAGATGTAGGTGATCAGCGAGCCGTCGGCCGCCAGCACCCGGCTGTTGCCGGCCGGTGTCTTGTCGGTCAGCTCGACCGGCAGGGCGTCCAGCAGCGACGCCGAGTTGCGCGCCACCAGCCCGGTGCCGCCCACCCAGGGCAGCAGGAGGCCGGCCAGCAGCGCGCCCGCGACGACGATCGTCGCGGCGAGCTTGGCGAGGGTGCGGGTCCGGAAGGCAGCGTTCTCCGACATCGCAGCTCAGGGTACGTGCCGCGGACGACGGTCCGGCGGGCTCAGGGACGACGCGCTGGCAGCACCCGTGCACGCGGCGTGCCGGTCGGCGTGTCCTCCTCCGGACCGGTCAGCTCCTCCGCCATGCCGCGCAGCCCGTCGAGGTCGTGCACGTCACCTGCTGCCGCCGGCACCGTGCGGACGGCGACCTCCGGGTGGGCGCTGGTGAACCGGTCGGCCAGGTGCTGCTCCCGCGCCGCCTGGGCCATGCGCTCGGCGTGCACCCGCAGCGCTGCGGCGGCCAGCTCCCCGCCCTCGCCCTCGGCCTCGAGCACCCGCTCGGCGGCACCCTCGGCCCGCGTCGAGGAGAGCAGCGTGGTCGCCGGGGGATGGGTCCGGTTCAGCACCAGCCCGGCCAGGGGCATGCCCTCGGCCGAGAGCCGGTCCACGAAGTAGGAGGCCTCGCGCAACGCGTCCGGCTCCGGCGTGGCCACGACGACGAACCAGGTGCCCGGCCGCCGCAGCAGTTCGTAGGTGGCCGTCGCCCGCTCCCGGAAACCGCCGAACATGGTGTCCAGCGCGGCGACGAACGCGGAGATGTCGCGCAGCAGCTGTCCGCCCAGGATCTTCGAGATGATCCGGCTGAAGAACATGAAGCCGGCGCTGGCGATCTTCAGCCCCGTCCGGCTGGGCGCCATCAGCAGCCGGATCATCGTGCCGTCGAGGAACCGGCTCATCCGGTTCGGCGCGTCCAGGAAGTCCAGCGCGGACCGGGACGGTGGGGTGTCGACGATGATGAGGTCCCACTGGTCGCTGGCCCGCAGCTGCCCCAGCTTCTCCATCGCCATGTACTCCTGCGTCCCGGCGAAGGACGAGGACAGGGACTGGTAGAAGGGGTTCTCGAGGATCTGCTGCGCCCGCTCGGGCGTCGAGTGCGCCACGACGATGTCGTCGAACGTGCGCTTCATGTCCAGCATCATCGCGTGCAGTTCGCCGTCCGCCCCCGGTGCCGCCACCCGTCGGGGCTCGTTGTCGAGCTCCTCCAGGCCGAGGGACTGGGCCAGCCGGCGGGCCGGGTCGATGGTGAGGACGACGACCGTGCGCCCGGCCTCGGCCGCGGCGAGCGCCAGCGCGGCCGACGTCGTCGTCTTGCCCACGCCCCCGGCGCCGCAGCAGACGATGATCCGGGTGTTCCGGTCGGCGATGAGCGACGCCAGGTCCAGCGACGGCGCGAGCGGGCCGGGCCGGGTCGGCCGGGGAGCGGGGCGGCCCGGGCTCGCGAGCTCGCTCACGCGGCGACCTCGGTGCGCAGGTGCTCCTCGAGCCGGCCGGCCAGCTCGAACAACGAGCCGACGTCCATCGGGCCGGGCAGCAGCGGCAGCTCGACGACCGGCCGGCCGAGGGCCTCGACCTCGTCGCGCAGCTCGTCCTGGGCGGCCCAGCGCTGGGCGTGCTCGACCGCCTGGGCGGCCAGCGCGTCGGCCAGCTCCTCGCCGCCGGGCAGGTGCGCGGATTCCAGTCCCCGCATCAGGTCGGCGCCGGACAGCGTGCCCTCGACGGCCAGCTCCAGGCCGTCGACCGGCAGGATCGGGTCGGCGGCCATGTTCACGACCACCGACCCCACCGGCAGTTTCGCCTCGGTGAGCTCGGCGATGGCATCGGCGGTCTCCTGCACCGGCATGTCCTCGAGCAGCGTGACCAGGTGCACGGCGGTCTGCGGCGAGCGCAGCACGGCCATGACGCCGTCGCTCTGCGTCTTGATGGGGCCGGAGCGGGCCAGCTGCGCCATCTCGGCGGTGACGCCGAGGAAGCGGGTGATCCGGCCGGTCGGAGGAGCGTCGACGACCACGGCGTCGTAGACCTGGCGGCCGTCGCGCCTCCGGGTCACCGCCTCCTTGATCTTGCCGGTGATGAGCACGTCGCGGAGCCCCGGCGCGATCGCCGTGGCGAAGTCGATGGCCCCCATCCTGCGCAGCGCCCGGCCGGCCCGGCGCAGGTTGTAGAACATGTCGAGGTAGTCGAGCAGCGCCTCCTCGACGTCGATCGCGAGGGCCTTCACCACGCCGCCGCCCCGGACGACCGCGACCCGCCGCTCCTCGTAGGGCAGCGGCGGGGTGTCGAAGAGCTGGGCGATGCCCTGGCGCCCCTCCGTCTCGACCAGCAGCACCTGACCGCCGTCGGCGGCCAGGGCGAGGGCCAGTGCGGCCGCGACCGTGGTCTTGCCGGTCCCGCCCTTGCCGGTGACGACATGCAGGCGCACGGAGGACGGGTCGGGGCTCACCCGCACCAGCGTAGGAGCAGCGTGTCGGGGCTGCGCTAGCGTCCTCGGCATGAGCGAACCGGCCCGCCGCAAGTGGGAGTACGCCACGATCCCGCTGCTGATCCACAACACCAAGGCGATCCTCGACTCCTGGGGCGTCGACGGGTGGGAGCTGGTGACCGTCCTCCAGGGCCCCGGAGGCGGTGACCAGCTGGTCGCCTACCTCAAGCGCCCCGCGTCATGACCGCTGCGCCGTCCCAGGGCTGGCACGCCCGGCTCGCCGAGCTCGGCGTCCGCCTGCCCCCCGTCGCCACTCCGGTGGCCGCCTACGTGCCCGCCGTCCGTTCCGGCTCGCTGGTGTTCACCTCCGGCCAGCTGCCCTTCGTCGACGGCGGCCTGCGCCGCACGGGCAAGGTGGGTGGCTCCGTCGATCCGGAGGCCGCCGCGGCCGACGCGAAGGTGTGCGCGCTCAACGCGCTGGCCGCGATCGACGACCTCGTGGACCTGGACAACGTGGCGCGGATCGTGCGCGTCGTCGGCTACGTGGCCAGCGCCGAGGGATTCACCGGACAGCCGCGCGTGGTCAACGGCGCCAGCGAGCTGCTCGGCAAGATCTTCGGTGACCTGGGGCAGCACGCCCGCAGCGCCGTCGGCGTCGCCGAGCTGCCGATGGGCGCCCCCGTCGAGATCGAGCTCACCGTCGAACTGAAGTGAGCGCCGCCGGCGGGACGGAGCCGCGCCAGGCGGCGACCGTGCTCGTCCTGCGGGACGGCGTCGACGGGCTCGAGGTCTACCTGCTGCGCCGCACCAGGGGAATGCCCTTCGCGGGCGGGATGACCGCCTACCCCGGAGGTGGCGTCGACCCGCGGGACGGCGACACCGAGATCGCCTGGGCAGGGCCCTCCCCGGACCGCTGGGCCGCCGCCTTCGGCTGCGACGAGCGGACCGCCCGCGAGCTGGTGTGCGCCGCGGTGCGCGAGACGTTCGAGGAGGCGGGTGTCCTGCTCGCCGGCGATCCGGACGGCGGCAGCGTGGTTCCCGACGTGTCCGGGGACGACTGGGAGGAGCAGCGGCAGGCGCTGCTCGCGCGGGAGCTGTCGCTCGCCGAGCTGCTGGCCGGTCGCGGGCTGGCCGTCCGCTCCGACCTGCTCCGCCCGTTCGCGCACTGGATCACCCCGCCGGTCGAGCCCCGCCGCTACGACACCAAGTTCTTCGTCGCGGCGCTGCCGGTCGGGCAGGAGGCGCGGCACGTGTCCGGGGAGGCCGACGAGGCGACCTGGCTGACGCCGGCCGCCGCGCTGGCCGAGCTGACGGCCGGCGCGCGCCCGATGCTGCCGCCGACCAGCCACACCCTGGGTCAGCTGGCGACGTTCCCCGACGTCGCGGCGGCGCTGGCCGGATCACCGCCCGAGCCGCTGCACCCGATCAGCCCGAGGTTCGAGGAGACCCCCGAAGGCCGGTGGGCGGTGCTGCCCGACGGCACCCGCATCCGCATGGTGGTCCCGCTGCCGGCGTAGCACCGGCGTCCTCCCTCACCGTCCGGCGTCCTCCCGCACCGTCGGCGCTGAGGGAGGAGGCGCGACGATCAGGGAACCTGATCATCGCGGAGGGGGTCAGCGGGCTCGGCGGCGGAGGCGGTCCTCGTCGAGGACGACGACCGACTTGCCCTGCAGCTGGATCCAGCCGCGGTGGACGAAGTCGGCCAGCGCCTTGTTCACCGTCTCGCGGGAGGCGCCGACGAGCTGGGCCAGCTCCTCCTGGGTCAGGTCGTGCTTGACCCGCAGTCCCTCGCTCTCCCGGTTGCCGAAGCGGTCGGCCATCTGCAGCAAGGCCTTGGCGACGCGGCCTGGGACGTCGGTGAAGATCAGGTCGGCGACCGAGTCGTTGGTGCGGCGCAGGCGGCGGGCGAGGACCCGCAGCAGTTGCTCGCCGATCTCGGGGTGCGCCTCGATCCACAGGCGGAGCACCGACTGCGGCATGCGGGCCAGCTTGACGTCGGTCACGGCGGTGGCGGTCGCGGTGCGCGGACCGGGGTCGAAGACCGACAGCTCGCCGAACTGGTCGGAGGGGCCCATGACGGCGAGCACGTTCTCGCGGCCGTCGGGGGCGCGGCGGGACAGCTTGATCTTGCCGCTCAGGACGATGTAGAGGCTGTCGCCGGGCTCGCCCTCGTTGAAGACGACGCGGCCGCGAGGCAGCGTGCTCGTCTCCAGACGGCTGAGGACCGGCTCCACCGCCTCGTCCGAGAGCCCCTGGAAGAGCCCGGACTGGGCCAGCACCTCGTCCACTACACGTCCTCCCACAGCTGTTCGACGGACGCTCCGATGAGTGCTGATGAGCTACGGCGTCCGTGTCCGCAGGGAGTCTAGGCGGCTGTGCCTTCGGTCACCCGTTCGGTGGGCCCCCGCGTCCCTCCTCCGAGCGAGTGGGGTCGGCCACACCTGCGCTGCGCGGCGGGCTCAGACGAGTGGTGGGTTCGCCGTCGCGCTGCGCTTCCCGCGGCGCCGGCGCCAGCGGAACAGCGCCCGCCGGATGCCCGAGCGGGCCAGCGTGTCGACCTCGCCGGCGGTCGCCGTGTCGAGGAACTCGGTGACCTCGCGCGGCGAGGCCGGCCGGCGCAGCGGCTCCTCGACCCGCTCCATCACCAGCAGGAACGCGATGAGGAGCGGCGGGAAGAGGATGACGCTGAGCGAGACCACCGCGCTCCTCTCCCTCCCTGTGAACTCACGGACCGCCCACGATGATGGCACGACCGGACGACGTCGGAGTGTGCGCATACGCTCGACCGCGTGTCCCAGGCAGCCGCGTACGCCCGTCCCGTGCGGGCCCGTCGTCCCACACGGGTCGCGCTCACCGGGGCGTCGCCGTACGACCCGGACGAGTCGCCGCTGGCGCGGACCCGGCGGGCCCGGCGCATGGCGCGGGAGCTGGCGGTCATCCACCCCGACGCGCACTGCGAGCTCGACTTCACCAACGCCTTCGAGCTGCTCGTCGCCACGGTCCTGTCCGCGCAGACCACGGACAAGATGGTCAACAAGGTGACGCCGACGCTGTTCGCGAAGTACCCCGACGCCGTCGCCCTGGCCGGTGCCGACCGGGCCGACGTCGAGGAGATCCTCAAGCCGACCGGCTTCTTCCGCGCCAAGACCAACTCCGTGCTCGGGCTGAGCCAGGCACTGGTCGAGCGCTTCGACGGCGAGGTCCCGGACCGGATGGCCGAGCTGGTCACGCTGCCCGGCGTCGGCCGCAAGACCGCCAACGTCGTCCTCGGCAACGCCTTCGGTGTCCCCGGCCTGACCGTCGACACCCACTTCGGCCGGCTGGTGCGCCGTTTCGGCTGGACCGCGGAGGACGACCCGGTGAAGGTCGAGGCCGAGGTCGCCGAGCTGGTGCCGAAGAAGGAGTGGACCGACTTCAGCCACCGGGTGATCTTCCACGGCCGGCGGGTGTGTCACGCGAAGAAGGCGGCCTGCGGCGCGTGCGGGCTGGCCCGGTGGTGCCCGTCGTTCGGCATCGGCCCGATCGATCCCGACGTCGCGCTGAAGCTGGTCAAGTCGCCGGCCGCGTCGGACACCGAGTGATGCGCATCGGACTGCTGCTGGCCGCCCTCCTGCTGGCCGGTTGCACCTCGGGCAGCGCCCAGGAGCCGGCCGCCCCGACGACCGGGGCGCCGGCGGTGCTCGAGCCGTGCCCGGAGCAGCCGGGCGAGCCGGCCTCCGGGAACGCCCCCGAGGTGGTCCTCGAGTGCCTGGGCGGGGGCTCGCTGGACCTGGCCCGCGCGGCGGGCACCCCCACGGTGCTCAACCTGTGGGCCAGCTGGTGCCAGCCGTGCCGGGAGGAGCTGCCCCTCGTGCAGCAGCTCGCCGAGCGGGCCGGCGACCGGCTGCGGGTCGTCGGCGTCGCCAGTCAGGACGGCGTCCCGCAGGCGACCGCCTTCATCGAGGACGCGGAACTCACCTTCCCCAGCGCGTTCGACGGCGAGGGCGACCTCGCCGCCGCCCTCGGTCTGCGGGGCCTCCCGCACACGCTGTTCGTGGGGGCCGACGGCTCCGTGGCGCACGTCGAGGTCGGCCAGATCGACACCTACGACGAGCTGACCGGGCTGGTCGCCCAGCACCTCGGGGTCCAGCTGTGAGCGATCTGCCCGAGTACCTGGAGCGGTTGCTCAAGGCCGCGACGGACCTCCCGCTGCGGCACCGCATGCCCGAGGCCGGGGCGACGGCCCGCCGGTCCGCCGTGCTGATCCTCTTCGGCGAGGGGCCTCACGGCCCCGACGTCCTGCTGATCGAGAAGTCCGCGCACCTGCGCAGCCACGCCGGCCAGCCGGCGTTCCCCGGCGGCGGCGTCGACCCCGGCGACGACTTCCCGGTCGGGACGGCGCTGCGCGAGGCCGAGGAGGAGGCGGGCGTCGACCCCGCCGGGGTGCGCGTGCTGGCCACCCTCCAGGAGCTGTACCTGCCGCCGTCCGACCGGCTCGTCGTCCCTGTCGTCGGCTGGTGGGAGGACCCGAGCGACGTGACCGTCGGCGACCCCCGGGAGGTCGCGCGGGTCGCCCGCGTGCCGCTCGCCGAGCTCACCGATCCGGCCAACCGGTTCCGCGTGAGCCATCCGTCGGGCTACATCGGCCCGGCCTTCGCCGTCGCCGACATGCTGGTCTGGGGCTTCACCGCCGGGCTGCTCGAGGCGATCCTCGAAGCGGCGGGGTTGGCCGAGCCGTGGGACGAGCGCGACGTCCGCCCGCTGCCCCCGTCGGCCATCCGGCCCTACCGGCTGCCCGGGTCCGTGGATGCCGGTGGTGACGAGGACGCCGCCGCGCCGACGGTCGCCGATCCCGCGCCCGACGGCCCTCCGACGCGTACGGTTCGGCCCCGATGACGGAAAGCAAAGGACCCCGTCCCCCTCACCATTCACAGGCTCATGGCGAGCCTCTGGACGGGGCCGGCGGCGATCGGCCGGGATGGTGACCGCCGTGGCTGTTCTGCTGACCGCGTGCGGCAGTGACGGCGGCAGTGGCGGGGCACCGGCCGCGACCACGGCGCCGGGTGTCGGCGAGGTGACGACGGCCGAGGACGGCGTCCAGGAGATCACCGTCCAGACGCAGGACGACTACGTGTTCACCCCCGACCGGTTCACCGTCGACCCCGGCCCGGTGCGGCTGACGGTGATCAACGTGGCGGAGGAGATGACCCACAACCTCGAGTTCAGCGAGGGCGAGGGCCCCGAGGAGATCGGGGAGGGCGTCTCCTTCCTGGCGCCGGGCGAGCAGAAGACCGTCGAGTTCGAGGTCACGGTCCCCGGCGACCACCGGTTCGAGTGCACCTTCCACCTGCAGCTGGGTCAGGTGGGCACGATGACGGTGCGGGGCTGACCCGTGTCCGTCGTCGACCTCGTGCTGATCGCGCTCGCCCTGTTGTTCGCCCTGTCCGGTTTCCGGCAGGGCCTGCTGGTCTCCTCCACCTCGATCCTGGGCTTCCTCGGCGGAGCGGTGATCGGCGCCCAGCTGTCGGGCCCGGTCGCGGACCGGATCGAGGGCTCGAGCGTCACGCGGGTGTTCGCCGCACTCGTGGTGGTGCTCGCCGGCGCGCTGCTCGGCCAGATCCTGGCCGGGGCGGCCGGGCGGGCACTGCGCAACCGGGTCACCTGGGAACCGGCCAAGATGGTCGACTCGGTGGCCGGCGCGGTGGTGTCGGCCGCGGCCGTCCTGCTGGTCGCGTGGATGGTCGCCTCGCCGCTGGCCAGCTCACCGTTCCCGCAGGTGGCCGGGCAGGTGCGTCAGTCCGCCCTGGTCCAGGCCGTCGACGCCGCGGTTCCCGACGGCGTCCGGAAGGTCTACGACAACCTGCGCGACGCGATCGACCGCCGCGGGCTGCCCGACGTCCTCGATCCGCTCACTCCCACGCAGGTCCGCGACGTCCAGCCGCCCGACGAGGCGCTCAGCCGCAGCCCCGTCGTCGCCGCGGTCCAGGGCTCCGTCGTGAAGATCACCGGCATCGCGCCGTCCTGCTCCCGGCAGATCGACGGCTCCGGCTTCGTCTACGCGCCGCAGCGGGTGATGACCAACGCGCACGTGCTCGCGGGGGTGACCGACCCGGTCGTCATCGCCGAGGGCGAGGAGTACGACGCCACCCCGGTCTACGTCGACGAGCTGACCGACGTGGCGGTCCTCGCCGTTCCCGGCCTGCCGCAGGTGCCGCTGACGTTCACGTCGGAACGGGCCGACACCGGCGACGACGCCATCATCATGGGTTATCCCGGGGGCGGCCCCTTCTGGACCGGCGCGGCGCGGGTGCGGGATGGCGGGGAGATCAGCGGGCCGGACTTCCGCAACACCCGGACCGTCGTCCGCGACGTCTACGCGCTGTTCGGCAGTGTGCGCTCGGGCAACTCGGGCGGGCCGTTGTTCGACCCGAACGGGCAGGTGCTCGGCGTCGTGTTCGCCTCGGCGATCGACGACCCGACCACCGGCTACGCGCTCACCGCGCAGCAGGTCCGGGAGGCGGCGACGGTGGGCAGCCGGGCCACGGCCGAGGTCACGACCGGCGCCTGCGAGTAGAAGGACCCCTTCGCCCCCCACCCTTCGCACGCTCAGGGCGGGTCCCTGCGAAGGGGCCGTTCCATTCCTTTACGTCGCCCAGTCGGCGATGGCGGAGCTGACCAGGTCGGGGGCCTCCTCGTGGGGGAAGTGGCCGATGCCCGGCAGCTCCCGCCACTCGTACGCGCCCGCGACGTAGCGGCCGGATCCGCGGGCGGTGGAGACCAGCACGCAGGTGTCGAGTTCCCCGTGCAGCTGCAGCGTGGGGGCGGTCACCGGCGCCGCCATCCGCCGCGCGTACCTCAGGCCGTCGGGCCGCAGCTGCGACCGGGCTGCCCAGCGGTGGTACTCCATCGCGCCGTACGCGGCCTGCGGGATGCGCGACGCCGCCCGGTAGCGCTCCACGGCCTGCGCGAAGTCGGCGGTCCGCCGCCACGCCGGGCCCGCCCAGCGCTGCATGAGGTCGGCCACCGGGTCGTCGTCCGCCCGGGTCAGCATCCGCTCCGGCAGCCGGGGCACCTGGAACGCGAGCGCGTAGCGCGACGCCCGTCGCTGCGCGCGGTCGGCCATGCCCGCCCGCAGCCGGCGCGGGTGCGCCATCGACAGCACGACCAGCCGGCGGACGCTCCGCGGGTGCAGCGCCGCCGTCGTCCAGGCCAGCAGGCCGCCCCAGTCGTGCCCGACCACGACGGCGTCCTGCTCGCCGAGCGCCCGCACGAGGGCCGCCACGTCCGCCGAGAGGGTGGGCAGGTCGTAGCCGCGGGGTGGCTTGTCGCTGGCGCCGTACCCCCGGAGGTCGGGGGCGACGACGTGGAAGCCGGCTCCGGCCAGCGCGGTCAGCTGGGCGCGCCAGGCCCACCAGAACTGCGGGAACCCGTGCAGCAGCAGGACCAGTGGGCCCGACCCCGCCTCCGCCGCGTGCAGCCGCACGCCGTTGCAGGAGATGTCCCGGTGCGTCCAGGGGCCGGGGAGCAGGACGCTGGTGGCGTCGGGCCGGTCGTCGGACGGAACCGTCATCGAGCGACGGGCAGCGTCACAGCGTGTAGGACTCCGTGCCCTGCCGCTTCACCCGGCCGTTGCTGACCTCCGGGACGGCGCGGTGCCGCTCGCCGGGTGCCTCACGGCGCGCCAGCTCGGGCAGGTCGCGGAGCGTCTCGATGGTCCGCTCGGGCTTCTCGATCTTCTTGATCAGGCGCAGGCCCACCATGGCGGCGATCCCCGCGAGCAGCAGCAGGAAGAGCGTGACGATCCCGTAGGAGACCCAGCGGGGGAGGCCGAGCGCGGTCAGCGCCTCGGCGATCGTGACGAACAGGTAGATGCCGGCGAAGGCGGCCAGCACACCGGCGGCGCCGAACAGCCCGACGCTGATGCCGGCCTTCTTCGCCGACCGGCCCACCTCTGCCTTGGCCAGCTCGATCTCGGCGCGGACGAGCGTCGAGAGATCGGCCATCGCGCTCTGCACCAGTGTGCCGACGGACGGCTCCTCGGCCCCGGTGCCGCGGACGGCCGGCGACGTACTGGACGCGCTGGACACACTGTGGGCCACGGAGGCTCCTCCTTCGGTGGGACTGCTGGTCAGAGGAATGGTGCCCCACCGCGCCGGGGGACGCGCCTTCGCGTCCCCCGGCCGGGGTGTTCTCAGTCCTCCGACGGCGCGGCGGGCAGCTTCTCCTTGATCATGTTCATCACCGAGGAGTCGGTGAGCGTGGTGACGTCGCCCAGCTCGCGGTTCTCGGCGATGTCACGGAGCAGCCGCCGCATGATCTTCCCCGAGCGCGTCTTCGGGAGTTCCTGCACGACCATGATCTGCCGCGGCTTGGCGATCGGGCCGATGTCGCGGGCCACGTGGTTGCGCAGCGTCTGCACCAGCTCGTCCCCCGAGTCCTGGCCGCTCTCGCGCAGGATCACGAAAGCGACGATGCCCTGGCCGGTCGTCGGGTCGCTGGCGCCGACGACGGCGGCCTCGGCCACCGACGGGTGCCCGACCAGCGACGACTCCACCTCGGTGGTGGAGATGCGGTGGCCGGACACGTTCATGACGTCGTCCACCCGGCCGAGCAGCCAGATGTTGCCGTCGGCGTCCTTCTTGGCGCCGTCGCCGGCGAAGTAGTAGCCCTTCTCGGCGAACCGCGACCAGTAGGTGTCGACGTAGCGCTGGTCGTCGCCCCAGATGGTGCGCAGCATGGAAGGCCACGGGTCGGTGAGCACGAGCAGGCCGGTCGAGTCGTCGGCCAGCTCGTTGCCCTCGTCGTCCACGACCTTGGCCGAGATGCCCGGGAAGGGCGTCTGGGCCGACCCGGGCACCAGCGTGGTCACGCCCGGCAAGGGATTGATCATGTGCCCGCCGGTCTCGGTCTGCCACCAGGTGTCGACGATCGGGCAGCGCCCGCCGCCGATGTTCTGGTGGTACCAGAGCCACGCCTCGGGGTTGATCGGCTCCCCGACCGAGCCGAGCACCCGCAGGCTGGAGAGGTCGAAGCCCTTCGGGACGTCCTCGCCCCACTTCATGAAGGTCCGGATGACCGTGGGCGCGGTGTAGAGGATCGTCACGCCGTACTTCTGGACGATCTCCCACCAGCGGCCGCGGTGCGGCGTCTCCGGCGTCCCCTCGTACATGACCGACGTGGCCCGGTTGGCCAGCGGGCCGTAGACGATGTAGCTGTGCCCGGTGACCCAGCCGACGTCGGCGGCGGTCCAGAAGACGTCGTCGTCGGCCTTGAGGTCGAAGCTCGCCCAGTGGGTGAAGCTGACCTGGGTCAGGTAGCCGCCGCTGGTGTGCAGGATGCCCTTCGGCTTCGCCGTCGTCCCCGACGTGTACATGATGTAGAGCGGGTGCTCGGCGTCGAAGGCCTGCGGCTCGTGCTCGGTCGACTGCCGCTCCACGACGTCGTCCCACCAGAGGTCGCGCCCCTCGGTCCACTCGACGTCCTGCTCGGTGCGCTTCACGACCACGACGTTGCGGACGCCGGGGCTGCGGCTGACCGCGTCGTCGACCGCCGGCTTGAGCGCGCTGGGCGCGCCACGGCGGTAGCCGCCGTCGGCGGTGATCACGAGGACGGCGCCGGCGTCGTCGAGCCGGCTGGCCAGCGCGTCGGCGGAGAACCCGCCGAAGACGACCATGTGGACGGCGCCGATGCGGGCGCAGGCCAGCATGGCGAACACCGTCTCCGGGATCATCGGCATGTAGATCGCGACCCGGTCGCCGGCGGTGACCCCGAGCTCGGTCAGCGCGTTGGCCGCCTTGCACACCTCGTCCTTGAGCTGGGCGTAGGTGATGGTCCGGGTGTCGCCGGGCTCGCCCTCCCAGTGGTAGGCGACCTGGTCGCCGTGCCCGTCCTCGACGTGCCGGTCGACGCAGTTGTAGGCGACGTTCAGCTTGCCGCCGACGAACCACTTCGCGAACGGCGGATTGCTCCAGTCGAGGACCTCGTCCCACTCCTGGTGCCACGTCAGCCGTCGGGCCTGCTTCGCCCAGAACGCCAGGCGGTCCTGCGCGGCGTCGTCGTAGACGTCCGGCCCGACGTTGGCCTGGCTGGCGAGCCGCTCGGGCGGCGGGAAGGTCCGGGTCTCCGTCGCCTGCGTCGTCTCGCTCATGCACTACCTCCCGAATCCGGCGTCGCGTGCCGAGGCGACGCAGAGTGGCTCCCGCCACACCGTATGGCCCTCGGGCCTGCACGTCTGCTCCGGGACGGCGGACGGCCGGTTCCACGCGGCAGCCGGTAGAACTGACCCGGTGACAGGTCGGTCCCAGGCTGCGGTGGCGGCGCGGATGCCGGGCGCGGCGGGGCTCGGGCTGGTCGCGCCGGCAGCGGCGGCCGTCGTCCCGGGCACCGCCCTGGCCGACGCCGAGTGGACGGCGATGCGGCTGCGGGCCGCTCCGGATGCGCGGGTCGCCGCGACGGTGTGGTGGTACTCGCTCTCGCTGGTGCTGGTCACGCCGCCGCTGGCCGGGCTGCTCGTCGGGTCGCCGCTGTCGGCGCGCCTGACGGACCTCTCCGTCGCGTTCACGGCCGGCCGGCCGGTCGCCGCCGTGTCGTGCAGCTCCGGCGGGGACCTGGGAGCGGATCTGCGGGAGTCGTTGTCGGCGGTGATCGCCTCGGTGGCCGAGGCCGGCCGGATGCGGGAGCGGCCGCTCTGGGCGATCGCGACCGACTCGGTGGCCAACCAGTTGCTGGCCCTGGGCCGGGCCGTGGGCGACGTCCCGAGGGCGACGGCGCTCGCGGGGGAGGTGGGAGCCGCGGTGGGACCCCCGCTGCCGGTGCCGCGTTACGTGGACGTCGCGGGTGCACGGTTCACCCGCCGCGCCTCGTGCTGCCTGATGGTCGAGCTGCCGGGCGGTGCGCTGTGCACGTCGTGCCCCCGCCGTCCGCCGTCCGAGCGACGACGGCTGCTCGAGGTGACCGCGCGCGGGATGTGAGTGGCAGTCGGCTCGGGCCGTCACCTTCGCGGTGTCATCGAGAATTCGCCCCGGACGGCGAAACTCTGACGACGCGGCGAAGGCGACGCTCGCGGCACGGCGCCGAGCGGTCGGTGCAGTGGCCGATGCCCGTGACGCCATCCGGGACGGCTCGTGGTCGCTCGGTCGCCGTCCCGCGGCGCCGGGGCGATGATCGGAACGCGTCGTCGACTGGGGGAGGCATCGTGACCGTCATGCCTGCGGCGTTCTTCGGCCACGGCAACCCGATGAACGCCCTCGAGCGGAACCGCTACACCGAGGCCTGGCGCGCGTTCGGCCGTTCGGTGCCGCGACCCCGGGCGATCCTCGTCGTGTCCGCCCACTGGTACGTGCACGCGACCGCCGTCACGGCGATGCCGCGGCCGCGGACGATCCACGACTTCTTCGGTTTCCCGCCGGAGCTGTTCGCCGTCGACTACCAGCCGCCGGGCCTGCCCCAGCTGTACGAGGAGGTCGCCGACGTCGTCCACCCCACGTGGGTCGGCGCCGACCTGGACAGCTGGGGGATCGACCACGGCGCCTGGTCGGTGCTCATGCACGCGTTCCCCGAGGCCGACATCCCGGTCGTGCAGCTGTCGATCAACGCGCTCAAGCCGTTCGACTACCACCTCCAGCTCGGAGCCGCGCTGGCCCCGCTGCGCGAGGACGGCGTCCTGGTGGTGGGCAGCGGCAACGTGGTGCACAACCTCGGCGGCGTGAGCCGCGCCCTGCCGGACGCCGGCTTCGACTGGGCGCAGCGGTTCGACGAGCGAGCCAAGGAGATGATGCTGACCGCCCCGACGGAGGTCGGCCGGCTCGACGGGCACCGCGACTTCGACCTCGCCGTCCCGACGCCGGACCACTTCCTGCCGCTGCTGTACGTGGCCGGGGTCGCCGGCGCCACCAGCGCACCGGTCGACGTCCTGGTCGACGGCTACGCCTACGGATCCCTGTCGATGACCGCCTACACCGTCGGCATGACCCCGCCGGCGCCGTCGGGGTCCGGGTTCGCCGCGCCGCTGCCGGAAGGACCGCCGCCGGACGGCGCCAACATCTGAGCTCCCGGCGGCGAGGCGAACCGGTTCGTCACCGCAGAGGTTTCCGGTCGTTGTCACTGCGACCTCGTCCGTCACCCCCTCCGGAGGCCCGCCGGTGTCGCTCCGCACCGCCATCCGATCCGTCCGCACGCACGCTCTCGCGGCCGGCGCACTCGCGGTGTGCCTCGCCGTGGTCCCGGGCACCGCCTGGGCCGAGGAGGACCCGGCCACCCCGGCGGCGCCGGAGGCGATCACCGACGTCCTCGGTGGCGAGCAGGCGAGCGCGCAGGAGCCGGGGCAGGCGCAGTCCGCGGAGGAGAACCCGGAACCGCCTGCCTTCGAGATCCCACCGGAGGTCGTGGCGGCCTTCCAGCAGCTGGCCGCCCAGGCGGGCGTCTCCGAGGAGTGCGTGACGGGTGTGGCCGAGAGCCTCGAGCTGATCGGCAACGGCGTCGCGGGCCTGCCGGCCGAGCTGCAGCAGCTGGTCACCGACCTCGGGGCGGCGGTCCAGGAGTCCATCGAGTCCCAGAGCCCGACTCCCCTGGAGGAGTTCCTCTCCGGGCTCGCGCCGTCGGCGCCGGAGGAGGGGGGCGGAGGAGCAGCCGCTGCCCATCGGCGGCGACATCGCGGCCGGTCTGCAGCAGCTCGCCGACACCCTGCAGTCCGAGGCGTGCCGGCCGGCGCCGCCCGCCGAGGAGCCTCCGACGCAGGGTCCGACCGCTCCGGTGGCCCACCACGAACCTCCGAAGCAGTCCCACGCGCCGGCTCCGCAGCCACCGGCCCAGCCCGTGGTCTACCCCGGGTACGCGCCGACCGGCGCCGAGAAGCCCGCGGACGGACCCTCCACGGCCGCGATCGCCATCGTCCTCGGGTCCCTCGCCGGCGGCACTCTCGTCTGGACTGCGAGGCGCGGGCGTGCGGCGGATCACTGACGGCCTGCGCGCCGCGGCCGCCGTCCTGCTCTTCGCGGCCACGGCCGTCGGCGTGTACCTCGTCGCCGTCGGCGGCCCGGCCGGACCCGCGCCGGCCGCGGAAGGCGGGAGACCGGCCTCGGGCGCGATCGTCCCGGCCGGCCTGAGCATACCGGCGATCGGGGTGGACACGGTCGTCGAGCCGCGCGGCACCGTCCGCTACGAGAACCCGTTCACCGGGCAGCCCGTGACCGGCTACGACGTGCCCGAATCGCTCGACACGGCCGCGTGGTGGTCAGACGGTCCGCAGCCGGGGTCGGAGGAGATGGCCGTCGTCCTCGGACACCAGCAGACCGGCGGTCAGGCGGTGTTCAACCGGCTGCACGAGCTGCGCGCCGGCGACCAGATCCTGTTCCGGGACGCCGGTGGTGCGGTGCTGACCCTGCAGGTGTTCGGCGATCCGCTGACCGGCCTCGACAAGGCGACCTCGGCGCTGTCCGACGCGCTGAACGGTCATCCCGCCGATGCCGACGTAGCCCTCGTCACGTGCGGCGGCGCGTTCGACGCGGCCGCGGGGACCAGCACGACGAACACCGTCGTCTTCGCCGCGGTCGTCGACGCGGGCTGACCCCGCGTCACGCGCTGCGCGGCCCCTGGTCGCCGGACGCCGAGCGCTGCACCATCGCGAGATAGGTGTTCTCGAGGCTCGCCCGGCGGACCTCGAGGTCGGTGAGCTCGTCACCGTGCTGTTCGAAGAGCCGGCGGACGAAGGGGACGACGTCGTCTGTGGGACGGTCAGTCCGGCTCGTCGTCCTCGTCGGGGGTGTCGGCCGGGCCGTGGACGTCGACGACCTCGCCGACGACCCAGACCGCCGGGGGGCGGATCCCCTCCTCGGTGACCGCACGGGGCAGCCCGGCGAGCGTCGTCCGGACGGTCCGCTGACCCGGCGTGGAGCCGTCGCTGATCACGGCGACCGGGGTGTCGGGCCGCCGGCCGTGCTCGACGAGCGCCGCGGCGATCGCCGGGGCGGTGTCCACGCCCATGAGGACGACGACCGTGCCCCGCAGCCGGCCGATCGCCGACCAGTCGACCAGCGACTTGGGGTGCCCCGGGGGCAGGTGACCGGAGACGACGACGAACTCGTGCGTGACGCCCCGGTGGGTCACCGGGATGCCGGCCAGCCCCGGGACGGCGATGGCGCTGGTGATGCCCGGCACCACCTCGACGGTTATCCCGGCGGCCACGCACGCCTCGACCTCCTCCATGCCGCGGCCGAACACGAAGGGATCGCCCCCTTGAGGCGGACCACCCGCCGGCCGGCGCGGGCGTGTTCGACCAGCAGGGCGTTGATCTGCTCCTGGGCCATGGACCGGCCCCGCGGCAGCTTCGACGCGTCGATCACCTCGACGTCCGTCGGCAGCGACTCGAGCAGCGACAGCGGTGCCAGGTGGTCGGCGACGACCACGTCGGCCTGGGCGACGGCGTGCCGCCCGCGCACCGTGATCAGGCCGGGGTCGCCGGGCCCGCCGCCGACCAGCACCACGCTGCCGGCGCCCGAGCCCCGGGTCCGCGAGGCGCGGTCGGCGACGGTGCCGTCGGTGAGACCCGCGACGACGGCGTCCCGCACGCCCACCGCGCGCTGCGGGTCCCCGCCGCCGTGCACGCCCACCACCAGGTCGCCGTGCCGGCCGACGGCCGGCGTCCATGCGCTGGAGGCCGACCGGTCGTCGGCCCGCGCGCAGAAGATGCGGGCCCGCTCGGCCTCCTCGGCGACCGCGGCGTTGACCGCCGGGTCGTCGGTGGCCGCGACGGCGTACCAGGCGCCGGCCAGATCACCGGGCCGGTAGTTCCGGGCGACCCAGGTCAGCGAACCGGGAGCGACCAGCGCCTCCAGCGCCGGCGTGACGACCGGGCTGACGACGGTGACCCGGGCGCGGGCCTCGAGCAGTCCGGCGACCCGCCGGTGGGCCACCTGGCCACCACCCACGACCACCACGCGCCGGTCGTGCAGCCGCAGACCGACGGGGTAGACGCCGCCGGTGGCCGGGTGGACCGGGGTGGCGCTCACTTCTCGGTCACACCCGCCGCGTCGAAGGTCGCGACGTCGCGCAGGGCCCGCGCCGCGCTGGCGACCAGCGGCAGCGCGAGGAGGGCGCCGGTGCCCTCGCCGAGCCGCAGGTCCAGGCCCAGCAGCGGGCGCAGACCGAGCGACTCGAGGGCGAGGGCGTGGCCCGGCTCGGCGGAGGTGTGGCCCGCCAGCGCGTACTGCAGCGCCGTCGGGCAGAGACCGGCCGCGACGAGGGCCGCGGAGCCGGCGATGGCGCCGTCCAGCAGGACCGGCACCCGGGCCGCCGCGGCACCCAGGATGAAACCGGCCAGGCCGGCGTGCTCCAGCCCGCCCAGTTCGGCGAGGGCCGCGAGCGTCGCCTCGGGCGTCGACGGCCGCTCCGCGATGCGGGCGACCGCACGGGCGACCACCTCGACCTTCCGGCTCAGCGTCGCATCGTCCACGCCGGTACCCCGGCCGGTCGCGGCTGCCGGGGTGGCGCCGGTGAACGCGCAGACCAGCGCCGCGGACGCCGTCGTGTTCGCGATGCCCATGTCGCCGGTGACGAGGCAGGGCGACGCCGTCGACAGCCGGGTGGCGACCTCGATGCCCGCCTCGACCGCGCGGCGGGCGTCCTCGAGCGTCATCGCCGGCCCCTCGGCCAGGTCGGCGGTGCCGGGCCGGACCTTGCGGTCCAGCAGCCCCTCCGCGGGCTCCAGCGACCCGGCGACGCCCACGTCCACGACGACCACCTCGGCGCCGAGTTCGGCGGCGAACGCGTTCACCACGGCGCCGCCGGAGAGGAAGTTGGCCACCATCTGGGCGGTCACCTCCTGCGGCCAGGGCGTCACACCCTGCGCGTGCACGCCGTGGTCGCCGGCGAAGACGGCCACCACCGCGGGAACGGGCAGGGGCGCGGGGCAGCTGCCCGCGATGCCCGCGAGCTGGACCGCGACGTCCTCGAGCACGCCGAGGGAACCCGGTGGCTTGGTCATGCGGTCCAGCCGCTCACGGGCGGCCTGCTCGGCCGCGTCGTCCCGGGGGACGACGGCGGCGATGGTCTCGGCCAGCAGTGTGCCGGCGAACGGGGTGCTCAGTGGACCTCCTCGGTCACGGGTTCTCCGAAGAGGATCCCAGCGAGGGCGGCGGCGAACGACCGGGAGGTCGTGGCGTCCCGCACGGCGACCCGCAGATGGTCGGCCGAGAGGCCGGGAAAGGTCTCCCCGCGGCGCACCGCCCAGCCCCTCCGTCGCAGCTCCTCGCGGACGGAGGTGCCGTCGGGCACCCGCAGCAGCACGAAGGACGACCGCGGCGTCCCCACCACCTCGACGTCGGGCGGCAGGGCGGCCAGCAGCGCGGCCCTGGCGTCGGCGAGCCCGCGGGCGGCGGCGTCGGCCTCCGCGCGCGCCGATGGGGTGGTGCACGCCACGAGTGCGGCCAGCGCGGGCGTCGACACCGGCCAGTGCGGCTGCTGGGCGGCCAGCGCGTCGACCAGCGGCGCGGGCCCGAGGGCGTAGCCGACCCGCAGCCCGGCCAGCCCCCAGGTCTTGGTCAGGCTGCGGACGACGAGCACGCCCGGCAGATCACGGCGGCCGGCCAGCGACTCCGCCTCGCCGGGCACGGTGTCGGCGAAGGCCTCGTCGACGACCAGTACCCGCCCGGGCCGGGCCAGCTCGGCGATCGTCCGGGCCGGGTGCAGCACCGACGTGGGGTTGGTCGGATTGCCGATGACCACCAGGTCGGCGTCCTCCGGGAGGGCCGCCGGGTCCAGCCGGTAGCCCTCGTCGGCGCGCAGCAGGAGCCGGTCGACCGGGTGACCCGCCGCCCGCAGGGCTGCCTCCGGCTCGGTGAAGGACGGGTGGACGACGACGGCACGGTGGGGCTCCAGCGCGCGGGCGAGCAGGGTGAAGGTCTCCGCGGCCCCGGCGGTGAGCAGCACCTCGTCCAGCGGCCGGCCGTGCGCCGCAGCGACGGCGGCGCGGGCCGGCCCGGGGTCGGGGTAGCCGGCACTGCGGTCCACGGATTCCACGAGCACCTGGCGCAGCCATGGCGGCGGGGTGCCGGCACGCACGTTCACGGCGAGATCGGCCAGGCCGGGCGCCAGCTCGTCGTCCCCGTGGTGCCGCAGATCGTGCATCCCCGATTCGACCATGCCGGGGGAGCCGCCGAGCACGAGCGCCGGCCTCGGCGCTCACGGCGGCCGGGCGGGCCGCCTTCGACGCGCACGTCGCCGAGTTCAGGCCGATCACCGGCGGCTGACAGACTCCCCGCCGTGGCGAGATGGCCGGCCTGGCTCGACCTGGCCGCCGTCGTCGCCGCCGCGCTCGCGGTCGGCGCCGTGTTCGCCGCCGCCGGTGTGCCCTCGCCCGTGCTGTTCGGCGCGCTGGCGGCGGGCCTTCTCCGCGCCCTCGCCGTCCGCGGTGGCGTGACCGTGCCGGCCCGGGCGTCGACCGCCGCGCAGGCCGTGATCGGGGTGTCGGCCGGCGCGCTGATCGACGTGGCGACGCTCCGCGCGGTCGCCGCGAACTGGGTGCCCGTGCTGCTCGTGACCGTGGCGACCCTGGCGCTGAGCCTGGGCGGCGGTCTGCTGCTCCGCCTGCAGCCGGGCATCTCGCCGGTGACCGGCGCCTTCGCGATGATCGCCGGCGGCGCCTCCGGCATCGTCGTCATGGCGCGCGAGCTCGGTGCCGACGCCCGGATGGTGGCCGTCCTGCAGTTCCTGCGGGTGCTGCTGATCGTCGTCCTCATGCCGGTGATCGCCACCGTCGCGTTCGGTGCCTCCCCGGGGCAGGGCGGTCCGGCCGTCGTGGACGACGAACCCGGCTGGCCGGCCGGGCTGCTCCTCACGGTCGGCTGCTCGGTCGCCGGCCTGGTCGCGGGCCGGCTGGTCCGGATGCCGGTGCCCGCCCTGCTGGGCCCGCTGCTCGCGGCCGCCGTCGTCGACGTGACGGGGCTGGGCCGCGGCGCCGACGTGCCCGCTCCGGTGGAGGCGGCCGCCTTCCTCGTCATCGGGCTGCAGGTGGGGGTCAGCTTCACCCTGGACAGCCTCCGGACGGTCGGGCGTGCGCTGCCCCTGGCGCTCGCGGTGATCACCGGCCTCATCGTCGGGTGCGTCGGCCTGGGCGCGGCGCTCTCGGCAGCTACGGGCGCGAGTGCGCTGGACGGGTACCTCGCCACGACACCGGGTGGTCTCTACGCGGTGCTCGCCACGGCGGGGGACATCGGCGCCGACGTGACGTTCGTCCTCGCCGTCCAGGTGCTGCGGCTGTTCGTGATGCTCCTGACCGCACCCCTGGTCGCCCGATGGCTGCGGCGTTCCGCCGGCGGCTGACCTCCGGCGTCGAACGCGCCTACCCTGGCTCACCGGGCTCCGACCGGAACGTCGGCGCTCGCCGAGCGAGGGAAGGGCGGAACGCTGACCGAGGACGTCGCAGCCGGGACCGACGAGGGCGCGGACGACGCGGTGCTGCTGTTCGTCGGCGGCCCCCTCGACGGGCGGGTGGAGATCCGCGCGGCACGGCACGGGGAACCGCTGCCGACGGTGACGCACGTCCACCTGCACGACGGACCCAAGGTGGTCCACCGCTACGACCTGGAGCCGCTCAGCGACGGCCTCGGCGTGTACAACCTGCGGCCACCGGTGCGCCGCCCGGCTCGAGACGAGTCGGCGTGACCATGTGCCTACGAACGTATTGACTTCCTAACGGTGTTAGGAGGACGCTGTCGGACATGGCCGGCGCGACGTCCCTCGACCGACGGCAGCGTCGCCGGCAGGAGTCCATCGAGCAGGTGCTCGACGTGGCCGTCGCGGTCATGGCCGATCACGGCGTCGCCGGCCTGACCCTGGGCGAGGTGGCCCGCCGGATGGGTATCCGGCCGCCGTCCCTGTACGTCTACTTCGACGGCAAGCACGCCCTCTACGACGCACTCTTCGAGCGTGGCTGGCGCGCTCTGCTCGACACCATGGTCGCCGCCGAGGCCGACCTGGACGGCGAGGACCTGGTCGCCGACCTGCTCGCCCTCGAAACGGTGTTCGTGCGCTGGGCCGTCGAGCACCCGGCCTACGCGCCGTTGATGTTCTGGCGGCCCGTGCCCGGCTTCACCCCGTCGGAGAGTGCGTACGCACCGGCCGTCGACCTCGAGCGGAGGAGCCGAGCCTTCCTCGCGCGCCTGCGTGACGCGGGCCTGTTCCCGCCCGACGTGGACCTCGACCTCGTCTACCGCACGCAGACGGCCGTCATCAGCGGCGTCGTCACCCAGCAGCTGGCCAACGCTCCCGGCGAGCCGTTCGAGACCGGCGCCTTCACCTCGACCCTGCCCGACGTGGTGGCCATGTGGCTGGCCCACCATGCCGGGCCCCGAACCGACCCGCCCCGCTGAGAGAGGTGCCGCCATGGCCGCCGGTACGACCCTCCGTCCCTCCTCCCGCACCCCGGTCCTCGACCGGGAACGCGCGCTGACGCTCGCGGCGACCGAGTACGCGCGCTTCGGTGCGCTGCTGCGGTCGCTGGGACCGGCCGACTGGGCCCGGCCCACCGACTGCCCGGACTGGGACGTGCGCGCCATGGCCGGTCACGTCCTCGGGATGGCCGAGATGGCGGCGACGCTGCGCGCGTCGCTCGCGCAGAACGCCGCCGCGGCCCGCGCTGGCGGCGGCATCGACGCCCTCACCGCGCTGCAGGTCCGCCGGAACGCCGACCTCACGACGGCCGAACTGATCGATCGCTTCGCCGCCGTCGCGCCGCGGGCGGTGCGCGGGCGTCGGCGGCTCGGCGGGGTGCTGCGCCGGCTGACCGTGCCGGAGGACCAGATGGTCGGCGGCCGGCCGGAGCGCTGGACGTTCGGCTACCTGCTCGACGTGATCCTGACCCGCGACACCTGGATGCACCGCGTCGACATCAGCCGCGCCACCGGGCGCGAGCCCGAGCTGACGGCGGAGCACGACGGCGTCCTGGTCGGCGACGTGGTCGCCGAGTGGGCGTCTCGCCACGGCCGGCCCTACCGGCTGCGGCTCACCGGGCCGGCCGGCGGCGACTGGTCGGCCGGGCCGGAGCCGGACGAGGAACTGGAGCTGGACGCGGTGGAGTTCTGCCGGGTGCTGTCCGGGCGGGGGACGGGCGGCGGGCTGCTCGCCGAGCAGGTGCCCTTCTAGTCACCCGCCCTCGACGCTCACCCACCCTCGACGCTCACCCGCCCTGGACGCTCACCCGCCCTGGACGCTCACCAGCCCTGGACGCGACGTGCGGCGGCGAGCACCCGGTCGAAGCGCTCCCGGTCCAGGGCGGCGCCCTCGCGGCGGACGGTCGCCGCGTCGAGGTCCAGCAGGCGGTCGAGCCGCACCTCGCTGGGCCGCCGACGGGCGTCCCACGGGCCGGAGCCGATGTCCATCCACTGCCGGCCGTGCCGGGCCTCGTCGGCGGCGTCCCGGTCGTGGTCCTGGCTGGACAGGATGAGCCCGAGCAGGTCATCGCCGCGGCGGCCGATGACGAGCACCGGCCGGTCCTTGCCCCGGCCGTCGCCCTCGTCGTAGGGCACCCACGCCCACACGACCTCACCCGGATCCGGCCGGCCGTCGGCGCGGGGCTCGTACCCGACGTCCGGGCGCGCGGTGGGCCCGCCACCGGGGTGGGTGCCCAGCACCCGGCGGAGGAGCGCGACAACGCGGCGGGGCGGTCTCACGCGCGCACCGTACGCGGCTCGACTGTCACTTGTGACACATCGGCACCAATTGGTCACGGAGGGGGTTCAGCCGGCCGATAACGGGGCACCATGTCGCCACGGGGTGGTCATGGCGCGGCCACCCGGGACACGGGGGTCTCCCATGACGACGTTCGAACCGGCCCGGCCGGCTGCTCCGCGAGCCAGGGAAGTGCAGGCGAGCGTGCTCGCCGCCTTCCAGCTCGTGGAGGATGCCCACTACTACCTCGGCACCGGCCGAAAGCCCCGGCGCAGCCGGGCGCGGGTCGTCGCCGAGCGGGCCGTCGCGGACCGGAAGCTCGCGCGGGACTTGCGCGCCGGCTGAGCCGGCCGGCTGCTTCAGGCGACGCAGAACTCGTTGCCCTCGGGGTCGGCCATGGTCACCCAGGAGTGCGGGCCCTGCGTCCCGCGCCAGAGCTCCGTCGCGCCCAGGCCCTTCAGCCGTGCGACCTCGGCCTCCTGCCGGTCCTCGCCCACCCGCACGTCGAAGTGCAGCCGGTTCTTGACCGTCTTCGGCTCGGGCACCTGCTGGAACAGCACCCGCGGCCGGCCGGTGTGGGGCGAGGTGATGGCCGCGCCCTCCCTCCAGACGAGGGCGCCGCGGTGGTGCGTGGTCTGGTCCTCCGTCGCGTGCCCCGCGTCGATCATCCGCCGGATGAACGCCTCGTCCTGCGCCTCGACCTGCCAGCGCAGCGCCTCGGCCCACCAGTCGGCGAGCACGTGCGGCTCGGCGCAGTCGACCGCGATCTGTACGTCGAATGCCATGCCGCGGACGGTAAGGGACGCACGGACCTTTCTCAGAGCTCCTGGCGCAGGCCTTCCCGGAGGATCTCCCAGTCCGGGATGTCGTCGGCCCGGCAGTGGTCGCGCAGGACCTCCGAGAGCGTCGGGAACACCGACCGCTCGACCCGCCGCTCGGGGTCCCACAGCCCCGAGCGCATGACTGCCTTGGAGCACTGGAAGTAGGCCCGCTGGACCTGCATGACCATGACCGAGAGGGGCGGGCGGCCGAACTCGGTGAAGTCGACGCCGAGCGCGTCGGGTCCCACGAGCCTGGTCGTCCCGAAGACGCGCAGCGTCTCGTCGATGCCGGGCACGAAGAACATCAGCGTCGCCCGCGGGTTGGCCGCGAGGTTGCGGAGGCTGTCCACGCGGTTGTTGCCGGACCGGTCGGGCATGGCCAGCCGGCTGCCGTCCAGGACGTGCACGAAGCCGGGATCCCCGCCGCGGGGCGAGACGTCGGGCCAGCCGTCCGGCGAGGCGGTGGCCAGGGTCGCGAACGGGGAGAGCCGGATGAAGGCCGTGCAGTGGTCGTCGAGGTGGTGGATGACCTTGTCCAGCACCCGCTGTCCCGGCGTGCGGTAGCCGGCCACCACCTCCGCGTCGCTGGGCGCGGACTGGGGCACGACCTCGGTATGCACGCGCCGACCGTAGACGGTGGCCCGGCCAGCGCGTCCCCCGTGCCCGCCGTGGGGCCGCGCCGCCATGGGGTCACGCCGCCATGGGGTCACGCCGCCATGGGGTCACGCCGCCATCGGGGCCGAGTTCAGCCGACGCCCGGAGGCAGCAGCGGCAGCCCGCCGGGGACGCCGCCCTCGATGAGCCGCCACAGCGCGTCGGTGTCGGCGTGCTCGGCGACCAGGTCGCCCAGCCGGTCCAGCCGCGCCTCGCGCAGCGCGGCGAAGTCGGGGGTCCGGTGCGACGAGCAGCGCGCCGGTGCGGCTCACCAGCCGGCCTTCTCCTGACCGCTGAGGTCGGCGATCGCGTTCATGATCCGGTCAGTGACCTCGCGGCGGGCCCGATTGCTGCCGGCCTGCCCGCGGTGCTCGGGAAAGGTGAGCGGCTCGCCGAAGATCACGGTGGCCCGGCGCGGACGCGGCCACCGGGCACCGACCGGCTGGATCCGGTCGGTGCCGATCACCCCGACGGGGACGACGGGGCAGTCGGCGGTGAGGGCCAGCCAGGCGACGCCGGTCTTGCCGCGGGCCAGCCGGCCGTCGCGCGAGCGCGTGCCCTCCGGGTAGAGGCCGAATCCGCCGCCTGCCTGCAGCACGGAGAGCGCGGTGTCCAGCGCCGCCTGTGCGGCCCGGTGGGTCTCCCGCTCCACGGGGAGGGCACCCAGGGCCGTGAACCAGGTCCGGGTCATCCACCCGCCGATGCCGCTGCCGGTGAAGTACTCGGCCTTGGCCAGGTAGCCGACCCGCCGGGGCGACATGAGCGGGATGATCATGCTGTCGATGAACGACAGGTGGTTGCTGGCGATGATGAACGGGCCGCTGGCCGGCACGTTCTCGCGGCCCCGCACGTGCGGGCGGAACAGCAGCAGGAACAGCGGACGCAGGATCAACCGGGACACGAGGTAGACCACGGCCGCGTTCCTCCTCGGGCTCGTCGGTGCACGCCCGAGGGGTGTCGGCGCGTGGCCCCGACATTCTCCCGGACCGCCTCCCGGCGGTCCGCGTCAGCCCCGGACGGGTCGGCTCACCTCAGCGGCTGGGACGGCGGGCACGCGTCGCGGATGATGGCGCGGACGTCGTCGGGCAGCCGGCTGCGCCCGGCGGCGGACTCGGTGATCACCGTGGCGACGTCCCGCACCTTCCGGTGGGTGTGACTGGAGATGTGCGCCAGGAGTTGGAAGGCGACCTCGTCCCCGCAGTTGGTCAGCAGCATGAGGACGCCTTTGGCCTGCTCGATGGCGGCCCGGCTGGCCATCGCCGCCTTGAGCTGCTGCACCTCGGTCTGCAGCGCCTGGATCCGCTCGGCATCCGAGCCCGGCGCCCGGCAACCGGTGAGGTCGATGCACGTGCCCTCGACGGCCATCGCCCCGGTCGCCGGGTCGACGCGCGGCTCACCGGTGAGGAGGACGGTCCGGTGGCTGCCGTCCGCCCCGACGATCCGGCTCTCGAGCACGAAGGCCCGGCCGGAGCTGCATGCGGCGGAGAGGGCGCGGACCACCCGGCTGCGGTCGTCGGCGAGGTGGTGGCGGAGGCAGGACTCCGCGTCGGGCTGGGGGGAACCGGGCGGCAGACCGTGCAGCGTGAACATCTCCGGGGACCACCACCAGGTGTCGCTGCGGCGGTCGAAGCGGTACCTGCCCGTGCTCAGGACCGGGGCAGGGGGGACTGATCCCGGACGCATCGAGGGCGGGACGGTGGTGGCGACGGAGCTCGGATGGCGCATCGTCCGGTGACGTGCCACGGCGGGTGAGGACATGTCTTTCCCCCTCGTCAGAGAGGTACCGGCGGTGTCCGGCAAGACGCAGTCCCCGCTGTTTCGATGCCCACGCCTACCGGCTGCCACGGGCAGCCGGCCGCTCCGATGCCCGGACGGTACGGCCCCCTCGCTCCCGGGGCGCTCCGGGAGCCGGGAAATCGTGGCGTTCCGGGACGGTTCCGCCGGCCTCCGGTCGAGTCCTCACCGTCCGTGCCGTCCTGGCCACCTGAGAGTCGCCGGAACGGCCGCCAGGGCGGCCGCGAGCCACACCGCGCGCGACAGCCGCACGGCCGCGTCGATGTCGGCGGGCACCGGGGGCGTCCCGAGCCCAGCTGCGGCCGCTCCTCGACCCGGCCGCCGTAGACGTTGCGGCCGCCGAGCCGCAGGCCGAGCGCGCCCGCCGCGGCGGCTTCGCACCGGCCCGCGTTCGGGCTCGGGTGGGCGGCCCCGTCCCGCAGCCACGCGCGCAGGGCCCCGGCTGCCGAGCCACCGACGAGGGGCGCGCAGACGACCGTGAGGACGGCGGTCAACCGGGCCGGCAGCCAGTTCACGGCGTCGTCGGCTCGCGCGGCCGCCCAGCCGAACCGCGCGTACCGCGGCGAGCGGTACCCGACCATCGCGTCGAGGGTGTTGACCGCGCGGTAGCCGAGCAGGCCGGGGAGGCCGGCGACGGCGCCCCAGAACAGCGGCGCCACGGCGGCGTCGGACGTGTTCTCGGCCACCGACTCGACCGTGGCCCGAGCGAGTTCGTCGGCGTCCAGGTGGCGGGGGTCGCGGCCGGCGAGCGCGGGCAGGGCGGCCCGCGCGGCGGCGAGATCGCCGGCTCCGAGCGCGCGGGACAGCACGGCGGCCGCGCGGCCGAGCGACGTCCCCCCGAGGACGGCCCAGGTGCCCGCCGCGGTCACCAGCGCTCGTGCCGCCGGCCGCTCGCGCGTCCCGCGGTCGAGAGCCACCCCCGCCCCCGCCGCGGCCGCGGTCAGGGCGGCGGCGTAGAGGGCGCCGGCGGGGCGCGAGTCGCGCCAGACCCGTCGCTCCAGGGCGGCCGCGGCGGCACCGAACACGGCGACCGGATGGCCGCGGCGCGGATCGGCCAGCAGCAGGTCGGCCGCCGTCCCGAGCGCCAGCCCGGCGGCGGTGGGCGCGTCCATGCGCGCATCGTGCCAAGCAGGCGTCCGCCGGCCGTCCCTAGGATCGGTCGGCATGCGCCTGCCCGGCCGTTACGACGGCGTCGCCCGGCCGATCGTCACGTACGGCAGTGACCCCGTCCTGCACCGCGCCTGCACGCCGGTGACCGAGTTCGACGGGCACCTCCGCCGGCTCCTGCTCGACATGTTCGCCAGCATGGAGGCGGCGGACGGGGTGGGCCTGGCGGCCAACCAGATCGGCGTGGACGCCCGGATCTTCGTCATCGACTGCCCGGACGCCGACGGCGAGGACGTGGTCGGCTACGTGATCAACCCGACGCTGACGATCCCCGGGCCGGTCGGTGACGAACCCGCGGAAGAGGTCACCGAGGAGGGCTGCCTGTCCGTTCCGGGGCCCTACGCGGAGCTCCCGCGGGCCTTCCGGGCGCGGGTCGACGGGGTCGACGTGAAGGGTGAACCGGTCACCATCGAGGCCACCGGCATGGCCGCCCGCTGCCTGCAGCACGAGGTCGACCACCTCGACGGCACGGTCTACGTCGACCTGCTGCCCGACGACGTGAAGGAGCGCCTGCTCGCCGAGGCGGCCGGCCCCGGGGGCGACCTGCCGGCATGAGCCGGCTGGTCCTCTTCGACCTCGACGGCACCCTCGTCGACTCCTCCCCGGGGATCTTCTCCTCGGTCCGGCACGCCGCCGCGGAGCTCGGGCTGCCCGCGCCCACGCCGCCCAGCTGCGGGCGATGGTCGGGCCGCCGCTGCAGGACGGCTTCGCGCTGGTCCTGCGGGTGCCCCGTCCTGACGTTTCCCGCGCCGTCGCGGCCTACCGGGACCACTACGGCGCCGGGGCGCTGCTCGACGTCACCGTGCACGACGGCGTCCCCGAGCTGCTGGCCGCCCTCGCCGCCGCCGGCGCGACGCTCGCCGTGGCGACGAGCAAGCCGGAACCCTTCGCCGTCCGGGTGCTCGAGCACACCGGCCTGCTCGCGGCGTTCGCGTCGGTGCACGGGGCGACCCTCGACGGCAGCGTCCGGCACAAGGACCAGGTGGTGGGCGCGGCGCTCGCCGCCCATCCGGACGGCCGGGATCCCGTGCTGGTCGGCGACCGCGAGCACGACGTCCTGGGCGCCGCGGCGCACGGGCTGCCGTGCATCGGGGCCGGCTGGGGGCCGGCCCCGCCGGGTGAGCTGGCGGCCGCCGGCGCCGCCGTCGTGGCCACCACCCCTGCCGACGTCCTCGACGCGCTGGACCGGACGATCGGCTGGTGCGTGCACTGACCGCAGCAGCAGGTCCGCGGCTCGTTCGTCAACTGCTCCCGCGGCGAGCCGACCGGCATGACGCTGCCCACCGGCATCGACGGGATGGACTCGGCGACCGCAGGGCGCCGCTGCATCGCGTGCGGACGGAGATGCCGCCCTGGCTGCAGGACCGGGACCTGGCCGAGGTGGTCGCCGAGCGCGCCACCGCCCTGCGGCAGCGGGTGACGGGGTTCGTCCGGTCGGCCAGGGGAGATGTGTGAACCCGACCGGTCGTGGGGCATCCGACCGCGCATGACCGGACCCGCATCGCTCCGTGCCCTCGCCCTCGTCTGCAGCCTCAAGCCGTCGCCGGCGCCGTCCAGCAGCGAGCTCATGGCCCGCCAGGTGCTCGAGGAGCTCGGGAAGCACGGCGTGACCGGCGACGTCGTCCGGGTGGTCGACCACGACGTCAAGCCCGGTGTCGAGGTGGACATGGGGAAGGGCGACGCCTGGCCGGCGATCCGGCAGCAGCTGATGGGCGCCGACATCCTGATCGTGTCGACACCCACCTGGGTGGGCCACATGAGCAGCGTCGCCCAGCGCGTGCTGGAGCGGCTGGACGGCGAGCTGTCGGAAACCGACGACTCGGGTCGTCCGCTGGTGACCGGCAAGGTCGCGGTCACCGCCGTCGTCGGGAACGAGGACGGCGCCCACAAGATCACCGCGGACCTCATGCAGGGGCTCAACGACATCGGGTTCACGATCCCGGCGCAGGGCGGCACCTACTGGAACGACGAGGCGATGGGTGGCCGCGACTACCTGGATCTCGACGAGACGCCCGAGGCGGTGGCGTCGACGACGTCCACCCTCGCGGAGAACGCGGCCCACCTGGCCCGGGCGCTGCGGGCGAGCCCCTATCCCGGGAGCTGAGCCAGCACCTCCCGCCGGGGGGCTTCCACCGCGACGACGGAGCGCCGGGCCCGCAGCAGGCCGGCGACGGCGAGCAGGGACATCAGCACGACGGCGGCGCTGAAGGCCCCGGTGGTGCGGGTCAGCCCGAACTCGCCCACCGCGATGCCGGCGGCTATCGCCGGGAGGCTGTAGGCCAGGTAGCCGACCACGAAGACGGCGGCGAGCAGGCTCGCCCGGTGACCGGGTGCCACACCGGCGGTGATGGTGGCGACGGCGCCCAGGAAGGCGGCGCCGAAGCCGAAGCCCGCCACGACCGCGGCGACGAAGAGCAGTGCGGCCGAGGAGGTGCCCAGCGCGACGATCGTGCCGACGACCCCGACGGTGAAGAGGAGCCCGCCGACGAGCAGGGCCCGCTCGGGCCGCGAGGTCCGCAGGGCCAGCGAGCCGGCGATGCCGGTGCCGTTGAGCGCGAGGATGAGCAGGCCGCCCACCAGGTGGTTGTCCATGCCGAACACCTCGGCGACCAGCGACGGGCCCAGTGAGGCGTACAGCCCCCCGAGCGCCCAGCACGCCACGAGCAGCGGAAGGGCGACGACGAACGCCCGCCGGTGGGCCGGCGGCACGTGCACCCGGGGGATGAGGGAGGCGACGGCGCCGGGCAGCCGCGGGGAGCTCTCCGGCAACGCCGCCGTGCCGACCGCGGCGAGCAGGAAGACGACGGTCAGCGCGCCGAACACCCAGCTGGTCGGGGAGGGCACGAACTGCACGAGCAGGCCCGCCCCCACGGCGCCGATCGAGAGGCCCAGCGCGGGCGAGGCGCTGTTGATGAACGCGCCGAGCGGCCGGTCGCGGTGCTGCAGGTCGAGCAGTGCGGCCCCGAGCGTGCTGGTCAGAGCGCCGGTGGCCAGGCCCTGGACGACGCGGGCGGTGAGCAGCCAGCCGACGCCGTCGGCGAACAGGAACAGCGCCATCGCGGCGGCCTCGAGCAGGAACGCGGCCACCAGCACCGGGCGCCGGCCGACGTGGTCGGAGAGCCCCCCGACGACCAGCAGGGCGGCCAGCAGCGCGAAGGAGTAGATGCCGAAGACCGTCGTGAGGACGCCGGAGCTGAAGCCGAACTGCTCCTGGTACACGCGGTACAGCGGCGAGGGCACCCCGGACGCGGCGAGCATGAGCACGAGGACAGCCGCCACGGACCAGAAGGCGGCGGTTCGTGGAAGGCGACCTGCGGGCACGTCGGGCACCAAGCCGCGGCGGGCCCCGGCCATTCCACGGTTCCGCGTGTCGGGCCGGCCGGCGGGGTAGCGCCGGAGGCGTGGCGCTTCCCCGGATCCTCGTGCTCGTCCTCGCCGGCGGGGCCGGTGGCCGCCTCGAACTGCTCACCGAGCAGCGGGCGAAACCCGCCGTCCCGTTCGCCGGGGTGTACCGGCTGATCGACTTCCCGCTGAGCAACTGCCTGCACTCCGACATCCCCGACGTCTGGGTCTCGGTGCAGTACCACCCGACGTCGCTGGCCGACCACCTGGCCAACGGCCGACCGTGGGACCTGGACCGGACGATGGGCGGCCTGTTGATGCTGCCGCCCTTCCAGGGCACCGACCGGGGCGGCTGGGTCACCGGGACGGCGAACCTGCTGTGGCGCCAGGCGGACCTCATCCGGGAGTACGACGCCGACGCGCTGGTCGTCGTGAGCTCGGACGCCGTCTACAAGCTCGACTACCGCGAGGTCGTCGAGTCCCACCTCGACTCCGACGCCGAGGTCACGATGGTGACGACCGAGGTCGACGAGGACGACGCCTCCCGTTACGGCATCGTCCGGCTCGGCGCCGGTGACCGGGTCGAGGACTACGCCTACAAGCCCGACGAGCCGGCCACCGTCATCGCCACCAACGAGGTCTTCGTGTTCACGCCCGGGGCGACGCTCGACCGGCTCGACGCCCTGCAGGAGGACCTCGGCGAGGACGGTCTCGAGGACCTGGGCAGCCATCTGCTCCCCGCCCAGACCCGTGACGGCCTGGCCCGCGCCTACCCGCTGACGACCTACTGGCGCGACGTGGGGACCGTGCCCGCCTACTGGGAGGCGCACCGCGACTTCCTCGCCGAGGATCCGCCGATCGACCTCGACGATCCTGCCTGGCAGCTCCGCACCCGCGGTGGCCGGCACAGCGCTGCACGGATCCTCGCCGGCGCGGTCGTCGAGGACAGCCTGGTCTCCGGCGGGACCCGCGTGGCCGGGGAGGTGCGCGGGTCCGTCCTGTCGCCCGGCGTCGTCGTCGAGAAGGGGGCGACCGTCGTGGACTCGGTGCTCCTGCCCGGCGCGCGCGTGCGGTCGGGCGCGACGGTGCGGCGGGCGGTTCTCGACGACGACGTCGAGGTCGGCGAGCGCGCCACCGTCGGAGGGGACGGCGACATCACCCTCGTCGGCCGACGTGCGCGGGTGGACCCCGGCCGGGAGGTCGCCGCCGGCGCGCGGGTGCCCGACCCGGAGGACGACGACTGACCGGCTGACCGACCGACCCGCTCAGCCGGCCGGCGCGTCGAACTCCATCCAGACCCGCCGGCGGTCCGCCCGGCTGTGCACCCGGGCCATCGCCGCCACGCGCCGCCGCTGCTCGGCGGTCGCCCAGTGCTGGACGACGGCGATCTCGGCCTCCCGCATCGCCCGCTCGGCGGCGAACTCGGCGGGGGTCGACGGGAACTCCGACGGCTCGGGGGCCGGCGGTTCGCGGTGCGCCGCGTAGGGACTGTCCGGAGGCAGGTTGCCGGTGACCCGCCCGTAGGCGCCCAGGAGGAGCAGCGTGAGACCGGCCACGGCGGAGAAGGCGACGTTGCTCATCTCGAAGGCCAGGACGTTGAGGCCGGTCCGGAGCACCGCCAGATTGGCCAGCCCCGACAGGATGAACAGGGCGCCCACCGCGATCATCACCGTGGACGCGATACGCGGTCCGCGCAGCGCGGCGACGACCAGGACCGCCGCCGTCACCACGGAGATCGTCGAGAGCAGTCCGTTCGAGGACATCCCGAGGATCTGCTCCCCGCTGGTCGAGAAGAAGGCCAGTCCGCCGGCGAAGCCGAGCAGACCGAACACGAGGATGACGGCGGCCACGCCCAGCGCACCCAGCCGGTGGACCGACAGGACGCGCGAGCCGGGCGGCCCCGCGTGGGGCTCGGGTACCGGAGCGGTGGACCGGGGGCGGGTACGAAGGTGCATCACGTGCTCCTCGGCGCTGAGGCTGGCTGGTGTCCGGTCTTCCGACGCCCCCGGCCTTTCGGATGCAGGCGAGGAAGGCCCGGGGCGGCCCGGGTGTTGTGCGCGGCATGACGCAGCAGTTCGAGCTGGACCTGCACTCGGAGTTCCTCCGGGCCGACCTCTTCCTCGCGATGGGTCAACCGACCGAGGCGGCTCGCATCCTCGAGCGGGTCATCGCCGCCGAGCCGGCCAACCAGGCCGCGCTGGAGCTGCTCGCCCGCGCCTACTACGGATCGGCCCAGCTCTCGAGGTCCGAGCAGACCCTCACCCGGCTGGTCCAGCTGGCGCCCGCCAACGGCTGGGCGCGGCGGGCGCTCGCCCGCACCCTCGAACGGCAGAGCCGGGCCGCCGACGCCGCCGTGCACCACCGCATGGCCGACGCCCTGGGCGCTGCCTGAGCGACCCGGGTCTGCGCGTAGTGAGCGGAGCGTCACGGCACGCCGCACGCACCGCGACGTAGCGGGTCAGGCGCCACCGCAGCGGGAACACCTCCGGCATGAGCATTCTCGGACGACTGATGGGCACCGCTGAGACGACAGCACGCAACGCCGCGCGTGGGCGCGGCACCGCACGGGGATGTCGGGCTCCGGCATGCGCCGGGGCGCGCCGGTCAGCCGGGGGCTGGGCTTCCGGACGGGCCGGTCCGCTCCCGCCCCGGCGGCCGGCGGGATCGCCGGTCTGGTCGGAGGGCTCCTGCGCCGGCGCTGAGCCGGACTAGCTGGTCAGTACAGCTAGCGGAGGACCGCGGCCACCAGCAGGGTGGCCGCGGTCGCCGTCTCGGCCATCGCCCCCATGACGTCGCCGGTGACCCCGCCCAGCCGCCGGCGGGCGCGGCGGTGGACCAGCTCGGCAGCGAGCACTCCGGCCGCCCCGCTGCCGGCCAGCGCCACGGCCTCGCGAAGGTTCCCCGCCGTCGCCAGCGCCAGCAGGCCGAGCAGCACGACGACGCTGCCGGCGAACCACGGCACGGACACCGTGCGCTGGACGGCTGCACCCAGCGACGACCCCTCGGCCATGCCGACGCCGGGGAGGCCGTTACGGGCCAGCGCGAGCCGGGCGACGGTCACCGCCGTCCACAGCGCCAGCCATCCGTCGGTCTCGGCGAGAAGGGCGGCCAGGCACGCGATCTGCAGCAGCAGCACGAGGACGACGGTGACGACCCCGAACGGGCCGACGTCGCTCGAGTGCATCACCTGGAGCGCGCGGTCCCTGTCGCGGAGGGGCCCCAGCCCGTCCGCGGTGTCGGCCAGTCCGTCGAGGTGCAGCCCACGGGTGAGCAGGGCCAGGACGGTGACCGCCAGCACGGCGCCGGCCAGGGGTGACACCCACCGCGCGCCGAGCACCGCGACGCCGGTCGCGGCGCCGCCCAGCAGCAGGCCGACCAGTGGCGCCCAGGGGAGCACGCCACGGGTCGACGCGGTCGCGCGCACCGGGACCGGGAGGACCGTCAGCAGGGCGGCGGACTCCAACGGGCCGGTCAGGCGCATGGAGTCACGGGAAGGGCCCTCATGCGATGACCTCGAGGCGGGTCACCGTGCCGTTGTGCGGCGTGACCACCGGCATGGCGTCCGGCCCCAGCCCGGCGGCCACCGCCTGGGCCGCCCGGATGGTGTCACCGTGCGTGACCAGAGCGATGACGTCAGCCGGCGGCTCGGCGCAGAGGTGCTTCACGAACGCCTCGACCCGGGCGTGCAGCTCGGCCAGGCTCTCGCCGCCCGGCGCGGACCAGTGGGCGTCGGTCCAGTCGACGACGTCCCACAGCTCACGTGACGGGCGGCCCTCGAGCTCGCCGTAGCCCTGCTCCCGCAGCGCCGGGCAGGTGCTGATCGGCAGGCCGGTCGCCTCGGCGCAGTACTCGGCGGTCTGCACCGCCCGCAGCAGGTCGCTCGAGAACAGGGCCCCCGGCGCCAGGCGGGCCACCTCCGCCGCGGCCCCCGCGGCCTGAGCGCGGCCGAGCTCGGTCAACGGGACGTGCGGGGTCTGGCCCTGCATCAGCCCGGCGGCGTTCCACTCGCTCTGGCCGTGGCGCACGAGCAGCAGGGTCAGGGGGCGAGACATGGCAGGGGGCAGCGTAGGCGAGGGCCATGGGGGAGGGTCATGGAGAGGACCCCGGTGGCGGCGGACGGCCGCCTCGTACCGTCGACGCCGTGACCATCCCCGTCCGCCCCGGCGCCGCCCGACCCGCGGCTCGTCCGGCGGGACCCGATCCGCTCGCGCCGCTGCTGGACCTCCCGGGGGTCCGGGACGCCGCGGATGCCGCCCGCGCCGGCGTCGACCGCCTGCTGCGCCACAAGGTGCTGCGCCGGGAGTCCGCGGGCGTGAGCATCGAGTCCGCCCTGCGCGGCGCCCGCGCCTCGGCCGCGCTCGAGGGCGTGGACGTGCCGCTGGCCGACCTCCGCGCCGGCGCCGTCGACGACCCGGTGGTGCAGGGCTCGCTGAGGGTCTCCGCCGGCCTCGGCTCCATGGTCGACACCTGGTCCCGTGCTCCCGGCCAGGTGCTGGCCCGGCTGCACGTCCTCGCCGCCGCCGACCTCGCCGACCGCGGCGATCTGGGGCGTCCGGCCGCGCACGCGGGGAGCCGCTCACCGGCCTGTTCTCCCTCGTCACCGGGGCCACGTCGGCACCGGCGGTGGTGGTCGCCGCGATCGTGCACGGCGAACTGGCCGCGCTGGCCGCGTTCGGCACGGCCGACGGCATCGTCGCGCGGGCGGCGGCACGGCTGACCGGGATCGCCCGGGGGCTCGACCCGAAGGCGGTGTCGGTGCCGGAGGTGGGCTTCGCGGAGCTGGGTCGGCCGACCTACGCCGACGCGCTGGCCGGCTACGCCGGCGGCACCCCCGAGGGCGTCGCCGGCTGGCTCGTGCACTGCTGCCGAGCCACCGAGCACGGCGCCCTCGAGGGGCTGGCGATCTGCGAGAGCCTGCTGCGCGGCTGAGTCAGCGGGGGCCAGCGTCAGCCCGACCAGCGCCGCCACGACCACGCCGATCGCGCCGGCCGCCGCGGCGACCAGCCACCGGCCGGTGACCGCCCCCGCGACCGCGGCCGCGAGGACGGCGAGCCACGGGCCGGACAGCGAGAGGAACAGCCCGAGACGCCCGGCCGGTGAGCGGCGACGTCGACGTCGCCGGGTGCTGCGGGCGGTCTGGCCGAACAGGAACGCCGCCACGCAGACCGCCAGCAGGGCCAACCAGGCGAGGACCGCGGTGACCACGACGGCAGGATGACCCACCTCGGCGCGCGGACGGGGATGCCCCGCCGGTGCGTCAGGCTCCGCGGCGCCGCCGACGGCCGGGCAGGGGAGCGGTCGGCGCCGCGTCGGTGAGGAGCCCCGCGCGCAGAGCGCGGTGCCGGGCGTACCAGGCCAGCCCCACCACGGCCGCGCCGACGCCGACCGCGGCACCGGTCACGACCGGGGCCGGAGGCGCGGAGAACCGGGCTCGCATGCTGACCGGACGGGTGAACTGCAGCACCGGCCAGCCGCGCTCGAGGGCCGCCTTGCGCAGCCCCCGGTCGGGATTGACCGCCGTCGGGTGGCCGACCGCCGAGAGCATCGGCAGGTCGGTGATGGAATCGCTGTAGGCGTAGCAGTCGGCCAGGTCGTAGCCGCCCTCGTCGGCGACCCCGCGCATCGCGGCCGCCTTGTTCTCGCCGTAGGCGTAGAAGTCGATCTCGCCGGTGTAGCGGCCGTCGGCCACCACCATCCGGGTGGCGACCACCCGGTCCACGCCCAGCATCTCCCCGATCGGCTCGACCATCTCCGCGCCGCTGCTGGAGACGATGACGATCTCCCGGCCGGCCGCCCGGTGCTCCTCGATCAGGTCGGCGGCCTCGGCGTAGACCAGCGGGTCGACGATCTCGTGCAGCGTCTCGCGGACGATCTCGTGCACGGTGGCGGCGTCCCAGCCGGTGACCATCGCGGTCAGCTGGGCGCGCAGCCGCTCCATCTGCTGGGCGTCGGCCCCGGCGAGGGAGAACACCAGCTGGGCGTAGGCGGTCTTGAGCACGGCGCGGCGGTTGATCAGCCCGCCCTGGAAGAACGGGCGGCCGAAGGCCAGGGTGCTGGACTTGGCGATGACCGTCTTGTCCAGGTCGAAGAACGCCGCTGCGCGGGTCACAAGGCACGACTGTAGGTGGACGGGCTGACGGCGGGCGGTCCTGCTCGCCGTCCACACCCGAACGGGTCATCCACAGTTGCTCCCCGGTTCTGGCACTGTCTGCCGATCCCGGCTGAGCTGCGGAGGTGTCCCTCTCCCGCTCCGCCTCGCCCCGGCCGCTCGTCGTGAGCACCGACGAGGAACTGCTCGACGATCTCCTCCGCCTGGTGGCCGCGGCCGGCGCCGAGGCCGAGGTCGCCACCGACGGCCCGGCGCTACGCCGGGCGCACCGCCACGCGCCCCTGGTGCTCGTCGGCGCCGACGCGCTGCCGACCGGTGCGGTGCGGTCGCTACCCCGCCGTCCCGGCGTGGTGGTCGTCGCCACGCGGGAGCTGCCTCCGGTCGCGTGGGCGGGTGCCGTCGAGCTCGGGGCCGAGCGGGTGGCGGTGCTCCCGGAGGACGAGTCGTGGCTGCTCAACCGCGCCGCGACGGCGGTCCGGTCGCCGGTCGAGCGCGGCTGGCTCACGGCGGTGACCGGCAGCTGCGGTGGTGCGGGGACGAGCACGGTGGCCGCGGCTCTGGCCCTGGTCGCGTCCCCGGCGGTGCTGGTCGATACCGACGCGTGGGGTGGCGGCCTGGACCTGCTGCTCGGCGCCGAACTGGCCGACGGCCTCCGCTGGCCGGACCTGACGGGACTGCGCGGCCGGGTGGCCGGTGACGCGCTGCTCGCCGCACTGCCGCAGGTGCAGGACCTGCACCTGGTCTCGGCGTCGCGGAACGCGCCGGTCGCAGTGCCCGACGAGGCGCTGACGGCCGTCGTCGAGGCCGCGCGTGGCATCGGCCGGCCCGTCGTCCTCGACGTGCCACGGGCGGACGCGACCCCACCCACCGTGCTCGCGGACGCCGACCTCACCGTCCTCGTCGTCCCCGCCCGGCTGCGGGCCGCGACCGCCGCCCGCCTGCTGGTCGACGCCCCCGCCTCGCCCTGGTGCGACGCGGTGCTGGTCCTCCGGCAGGTGGTCGGGGGGCTCTCCCGCGGCGAGGTGGCCGACGTGGTCGGCCGGCCGGTCCACGCCGAGCTCCCGCACGACCGCGGTGCGGTGCCCAGGGCCGAGCGCGGGGAGCCGCCGGCGGTCACCGCCCGGGCGCCGCTCGGCGTGCTCGCGCGCAAGCTCCTCTCCGCCCTCGCCGAGCGGGTGCCGACGCCGTGACCGCCCCGGCTCTGCTGGAGCGGGTGCGTGCCCGGCTCGCGCTCCAGCCCGGTGTGCCCACCCGCGCCGGCGTCGCGGCCCTCGTCCGCGAGGAGAGCGCCGGCCTGCTCGGCGACGCCGACGTGCTCGCCGCTGTCCGCGACGCCGTCGACGAACTGGCCGGCGCCGGTCCGCTCGAGCCCCTGCTCCGGCTTCCAGGGGTGACCGACGTGCTGGTCAACGGGCCGGATCAGGTGTGGATCGAGCGCGGCCGCGGACTGGAGCTGACGGAGGTCCGGTTCCAGGACGACGACGCCGTGCGCCGTCTCGCGGTCCGGCTCGCGGCCTCCGCCGGCCGACGACTCGACGACGCCGCCCCGTGGGTGGACGCCGGACTGCGCGACGGCACCCGGCTGCACGCCGTCCTGCCGCCGGTGTCCGGCAGCGGCACCTGCCTGTCGCTGCGCGTGCTGCGCCGCTGCTCCCTGTCGCTCGAGGACCTCGTCGGGCTCGGCGCCCTGCCCGGTGAGGTGTTCGACCTGCTGCGCACACTGGTCGCCCGGCGACTGGCCTTCCTGGTCACGGGCGGAACGGGCTCGGGGAAGACGACCCTCCTCTCGGCTCTGCTGGGCCAGGCCGACCCGGCCGACCGGCTGGTGATCTGCGAGGACGCCGCGGAGCTCGCGCCGGCTCATCCGCACGCCGTGCGGCTGCTGAGCCGACCGCCGAACGTCGAGGGGGTCGGCGCGATCACCCTGCGGGACCTCGTGCGCCAGGCCCTGCGGATGCGCCCCGACCGGCTGGTCGTCGGCGAGGTGCGCGGCGCGGAGGTCACCGAGCTGCTCGCGGCACTGAACACCGGGCACGACGGCGGCTGCGGCACCCTGCACGCGAACCGGCCGGGTGAGGTGCCGGCCCGGCTGGAGGCCCTCGGCATGGCGGCCGGACTGGAGCGCGCGGCGGTGCACAGCCAGGCCGCCGCCGCCCTCGCCGTGGTCGTCCACCTGCGCCGGACCCCGGCAGGTCGCCGCGTGGACGAGCTCGGCGTCGTCCGCTCCGCCGCTGGTCACGTGACCGTCGAGGCGGGCTGGCGGGCGAACGGAGGCCCCTGTCCGGCGGCGGACCGGCTCCGGCGGCTGCTCGACTCCGGGCCGTGACGGCCGGCCTGCTGGCCGCGGCGCTCGCCCTGCTGGCGTGGCCGGATGCTGCAGCCCACCGACGGCGTCGGCTGCGGACGACGAGTGGGACCGGACGGCTCCCGCCGGTTCCCGCGGTGCCGACGCCCCCGGTCGCCGCCGCCGTCGCCGGGCTGGCCGCCGGTCTCCTCGGTACGCCGCTGGTCGGGCTGCTGGCCGCGGTGGCCGCGTTCCTGGGATCGCGCGCCTGGCTGTCGAGGCGGCGCGACACCCGGTCCGAGGAGCAGATCGGGGCGCTCGCCGAGGGGCTGTCGGCACTGGCGGCCGAGCTCCGCGCGGGGCGCACCCTCGAGGAGGCGTCCGGGTCCGCCGCCGCGGCCTGCGGGGACCCGGTCACCGGCCGGGCGCTGATCCGGACCCTCCACGCACCAGGAACCTCGCCAGGAGTCGGCGCCGCCCCACTCACGGAGGCGCTCGGCCGGATCGATGCCGGAGTGCTGCTCAGCGCTCGCACCGGGTGCTCGCTCGCGGCCGTGGCCGCGGCGATCGAGGACGACCTGCGCGCTCGCCTTCGGCAGCGCGAGGAGCTCCGGGCCGCGACGGCGGCGCCCCGGGCGAGCGCCCTGCTGCTCGCCGGCCTGCCGGTGCTCGGTCTGGCGATGGGCAGCGGAATCGGCGCCGACCCCTGGGGCGTGCTCACCACGACGCCTACCGGCCAGGTCCTGCTGGTCGCCGGAGTGGCGCTCGAGCTCGCCGGCATCGTCTGGTCCGGTCGGCTGGTACGCCGGGCGCTCCGGTGAGCGGCACGGGCTGGCCCGCACTGCTGCTGGCCGCTGCGCTGCTCGTCTGGCCACCCGCGACGGCCGCCGGTGCCCGGCGAGCACGGTCGCTCGTCCCCTCGGGTGGTGAACGGCCGCCGCACGCCGGACCGGGGAGGGGATGGCTGCTGCCCGGTGCGGCGGGCGTCGGCGCCGCGCTGCTGGTGGGCGGCGTCGGTGGCGTGGTGACCGGGGCGGCCCTCGCCGTGGCGGCACACCGGCTGGTCCGCCGCACAGCCGGCGGTGCCGTGGACGACGGCGCGGCCGTGACGGGCGACCTGCCCGCGGCGTGCGACCTGCTCGCGGTCTGCCTCGACGCCGGACTGCCGCCCTCCGCGGCCCTGGATGCGGTGGGTGCGGCCGTGCCCGCACCGCTCGGGCCGGCGCTGCGACGCGTCGCCGCCCTGTACCGGCTGGGCGCCGAGCCCCGGCGGGCATGGGCCGATGTCCCCGTCGCGCTCGCGGCGGCGGCGCGGGTGCTGGTGCGAGCGGAGGAGTCCGGCTCCGCGGCGGTTCCGGCGCTGCGCGCACTGGCCCAGGACCACCGCGAGACCCTCCGGGCGCGCACCGAGGCGGCGGTCCGGCGCGCCGGCATCTGGGTCCTGGCCCCGCTCGGGCTGTGCTTCCTCCCGGCGTTCGTGTGCCTCGGCGTCGTCCCGCTGATCCTCGGCATCGCCGGCGACGTGTTCGGCTGACGCCGTCCACAGCCGCTCCGGGCATCCACAGATGTCCACGACCCCTGGGGCGCTCCCCGTGCGGGCGCGAGGGTCGAGGCACACGCCCGCTGGCGGGCGCCACCCGAGGAGGCATCCCATGACCGAGACACCCGAGCCGGACACCGAGCCGAGAACCGGGCTGCTGGCACGCCGCTGGACCCTGCTGCGGGCGACACCCGAGGCGGGGATGAGCACCGCCGAGTACGCGGTGGGCACCGTCGCTGCCTGCGCGTTCGCCGCCGTCCTCTACCGCGTGGTGACCGGTGGCTCGATCGTCACCGGCCTCACCGACCTGGTCGAGTCCGCACTCGCCACGCTGTCCTGAGCCATGCTCCGGCGGCGCTCGAGGTGGGCGGCCGGGCGGCTGCGCCGCGAGCACGGCATGGTGACCGCCGAGACCGCGGTCGTGCTGCCGGTGCTGCTGCTGGTGCTGGCCGGCGCGGTCGCCGCCGTGGTCCTCGTGGCCGCGCACCTGGCGTGCGTGGACGCGGCCCGCGAGGGCGCCCGGGCCGCCGCACGCGGCGAGGACGTCGCGGTGGTGAGGGGGATCGTCGGACGGGCCGCCCCGGGTGGTGCCGACTGCGGCGTGACCTCGGACGGCGACGAGGTCCGCGTGACGGTCACCGCGCGCGTGGCCCCGCTCGGCCCGGTGCCGCTGCGCGTCACGGTGTCGGCCACCGCGGTGGCCCTGCTGGAGCCGGGTGCGGCCCGATGACCGCCGGTCGGCTGTCGGGGGAGCGGGGATCGGCGACGGTGTGGGTGGTCGCCCTCGCGGCCGTCCTCTCGCTCGTGGGCGCGGCCGCGGTCCTGGTGGGGGTGGCGGTCGTCGCCCGGCACCGGGCCGGGGCCGCCGCGGACTTCGCGGCGCTGGCTGCCGCGGGCCGCACCCTCCTGGGCCACGACGACGGCTGTGTCCGCGCCGGAGAGGTGGCGGCCGCGAACGGCGCCGCGCTCACCGCCTGCCGGGTGGGGTCCGACGGGACCGCCGAGGTCGAGGTGACCGTGCCGGTGCGGCTCGGCCGGCTGGGCGTCCACGGGGCGGAGGGCCGGGCGCGCGCCGGGCCGGCGGGGACCGATGACTCAGCGGGCGAGGGCCTCGTCGGCGTCGTCCAGAGGTCCCTCCACGGAGGCGAGCTCGTCGAGGACGACGTCGAGCACGCGCACGGCGCCGGCCTTGTGGAGGGGGTCGTTGCCGTTGCCGCACTTGGGCGACTGCACGCACGAGGGGCAGCCGCTCTCGCACTCGCAGCTGGCCACCGTCGCCCGCGTCGCCTGCAGCCAGCGCCGCAGCACGCCGAAACCGCGCTCGCTGAAGCCCGCGCCGCCGGGATGCCCGTCGTAGACGAAGATCGTCGCCGTCCCGGTGTCGGGGTGCAGCGCGGTCGAGAGCCCCCCGAGGTCCCACCGGTCGCAGGTCGCCAGCAGGGGCAGGATGCCGATCGCCGCGTGCTCGGCGGCATGCAGGGCGCCGGGCAGGTCGGCCTCGTCCACCTCGGCCCGCTCGATGGCCAGGCCGTCGAGGGTCAGCCACACGGCCCGTGTCCGCAGCTGCCGGGCGGGGAGGTCCAGCGGGAACTCCGCCAGCACCTCCCCGGTGCCGAGCCTGCGCCGCTGGTAGGCGACGACCTGGTTGGTCACGTCGACCAGCCCGGTGTGCGCGGTGACCGTGCCCAGGGGCCGGTCGCGGTCGACCGCGACGATGCCCAGGTCCGTGACGTCCCGCGCCACGGTCGTCCAGTCGGGGCTCTCGGCGTGCACCACGGCGCAGGCGTCCTCGACGTCGTACTCGTCCACCACGAAGGTCTCGCCGCGGTGCACGTACAGCGCCCCGTCGTGGACGGCGGAGTGGGCCGCGTCCGCGTCGACGGTGCCCAGCAACCGGCCGGTGTCCGCCTCGATGATGGACACCGGCTCGCCGCCGCTGCCGCGGATGTCCACGTCCGGGCGCCCACGCCCGGCCCAGTACCAGCCGGCCGGCCGGCGTCGGAGGTGCCCCGCCGCGACCAGCTCCTCGAGCGCCGCCTCGGCGACCGGTCCGCCGAAGTCGGGCAGGTCGGCGGGCAGCAGCGGGAGCTCGGCCGCGGCGCAGCACAGCTGCGGACCGAGCACGTAGGGATTGGCCGGGTCGGTCACCGTGGCCTCGATCGGCCGCCCGAACACCGCCTTCGAGTGGTGGGCCAGGTAGTGGTCCAGCGGGTCGTCGCGGGCGACGAAGACGACCAGGGACTCCTTCCGTGCGCGACCGGCCCGCCCGGCCTGCTGCCACAGCGACGCCAGGGTGCCCGGGTACCCGGCCAGCACCACCGCGTCGAGGCCGGCGATGTCGATGCCCAGCTCGAGGGCGTTGGTGCTGGCGACGCCGAGCAGGTGCCCCGCCGACAGCGCGCGCTCGAGCTCGCGTCGCTCCTCGGGCAGGTAGCCGCCGCGATAGGAGTCGACCCGGCGCACCAGGTCGTCGCGGCCCCGGTCGTGCAGCAGACGGCGGGCCTGGTCGGCCACCGACTCGGCACTGCGCCGCGACCGGACGAAGGCGAGGGTCCGGGCGCCTCGCTCGACCAGGTCGGCGAGCAGCGTCGCCGCGTCGGACGCGGCGGAGCGACGCAGGGGGGCGCCGTGCTCACCGGTCCGCTCGGTGAGCGGCGGTTCCCACAGCGCGAACGTCGCGCCGGGACGGGGCGAGCCGTCCTCGGTGACCGCCGCCACGGGCGCGCCGACCAGACGGGTGGCGGCGGTGGCCGGATCGGCCACCGTGGCCGAGGCGAGGACGAAGACCGGCTCGGCGCCGTAGCGGCGGCAGATCCGCCGGAGCCGGCGGAGGACGTGGCCCACGTGCGAGCCGAACACGCCGCGGTAGGCGTGGCACTCGTCGATGACGACGTAGGCGACCCGCCGCAGCGTGCTCGACCACTTCTGGTGGGCGGGGAGGATCCCGCGGTGGAGCATGTCCGGGTTGGTGACGATCCACCGCGAGTGCCGGCGGACCCAGTCCCGCTCCTCGGGCGGGGTGTCGCCGTCGTAGGGCGCCGGGCGCACCGAGGCATCGGCCAGGGCGGCCACCGAGGCGAGCTGGTCGCGGGCCAGGGCCTTCGTCGGCGCCAGGTAGAGGACGCAGGCGCGGGGGTCCTCGGCCAGCCGGGTCAGCGCGGGCAGCTGGTAGGCCAGCGACTTGCCCGACGCCGTGCCGGTCGCGACGACGACGTGCTGTCCGTCGCGGGCCAGCTGGGCGGCGTCCACCTGGTGCCGGTAGGGCGCGAGCACGCCACGCTCCTGCAGCCGGCCGCGCAGCGGAGCACCGACCCACTCGGGCCACGGCGCAGTGGTGCTCACCCGGACCGGGACGTGGTGCACATGCGTGACCGGCTGCTCCGCCTCCTCGATGCCCGCCAGCAGATCCGCGAGCAGCTCGGCACCCGGCGGCACCTCGAGCGCCGGAGCGGGGTGGAGCGTGGTCACCTCCCCACTCTCACACCTCTGCGCAACCGGCGACACGTCGAATCCCATCGTTGTGATCCGGTCACCGGACGGATGTGATCCGCCTTACAGAACGTCGTGGACGTCTGCACAGCGTGTGATCTCACTTACACTCGCGCCGCGTTCGGTGCGACGAAGCCCTCGACGTCCGGACCCGAGCTCTGCCGACACGGGGTGCAGCGCGCCCCCCGGCGGCACCGACTGCATGGAGGAACGCATGCCGGAAAGTTCGCTGTCCGGCGGGGACGTGACGCTCGTCGTCATCGTCCTCGCCATCTCCCTGGCCGCGCTCGGCTTCGCCGCGTACCTGGTCCGCGCCGTCCTGGCCGCCGACCAGGGCACGGTGAAGATGCGCGAGATCGCGCAGGCGGTCCAGGAGGGTGCGGCGGCCTACCTGCGGCGGCAGTTCAAGACGCTGGCGATCTTCGCCGTCATCGTCTTCGCGCTGCTGCTGGTCCTGCCCGTCGCCGAGGGTGGCTGGGGCACCCGGGTCGGCCGGGCGGCGTTCTTCCTCCTCGGCGCCTTCTTCTCCGCCGCGGTCGGCTTCATCGGCATGACGCTGGCCACCCGCGGCAACGTGCGCGTCGCCGCTGCCGCGCGCGCCGGCGGCTACCGCCCGTCCTTCAAGATCGCCTACCGCACCGGCGGCGTCTGCGGGATGATCACCGTCGGCCTCGGTCTGCTCGGCGCGGCGGCCGCCCTGCTGTTCTTCGACGAGACCGCACCGGTCGTCCTCGAGGGCTTCGGCTTCGGCGGCGCCCTGCTGGCGATGTTCATGCGCGTCGGCGGTGGCATCTTCACCAAGGCCGCCGACGTCGGCGCCGACCTCGTCGGCAAGGTCGAGGCGGGCATCCCCGAGGACGACCCGCGCAACGCCGCGACGATCGCCGACAACGTGGGGGACAACGTCGGTGACTGCGCCGGCATGGCCGCCGACCTCTTCGAGTCCTACGCCGTCACCCTGGTCGCCGCGCTCATCCTCGGACAGGTCTTCTTCGGCAACGTCGGCATGGTCTTCCCGCTGCTGATCGCCGCCATCGGCATCATCGCCTCGGTCGTCGGCATCCTGGCCAGCAACCCGGGGAAGAACGACGCCAACGGGCTCGCACCGATCAACCGCGGCTTCTTCCTCTCCGCCGCGGTCTCGCTCGTCCTGGTCGCCATTGCGTCCTTCACCTACCTGCCGAGCCTCAGCGAGGTCGATGGCCTCGACGTCAGCCCGCAGGTGCTCGGGTTCGTGTCGGTGCTCATCGGTGTCGTCCTCGCCGCGACGATCCAGCAGCTCACCGGATACTTCACCGAGACCAGCCGCAAGCCCGTCCGCGACATCGGCCGCAGCTCCCTGACCGGCCCGGCCACCGTGATCCTGTCGGGCATCTCCCTGGGCCTGGAGTCGGCCGTCTACGCCGCGATCCTCATCGGCGGCGCGGTCTACGGCGCCTTCCTCATCGGCGGCGGCGCCGCGCTCTACGCCGTGGCCCTGGCCGGCTGCGGTCTGCTCACCACCGCGGGCGTCATCGTCTCGATGGACACCTTCGGCCCGGTCAGCGACAACGCGCAGGGCATCGCCGAGATGTCCGGCGACATCGACGAGGAGGGCGCCCGCACCCTCACCGACCTCGACGCGGTCGGCAACACGACCAAGGCCATCACCAAGGGCATCGCGATCGCGACGGCGGTCCTCGCCGCGACGGCGCTCTTCGGCTCCTACAACGCGCAGATCCAGGTCGCGCTCGACGAGGCCGGTGCCACCCTCGGCGACGCCTTCCAGCTGGTCAACCCGAACAACGTCGTCGGGGCGGTGCTGGGCGCGGCCGTGGTCTTCTTCTTCTCCGGCCTGGCCATCAGCGCCGTCTCCCGCGCTGCCGGGCGGGTCGTGTTCGAGGTCCGGGAGCAGTTCCGCACCCGGCCCGGGATCATGGACTACTCGGAGCGGCCGGACTACGGCGCCGTGGTGGACATCTGCACCCGGGACTCGCTGCGCGAGCTGGCCACCCCTGGCCTGCTCGCCGTCCTGGCGCCCGTCGCCGTGGGCTTCGGCCTCGGCATCGGCCCGCTGGCGGCCTACCTGGTCGGTGCCATCGCGGCCGGCACGCTCATGGCCGTCTTCCTCGCCAACTCCGGCGGAGCCTGGGACAACGCCAAGAAGATGGTCGAGGACGGCGCCTACGGCGGCAAGGGCAGCGAGGCCCACGCGGCCACCGTCATCGGTGACACCGTCGGTGACCCGTTCAAGGACACCGCCGGTCCGGCCATCAACCCGCTGATCAAGGTGATGAACCTGGTCGCCCTGCTGATCGCCCCGGCGATCGTCGCCCTCTCCTTCGGTGACGACGCCAACACCACCGTCCGCGTGCTCATCGCGCTCGGGGCGGTGGCGATCATCGTCGCCTCCGTCGTGGTGTCCAAGCGGCGGTCGATCGTCGTCGGCGGCGCCTCCGCGACCGAGAGCTCCGGCACGTCCGGAACCCTCACCACCACCGCTCCCTGACCTCCGCACGGCGCGATCCTCCGGCCGGCCCGGGTCCGGCCGGAGGATCGCGCCGGAGGCTGTGGACGCCGCCGTCCGCTGTGGACGGCGGCGCACGCACCGTCCCACCCGGCTCCTAGCGTCGCCCGCCTCCCGGTCCCCCGGACCGGCCGACGACGGGAGCCGCCGCATGTCCTCGCCCAGCCCTCCGGAACGCATCACCGTCCTCCCGGACGCCCTCGAGGCGCTCGCCGCCGAACTCGCGGTGCTGGCCGGGGAGCTCGCCGAGGACGCCGACCTCTGCCGCTCGACCGGCCACTCCTTCCTCGCCGCGCTCGGCGACGTCGAAGGGTGGACCGCGCAGACCGCCACCACCCGGTGGGCGGGCCTGCAGGAGGTTCTCGCCGACAGTGCGTCCGCGCTGGCGGGGACCCTCTCCGCCGCGGCCGCGGACTACTCGGCACAGGACCGCTCGCTCGCCGCACGGATCGCGACCCGCGGCCCGGACCACGCGCCGCGATGACCGAGGCCGCGCCGTACGACCAGCGGTTGGCGACCGTCGCGGCGTGGGACGTCCCCCTGGTGCGCGGCGCCGCGGCCACCATGAGCGCGATGGCCGACCGGCTCCGGTCCTGGCGGGCGCGGCTGGAGGGCGTGGGCCGGTCCCTGGCATCGGAGCGCACCTGGGCCGGTCCGTCGGCCCGGAGCGCCGGGCGCGTCCTCGACGAGGTCGCGGCCGCGGCGTGGGCGGTGGACGCGGCCATGGCCGACTCCGCCGCGGCATTCACCCGCCTGGCCGACGAGGCCTCCGCGGCGCAGGCCTCCGCCGTCCGCTCGTACTCGCTCCCCGCTGGGCGGCTGGGGGCCGTGGCCGCTCCGGAGTCCGCGTCGGCCGCCCGGGAGGAGGCCCTCGAGCGCGCCGCGGCCGCGGGGGCAGCGGCGGAGGCCGCGGGGACCGCCCTGGCCGTCCCGGCCGGCCCGCTCGCGGCCCCGCTGGCTCCCGGCGCCGCCGATGCGGGGACGGCGCTCGGCGCGCCCGCGGGCGCCCGGCCGCCCGCCGAGGTCGCCGCCTGGTGGGCCGCCCTGCCGGCCGCCGTGCAGCTGGCGTTGCTCCACCGTGCTCCGGCGGTGCTGGGCGGGCTCGACGGGTTGCCCGCCTGGGCGCGGGACCGTGCCAACCGCGGGCTGCTGCGCCAGGCCCTCGCCGATCCCCGGCTCTCGCCGGCCGCGTCGGCGACCGCCGCGGCGGTCGCCGCGCGGTTGCGGGAGGAGGAGGCCCTCGGCCGGGTCGTGCAGCTGCACCTGCTCGACCTCGAGGAGGACCTGGTCGCGCTCGCGCTGGGTGATCTCGACTCCGCCGAGGCCGTCGCCGTCCTCGTCCCGGGCATCGCCAACTCGCCCGCCGACGACCTGGACGGGCTGACCGGGAACGCCCGCGACGTCGGCACGGCGGCCCGGGCCGCGGCCCCGGGTCTGACCGTCGCCACCATGGTCTGGTTGGGCTACGGCACGCCGCACACGGTGCCGAGCGCGCTCTCCCGTACGGCGGCCTGGCGTGGTGGGGCGGCGCTCGCCAAGGCGCTGGCCGGCCTGGCGGACGCCCGCGGCGCGGTGGGGCGGCCGCTGCCGAGGACGACGGTGCTCGCGCACAGCTACGGCACGGTGCTCGTGGACGAGGCGGCCGACGTCCGTGGCCGCCTCGCCGCCGATGCCGTCGTGCTGCTGGGCAGCCCGGGCATGGAGGACGACGCCGCCGGCCTCGAGGTACCCGAGGTCTACGACGTGGCCTCGGCCGCCGACCTCGTCACCTACGCCGCCTGGTTCGGGATCTCGACCCGGGCCGAGGCGTTCGGGTCGACGCCGTTGCCGCGCGACCCCGGTACCGGTCATTCCGACCACTACGAGCGAGGGTCGGCGACCCTCGCCGGGGTGGGGGAGGTGGTCGGCGCACCGTGGACCCCGCCCTGACTCCTTCGCGGGAGGCCTCCTCCGGTGCCGGGGAACACGGCCGCACCATCTGCGTTCATCCCGGTGACGGCACGCCCGAGGAGGCCCGTCCCCGGCGCCGTGGACGGGGTGTGGCTTACCGTGGCCCGCCAGAGGGGGCGTTTCGCGCAGTCCGCAGGCGTGCCCGCCGGTGTCGGGAGCGCCCGGGTCCGAGCCACGGCCCGCGCACCCGGTGCCTCGCCCCAGCCCGGGGCCCTCGCGCCGCCCTCACCGACCCCTCGCCGACGCAGCACCACCGCAGCACCACCGACAGGAGCACCGTGCCGACGAAGACCAGCCAGACCGGAAGCGAGAGCACCCCCGCGACCGCCGGCGGCACGAAGGTGCCCGGCGGCCGGAAGACCGCTGCGTCCGGGGGCAAGCCTCTGGTCATCGTGGAGTCGCCGACGAAGGCCAACAAGATCGCCGGATACCTGGGCTCGGGCTACGTCGTGGAGGCGAGCGTCGGGCACATCCGTGACCTGCCGCGCAACGCCGCCGACGTGCCGGCCGAGCACAAGGGGGCCGCCTGGGCGCGCCTCGGGGTGGACGTCGACAACGCGTTCGAGCCGCTCTACGTCGTCAGCCCCGACCGCAAGCAGCAGGTCAGCCGGCTCAAGCAGCTGGTGAAGGGGGCCAGCGAGGTCTACCTCGCGACAGACGAGGACCGTGAGGGCGAGGCCATCGCCTGGCACCTGGTCGACACCCTCAAGCCGCGCGTACCCGTGCGCCGGATGGTGTTCCACGAGATCACCCCCGAGGCGATCGCCCGCGCCGTCGCCAACCCGCGCGAGCTCGACACCGCGCTGGTCGACGCGCAGGAGACCCGCCGCATCCTCGACCGGCTCTACGGCTACGAGGTCAGCCCGGTGCTCTGGAAGAAGGTCCTGCCGAAGCTGTCGGCCGGCCGGGTGCAATCGGTCGCCACCCGCATCGTGGTGGAGCGGGAGCGGGAGCGCATGGCCTTCCACGCCGCCGACTACTGGTCGCTGGAGGGCACGTTCGCCGTCCCGAGGCCGGGCTCGACAACCGACGAGGGCGAGCCGACCACGGTCCGCGCGAAGCTGGTCAGCGTCGACGACAGCCGCGTGGCCACGGGCAAGGACTTCGACCCGGCCACCGGCCGGGTCACCGGCGAGGTCGTGCACCTCGACGAGGCCGGTGCCCGCGGGCTCGCCGCCCGCCTCGAGGGCCGGCAGGTCACCGTCAGCCGCGTCGACGAGAAGCCCTACCGACGTCGCCCCTACGCGCCGTTCACCACCTCGACGCTGCAGATGGAGGCCGGGCGCAAGCTCGGCTGGTCGTCGGCGCAGACGATGCGGGTCGCCCAGCGGCTGTACGAGAACGGCCACATCACCTACATGCGGACCGACTCGACCAACCTGTCCGAGGAGGCGATCAACGCCGCCCGCCAGCAGGCCCGGGAGCTCTACGGCGACGCCTACGTGCCGCCGAGGCGCGCCGGTACGCCAAGAAGGCGAAGGGTGCGCAGGAGGCGCACGAGGCGATCCGTCCCGCGGGTGACAGCTTCCGCACGCCCGGTCAACTCGCCGCACAGCTGGCCCGCGACGAGTTCCGCCTCTACGAGCTGATCTGGAAGCGCACCGTCGCCTCCCAGATGGCCGACGCCGTCGGCCAGACGGTGAGCGTCCGGCTCGCGGGGCGCAGCACGACCGACGAGGCCGTCGAGTTCACCGCCAGCGGCCGCACGATCACCTTCCCCGGCTTCCTCAAGGCCTACGTCGAGTCGCAGGACGAGAGCGCGGGCAGCAACGGCGACGACGACCAGGGCAGCGACGACGCCGAGCGCCGGCTGCCGCGGCTCGAGCGCGGCCAGCACCTGGACACCCAGGCGCTCGACGCGAAGGGCCACACCACCACGCCCCCGGCGCGCTACACCGAGCCGAGCCTGGTCCAGCGCCTGGAGGAGCTGGGGATCGGTCGGCCGTCGACCTACGCGTCGATCATGCAGACGATCCAGGACCGCGGCTACGTCTGGAAGAAGGGCAACTCCCTCGTCCCGTCGTTCATCGCGTTCGCCGTGGTGAACCTGATGGAGCAGCACTTCGCCCAGCTCGTCGACTACGACTTCACCGCCTCCCTCGAGGAGGAGCTCGACGAGATCGCGGGCGGCAACCTGCAGCGGGTCGACTGGCTCACCGAGTTCTACTTCGGCGGCGCAGGCAGGGGCACCGGGGGGATCGCCGACTCCGGCGGCCTCAAGCAGATCGTCGGCCAGCGCCTCGAGGAGATCGACGCCCGCGGCGTCAACTCGATCCCGCTCCGGGCGACCGGCCCGGGTGGCGAGCCGGTCGTGGCCAGGGTCGGCCGCTACGGGCCCTACCTGCAGGCCGGCGGCGAGGACGGGCCGCGGGTCAGCATCCCCGAGGACATCGCCCCCGACGAGCTGACCACCGACAAGGTGCGGGAGCTGCTCGAGGCGCCGTCCGGCGACCGCGAGCTGGGCACCGACCCGGAGAGCGGCCACCCGGTCGTGGTGAAGGCCGGCCGGTACGGCCCCTACGTCACCACGGTGGTCCCGGACGGCAGCAAGGAGTCCCCGCGGACGGCGAGCCTGTTCTCGTCGATGTCGCCGGAGACGGTGACCCTCGACGAGGCGCTCCGGCTGCTCACCCTCCCGCGGACCGTGGGCACCGCCCCCGACGGCGAGGAGATCCAGGCGCTCAACGGCCGCTACGGCCCGTACCTGAAGAAGGGCAGCGACTCCCGGTCCCTCGAGAACGAGGAGAAGCTGTTCACCACCACGCTCGACGAGGCGCTGGCCATCTTCGCGCAGCCGAAGCAGCGCGGTCGCCGGGCCGCCGCCGCGCCGCTCAAGGAGCTGGGTCCCGACCCGGTCACCCAGGGGCAGGTGACGGTCCGCGAGGGCCGGTTCGGTCCGTACGTCACCGACGGCGAGACCAACGCCAGCCTGCGCAAGGGCGACGACGTCGAGACGATCACCATCGAGCGCGCCGCCGAGCTCCTGGCCGACCGCCGCGCCGCCGGCCCGGCCAAGAAGAAGAAGGCGGCCAAGAAGACGACCGCCAAGAAGGCCGGGAAGAAGACGACGGCGAAGAAGGCGGCCGCCCCGGTCTCCGGCTGAGCCGTTCCTCCGGCTGGGCCACTGCTAGGCCGGCCGGACGCCGACCGCGAAGACCCGGCGGAACGGGAGCACCGTCGTCCCGTCGGGTCGCTGCGGGTAGGCCTCGCGCAGCGCGGCGGCGTACGCGGCGGTGAGCTGCGCCGCGTCGTCGCCGTCCAGCAGGGCGAGCACCGGCCGCAGCACGGTGCTGCGCACCCACCCCAGCACCGGATCGGGCCCGCTCAGGACGTGCAGGTAGGTCGTCTCCCAGACGTCGGCGGTCAGCCCGGCCGACGTCAGGACGTCGAAGTAGCCGGCCGGCTCGAGGACGGCGTCGGGGTGGGGTGCCGCATCGGCCACCGCTGCCCCCCATCGCGGCGACCGGCAGAGCCCGCGCAGCAGCGCGTGCGTCGGTGCCCGGAAGTTGCCCGGCACCTGCACGGCCAGGGTGCCGCCGGGCGCCAGCCACTCCGCCCACCGGCCGAGCAGCTCCTCGTGCCCGGGCACCCAGTGCAGGACCGCGTTGCTCACCAGCACGTCGACCGGTCCGTCGGGGACCCAGTCGCGGACGTCCCCGAGCGCGAAGTCGACCCGGCCCGGTCGCGCGTGCGCGGACGCGGCGGCCAGCATCTCGGGGGAGGAGTCGACGCCGGTGACCCTGGCTCCGGGCCAGCGCCGCGCCAGGGACGCCGTGAGCGCTCCCTCGCCGCAGCCCAGGTCGACGACGACCCGCGGGGTGGCCACGGCGACCCGCGTGAGCAGCTCCGCGAACGGGCGGGCCCGCTCGCCCGCGTACCGGAGGTAGCCGTCGGGGTCCCACGCACCGGTCGACTGCCCCGCGTCCGCCGACTGCCCCGCGTCCGCCGACTGCCCCGCGTCCGCCGACTGCCCCGCGTCCGCCGACTGCCCCGCGTCCGCCGACTGCCCCGCGTCCGCCGACTGCCCCGCGTCCGCCGACTGCCCCGCGTCCGCCGACTGCCCCGCGTCCGCCACGGGAGCCGACCCTAGTGCTCCGCCGCCTGACCCCTTCTGGGCGGAAACCTGCCGAAATCGTCACGTCCGCCCGGTAGCGTGAGGCCGCCGGGGCCTGCTCCGCCCCGATCCGCCGACCACCGGGGAGCTCCCATTCCGTCCGACCCGACGCCACCGGTGACCGGCGTGCCGTCCGCAGGCACGCCGGTGCCCGAGGACGCGGCCGCGCCCTTGGCGGAGCTCGACCCGGCCGTCACGGGGGAGGGCGGTTCAGCCGCGGAACAGCCGCCCGACGTCGTGGGTGCGGTCGGGCTCGTGGCCAAGCTGCGCGCCGTGCTGCGCGTCCGCGACTTCCGCCAGCTCTGGCTGTCGACGTCGCTGTCGAGCTTCGGCGACTGGCTGGGGCTGCTGGCGATCACCGCGACAGCCACCTCGTTGTTCGACGACTTCGCCGCGAAGAACTTCGCCCTCGGCGCCGTGCTGCTGTTCCGGTTGCTGCCGTCGATCGTGCTGGGTCCCCTGGCGGGTGCCTTCGCCGACCGGTTCGACCGGCGCAAGACCATGGTCGTCACGCACGTCATCCGCTTCGCGCTCTTCGCGTCGATCCCGCTGGTCAACGAGCTGGTGTGGCTGTTCATCGCGCAGTTCGTCATCGAGGCGGTCAGCCTCTTCTTCATCCCCGCCAAGGACGCCGCCGTCCCGAACATGGTGCGCAAGGACCAGCTCGAACCGGCCAACCAGCTGTCGCTGGTCACCACGTACGGGCTCACGCCCGTGCTGGCCGGCATCGTCTTCTCGCTGCTGGCGGCGGTCGGGGGCCCGCTGAGCCGTGCGGTGTCGGGCCTCGACGAGATCGACCTGGCCCTGTACCTCAACGCGCTCACCTACCTGGTCGCCGCGGTCATCATCTGGAACCTCCCGTCGATCAGCGGCCGGCGGACGGGTGCGGCGGTCGAGGGGGAGAGCTTCTTCGGTTCACTGCGCTCCGGGTTCTCCTTCGCCGGGCACACCCCGCTGGTCCGCGGCCTCGTCGTGGGCATCACCGGCGCATTCATGGCGGCGGGCGTCGTCATCGCCACCGCGCAGGCCTTCGCCGACTCGCTGAGCGCGGGGCCGGCCGCGTACGGGATGCTGTTCGGCGCGGTCTTCGTGGGCCTCGGCATCGGCATCGGGGTGGGTCCCAGCATCGCCCGCGACCTCTCGCGCCAGCGGCTGTTCGGCGTCGCCATCGTCGGGGCCGGTGCGGCGGTGACGCTCCTGGCGTGGAGCATCGCGCTGTGGATCGCGCTCCTGCTCGTGGTCTGCATGGGCTTCTTCGCCGGTATCGCCTACCTGGCCGGCTTCACGCTGCTCGGCACGGAGGTGCAGGACCAGATCCGCGGTCGCACGTTCGCCATCGTCCAGTCGCTGGTGCGGGCGGCACTGATCCTGTCGCTGGCCGTCGTCCCGTTCGGGGTGGGCCTCATCGGCCGGCACAGACTCGACCTCGGCGTCGTCACGATCCCGGTCACCGGGGAACGGATCATGCTGCTGGTCGCCGGACTGCTCGCGGTCGGGGTGGGCGTCCTCGCCTACCGGCAGATGGACGACGGCCGGCCGGTGCCCCTCCTCGCCGACGTGGTCACCGCCCTGCGCCGCGACACCACGGCACGGCGGCGTCTGGCCGGTGGTGGCGTCCTCATCGCCTTCGAGGGCGGGGAGGGGGCCGGCAAGTCCACCCAGGTGCGTCGGCTGCAGGAGTGGCTCACCAACGAGGGCCTGGTCGCCCGTGCCACCTTCGAGCCCGGCGCCACGCCGTCCGGTGCCGGGATCCGCTCGATCGTGCTGGACCGGGCGCACACCGGCATCGCCCCGCGCTCGGAGGCGTTGCTCTACGCCGCCGACCGGGCGCAGCACGTGAACGACGTCCTGCGGCCGGCGCTGGACGCGGGCGAGGTCGTGATCACCGACCGGTTCGTCGACAGCTCGCTGGCCTACCAGGGCGCGGGCCGCACGATCCCGCTGGACGACGTCCGGATGCTGTCCCGCTGGGCGACCGGGGGCCTGGAACCGGACCTCACCATCCTGCTCGACCTCCCGCCCGAGGAGGGGCTGGCCCGCGCCCGCGGCCGCGCCGCCGCCGACCGGCTGGAGTCCGAGTCGTTGGAGTTCCACCAGCGGGTGCGGCAGACGTTCCGCGCACTGGCCGAGTCCGCGCCCGACCGCTACCTGGTCCTCGACGCGCGGCAGTCGCCCGACGAGCTCGCCGCGGCCATCCGGGTCCGCGTCGCCGACCTGCTCTCCGGCCTGCCGCTGCAGCAGCTGGCCGCCAGCGAGCCGCAGGGGGTCCGCCCCAACGGCGCGACGGTGCCGCACGACGAGCTGGCCGCGCACGCCCCGCGTCATCCGCACGCGCAGACCGGCGCGACACCCCAGCTGCACCCGTGAGCAGCGCGGTCGCGGCGCCCGAGGGCGTCTGGGAGCAGGTCATCGGCCAGCCCGCGGTGGTCGCCGAGCTGCGTGCGGCGGTGGCCGATCCGGCGGCGATGACCCACGCGTGGCTGTTCACCGGCCCACCGGGCTCCGGCCGTTCGGTGGCGGCCCGCGCGTTCGCCGCCGCCCTGCAGTGCCCCGACGGGGGAGACGGCACGTGCCACGAGTGCCGGACGGTGCTGGCCGGCACCCACGCGGACGTGCACGTGATCGTTCCCGACGGGCTGTCGATCGGCGCCAAGGAGGCGCGCGACCTGGTGCGGGTGGCCGGTCGGGCACCGTCGGGCGGACGGTGGCAGGTGATCGTGGTCGAGGACGCCGACCGCATGACCGAATCCGCGGCCAACGCCGTGCTCAAGATGATCGAGGAGCCGCCACCCCGGACGGTGTTCCTGCTCTGCGCGCCCAGCCTGCACCCCGACGACGTCCCGGTGACGATCCGGTCCCGCTGCCGCGTCGTCGGCCTCCGGACGCCTCGGGTCGACGACATCGCCGACGTCCTCGTCCGCCGCGACGGCGTGGACCCGGCGCTGGCGGCCTGGTCGGCCGCGGCATCGGGGGGCCACGTCGGTCGCGCGCGCCGGCTCGCCCGTGACGAGGACGCCCGGCTCGCCCGCAAGGCGGTGCTCGACGTGCCGCTGGCGCTCGTCTCGCTGGCCGCCTGCCTCGACGCGGCCGACGACCTGGTCGGCGCGGCCGAGGAGGAGACCGAGGCCGCGACGTCGGTGCTCGACGCGGCCGAGACGGAGGCGACCAAGGCCAGTCTCGGCTTCGGTGCCCGCGGCCCGGGCATCGCGGCCAGCCGCGGGGGAGCGGCGCAGCTCAAGGAGCTCGAGCGCAGGCAGAAGTCGCGGGCCACCCGCCTGGGCCGCGACTCGCTCGACCGGGCGCTGGTCGACCTGGCCGGTCTCTACCGCGACGCCCTCGTGCTGGCCGCGGGCGGCGAACCGGTGCAGCTGCTGCATCCGGACCGCCGCGCCGACGCCGGGGAGCTCGCCCGCCGGCTCGGCGCCGAGGGGGCGCTGCGCCGGATCGACGCCGTCCTGGCCTGCCGCCTGGCGCTGGAGCAGAACGTCAAGCCGCGGATCGCTCTCGAGGCGCTCACCGTCGCGCTGCGCCTGCCCGTCTGAAGAAGGACCCCCTGCTCCCCAGCGCTCGCAGGCTCGCGCCGGGACCCTGCAGGGGGCCGCAACCCGACACTCGCCGCGTCGGCGCAGGTGTCCAGGCCCTGCGCGGTTGTCCAGGCCCTGCGCGGTCGGCGCCCGGCGGTGACGTAGGCTGTGGCGCGCACGTCCGCCGCCTTAGCTCAGTCGGTAGAGCATCTCACTCGTAATGAGAAGGTCGTCGGTTCGATTCCGACAGGCGGCTCCGTTTCGACCAGCAAGAACGTTCCGGGTTGGGCGACCGGTGAGGCGACCTGTGTGCCAGCGTGTGTGCCAACCACCGCGCTCGGGGCAGTGCTTCATCCCCACAGCGCTGCGCCGATCCGGTCTGCGGCATCCTGGGCGAGCTCCGGCACCACGTGGGAATAGGTGCCGAGTGTCAGGCTGATCTGCGAGTGCCCGAGCATCTCCATCGCCACCCGGGCCGCCACTCCTTGCTGGAGCAGTAACGTAGCCGCTGTGTGCCGAGCGTCGTGCAATCGGGCGTCCCGGACGCCGGCCGCCTTCAGGAGCGCCTTCCAGTCGAGCCAGTCCCGTCGCGCGTCGATGGGCCGCCCGTTCGGCTGGCAGAAGACGTAGCCGCCCTCCTCCCATACGTTTCCGGCGGAGAGGCGCCGTTCAGCCTGCCACGCCCGGTGACTCCGCAGCGCGTCCCGCAGCGCGTCAGGCAGCTTGATCGTCCGGCGGCCGGCGCGGCTCTTGGGCTCTACGAGGACCAGGCCGCCGCCGCGGCGCTGCGGACACTCCACTGCCCGCTTCCGTCCGCAAGGCTGGGCGCAGCCGTGCTGCCAGGCGCGCCGCTGCAGCGCCCGGCGGACGGTGAGGGTGCCGGCGTCGAGGTCGACGGCATCCCACAGCAGCCCGAGTGCCTCGCCTTGTCGAAGGCCGAGCGCAAGGGCTACCGACCAGCGGGCGCCGTTGGGCAAATCCTTGGCGCTCTGCAGAAGCCTCCTGGCTTCTGCAGCGGTCAGCGGCTGCACCTCTCCCCGGGCGGCGGACGGCGCGTCGACCAGCGTGGCGACGTTGCGGGCCACCCGGCCGCGCTGCAAGGCGACCGTCAGCGCCCGCGACAGAATGCGGTGATTGAGGAGCACCGTGGCCGGGGACAGACCCTCTGCCGAGAGCTGGCCCCAGGCCGCCTCGACGTGTTCGGGCTGCAGCCGGTCCAGACGGTGATGTCCGAGCAGCCGCACGAGGTGTCGCCGGACGTTGCACGAGTAGTTCTCATATGTCTTGGGGCGGAGGCGCCGCACCGCGATGGCAGTCAGCCAGTGCTCTAGCCACTGCTCGACGGTCATCGTGCGTCCGCCGGCCAGGCGGATGCCGGCGTCGCGTTGCTCCTCCAGCTCGCGGACCATGCGGACGACGGCCGCGCGCCTGAGAGAGGCGACGTGGCGCCGGTCCCGCTTGCCACCCTCCTTGAGCCCCATGGACACGTACCCGTGGAACCGGCCGTCGGCGCCCTTGACGATCGAGGACTCGCCGCTCGCTGCGCGCCGGGTCACTGCCCTCGCCTCCGGTGCACTAGGCGGCTGCTAGGCCGGACCGCGGTGATCAGCCATCGGGCGGTTGTTGCCAGCGTCGTTGTCTCGTCTTCCCGCCCGCCGTCATGCGACGTGCATCCGGGCCGTGCTGCGTCGCCCGTCCACGGCAGTTGTGTCATCGCCTGCTCCCTTCGTCGCCCTGTCAGGCCGTACTGAGTGTGGCGAGGCGGTCCGTCACCGACGCGGAGATGTGCACAGGTCAGGTGCCGTCCGGCGGGTTGTGGATGAGGTCGAGGACTCCGTTCTGACCCCTGCTCGTCCGCCGGCGCCCGTTCGGTGTTCGCGGCGAACGAGCCTCCAGCTGCTTGACGTACCGCTCCAGCTCCGCGCGAGACAGGCGGCAGCTGCGCCCGATATGAACCGGAGTCAGGTCGCCGGCCTTCAGCAGGGCGTACACCGTGGTGCGGCCGACTCGGAGGACTCGTGCCGCCTCCTCGGGGGTGAGCAGTAGCGGGTCACCCGCCCAGATCTCCCGCTGGGGGTCGCTCATCTCGCTCTCCTGATCTGGCGAGCGCTATCGCTCGCCCAAGGCGGCGTGGCGTGCGGAAGGGTTCCCTTCGACCCTCGTGGACGATGGTGGAGGGCGATCTCCGGCTTTTCTGCCGTATCGACGTGGGAGGCGCCTCGTCCAAGCGGATGCAGGCCGTGGCCGGTGTTGCGCTGTCCCGACGACCAGAGTGGCCGCGCACAGAGGTCTCCGGTTTCTCCCCGGTTCTTCTCCGGTTCGTCGGTCGCGAGGCCGACTGGCCGGTGCTGCAGAAAGCACGGGTTGGACGTCCACCTTGGGTTTGTTGTCGTGTCCATCGCCGGGCGAGCGCCCGGCGCGGGGCGAAGAGGCGCTGTGGATTTGCGGCGGGCGGTGGGCGCTAGGGTTCAGCGCCACAGGCGGTGTCCACCGAACGGGTGATAGGGGGCTGCCGTGGCGCGGCCGTTGCTTCGAGGCGACCGCCTGCAGGCTGCACGCGAGGCCCTGGGGCTGACCAGAGATCAACTGGCGACCAGACTGGAGCTTTCGAGCCCGGCGCGTATCCGGGTCTGGGAGATGGGGCTCGAGCATCCGCGGCCTCGCTTGGTGCCCCGGCTGGCGGCTGCGGTCGGTGTGGAGCCGCTGTACCTGCTCGACGTCGACGCCAACGACCCGCCCCTCGCGGCGCTTCGGGTTGCGGCCGGACTTGCCACAAACGAGATGGGGGCGCCGAGTGTGTCCGTGATGACGTACGTGCGCCTAGAGGACGGACGTCCGGGCACCGAGTCCTCACCAACTCTCGTGGCCGCTGTAGCTCAGGTTCTCGGCGTGGACCCAACACGGGTCGAGGCAGCCATCCGTCGCTCACGAAGCGATCATGCTGCCTTGGCCACCTCCAGCGACTGAACTCGGCGGGTCACTGGAGGACCTGGGACTCGCTGGCAGAACTGGAGACTTACTGGAGGAAGGGGTTACGCTACCGAACGCCATTGGTGGTAACTTCCCGCCACCGCGTTACGGGGAGGTGCCATGGCGTGCTCGAGCGTGCTCCGCGTTGCGGTGGCCGCCGTTTCCATCAGCGGCCGGCCGCACATCCCGATCGACGATCAACCCCAGACGGAGCCCGTGCGAAGGCCTGAGGGCCACCAGCGGCTCGCTGACGGCCGGGGCCGGCGGATCGACGTCGCCTGGGCGTAATGATGGTGCGGCGGCCGGTTGTTCTCACCCTTCTCGGCGCAGCCCTGGCCCTGGCGGCGTGTAGCGGCCTGGATGGCCCGGACCAGGCGTCGCCGAGCGTCGGGTCGGCTCCTTCGTCCACCATGACGTCCCCTGCTGTGACATCAGAGGCCCCAACTCCCGAGGAAGAAGCGGCTGAGGCCGCCACCCAGGCCTTTCATGGCCTGCTTGAGATCAGTGACGCGGCGAGTCGTGAGCCCAATGCTCGGGACTGGGAGCCCGAGATTCGTCGGTATGCCGCCGATCCGGCGGCCCTTGTCACCGTTCAGTCCGTGCGGGAATACGCCACCCTCGGGCTCCGCCAAGAGGGTGACTCTGCTGTAGATCTCAGGGTCACCAGCGTGGATCTGGCTGCGCCGGAGGGGCCGAGCGTAAGGATCACTGGCTGCTACGACAGTCAGAGCGCCCAGACGGTCAACGTCGAGACCGGCGAGGTAGTGCCTCCTGGGACCCCGCCTCGCTACGTGTGGGACATCACCGTCGTCCAGTACGTCGCGGAGCCCCGTGAGCCCTGGTTGGTGACCACGCTCGAGCCACGGCCGGACGAGCCATGCTGAAAGGCCTCTCCGGTTTGGCGGTAATCGTCACAGCGCCCGTGTTGATCGGCGCGACATCTCCCGGGATCGCCGCAGCAGATCCGGGCGTCGAGTGCTCCAGGACCAACCCCCGCACCGGCGCCTGCATGCTCTGGGTGTCGACGCCGGGAGGCAGCAATAACGACGGCGGCAACGGCGCCGGCGGGGCGCCGGGTGGGGGTGGTGGTGCGTCCCCGCAAGACCAATGCACGCGCGCAGTAGCCAATCCGCAGCCGTGGATCGGGCACCCGGTCTGGGCTGGGCACCGACCAGAAGACGGCATGATCTGGGCGTTCACATGCCCGCGCCCGGCCGGCTGGGGTTCCGGCGAGTGGTCGGGCCTGATCTTTCTCGCCAATGGGACAAGTTCCCCTCCCGATCCTGTTGTCGATCCCCGCGTCCTCGCGCAGCAGGCGATCTCCTCGATGCCGCTACGGGGACCGGAGATCAGGATGGCGCCGCCCCCGGGATCAGCGAGTGGCCTCGTGGGCCTGCCCATCTGGATGTGGGTTGAGCGCAGCCCGGAAAGCACCGGCCCCGCCCGGGCGACCGCAGCAGCGGGAGGAGTGTCTGTAACCGCCGTGGGTGAGGTGAGCCAGGTCACCTGGGACATGGGGGACGGCACCACGGTGGTCTGTGGAGCCGGGACGCCGTACACCCCGGGTGTGGAGGGTCCTTCCCCGGACTGCGGCCACGTCTTTGCCCAGGCGTCGAGCCGGCACGTGCCCGGTCGTGGGCCGTGGCCGATCACCGCGACCAGCACATGGACGATCACCTGGTCCGGCGGCGGACTGTCCGGGACGGAGACCCTGGAGCTGTCCTCGTCGGCGGAGCTGTTCGTCGGCGAACTGCACGTCCTCAATCAGGACGGGGGAAGCCGATGACCGCCACGCAGCCGCCGAAGACCAGCGCCGAACAACCCTCCGCGGCGGTCAACGGACTGCCTCGGGCGCCGGTCCTGCCGCCACCGCGCCGCCGCCGCCGCCCGGCCCTGCTGGCCCTCGCCGTGACTATGGTGATCCTCGGTGCGCTTGGGGCGGCCTATCTGGCGACGTCGCTGGGGCAGACGTCCCCGGTGATCGCGATCGCGCGGGAGGTGCCCTGGGGCCAGAGCATCACCGCTGCAGACCTCGTGGAGTCGCGGATCCCGGCGGATCCCGCTTTGGCGCCGATTCCGTACTCCGAGCGTGATCAGGTTATCGGCCTGATCGCGGCGACCACCCTGACGCCGGGTTCGCTGCTCACCCGTGACGCGCTGACCGATCAGCGCCTTCCGGCTCCCGGCCAGCAGCTGGTCGGGGTCGGAGTCTCGACGGTGCAGCTGCCAGTGACCCCGCTGCGCCCGGGCGATGACGTCCTTCTGGTGCCCGTGGCCGGGGGCAGTGTTCCGGCCGCGGCCGAGGTGGGAGCCGCGGGCGTAGTTGAGGCGACCGTGGTGCAGACCGGTCCGCCCGGAACCGACGGGCTGCGGGTGGTCGACGTGCTCGTCGATGCAGCCGACGGGCCGGACGTCGCCGCCCGCGCCGCTGCCGGTTTGATCGCCATCGTCGTGGTGGCCGGCTAGGCGAGGTGGCTGCCCGTGTTGATCGCGCTGTGTTCGGCCAAGGGGGCACCCGGTGTAACCACCAGCGGGCTGGCGCTGGCGCTGTCCTGGCCGGGGCCGGTGGTGCTGGCCGAGCTCGATCCGGCCGGTGGGGACGTGTTGGCGGGCTACGGCCGTGGCGAGGTGTCCGCCGGCGGGCTGGCCGACCTGGCGCTCGTGGCCCGGCGGGGTGGGCTTGCCGGGCACCTAGAGACTCGGCTATTGCGACTCGACGAGGAGGGACGGGCGCGGCTGCTGCCGGGCCTGGCTGATCCGGCGGTTGCCCGCCATGTGGACTGGGATCGCTTGGCGACCGTGTTGGCCTCGGTGGAGGACGGCGCCGTGGATGTGCTGGCGGACTGCGGGCGGCTGCGGGCGGAGCACTTCCCGGCCGCCGTGGTTGGTCGGGCTGCCGCGGTGGTGGTGGTCACCGGTTCCACGCTGCGCGCCGTACGTGCGGGTACGCAGGCGATTGCCGAACTTCGGGAGGGGGACAGACGCGCGGGCGTGCTGGCCGCGTTGGTGGTCGGGCCGGGGGAGCCGTACGGGGAGCGGGAGATCGGTGAGGCGCTCGGCGTGCCGGTCGTCGGATCGTTGCCGCGGGACGCGAAGTCGGCGGCGGTGCTCAGTGATGGCGCGCCGGCCGGCCGGCTGTTCGCGCAGTCGGCGCTGTTGCGGGCCGCGCGGACGGTCGCGACCCGGTTGGTCGAGTTCGCTGCGGCGCACGAATCCCGGCTGACGCCGCCACCGGCGGCATCCGTGCTTGCGCCGGCAGCCACGGTCGGGGGCGGCCGTGTCCGCTGACCTCACCGATTTCCTCGGCCCCGGGACCGCGGCTCCACGACTTGATGCATCGCAGGACGCGGTGGATTGGACGCTGGTGCGCCGGCTGCACGAGGCGACGGCGTCCGCGCTGGCCGAGGAGCTCAAGCGCCGCCCGACGCTCAGCTCGGTGGCGCAGCAGGAGCTGGCACGCACGCTGATTGCCGACGGGATCGATGAGCTGGTGCGGGAGCGGATGCGGGCCGGGCAGGCGGTGCCGTCGGCGGCAGAGGAGCGGGCGATCGCCGGGGCGGTGTTCGCTGCCCAGTTCGGGCTGGGCCGGCTGCAGCCCTACGTGGACGACCCGCTGGTGGAGAACATCGAGGCGCACGGGTACGACAACGTGTGGGTCGGCTACGCAGACGGCCGGGATGTCCGCGTCGGTCCGGTCGCCGACTCCGACGAGGACCTGGTCCGCCAGCTGCAGCACATTGCTGCCCGGCTGGGCCGATCCGAGCGGACGCTGACCACGGCGAGCCCGCTGCTGACCATGCGGTTGCCGGACGGGTCGCGGTTGGCGGCGGTGATCGCGACGGTGCCGCGGCCGCAGCTGGTGATTCGCCGGCACCGGATCCGCAACGTCGCCCTCGACGACCTGGTGGAACTGAAGGCGATCGACCGGCCGCTGGCGGAGCTCCTCCGCGCTGCGGTGCGGGCGCGCAAGAACATCGTGGTCACCGGCGCCCAGGCCGCGGGCAAGACGCTGATGCTGCGGGCGCTGGCGAACGAGCTGCCGGTGCGCGAGAACCTGGCCACGATCGAGAAGCATTTCGAGCTGCTGCTGCACGAGCTGCCCGACCGACATCCGCGGGTGGTGCCGTTCGAGGCCCGGGAGGGCACCGGGGAGCGCGGCCCGGACGGCCGCCGGCTGGGTGAGGTGACGCTGACCGAGCTGGTCGAGCAGGCGCTGGTGATGAACGTGTCCCGGGTGTGGCTGGGGGAGGTGCGCGGCGAGGAGGCCTGGCCGCTGATCGAGGTGATGGAGGCCGGCGAGGGCGGTTCGGCCTGCACCTTGCACGCCCGCTCGGCGCACCACGCGTTCGAGCGGCTGGCCAACCTGTGCATGCGCGGCCGCGCCGCGGTCACCCCGGAGCATGCCTACCGGTCGTGCGCGTCGGCGGTCGACCTGCTCGTCCACATCGCGACTGTGGATGAGCGGTGGATCGGGGGTGAGCGCCAGCGGTTCGTCAGCCAGGTCCTCGAGTGCAACGGCATCGGGGAGGGCGGGCGCCCGGCGGTCACCGAGGTGTTCGCACCCGGTCCGGACGGTCGCGCGGTGCCCGAGCACGATCCGGTGGACTTGGCCGACTACGTCCGGGTCGGCTTCGATCCCGGCTGGCTGCGGCCTGGCCGGGGTCACTGGCCGGGCGCCGTTGGGGGACGACGGTGAGCGGCACGGGATTGCTGGCCGGCGCGTGCGGAGCGCTGCTGGCGGGTGGCCTGCTGCTGGCCGCGCATGCGGTCACCGCCGCCGCGGCCCCGGCCCGTCCGCCGAGGCGGCGCAGGTTGCGTCCGACGGGGCTCGCTGAGCGTCAGACATCGCGGCGACAACGGGTGCTGTGGGTGGCCGGCGGCGTGGCGGCGGGGGTGGTGTGGCTGGCCTCCGGGTGGCCGGTCGGCGGTGTGCTGGCCGGGCTGGCGGTGGTCGGCGTGCCGTGGCTGCTGGCGCAGTTCTCCGCCGGCAACGCCGCGGTGGAGCGGCTGGAGGCGCTGCAGGAGTGGGTGCGGCGCGCCTCCGACGTGCTGGCCGCCGGCGGCGGCCTGGAGCAGACGCTGATCCGCTCCGCGCGCACCGTCCCCGAGCCGATCGCGGCGGAAGTGGCGGCGCTGGCCGCGCGGCTGCAGGCGCGCTGGCCGACGTCCCGGGCGCTGCGGGCCTTCGCCGACGACCTCGACGACGCCGCCGGGGATCTGGTCGTCGCTGCCCTGCTGCTCGGTGCGGAGCTGCGCGGACCGGGGCTGGCGCGGGTGCTGACCGAGCTGGCGGGAAGCCTCACCGAGGAGGTCACCATGCGCCGCAAGATCGAGGCCGACCGCGCCAAACCGCGGGCCAATGCCCGCTGGCTGCTGCTGATCACGGTCGCCGCGGCGGGGCTGGCCGCGCTCAACGGCGACTACTTGGCCCCCTACGGCACCGGGCTGGGGCAGCTGGTCCTGGCGGTCATCGCTGCGCTCATGGTGGGCTGCCTGCTGTGGATGCGCCGGCTCACCGCGCCGGCGCCGCCGGTCCGTTTTCTGGTCGACTCTGACCGCGGAGGGCGGACTGCCAGTCTCGAGCCGGAGGAGGTGCCGGCCCGGTGAGCGGCCCCCAGATGTGGCTGATCGGCTGCGGCGCGCTCGTCGGACTCGGAGCGTTTCTGCTGCTGCGGGCCGTCCTGGTGGTCGACCAGCCGCGGCTGGCCGACGCGCTGGCCCGTCTCGACGGGCGCCCGGCGCCTGTTTCGGTCGGTTTGATGCCGCCGAGGAGCGACCGGTGGGCACGGGCGGCCGGCCGCGCCGGCGCCTGGGCCGCGGCCCGGCTGCCCGCCGGCGCGTTGCGAGGGCCGTCCCAGGCGCTGGCGTTGATCGGGTGGACGCCGGAGGGCTACGCCGCCCGCAAGGTCGGCCTCGCCGCGTTCGGCGCGGTCGTCGTGCCACTGCTGACCGCGGTGCTCGGGATGATCGGCGTCCGGCTGCCCGTGGTGGTGCCGGTGGCCGGGTCGCTGGCACTGGCCGTCGTCCTCTTTTTCATCGTCGACCTCATCGTGCGTGACCAGGCCGCCGAGGCTCGTGGGCAGATGCGCCGGGCGTTGTGTTCCTACCTGGACCTGGTCAGCCTGCGCCGCGACGCCAGCGAGGGCCCCACCATCGCCCTGGAGCGTGCCGCCGGCGTGGGGGAAGGCTGGGTGTTCCGACGGATCACCGACGCGCTGGTCGCCGCCCGGCTGGCGGGTGAGGCACCGTGGGACGGCCTGCGCCGGATGGCCGCCGACACCGGAGTGGGGGAGCTGGCCGACGTCGCCGACATCGCCGCGGTCGCCGCCGTGGAGGGCGCCTCGATCGCCCCGACGCTGCGGGCCCGCGCGCAGTCGCTGCGGGTGCAGCTGCTGGCCGAGGAGGAGGCCGCGGCCAACACCGCCAGCGAGAAGCTGACCGCCCCGGTAGCGCTGCTGTCTATTGCCTTTCTGCTGCTGTTCCTCTATCCGGCCCTAGCCCGACTCATGGCCACGTGACCACGCGCCCGCGTTGAAGGGACTCCAATGACACCCCTGATCAGCACCCTGACCGCCCTCGCCGCGGCGCTGCGAGAGCGGCTCCGCGATGTCCGCGCAGAACCCGAGCGGGGCTCGCTGTCGGTCGAGCAGGTGATCATCACCGTGGCGCTGGTCGGCATCGCCATCGCTCTCGTGGCGGTGATCGCCAACGCGGTCACGTCCCGCTCGTCCCAGATCCAGTAGCCGGCCCCGTGGCCCGCCCCGCCGGCGCACGCGGCCCCGCGCCGCCGTCCCGCCCTGGCCCTCCCCGTGGCAGCCGGCGGCGCCGACGGCTGTCCGGGGAGCGCGGCGCGGCGTCGGTGGAGCTGGCGATCACCTTCCCGGTGGTCCTGCTGCTGGTCATGACGCTGATCCAGGCGGCGCTGTGGTTCTACGCCCGCTCGATCGCGCTGGGCGCCGCGCAAGAGGGCGCCCGGGAGGGCCGGGTGCAGCCCGCCTCGACCGACCGCGCCCAGTCCGCGGCCGAGGGCTTTCTCGACCAGACCGCGCAGGATCTGCTCACCGCCCCGGACGTGAACGTGACCGGCTCGCCGGCCAGCATCGAGGTGACCGTGACCGGCACCTCGCTCAGCCTCTTCCCCGGCCTGTCCGGCTGGTCGGTGACCCAGACCGCCGTCGGCCCGGTCGAACGGCCCACGCCATGAGCGCGCACATCGGGGAGCGGGGGTCGGTGTCGGTCGAGCTGGCGCTGCTGGCCCCGGCGCTGCTCCTTCTGCTGTCTTTCGCCCTCGTTGCCGGACGCACCCAGATCGCCGAGAGCGCCGTCGAGGCAGCCGCCCGTGCGGCCGCCCGGGAAGCATCGCTGGCCCGCGACCCGGCCACCGCGGCGTCCTCGGCCGCAACGCAGGCCGATCGCACATTGGCCGCCCAGGACGTGCGCTGCCAGCGCACCACCGTCGACGTCGACACTGCCGGCTTTCAGGCGCCGCTCGGTCAGCCCGGCGACGTCAACGTGTCGATCACCTGCGTGGTCGGCATGGCGGATTTGCTGGCGTCCGGGCTGCCTGGGGCCGTGACCGTCGAAGCCTCCTTCACCAGTCCCGTCGACGCCTACCGCGAACGATGAGCCTCCGACAGTGGGACGCCGAACGCGGGTCCATCGCCGTCTTCGTGGCCGTCCTTGTCCCCGGGCTGCTACTGATCATCGGCTTGGCCGTCGACGGTGGCGCCAAGGTGGCCGCCACCCAGCGGGCCAACGCGGTCGCCGACGAGGCCGCCCGGGCCGGCGGACAGGCGCTCGACGTCTCCGCCGCCCTCGCCGGGCAGGTGCGAGTCGAGCCGATCGCCGCAGTTGCCGCGGCGCAGAACTACCTCGATCGCAACGGCGTCGAGGGGCAGGTGAGCGTCGTCGACGGCGACACCCTGCAGGTAACCACGAGAATCTCCCAGCCGACCATCTTCCTCGGCCTGATTGGCATCTCCACGTTCACCGTGGAGGGCATCGGCACCGCCGAGCTCGTCACAGACGACCAGAACGGCGGAGCGGGCCCATGACCAACCAACGGCGAAGCCTCGATCCGCTGCGTCGCCTGCTCGCCCTGCTGGTGCTGGTGACCGCCGTCCTCGGCGTTCCGATCGGACTGGGGCGGCTCGGCGGCGCCTACCTGCCCGACGACGTCCCCTCCTGGGCGCAGATCACCGCTGCTCTGAGCGGACCGGACACCGGCGTGGTCTTCCTCGGGCTGCTCGCGGTGATCGGCTGGGTCGCATGGGCGTGCTTCGCCCTGTCGGTGGTCGTCGAGCTCGTCAGCCAGCTGCGCGGCCTGCCACCGCTGCGGCTGCCCGGCCTGGCGGCTCCCCAGCAGCTGGCCGGCCTGCTCGTGGCCGCCGTCCTCGGCGTCGGGAGCGCACCGCTGCTCGCCGCCCCGGCCCTGGCCGGCCCGCCGGTCGTCGCCGAGCAGCCGGGTGGCCACGACGAGCCGCCGCCCGCACTGGAACCGGAACCGGAGTCCCCGCCGACCCCGCAGGCCGCGGCCGGCTCCACCTACACGGTGCAGCCACGCGACACCCTCGGCCGCATCGCCGCCCGCTACCTGGGCGACTGGACGCGGTTCGAGGAGCTCCTCGACCTCAACCGCGGCCGGCCCCAGCCCGACGGCGCAACCCTCACCGATCCGGGGCTGATCCGCCCCGGTTGGGTCCTGGTCCTCCCGCCCGACGCCACCTTTTCCGAGACCGAGCCGGCCGACGGCGAGGTCGTCGTCCAGCCCGGCGACACCCTCACCGAGATCGCCGAGCAGCACGGCCTGGAGCATTGGCAGCCGATCTTCGACCTCAACGCCGGCGAACCGCTGCCCGGCGGCGGCCGATTCACCGACCCGCACCTGATCCTCCCCGGGCAGGTCCTCGACCTCCCACCCGTGGACCCGGCAGCCGCTGGCTCTCGTCCGCCGGCCACCCCCGAACCACCGGCGGAGGAGGCACCGCCGCCACCCCCGCCGCATGAGGACGAGCCAGCCGTGCCGGCGGAGCCCACATCGACCCCCGCCGCCTCGCCGACATCGCAGAGTCCCCCCGAGGAACCGGTGCAGTCGGCAGCCGACGGCGATGCCCTCGATGCCGACGAGGACCAGTTCCCGGCGGAACTGGCGGCCGTTCTCGCCGGCAGCGGGGCACTGCTCGCCGCAGGTGTGGGCGCGACGTGGCTGGCGCACCGCCGCCAGCGGCTGCGCCGCCGCCGCCCCGGCCGACGGCTGATCCCCCTCCCGAAGGGGCTGTCGACCACGCAGACGGTCGTCACCTCGGCGGCCGACGCGGGTACGGCCGACTACGCCGCTCTCGACCTGGCGCTGCGCGGCCTGGCCGTCCGGATCTCCGCGGATCCGGACGGGCGGCTGCCCGACGTCGTCGCCGCCCGACTGAATGGCGGCCGGCTCGAGCTGCGGCTGTACGCCCCGGCCGACCGTCCCCCGCCTGAACCGTGGACCGCCGACGACACCGGCCTGTGGTGGTTCGTGCGGCTGGACCGGGACACCGGCGTGGCCACCGAAGTGGCCCGGGCTCGTCTGGCGCCATATCCGACTCTGGTCACCATCGGGACCGACGGTGGCGACCGTTGGCTGCTCGACCTGGAACGCCTCGGCGCCGTGTACGTGACCGGACTGGCCGACCGCCGGACGGACTTCGCTCGGCACCTGGCCGCCGAGTTGGCCGTCAACGGCTGGTCGGACCTGCTCACCGTGACCACCGTCGGGTTCGGCGAGGAACTGCTCGACCTGGCACCCCACCGGATCCAACCGGTCGATACCGCCGCTGATCCCAGGCTGCACGGCGCCCTGCGGGAGGCTGCCGAGCGCCGCACCGACGACGTGCTGGACGGGCGGCTGCGAGCCGGAGCCGGAGACGGCTGGATGCCCCACGTCGTCCTTGCTCCCCACGAGCTGGGTCGGGACGGCGGTGAGCCGGCCCAGGCCGCCGCCGTGCTGGGGGAGCGGGAGCGGCGCGCAGCGGTCGCGATGGTGCTCGGCGTCGAACGGACGCAGGCCGCGGGCCAGTGGCTGATCACTCTGACCGACGACGGATCCCTCCTGGTCCCCGCACTCGGATTACGGCTCCCGGCACCCCAGCTGACCGCCCGCCAGGCCAGCGACATCGCCACGCTGATGGCCTTCGAACGCGACACCGGCGACGCGCCCATCCCCGCCGGCGACGGCGAGCGTCCCTGGCAGATGTTTACCGACGCCGCCGGCGCCCTCCGGGAGGACGTGTGCTCTCCGGAGCCCACCGCACCGCCAGCCCAGCGGCCGGGCTCGGGGCCGGCGCGACGCCAGTTCTTCCGGGCTGCGGCACGCGACTCGACGCCGCGGGGGCCGAACGACACCCACACCGGACCGCCGTCGACGGTCAGCGATGGCGTCGAGGCGCCTGGACTTGGGCGACCGGCCGACCGTACCCCCGTGGAACTGCGACGACAGATCGAGGACGACCTCGGCCAGCTCGACCGCGACCTCGCCGACTGGTGGGATCCCGACTGCACCCGGCCGCGGCTGACCCTGCTCGGTCCGATCATCCTGCGCGCGCACGGCGACGAGGCGGCCGCCGCCCGGTCCAGGCTGCGCCGCAGATACGAAGAGACGGTCGCCTACCTCGCCACCCGCCCGCACGGCGCCACCGCCGACGAGGCCGCCACCGCCCTGCAACCGGCCCGCGGCGGCAGGACCGACCCGGTCAGTGCCCGCGCCTACGTTCACCGTGTCACCGCCGGCGCGCGAGCGTGGCTGGGCACCGACCCGGTCACGGGGGAGAAGCACCTCAGCTCCGGCCACCGCGGCCGCTACACCTTGACGAACGTGCTCGTCGACGCCGACCTGTTCCGTCAGCTCCGCGCCCGCGCCGCCGTCCGCGGCGACGACGGCCTGCCCGATCTGCTGGCCGCCCTGCAGCTGGTATCCGGGCCGCCGTTCGATCAGCGCCCGGCTGGCTACGAGTGGCTCGACGGCCTGGACCTCACGCTCACCGCGGCCATCTGCGACGTCGCCCACCAGGTCGTCACCGCCGCCCTCACCGCCGGCGACGTAGCTGCGGCCGCCACCGCTTCGGCCACCGCGCTGCTGGTCGCCCCGGATGACGAACAGGGCCTGCTGGATGCGATGCGGGTCGCCTACCACCAGGGCCGCAGCGCCGAAGCAGAGACCTACGTCGCCCGCATCGTGACGATCCACGACGGCGAGGACGAGATGGATCTGCCCCTGAGCACCGCGGAGACCATCAACCGCGCCCGCCGGCAGTTCCTCGACCGCGCCGGATGAGGGCCGCCGCGACATCACCACCACGAGGGAGGCGTGCGACCTCCATCGACCGCAGGCTGGAGGCACCGGAACGTCTACCGGCGCGGGCATGTCGTACCTGCCGGCGACACTCAAGGGCGCAGGGGTCCGGGGAGGCAGGGAGAGACATGGTGATCATCGAGCCGGTCGCCGCCGACCTCGATCTCGAGGAGGTGGAGGTTGCGCTGCTGCGTGCCGCGGTCGGTGACTACGCCGCCGAGGCCGCGATGCTGCTGCTGGCCAACGACGGGTACTGGCTGGCTCGGCTGCGCGCCGCCGGGTTGATCACGGTGGAGGCCGAGCCGGTCGACGGACAGCTGTGGGCGCGCATCGAGTGGCCGGAGGTCGACGCCGCGCTCGCCGACGGACGGCTGCCGAGAAGCCCGGAAGGGCTGGCGGTGCTTCGGGTGGCCGTCAGCCTCGCCGACGGCCGACCGGTCGACCTCGCCGACGTGGCGGTGGCCCTGGACCGCCGCGCCCTGAGCCTGGTGCTCGCCGCCCTCGCGCACGCTGCCGGCAGCCACGACCAGCGCGCCCCGGCCCAGGCCGGCTCCGGTTCCGACGGCGGCGAGCGGCTGGGACCGCTCCTCGCCTGGCCGGCCCGCGACTGACCGGCCGTGCCCTATCCGCCGCGGCCACAGCTGCGCCCGCTGCCAGCTTTCGCCGGAACCGCCCGCACCGGGACCGTGCTCAGTGCGGAGCTGCAGGCGCAGCTGGAGTCCTTCGTCCTGGCCGAATATGCCGGTGGACGCTCTCTGCGGCAGATCGCCGAGCTGACCGACCGTTCCCCGACCGCGGTCCGACGCGTGCTGGACAAGCACCGAGTGCCGCGGCGCGCCGTCGGCGCTCCTCGGCAGAACGACCATGCCTGACCGCATCCCGACAAGTCCGTGGACGGGACGGAGCCTCCCCCGGAAAGTCTCCCCAGCACGGTCGGTCTGCTGCGAGGGCCCCCGTCGCGCGGCCCGCACCTGCTCCGCACAGACGTGACCACCACGAGCCGCTGCTGGGCGAGAGCTACACCGACCTGGTCGACGTCGGGGGATTCGTTCAGCCGCAGCTGCGCGACCGCATCGACGGCCACCATCACCGGCTGGCCACGCTCGCCGAGCGTCCCTCGACCGGAACCGGCATGGCGCAGCATCGGCCGGCGCGGCTGGATCCTCCGGTGATCCTCCAGTAGTCCCCCGGTCGGGGAGGTGGCCGCCACCCGCCGCAGCGCCGCCCGCGCCTGCCCTGGCAGGGCCTTCGCGAAGGAGCCGACTGGAGAACTACCGGAGGTCGGCACGACACGGTCGGCGCATGCAAACCTCCACCCCGCGTGGGGAATCCGGTCGCGGCCCGAGCAGTCGCGATGTCCCGCCGCCGGCGTCGACGGCGATCCCCAGCTTCACGCGCCTGCATGGGGAACGGCCGATGACCGTGGCGGCGATGCGCGCGGCCGTCGTCGCGATCCGGGCGGGGGTGTTCGACGACGTCACCAACGGTGACCTCGCCGACGGCCGCCTGGGGTTCGGAGCAGGGGGCGCTGCCGGGGCCCGTGGACCGCATGGCAGTCGTCGTCTTCCGTGGTCGGAGACCGGTGAGGGGCACGTGGTTGTGGTCATGGCGGGTCACGCCGGAGCCGGCGCGTCCACGGTCGCGGTGGCGGTCGCCGAGGCGCTGGCCGAGGACCGGCCGGTCCGGCTGGTCGACTACGCCCAGCCGGTCCGCTCGGGGCTGACGGCGGCCCCGACCATCGAGTTGGGCGCGGACGGCGCCGAGTGGCGGCGGGGTCGTCGCGGTCGACTGGACGTCTTCCGCCTGGCTCGGGACCCGGCCGACGCAGAGCTGCCGCCGCTGCCGGAGACCGAGGACGCACCCGGACTGCTGGTGGTCGACGCCGGCTGGTCGCTGACCGGTGCGCTCTCCGGTTCACCCGGGTTCCTCGTCCACGCAGCGAAGGCCGTGGTCGTCACCCGGGTGGCAGTGCCGGCGGTTCGGCAGACCGAGCAGGTGCTGGCCGCCATCGATGCCGAGGCCGTGGTCGCCGCGGTGGGCCCGGCGCGGTGGCCCCGAATGGTGGAGGCCACCTGCGGTCCGCGGCTGGGGGAGCTGCGTTCGCGGGGACGGGTGGTCTCTGTCCCGGTGGACCGGCGACTGGAGATCGCCGGGCTGACCGGTGACCGGCTGCCGAAGCCGGTGGCAGCCGCCGGCCGGTCGCTGGCTGCGCTCCTGGTGCCGGGCGGACCGGCACAGCCACCGCCTCGGCATCGGCGCGGGGCGGAGCGGGCGCGGACGGGCCCGGCGGGACAGCGCCGATGACCACCAGCGACCGCACGACGCCGGGAGCGCGAGGGACCTCGATCGTTGTGCTCGCCCTCGCCGGGCTGATCGTGCTGACTGCGTGGCCGGCGACTGCGGCTGCCGGAGAGGTGACCGCGGCGGTCTGCCCGGCGGCGCCACCGGGGGTGCAGGCCTTCGCCGACGACGTGACGGCGTGGGTGAAGTGGGGCGTGCTGGCGCTGATCGGCATCGGCGCGGTGGTGTCGCTCGGGTCGATCCTGGTCGGCCGGATCTTCTCCCATCCGCACGCCTCCCGGTACGGGGCGATGGGCGTGGCGGTGGTGGTGATGGTGGCCATCACCTACACGGTGATTCTGACGATCCTCGACTCGATCACCGGCAGCGGGTGCACCTGATGGCCCGCCGTGCCGAGCACCGGGGCAGCGGCGTGCCGGAGTGGAGCCGGGCTCGACTGGTCACGCTCGCCGCGGTCAGCGCGTTGGTGGCGCTGGCGGTGCTGGCCGGGCTGGTGCTCACGGTGATCGCCGCGCTCACCGGGGACGGCCGGGGCGCAGTGGAGGCCGCACCCCAGCCGCCCTCGGCGAGGGAGATGTCGCGCGAGGATGCGCTGGCCGCCGCATCCATGCCGCGCGCCGAACCGGACGACGCCCTGCCGGGCCCGCTGGCGACCGAGGCCGCCGGGGTGCTCGAGCTGCCGCGCCCGACCGGCGTCGGTCCGGCAGGTGTGCCCACCGGCTTTCCGCGAACCCCGGAGGGGGCGCTGGCGCAGCTGGCGGCGATCGACGTGACCGCGATGGAAAGCGGATCGCTCGACGGCGTGCGACGGGTCATCGCCGAGTGGGCCGCATCGGGTGGCCCCACGGCGCAGACGTGGTCGGGCGTGAATGGGATGGCGCGGCTGCTGTCGGCGGCCGGGCTGTCCGGCGCCGGATCGCCGCAGCTGGCCCTCGTCGTGCGCCCGGTGATGGGGCTGATCAAGGGCACGGTGGGCGAGGAGTTCGCGGTGGTGTGCGTGAACTTCGAGTTCACCGTCACGGTGGAGCAAACCTCGCGGATCGCGATCGCCGACTGCCAGCGCATGGCGTGGGTCGGGGACCGCTGGCTGATCGGGCCGGGGGCGGAGCCTGCGCCGGCGCCGTCGATCTGGCCGGGAACCGAGGCGGCGATCGCCGCCGGCTGGCGGGACCTCCGCCATGGCTAGGCCGCGGCCTCGACGAGGCATTCGATGGGCGCGCCCGCGGGCCTTGTGCGTCGTCATGCTGCTGGCGGCGGTGGGCTGGCTGGCGACCGCGGCGCCGGCCTCGGCCGATCCGGTGGTGTGGGCCTTCCCGGCCGATCCGTCAACGGCCGAGGACGCGTTGTCGTGTCTGCCGACCAATCCGTTCTGTGTGATCGGCGAGGCGGCGGGGGCGGTGGCCACCGATGTGTGGGTCAGCGCCATGTTGGCGTTGTGGGAGGCCGGGCTGTGGCTGCTCGGCTTGGCCTTCTCGGTGATCGACGCGCTGACCAGCCCCGACCTGTCCGCCGACGGCCCGTTGGCCGGGATCTATCCGGTGACCTTCGGCATCGGCGCCACCGTGGCCGCGGGAATGGCGCTTGTGCAACTGGGTGTGGCGGCGGCACGGCGGGACGGGCAGACCCTCGGCCGGCTGCTGATCGGGCTGGTGCAGTTCGGGCTGGTCTGGGCCGGCTATGTCGGCGTGGCGGCGCTGCTGGTGACCGGCGTCTCCGGGCTGACCACCGGCCTTCTGCGCAGCCTGTTGGGCATCGACAGCCTGGCCGCGTTCGACCCGTCGATCAGCGTGGCCCGCGACCTGGTCGACGGCACGGTCGCCACCGTGCTGGGGGTCAGCTCGATCTTCCTGCTGGTGCCGGCCAGCGTGGGCTACCTGCTGCTGATGCTGGTCCGCGAGGCGGCGCTGATCGTGCTGGTGGCGACGTCGGCGATCTCGGCCGGCGGGCTGCTGGCGCAGAGCTCGAGCGCGTGGTTCTGGCGCAGCCTGCGCTGGTTCCTCGCGGCGCTGCTGGTCGCCCCGGTCGCGGTCCTCGTCCTCGGGGTGGGGGTGACCATCACCGAGGGGCTGCTCACCGAAGCCGGTGAGACCAGCACCGAGGCCGCGATCGGCATGGCGGTGGTCGGTTGCCTGCTGATTCTGCTGGGCGCGATCTGTCCGCTGGCGCTGTTTCGGCTGCTGGCCTTCGTCGACCCCGGCACCTCCAGCGGAGCGGCGCTGCGCTCCTCGCTGGCCGCCTCCGGCGGACTGACGGGCGCGTTCAGCGGTCGAGGTGGTGGTCGCGCCGCCGGCGCCGCCGTTGCGGCGTCGGGTGGGGTGGCCGCCTCCGGTGCCGCCGCGCAGCTGGCCGGGGACGGTGCGCAGGGGGAGTCGACGGCGCACGCCGCCACGACGGGCCGGTTCGCCGGTGCGCTGCGCTCCCTGGCCGTCGGCACGGCGCACGCGGGCCGGCTGGCCGCCGGGGCGGCCGCCACGGCGGCCGACGTGCTCTCCGGCGCCGGCATCGGGCACACCGCTCCCTATTACGGACAGCCGATGCCGCGCCGCACCACGGGCGGCAACGGGCAGACCGCCGGACTGTCGGGCGTGTCCCGGTCCGGATCTCAGGTTCGATCCGACGACGAAGCCCCGCTCGTGGAGGGGGCGGGGCCGTACGTCTGGCCGGTTCCCGGTCCCGACGAGGACTTCCAAGGTCTGGCCTGGCGTGCACGGCGACCCGACAACGGAGGGCCGGACGCCTCCGGCGACCTCGATCCGCCGGCCCCGGGGCCGCCGTGGAGCGACCCACCCCCAGCCGGGGGTGCCCGGTGAGCGCGCACCGGTACGGCGACTACACCCGGGACGTCTCGGGCTGGTTCCTCGGCATGACCGGCGTCCAGCTGGCCGGGGTGACTGCGGCCGGGGTGCCGGCACTGCTGGCGCTCAACGCGCAGGCCTGGGGGCTGCTCGCCCTGTGGCTGCCGGTGTGGGCGCTGCTCGCCGCCGTGCAGCTGGTGCCGATCCGCGGCCGGGCGGCCGGCCGCTGGCTCGGCGACCTCTGCCTGCACGTGATTGGAGGAGTCATGGGCTGGTCGGTGTTCGGCTCCCGGGCCGCGGCCGGGATCGTCGACGATGGGGCCGAGGCGGATCTGCCCGGCGTGCTGGCCGGCATTCGCGCCCACGACGGGCCGCCCTACGGGCAGCTGTTCACCCGCCCGGTGATCGTGCAGAACACCGCGGCCCGCACCTGGGCGGTGGTGGCCCGCATCGCCCATCCCGGCATCGGCCTGGCCGAGCCCGAGCAGCGCAACCGGATGGGGGCGGGGCTGGCCGAGCTGTGCGAACTGGCCGCCCGCACTGAGCTGGTCGACGTCCTGGGCCTGCAGGTGCGCACCGTGCCCGACGACGGCGCCGAGCGCGCCGCCTGGGAACGCACCAACGCCCACCCCGACGCCCCCGCGCTGGCCGTGCGGGTCAACGCGCTGCTGGGCGCCACCCTCACCCCGGCCGCGGTGCGCACCGAGGCCTTCGTCACCGTCGTCGTCGGCGAGGGACGGATCGCCCGCGCCGCCAAAGAGTCCGGCGGCGGGATCGACGGCCGCGCCCGGGTGCTGCACGCCGTGATGGCCGAGGTCGAGGCCGCGCTGCGCGGCCCGGTCGGCTGCACCGTGGTGACCTGGCTGGACTCGGCCGCACTCGCCGCCGCGGTGCGCACCGGCTTCGCTCCCGGCGACCGAGCCCAGCTGATCGCTGCCGACCTCGCCGCCGCCGCCGGCCAGCAGCTGGCCACCGGCGTGCCGATGGCCGCCGCCGGCCCCACCCAGGCCCGGGCCGAGGTGCGGCACTACGTGCACGACGCCTGGGCGTCGGTGACCGACACGATCCTGCTGCCCGACTCGGGTGCGGTGCTCGGCGCGCTGGCCCCGGTGCTCGTGCCGACGGTGGCGGGGGAGCGGCGCTGCCTGACCGTCTTCCTCCACCCGCTCCCGCTGGCCCGGGCCACCCGGCTGGTCGGCCGGGAGGAGATGAGCGCCACCACCGGCAACGAAATGCGCGCCCGGATGGGCTTCCGGCAGCGGGCCCGGCAGCGGCGCGACACCGAACGAATCGGCGCCGCCGACGAAAAGCTGGCCGCCGGCCGCGCCCTGGTGCGCAGCTCGGCCGCGGCCTGCGTGACCGTACCTGCCACCTGGCCGGTGGCCGAACACGGCCGCCAGCTGGATGCCTCGATCCGGGCCGCCGGCTTCGTGCCGCTGCGACTGGACCTGGCGCAGGACGCCGGTCTCGCCGCCGCCGCCATCCCGCTGGGCGTCGGGCTGCCCGACCGCAGGAGCCGGCGATGAGCCGCCGAGGCTTCAGCCGGGGCCGGGAGATCGCCGTCCTGCTCGACGACTTCGGCCACCGACTCCCCAGCGCGCCCACCGCGCCCGCCACGGAGCGAGAGCCCGAGCCGTTCAGCCAGCTGGTGCCCCGCCGCGGCTCGCGCGGCCAGGGACGGGGCCGCGCCGCGACGCCGGCGCCGCTGTCGGTGTGGCGGATGACCTCGGAGCAGACCCCGGTGATGTGGCCGCTGATCGCCGCTCCCGGACTGCCGCCCACCGGCGCGCAGCTGGGCATCGACCTGCTCTCGGGCGGGGCGTTCTACTGCGACCCGGTCGGCTGGGTCACCGACGACGACATCCCGGTCACCAACCCGAACGTCGTGGTCTTCGGCAAGCCCGGCCGCGGCAAATCGGCCACCGTCAAGGCCTTCGCGTTGCGCATGCTGGCCTACGGCTACCGCACCCTCGTCCTCGGCGACACCAAGGACGAGTACGAGCCGCTGTGCCGCGCCCTCGGCGTCGAGCCGTTCGTCATCGGCCACGGACTCTCCGCCCGGGTCAACCCCCTAGCCTTCGGCCCGCTCGGTCACGGCTGGGAGCAGTTCGACGCCGCCGAGGCCCGCCGCCGCGAGGCCATCATGTTCGCTCGCTGGCTGGTGCTGATCCGTGGCTTGGTCGGCTCGCAGAACGTGCCTTTCGGCCCCGTGGAGGAGACCGCCGTCGGCGAAGCGCTGCGACTGCTCACCGGCTACCGCAGCGGAGCCACCCGGCTGACCGAGCCCACCATCCCGCAGCTGTGGCGCGCCCTCGATGAGCCTCCCGACGAGCTCGTCGCCGGCTCCCGCTACGCCGACCGGCGGCACTTCCTCGACGCCACCCGCACCCTGCGCGACGCCCTCGGCAGCCTCGTGAAGGGCTCGCTGGCCGGATTGTTCGACGAGCACACCACCATCACCGTCGACTGGCGGGCCCCGATCCAGTCGCTGTCGCTGTCCCGGCTGGAGCCGCTCGGCGACCAGGCCGTCGGCATCGCGCTCACCTGCCTGAATTCCTGGGGGCAGGCGATGCGGGAGATCGCCGACCCCGGTGACCTGCGGATCGTCATCCGCGACGAGACCTGGCGGCAGATGCGCCTGGGCGCCGAGGCGATGAAGAGCCTGGACGCCAATCTGCGGCTGTCCCGCCGCGACGCCGACGTGCAGATCCTGCTCGCGCACAAGCCCTCGGACATGCTCACCGCCGGCGACGCGAGCTCGCAGGCGGTCGCCATCGCCCGCGACCTGCTGCACCTGTGCGACACCCGGGTGCTGCACGGCCAGGACCAGGCCGTCGGCGACGAGCTGGGTACCCTGCTCGGCCTGTCTCCGGTCGCGCAGCGGGTGGTCACCGGCTGGGCGGTCGCCGGGAAGGGCCGGGCGCTGTGGCTGGTCGGCGACCGGACGTTTCAGGTGCAGACCGTGCTCACCCGGCCCGAGCTGCGGCTGACCGACACCAACGAGGCCCTTACCGGCGGACGGCCGGCATGAGCGGCACCGCGGGCCAGGTGGCCCAGGCGCAGGCGCGGGCCTGGCTGTGGCGGGCGGCCGCCCCGCTCGCGCTCCCGGTGCTCGCCGGGCTGACGCTGCTGCTGATCCCGCTCGCCGTTCTGGCCGCGCCCGACCAGCCGGCGGCGGCGTCGTCGGGCTGCTCGATCGGCGGCACCGGCGCGACCGTCGCCGGCCTCGAGCTCGACGTCGTCCAGATGGGGCAGGCGCAGACCATCGTCACCGTCGCCGTGACACAGGGACTGGACCCGTACGCGGCGACCGTGGCGCTGGCCACGGCCTATCAGGAGTCCCGGATCCGGATGCTGGCCAACGACGGCTCCAGTCCGGAACTGACCGCCGAGCAGGCCGCGGTGACCGCCACCAGCCTGCAGTACGCGCACGACGGGCTGGGCTCCGACCACGACAGCGTCAACACCTTCCAGCAGCGCTGGCTCGCCGGGTGGGGCACCGTCGCCCAGCTGATGGACCCGGTCTACGCCGTCGAGGCCTTCTACGCCCGGCTGCTCGAGGTGCCGAACTGGCGGACTATTCCGCTCACCCGGGCCGCCCAGGCCGTGCAGGTCTCGGCCTACGGAGACGCCTACGCCCGGTGGGGACCGCTGGCCCGAGAGCTGACCGCGATGCTGTGGCCGGCCGCCCAAGCCGCCGCGACCACCCCCGCCGGCGCGGCGTCCGCCCTCTGCCCGGACCTGCCGGTGGCGGCCGAGTCGTGGATCCGGCCCACCGCCGGCACCCTCACCTCCGGCTACGGGCCTCGTTGGGGCACCCTGCACGCCGGGGTCGACATCGCCGGACCCCGCGGCAGCCCCGTCTACGCGGCCGCCGGCGGCACCGTGCTCATGGCCGCCTGCACCAGCACCTACTGCGACCGCGACGGCGGTCTCGGCCTGGCCGGCTACGGCAACCTGGTCGAACTCGACCACGGCGGCGGGGTGACCACCCGCTACGGGCACCTGTCGACCTACACCGTCCTTCCCGGCCAGCGCATCGGCGCCGGTGCGTTGCTCGGGTTTCAGGGCTCCACCGGCAACAGCACCGGCGTTCATCTGCACTTCGAGGTCCGCATCGATGGCGCCCCCGTCGACCCCGTGCCGTGGCTGGCCGAGCGCGGTGTCGACCTGCACGCCCCCTCCCGCGGATGAGCCGCCGCCCTGCCCGCCGACCGAGCCAGAAGCCGAGCGAGGAGAGGCCATGAACGACACGAGCACCGGAGGCCGGCGGTGAACGCCGGCCGGCAAACACCCGACGTCGGCCCGGCCGGCTGGGAGCTGCCGGCCGCCGCCGTCCTGGTGTGGCTGACCGCCGCCGCGCTGCTGCTGCCGGTCGGCCGCGCGGTCGCCGCGCTGCTGACCGGCGGCGGCTGGGTGTGGTCAGGCCGATCGGGCACGCTGGTCGACTCGGTCGGCGGGCTCGCCACCGGCGACCCCGCCGCCGGGCTGACCGCTACTCAGGTCGCCGCGCTGCCCTCACCAGCGGCCGTGTACACCGGCGTCACCGCAGTGCTCATCCTGTTCCTGGCCGGCAGCGCAGCCGCCGCCTGGGCCGCGCACCGATGGCTGATCACTCGAACGGGCATGGCCACCCGGGGGCAGATCACCGAGGTCCTCGGCGTCGCCCGGCTGCGGAAGGCCGCCCCCCTCATCCGTCCGGATCGGCAGCCCGGCTCCTGCGCGACCTCAACCGATGTCGGCTGGCGGCTGGGCGCGGGCGTCGTCCCCGCCGCCGGCGAACTGTGGGTGCCCTACGACCGGGCCACCGGCGTCTACGGCCCGCAGGGCTCGGGAAAGACCCTCGACCTGCTCGCCCCGGCCCTGCTCGACGCGCCCGGCGCGGCGCTGGTGACGCTGACCAAGGCCGAAGATCTGCTGCTCACCCTCGACGCCCGCGCCGCCGGCGGCCGCCCGGTCGCCGTGTGCGACCCGTTCGGGACGGTGCCCGGCCTGCCGGAGCTGGTGTGGGATCCGGTCGCCGGCTGCGGCGACCCGATGGTCGCTGAACGCCGCGCCAAGGCGTTCACCGCCGGCACCGTGACCGGCGCGGTCACCGGCGGCCACCACGACAGCGCCGCCCGCTTCTACGCCTTCGAGGCCGCCAAGGTGCTGCAGGCCTATCTGCACGCCGCCGCGCTCACCGGCCGCACCGTCGAGGACGTCCTGGCGTGGGCCGCCCACCCGCAGGCAAGCACTCAGCCGGCCGACATCCTGCGCTCTCACCGGCACGCCGCGCCGTTGTGGGACGGCCTGTTGCACGGCGCCCTGGCCGGCGACCCGCGCACCGCCGGCAACACCGCCACCACCGTGCAGCAGGCCCTCGCGCTGTTCTTCCAGGCCGACATCCGCCGCCGCTGCGCCCCCGGGCCCGGCCGCCCGGCCACCGACATTCCCGCACTGCTGGCCGCCGGCGGCACCGTCTACCTGCTCGGCCGCGAGGACCCCTACGCCTCGGCGTCCCCGCTGCTAACCGCCCTGGCCGAGCACGTCCTCGACACCGCCCTGCAGCTCGCCGGCGCGGCGCCGGCCGGGCGGCTGTGCCCGCCGCTGCTGGCCTGCCTGGACGAACTGCCGTCCACCGCGCCGCTGCCCACGCTGCGCACCCGGATGGCCAACGACCGGGCGCTGGGAGTGAGCTTTCTGTACGCCGCCCAGACGTGGCGGCAGCTGGTGCTCGTCTACGGCGAGAAGGAGGCCCGGGCGCTGTTCGGGTTGACCAACGTCGTCGTCGCCTTCGGCGGCGGCAAGGACGGCGCCTTCTATCGGGAGCTGTCCGAGCTGCTCGGCACCACCCGGGTGCGCCGCACCTCCTACACCTACCGAGGGGCGGGCTGGTCGCGCGCCACGCACGGCGAAACCGTGCCGGTGCTGCGCGGTGAGGAGATCCGGCAGCTGCCGCCCGGCCGGGCGCTGGTCGTGGCCGAGCACGCCCCACCGGTGATCGCCCGGCTCACCCGGTGCCTGACCGGCCGCCGCGGCGCGGCGCTGCTGGCCGCCCAGGCCGCGGCCCGCCACCGCGTCGCCGCCGCCCGCGCCTCCACCCCGCCGGTGTCCCCGGGCACCGGCCATATACACGACGCCGCCCCCGCTGGCCTGACCCCGACCCGACCGGAGAACCCATGACCACCCCGGCCATGGCGCTCTCCTTCCCCCGACCGCCGCAGGAGGTCCGCGCAGCCGTGGACCAGCTGCGGCAGGTCGAGGAGGCCGGCCTTCCGCTCACCGGGCTGCACCTGCTGGACCGCCCCTGGGACCCGGCCGCCTGCGAGCCACGGCTGCGAGCGCAGTTGTGGCCCTGGCTGGACCGGGTCGCCGCCTGGCTCAACCACGCCTACGCCTGGCAGACCACGCACGCCATCCCCTCCTGCTGGCCGCGCCACCCGCATCTGGTGCACGAGCTGGCGGTGCTCGCCTGCCTGCGGCTGGCCGCCGCCGACGCCACCGGCCCGCACGCGCTGGAGGAGTGGCACCGCTACGCGCTGCCCGCCTTCCACGCCCGGATGGCCGAGCGCCTCGGCATCGGCTGCCCACCCGGCCGCCACCTCGACTGGCCCGCCCGGTCCTGGGCCGCCGACTACGACAGCCCCCCGGCGTCGGCCGCGCGGCACGCGATGTTCGACGGCGACCTCGACGTCGAGGAAGGGAACCGGTCATGAGCACGTCTGCGCGAGGGAACGACCGAGACGACTGGGTGGCGCTAATCGGCGGCGTGCGGGTCAGCCGCCGCTGGATGACCCGGCACACCCCGCAGCTGCTGGCTGCCTGGCGCGACGCGCCAACCGAGCGCCGGCGGCGCGCCATCGCGGCACACATCCTGCTGGTCGCTGCGGACCTGGAAAGCGAACCGGACGACGCCTCCGGTGACCAGGAGTTCGCCACGAGTGCCTGGCAGGCGACCGTGGCGCGGATCGATCCCCGTCTGGTGGCGGGCCCGGACTGGCCGCCGCTGGCCGCCGCGCTGACCCGCGCCTGCCTCACCGGCTACGACGTGGCGACACGGCTGCCGGAACTCGCCGCCGCCGCATCGCTACCCGCTCGGCATCCCGGCCGGGAGCTGCACTGGCGGCTGCTCGACGACTGCCCGGCCGCCGTCCTCAGCCTGCCCGTGCTGCACCCACCCGGTGCCGGCGTGGCTGCGCACACCGCCACAGACCGTCCACAGATCCGCCCCGGCACCCCACCCGGGGGCCGCAGCGACGCAGCCTCGACCCACCCCGCTGATGAAGGAGACACATGAGCCTCGACGCGCCCACCGACCCGCTCAGCTACGCCGCCTCGCTGCTCGACGCCGTCGGCGCCGACTTCGACCAGGTGCCGGCCCAGGTAATCGTCGAGTGCCTGTACGCCGCCGAACTGCTCGAGCTCGCCGGCGGCCGCGCCGAACGCACCCCGCTGATCGACGGCGACCCGCGGGCGAGCATCCGCGCGGCCATGGGCGCCCTCGCTCTGCTGCATCCCGACACCTTCGCCAGCGATCCGGTCCGTGACGCCGCTCGTGCCGCCCGGCGGGCCCTACGCGGGCTGGGTTGACCGGTGGCCACCACCCTGCAGCAACTCCTCGACGGCCTCACCGAGCAGGCCAGCACAGCCACGACGTCGACCAGCATCGAAGACGTCACGGGCGCGCTGGCGCACCTCGGTCGCGCGCTCGCCGGCCTGACCCACGACGGACTCACCCCCGCCGACAGCCCACGACAACGCGCCGCCGCCCTGCTCGGCGCCGCCTGCAGCACCGCCGGCCGGCTGTGGCCACCCACCGGCGGACCGCTCACCGACCTCGCCGGCGCGGCCGCCGACCTCATCGGCCGCGACCGGCTGATCATGGGCCGCTCCCATCGGTGGGCGGTCACCGTCGCAGTCGCCGAAGCCGCCGACCACTGCGCGGCGCTTGCCCGCCGGCTGCTGCCCCAGGCCGCCGTCGCCGAACTCGGCGCTGTCCGCCGGCTGGCCGCCACGGTGGAGCGTGACGCCCTCACCGACCCCCCGACCCCCGCCGCCGCCGCGCTACTCGACCGGCTGGTGCCGATGCCCGCACCGGAGGGAGGAGCCAGCGTGCCCGACGCCGCGGCGGCACTCGTCACCGCACTCGACCGGGCCTGCCGCGAGGATGACCTGACCCTGCGGCAGTTCCGGGCCATCATCGCCACCGCGATGGTCGGCAGCCGCTACGCCCTCGCCGTGACCGCCGCAGCGGCCGGTGAAGGCTCCCGCCGCTGGGAGACCACAGCAGCCGCGTGGCAGCTGGCCGGCCGGGCATCAATGGCGTTCGACGACGGTCGACGAACCAGGCCGGCCGATCCTCGGGGCGCTGTCGGGTGGGCGCGGGCGCTCGTCGACGCGCTGCGCGCAGACTTGGGCCCCCAGCCCGACCCGTCGGCCTTGCGCTGCCGAGACACTCCGGCGCACAAGGTGAGCGGTCTGCAGCGGCTGGCCAACCAGCTGCCGATCCTCGCCGACCAACTCGCCACCGTCGTCCAGCGCTGGTCCCGCACCGGACAGCTGTACGCCTACGCCCGCGACCTGCCGCCCATGGATGACATGCCCGAGCAGCGGGTGCGTGCCGTCATTGCCGGCCACCGCGTCCAGGCCCGTGGCGCCGACCTCGAACGACTGCGCCGGGCAGTGCACCGGGCCGGCGCCCTGTCAGCCGCGCTCGCCGACATCCTCAACCGCGCCGCCCCAGCCGCAGCGGCCGTCCAGCGGCACCTGGCCGGCCACTACGCCGAGCAGGTCCGACGATCGAGCGGACCCGAGCGGCTGCTCAGCCAGGTCCAAGCCGTCGAGCGAGCCCTCGCGGCCGGGGGGATCACACCCATGGCGGGGCACCGACACACGCCCCACCCCGGCCCACCCGCGCGCTGACCCGCAGCGCACAGCAAACCCCCGGTGCAGCCCACGGATGCGCACGCCGGGACACCCCAAGCCGTCAGCAAGGCCAGATGCACCCTCAGGTAGTCGTTGAGGCCGTCGCGCATGACCGCCGGCACGGCGATGCCCGCCCGGGCACACCGCCGCCGCCGGCCGCCCGACACGCCGCTGAGCCTGCTGGTGGGGTCACCCGTTACAGATGCCTGCCCGCCACGCAGGCAGAGGGGTTCGTCATCTCACCGCTACGCAGTGGCATGATCCTGGGCCTGATCGGTAGCCGCAGGAAGGGTTCGTCGTGGATCTGATTCCGGGCGTGGGTGCAGGAACGCTGCTCGAGGCGGAGCTGCTGGCGCCGAACCGGGCGCAGCGCATCGGCGCGATCCAGCGTCTGGACTATCACGAGGCGGTGGTGCTCACCCACGACACCTGGAAGTTCGACGCCGGCGGCATCCCGCAGTTCGCGTTCCTGCTGGCGACGGCTCGCGACGTCAACGCCGAGGGCAACGACGATGATGAGGTTCTACTGCTGCGCGTCGAGGGAACGGCGCCGCTGAGCCTGGAGGCAGACCTGCACGCGGTCCGCGAGGAGGCCTTGCGTGACGCTCTCTCCCGACACCGGGACGCCTCGCCATCGGTGGTGCTTGACGTCGACCTGGACCCGTTCACGAGGAACCGTGCGTCGTTCACCGGACTGCGCTGCCGGATCCTGGGGACGTTCTACGAAGACGACCTGGACGGAACCCGGCGGCTGGAGTTCGGGGCCGACGTCGACAACTTCTACGCCACCTCCACCTACCGGGTGCTGAAGCCGATCGGGGAGGGCCTGTCGACGATCGCCAGCTACCTGAAGCCTTCGCCGCACCCCGTGGAACAGGTACGTATCGGCAGCGTCCGGTACTCGGCGACCAGGCGCCGTGCCCTGGCCGCCAAGCAGGCCGACGCCGCGGTCGCGGTGAACATCCACGACTTCATCGGGCACAAGACCGGCCTGCTCGGCATGACCCGCACCGGCAAGTCCAACACCGCCAAGATCATCGTCGCTCGAACGTTCCTGGTGTCGGCTCAGCGCAAGGCATGTGGGCAGCCGCCGATCGGCCAGCTGATCTTCGATCCGCAGGGCGAGTACGCCAACGACAACACCCAGGACGGCACCGCGATCGCGGCCATCGGCGACCGCCATGTCCGCATCTACCGCTTCGGCGCTGGAGGCGAGCAGGCCCACGTCCGGCCGCTCGGGATCAACTTTTTCGACCCGGCCCAGATCGAGGCCGTGCAGAGCATGATCGCCGAGCAGCTGCGCACGGACGGCAACTCCGGCTACGTCCGGGACTTCGCCGGCACGGAGTTCGGTGACGTCGACGGTGATCGGCGACGCACTGCACACGCGCAGCGCGGCCGGCTGCTGTTGTATGCCGCGCTGCTGCGGGCGGGGTTCACCGCGCCGCAGCGCAACCCCGGCTCCACCAACCCGTACTCGATCGTGCTGCCGATCAAGTCCGAGCTGCGGGACGCGATCACCAACCAGGCCCGCCAGAGCCCGTTCCGGCTCATGGGCAATTCCGGCATGTGTGCGGTCGCCGGCAACCAGATCCAGACGTTGGTCGACGCGACCCTCGCCCTCCGTGACGCTGGCGCACAACCGGCGGTCGAGTTCTGCGACAACCCCATCTGGCAGGCCACCGAACCGATCTACACCGCCAGCAGCGGCGGTCGACAGGTCCGGGGATGGCGCAATCTCAACGACCTTCGCCCGTTCCACAACCCGGACACGGCCGCCGACGTCGCCGATGAGATCTACCGCAACCTGTGCCACGGGCTGATCGTCATCGTCGACCTGCATATCGGCACGCCGGCGGTGATCGCCACCCTGTCCGAGGCCATCACCCGCCGCCTGCTGAAGCACCAGACGACCGCGTTCACCTCCGGGCAGGAGCCGCCTTCGATCCAGGTGATGCTCGAAGAGGCGCATAACCTGTTCTCGACGAAGAAGTACGGCGATGACGGGGACGTGTGGGTGAAGCTGGCGAAGGAGGCGGCGAAGCTGCGGATCGGCATGCTCTACGCCACCCAGGAGGTCTCCGGTGTCGCCCATCAGGTGAAGGCCAACACCGCCAACTGGGTCGTGGCGCATCTGAACAATCGCACCGAGCTGAACGAGCTGAGCAAGTTCTACGACTTCGGCTCGTTCGCCGACGCGGTCCTCTCCTCCGAGGACCGCGGCTACGTCCGGCTCAAGACGTTGTCCTCGCCGTTCATCGTGCCCGTGCAGATTGAGAAGTACGACGCGAGTCTGGTCAATGAGGCACGCGCCGCGGCCGGCGATCCGCCGCTGGCCGCGGGCCACGGCTGACCGACGTGCCGTACGAAACCTTCTCCGGCGGGTTCGAACGCGCCTCCCGCCTCGGCCATGCGACGGCCGCGGTCCGGGCCCTGGCCGACAAGGCCGACTTCTTCGTGCCCGGCGAACGACTCGGCGACACGACCTGGCTGCGGGACCGAATCCGGCCGCGCAGCGACCTGCCGCGGCCCGCCCCGGCACTGAAGGCCGCGCTGGCCATCGACGGGTCACACGTCGTCGAATCGGTGCGCGACGGCATGCCCTCGGTCGTGTACGGCTACGCCCAGGCCGCGGCCGCGTTCGTCGACCTCGAGGTCATGGAGAACCAGCGTGCGCAGCGCTTCGTCGACCCAGTCGCGATCGCGGAGGCCGTCAACAGCGCACTGGTATCCCTCGATCTGCCCGTGGCCGGCGCGTACACCCGCCCGGGCATCGACATCGCCACCTCGTGGCGTGAACTCGTCGCCCAGCTGTTCGCCACGAAAAAGGTTCAGGTCAACCGACTCGACCAGAGCCTGCTCGACCTGCTCATGCTGGTGCACGGCACCCCGGGCACCCCGGCGCCGCACGTGCCGGTGCACTGCCCGGCACCCGAATGCGGCACCGACGACGTTCCGGTGCCCGCCGATGGCGCACCGTGTACGGGGTGTGGTCTGGCCCTGCACCCGACCGACACCCTGCGCCTGCAGGAAGCAGTCAGCGAAGAGGGCCGCAACGAGGAACCCCTCGGCGGCTTCGGTCGGTCGTCGAACTGCTCGTCCTCGTGGGGCTGACGACCCTGTTGTGGGAGCAGTCCCGCGGTGACCTGCTGGCCTCCACGCTGTTCCTCGTCGACGGGCCACTGGCGATGTACGGCGAGCCGGCCAAGCTCCGCGGGCGGGCGGAGACCTACTTCCAAGCCATGGCCGCGACCACTCCCGGCAACGCGCCCTACCTCTGCGGCATCGAGAAGAGCGGCGCAATGGTCGACTACGCCCGCCAGCTCGCCCGTCACGACGTGCTGGCGCCCGGCGACCTGCTGGTCTGCGACGCCGCGGTCATCGCCCGGATCGCCAACACCGCCGACCCCGCCAACTACGGCAAGGAAACCTACTGGGGCCGCAAGTTCATCTACCGCTCGCTTGACGGGCGCGTCGTGGTGCCGACCGTCATGCCCGCCGCAGGGCCCGCCTACGCCGCCGGCGGCGGACAGCCCGGTCCTGACGGCTATCCCACGCTTGGCGCCATCCTGGACGTCATCGACCGGACCGGCTCATCGATGTACCGCGACGGGATCATCCCGGTCGCGGCAGCGCACGGAAAGGCGGCATTCCCGATCGGAGTCGGCACCGACGTCCTTAGGCTCGTCGCCAGACGCAAGCTGGGTATGGATCAGCCCACGCCTTCGCCCGGCCGACCGGCATGACCGCGGCGACCGCGGCCCAGGGCCCCGCCGACGTCGAGGTGCGTGATCCGGTCGCGAACGCCGAGACGTCGAAGGCGCGCCTGCCCGCGCCCGCAGCTGAGACATCGCTCACAGCTGTTCCTGCGAGCGGCAGCCTGGCCACTCGCTACACGAGCGAGCTCGCCCGCGGTATCCACGCCGACCCCGCCGCCATCACACATGGCGTGGCCACCGCCCGTTACCAAACCCCGCTGCGGTATCCGGGTTCGAAAACCGGGCTCGCGCCAGTCATCGGACAGCTGCTGAGCGACGCCTCCCGGAATCGGTCGGTCCGCGGCGTCGAGCTGCTCGTCGAACCGTTCGCCGGCGGCGCCTCCACCTCCCTGCGCCTCGTGGGCGACGGCACCGTCCGGCGTGTCCTGCTTGCCGACGCCGATCCACTCGTCGCCGCATTCTGGCAGGTCGCCGCCTCCGAAACCGACGCCCTCATCGCACGCATGCGCGCCGAGCACGAGCAATACATTGCCCCGGGCGCGGCGGGCGCTGTGCAACGCTGGGACTACTGGCGCGCCTGGTCTCCCCCTAGCGGAGCGCGCCCGTCGACCGCCCGTTTCGAGACCGCCGTCAAATGCCTCTTCCTCAACCGCACGACGTTCTCCGGCATCCTCCACGGCCGTGCCGGGCCGATCGGTGGCCGCACCCAGACCTCGGACTACAGCATCGGCTGCCGATTCAACCCCGACGCTCTGGCCGATCGCGTCGCGTATGTCGGCCATCTGTACGACACCGGTCGACTCATCGACGTCTGGTGCATGGATTGGCGCGACACCCTGGACAACACCGCCTCGGTGTACAAGACACTCGTCCCAGACCAGGTGGTCGCCTATCTCGACCCGCCATACCTGCGCAAGTCCGCAAAGTTGTACAACACCTCATTCGACCAGGAGGTGCGGGCGCCACGCACCGTCCCTGCTCCGGCAGGATGGCCCAACACCCTCGCCCACGAACAGCTGGCTCGCCATCTCACCGGCAAGATGCGATACCGCTGGATATTGTCGTACGACTACCACCCGGAGCTGCTCGGATCCTGCCTGCTCTATGGGCGCGACCGCATGAACCCGGCGGACGACGCCCGGGCCGAAGGCGTCAGGCAATGGCGGATCTCCAAACGCATCGTTCGTCTCACCTACACCGCAGCAGCCCGCAGCAGCCGCGCCGCAGCAGACGAGCTGTTGCTCACCACCCTCCCGCCGAGCACAGTGCCCACCAACGATCTGATTCGCGCAATCACCGCCTCACCCTGATGACCCGTGATCAAGGGAACGGATCAGCGTTCCCACGTGCGGCCGCCAACATGGGGACCTTCCTGGGCCGTACGGAGTCGCCGGTTCGCCTTCCTCCGTACGCCAGACTTTGTCTCCCCAGGCACCGACAAAGCCCTGCGCCAGATTCGGTCATTCTTCGGTCGGCACGTTCGTAGAGCTGACGAGCGCGGAGTTCAAGGCCGTGTGAGGTTCTGAGCGCCGTGCTCAGTCGGGCGCCGGCGGATACGGATTGGACTGATCGCGGCTGTCGAGGAGGCGGAGTGTCTGGGCGAGGTCCAGAACCGTTGCGGGGGGCCGTTCCGGAACTGTCATCCCCACGTGATTCGCTGATCCCGCACGATGGCCGCCCGTGGGTGACTAGCCTGCACTTGTCGCAGACAGTCAACCCAGCGCAACGGTGGGTTTGACATCGGAACGCGGGGGATGCAGTGGGTCTACGGGATTGGTTCAAGCGAAGCGCGCCCTCCGCAGCTCCGGCGGCGCCTCCGGTCTCGAATCTCGGGTCGTCGGCACCGCCTTCTTCGGTGGCTGTGGCGCCACGGTCACCCAGCCCGCCGCCTCCGGCAGCGGACGGCAGGGCTGGCAGGGACGGGTGGGTCCCGCCGGGGGCTGCGGTGACGGTGGGCTCGCTGACCCTGCCTGGCGGGATGCTGTACGTCGGTCGACAGCTGCCGGCCGCCGTCGGCCACGGCCCGGACCCGGCGCTCATCGACCCGCGGCTCCCACTGGACTTCCGCCGGCCCGACTGGGCGGCTGGCAGCGTCGGGTACTGGCCCTCCTACAGCGACATCACCCCCGGCGCGCGCGCCGCGTACCTGACGTGGCTGGCCGACGGCCGACGCGCACCGAACGCGCCGATCAGCTGGCCGTTCCTCTTCTTCTACGGCCTGGAACGTCGGGTGCTCGTCGACGCCGCCAAGGGCCAGGACATCAGCGAAGAGCTGCCGGCTATCGCCGCCGAGGTTCGGCGACTGCTCGACCTCTACGGTGACAACGGGTCCTTTCGCGGCTATGCGACACGGTTCCTGCAGCTGCTGGACTTCTACGCGACGAGCACCGGCGATGTCTCCGTGCCCGCGCGCACCGGCAATGCCTGGGACGTCCCGATGGCCCTGCGGGTCGGTCTGGGAGAGCTCGCGGTCGACGGGACACCGCTCTCCGCCGACTAGGCCCTGGCGTGGGCCTACTACCACCCGGAGATCTACCTGCGGACCCCGGCAACCCGCTGTGCGGCCGAGTTCGAAGCGCTGTTCCGCACCAGATACGCCGAACGGCACGGCCCTGGCCTCACGATCAAGGCGACAACCACGAGGCTGAAGCTCGACTACTACTCGGCCAGCGCAGGAATCGGCCAAGCCGAGTTGTCGACAACGCTGCCCGACGTCCTGACCCAGGCGGGTCCGAGCAAGAAGCTGGCCGCGCTCGTGGAGGAGTGCACCGCGAGCCTGGATGCCTACAGCCGCTACCTGGGACGCAATCCTGACGCGCCGGGGACGCTGCCGGCGGCCGCGCTGCTGCCGCCAGAACTCGCGGACAACGCGGGCGGCGACGACCTGGCCCGCCTGAACTCGTTCGTCAACGCGGCTCTCGACGGGCAGCCCAGCGCGGTTGTTGACGCGGGCGAGCTGCTCGCGTTCTGGCCCCTGGCGACACCGGGCAAGGTCGCGAAAGCCGAGGCCGTCACGCTGGCACAGCTGCTGAGTGCCCGCGGCATCGGCTTGGAACCCGACGTCCGCCACGGCGGGCCGGTGCCCGACCCTGCCGGCGTTGTGGTGCTGTTCCGCGCCGAACCTGGCCAGCCCGCCTCTCCCAGTCCTGAGTACCAGGCCGCGGCGCTGCTGATGCACCTCGCGTCCGTAGTCAGCGCCGCAGACGGGCACGCCTCCGATGCGGAGATCTCCCATCTGGTGGCGCACCTCGAGGCCGCCATGGGATTCGGGGCAGCCGAACGCGCCCGGCTGGAAGCTCACCTGCGCTGGCTGCTGGCAACTCCGGTGAAGCTGATCGGGCTCACCAAGCGGCTCGCCGCACTGGATCAAGGGCAGCGCGAGAACATCGGGGACTTTCTCACCACGGTCGCGGCCACGGACGGGCACGTGAGCCCGGAGGAGATCAAGATTCTCACGAAGATCTTCAAGCTGCTCGGCTTGGATCCTGCGTCGGTCTACAGCCGCGTCCACGCGGCGACGACCGGCGGCGTCAGGATCGCCGCGGCCGGGCCCGTGACCGTCAGGGCCTCCTCGCCAGGCGCGCCTGCCTACGCCATCCCACCGGCTCCGGCTGCCCGACCCGACCCCGGCGCATCCCGCGATCCGGCCGCGCCCGTGCAGCTGGACGCGGCCACGGTCGCAGCCAAGCTCGCCGAGACCTCCGCGGTCACCGCGCTGCTCGGTTCCATCTTCACGGACGAGGAACCGACACCACCGTCGCTGCCCGCCGCGACGGGGCCCTCCATCGCTGGACTCGACGCTGCCCACTCGACGCTGCTGACGGTGCTCGCCGTCCGCGGCAGCTGGAGCCGGGCCGAGCTCGAAGCCGAGTGCGCCGGCCTGGGCCTGCTGACCGACGGCGCCGTCGACACCCTGAACGAAGCCGCCTACGAGCGGGTCGGTGACCCGCTCCTCGACGGCGATGACCCCATCACGATCGACCCCGGCGTAGCCCAGGAGATGCAGGCATGACCAGCTCGACCCCCGCCACTTCCGTGGGCACGACGATCCGGCCGCGGGAGCGTGACGCGATCCTGCAGGCGCTGCGGGCCGGCGTCGTCCCACGTGTCGGTCAGCAGCACGTGCAGGTCGGCCGGGCCGAGGAGGTCAAGGCCCTGCTGAGCGACGTCGACCGGATCGCCGACGGCGGCTCCGCCTTCCGCCTGGCCATCGGCGAGTACGGCTCCGGCAAGACGTTCTTCCTGAACCTGGTCCGGTCGATTGCCATGGAACGCAAGCTCGTCACGGTGCACGCCGACCTGTCGCCTGACCGACGGCTGCACGCCACCGGCGGCCAGGCCCGCTCTCTGTACGCGGAACTGATGCGCAACATCGCGACCCGCGCGAAGCCCGACGGTGGGGCCATGGGGAGCATCGTCGAGCGGTTCATCACCGCCGCGCTCACCGAGGCGCGGGAGACCGGGACGACGCCGGACGCCGTCATCCGCACCCGGCTGGCATCGCTGTCGGAGTTGACGGGCGGGTACGACTTCGCCGAGGTCATCGGCGCGTACTGGCGCGGGCACGACACTGGGAACGAGCAGCTCAAGAGCGACGCGGTGCGCTGGCTGCGCGGCGAGTTCAGCACCCGGACCGACGCCCGGGCGGCGCTCGGCGTGCGCACCATCGTCGATGACGCCAACTTCTACGACCAGCTCAAGCTCTTGGCCAGGTTTGTCGTCATGGCCGGTTTCGGCGGTCTGCTGGTGTGCCTCGACGAGATGGTCAACCTGTACAAGCTGGCGAACACGCAGGCGCGCAACGCCAACTACGAGCAGATCCTGCGCATCCTGAACGACAGCCTGCAGGGAACCGCCGCCCACCTTGGGTTCATCCTGGGCGGCACCCCGGACTTCTTGCTCGATGCCCGGCGTGGCCTGTACTCGTACGCGGCGCTGCAGTCACGCCTGGCCGAGAACACGTACGCCACAGGTGGCCTCGTCGACTACTCCGGCCCCGTGCTGCGCCTGGCGAACCTGACGCCCGAGGACTTCTACCTGCTCCTGACCCGCCTGCGGCACGTGTTCGCCGGCGGCGACGCGAACGCCTATCTGGTTCCCGACGACGCCCTGACGGCCTTCATGACCCACTGCTCCAGCCGCATCGGCGACGCGTACTTCCGGACACCGCGAACCACCATCAAGGAGTTCGTGAACCTGCTCGCCGTGCTCGAGCAGAACCCGGGGACCGACTGGGCGCCGCTGGTCGGCGCGGTGAACCTTGTGGCCGAATCCAATCCCGATCTTGCGCCGCTGGCCGAGGAGGACGGCTTCGCACGCCCGCACGCCACTGACGCCGCGGTCGACCAGACCGAGGCGGGGGTGGCGTCGAGATCAGTGTCCGCGTCGTCACCGGAGGACGACGACCTCGCGACGTTCAGGCTGTGACAGGCCGCTGCGCATGACCGGCACAGCGGGTGAGGCCGCAGGCCATCAGTCGTCGGCCTTCGTTGAGCTGCACCCGCGCATCCAACGATGGATCTGGGAGCAGAACTGGACCGAGCTGCGCGACGCGCAGGAACGCGCCGTCCGACCGATCCTCGCCGGCGACCGGGACGTGATCATCTCCGCGGCAACGGCCGCCGGGAAGACCGAAGCGGCGTTTCTCCCGATCTGCTCGAGTCTGCTGGCCGCGCGAGAAGGCGCGGCGGACGCGCGTGGGCGGAGGGAAGCGCGCACTGAGCAGCAGCCTGCGGTCACCGGAGTGCAGGCGCTGTACGTGAGCCCGCTCAAGGCGCTCATCAACGACCAGTACGGCCGGCTCGACGCCCTGTGCGAGCACTTGGACCTGCCGGTCCATCGCTGGCACGGGGACGTTCCCGGCTCACGCAAGGCCAAGGTGCTCAGTGATCCCGACGGGATCCTGCTCATCACGCCGGAGTCCCTGGAGGCGCTCCTCGTCGTTCACGGCCCCAAAGTCGCGAGGATCCTGGGCGGACTGCGCTACGTCGTCATCGACGAGATGCACTCGTTCCTCGGAACCGAACGAGGTATGCAGCTGCAGTCGCTCCTGCACCGGGTGGAGCTGGCCGTGCGGCGGCGCGTGCCCAGGATTGGGCTGTCGGCGACGCTCGGTGACATGGACGGTGCGGCGGCGTACCTGCGCCCCGGGTGTGGGCCTCGCGTCACCGTGATCACCTCGGTGGAGGACACCCACGAACTGAAGCTGCAGGTGCGCGGCTATGAGGCCCTGCCGCCGCAGCTGTCGGCACGCCAGGCGGAGCACGTGGAGGCCAGCGGGCGCGACGTGGAAGCCGAGGAGGTGACCGAGGGGCATCAGCTGGCGATCGCCGATCATCTCTTCCGGACGCTGCGCGGGACCGACAACCTGGTCTTCGCCAACTCGCGACGCGAAGTGGAGATCTACGCGGACCTGCTGCAGCGACGATCCGAGCGTGAACACGTCCCGACCGAGTTCATCCCGCACCACGGCAGCCTGTCCAAGGAACTGCGCGAGTTCGCCGAATCCCGGCTGAAGGACCGGGAGACTCCAGTCAGTGCGATCTGCACGTCCACCCTGGAGATGGGGATCGACATCGGGTCTGTCACCTCCATCGCCCAGCTAGGCGCACCCCAGTCGGTGGCGAGCATGCGGCAGCGGCTGGGCCGCTCGGGCCGTCGCGGTGGCGCCGCGACGATGCGGCTGTACGTCACCGAGCCACAGGTAAGCCCCCAGACACCGCCGTCTGACGCGTTGCGCACCGAGCTCGTCCAGAGCATCGCCATGGTCAACCTGCTGCTCGATCGGTGGAACGAGGCGCCGAACTCGGGCGGACTCCACCTGTCCACGCTGGTGCAGCAGCTGCTGTCGTTGATCGCTCAGCACGGTGGGGTCACACCGCTCGAGGCATACCGGGTGCTGTGCGAAACCGGCCCCTTCGCCGGCGTCTCCGGGGACACATTCAAGCGACTGCTGCGTGCACTCGCCGATGAGCGAGTTGACCTGCTCATGCAGGCTTCTGACGGGCTGCTGCTGCACGGGCAAGCCGGCGAGCGCCTGGTCAATCACTACTCGTTCTACGCGGCCTTTCGCACCGGCGAGGAGTACCGCCTCATCGCCAGCGGTCGCACGCTCGGGACCTTGCCGGTCGACTATCCGCTGATGCCCGGGTCCCTGCTCATCTTCGGCGGACGACGCTGGAAGGTGCTGGCGGTCGACTCGCACGAGAAGGTCATCGAACTGATCCGGTCGTCTGGAGGACGGCCACCGACGTTCGCCGGCGCCGGCGCCGCGGTCGCTGACCGGATCCGCCAGGAGATGCGGCGTGTGTACCTGAGTGCCGACATGCCGGCCTACCTGGACGCGACGGCGGTCCAGTTGCTCACCGAGGGCCGCAACAACTTCGCCCGATACGGGCTCGGGGCCGACCCGTTGCTGACCATCGGCGCGGACACGTTGATCTTCCCGTGGCGCGGAGACCGCATCTGCTCGACGCTCGCGGTGGCCCTGACCGCTGCCGGCATCGAGGTGGCCCAAGACGGCGTCTGCCTAACCATGAGCAACTGCAGGCGAGAGCAGGCCTTGAGCCGCCTCGCCGAGCTGGTCGAGCAGGGCGCCCCCGAGCCAGCCTTGCTGGCTGCCAGGGTCGACAACAAGATCGTCGAGAAGTACGACGACCAGCTCAGTGAGGAGCTGCTCAACGAGGGCTTCGCCGCACGCAGCCTCGATGTCGAAGGCGCCTGGGAGGCCGCACGCCAGCTACTGCAAGAGGCTCGAGACGTCGCCGTCGATCAGCCAGACGACGCACGCAGCACCTCAACAGCGGCGCCATCGTCGGTGCCCGCCGCCAACGTGTCGGCGCACGACGTGTCCGCCCGATCCGCCGCGGCGGAGGCGCCCCGCCTGGCCGCGACGACGTCGGCCGCTGGAGCCCGTCCGCGACCGCACGGCCGCCCGGAGCTCGGCACCACCCCCTTCGCCGTGGTGGACGTGGAGACGACGGGCTTCTCCCCGCGGCTCCATGACCGGATCGTGGAGATCGCGATCGTTCGAACCACACCGGACGGCACCATCGAGGACTCCTGGTCGACGCTGCTGAATCCGCAGCGCGACCTCGGCCCTACCCACGTGCACGGAATCCGCGGGGCCGATGTTCTCGACGCGCCCAGGTTCTTGGATGTGGCAGGGGATGTCGCCGACAGGCTCGACGGGGCCGTCGTGGTCGCCCACAACGCCCGCTTCGATCTCGGGTTCGTGTCATCGGAGTTCACGCGTCTGGGGGCGGCGCCCCCCACCTGGCCGGCGCTGTGCACCCTCGCGCTGTCGTATCGGTTGGGAGCGTTCGGTGGTGGCCGGCTGGCCGACTGCCTGGCGGCAGAGTCGCTCACCCACCCGGGCGAGCACACGGCCTTGGGGGATGCGACCGCGACAGCCGAGCTGCTGGGCGTCTACCTGCGGCGCGTCGGCGGGGGCACACTGACCGACCTCGGCTGTGTGCCCGACGTGTGGCCCGAGCCGCCGAGCTGGTCCGTCTGGCCGATCGGCGGCCCGGTGCGACCTCGCTCGTCGCGATCCCGGCTGGAGGCCTCACCACTGGCCACGCTGATCCGGCACCTTCCTGCGCACAACGTAAGAGGCGCGGCGAAGCCAGCCGATACCGCGGCCTACCTCGATGTGCTGTCCCGCGCGCTGGAGGACCGGCGCTTGGACTCGGCGGAGGTGCGCACCCTCGCCGACACAGCCCAGGCATGGGGGCTCTCGCGCTCGGACGTGCACCGTGCCCACATGAACTACCTGGAGGCGCTGGCCCTGACGGCGCTCGGAGACGGTGTGGTCACCGACCTGGAGGCCGAGGACCTCGCGGTCGTAGCGGCTGCACTCGGATTCGGAGTCGGCGAGATCGCTGCCGCCCTGCATGCGGCACGGACCCGAACCCCGAGCCGCAGTCAGAGCGACGATCTCCGCGGGCTCGGCGTGTGCTTCACCGGCGCCCTCCAAACGCGCATCCAAGGACGGCCCATCACCCGCGACCAGGCACACGCCCTCGCGCGAGCAGCAGGTCTCATCGTTCACGAACGCGTCACGAAAGCGCTCGACGTGCTCGTCGCCGCCGACCCTCAATCACTGTCAGGAAAAGCGGAGAAAGCGCGATCGTATGGAACTCGGATCATGACCGAGACGAAGTTCTGGCACGCGATCGGCCGATCGTGATCCCGGACGTGGCCGGTAAGACACGCGGTACGTGTACCCAACGCCCCAACTGACTGCGGCCTCGCGGGCGTTAGTGGCGCGAGCCTGCGAGGCACGTCGAGCTCAGCAGCGCTGCCTGCGGCGACTGGACCGGCACACAGGGGGAGTGGGCCAACAGGCCGCCCCGCGGGGCGTGGAGCTACCCGTCGAGGTCCTTCTTCATCGCGGCCAGGAGCCTCGTCCGCGCCCGGTCCGTGGCGACACGCGGGAGGGGTGAGCCGATGGGAACGTCCTTGTCCTTCTTCGTGGGCCGATCTCTCCACGCCGTGGTCATCTGCCGCCCGGCCTCGGTCTGCCCGGTGCGCGCGAACTCGTCGTAGGCGGTGGCCACCGTCTCCGTTCCGTGGATCGCCATCCAGGCGGAGAAGAAGCTGATCCGAGACTTGATGTCGCTGATGTGCTGGGTGACCTCCCGTCGGGCCTGGGCGGAGCCGTCGCGGCGGCGGATGCGGTACGGCGCCTCCGCGTAGTCCTCCACGGCGCGCACAGCCTCGGCGTAGAACGTCGCCTTCTCCTGCCGCCGCGCCTCCCGCTGCTGAGCCTTGTAGGCCTTCACGGCGACGGTCGCCGCGATGACGGCGGCAAGCACGGCGCCGAGTACGCCCAGAAGGGCGCCGAGGACGGTGGCGATGTCCCCGGCGTCGACGTCGGCGACGATGCGGTCCCACGTGCTCGGCGCCGCCGCGGCCGCGGCGGCAGCCCTTGCGGCCGCGAATTGTTCGCTCACGCCACCCGCTCCCGGGGAAGCCGTGCGGCTGCTCGGCCCCGAGCCACTCGCCGCCGCGCCGCCGCCGGTGGCCCGCCAGTGGTCCTCGAAGAAGACGTGGTCGCGTGCGAGGTCGATGAGCGCCAGCAGCCCGTTGACCGGACGCCAACGGCGCTCGGGCGGGTCGGCAGGGAACCACAGGCACAGGGCGCCGTCGTCGGGCATCCGATGTGGCGACGTCGCGCCCGGGACTGCGAAGACCCGCGGGTACTCCTCGGCCGGCAGCCCGAAGCAGTCGTACGGCGGGCGGGCGTAGAAGTCGATCGTGACGTTCACCGACTCCCGCCGTCCGCGGACTTCGACCGGCACCCGGTAGCTGACCCGGTCCAGTTCGAGGATCAGCTGGAGGTCGCGGCCGTGCTCCCGGCGGGCTGCGGCCTCGAGGAGGATCTGCCACGACGGCTCCAGCCCGTACCAGCGGTCGTCCGACCGGCCGGCCCGGGCGCTCCGGGCCGGCCGGCCGGCGTTCACGGCGCCCAGCTGTTCACCTGGATGCGGGACCGCTGACCGCCGGCGCCCGTGCTGGGGACGGTCCCGGTCGCGCGGCGGCTCTCCCGGATTCGCCGGGCCTCTTCGGCTGCGACCGCGCCCTGGTCGGGCCGCGGCAGCATCTCCTCGTCGCGGAACAGCTTGGCCAGCTCGTCGTGGGCGAGGAGCGGGTAGCCGGCCTTCTCCAAGGCGATCGCCTCGTCGAGCCGCTTGCCGGCGTGCCGCAGCGCGGTGACGACCTCGGCCCGCGGCCAGTTCAGCTTGATGGGCTTCTCGGCCACGTGCGCCGGGTCGCGGGTCTCGCCCTTGTCCAGCTCGTCGGCGGCGTACCGGAACCAGGCGGCGAGGCCAGCGAGCAGGGACATGGGCCGCTGGATGCAACCCAGGGCCAGCGCCTTGACGTTCCACGAGCACAGCGGCTTGCCGTTGCGCCGGTTCCAGTGCTTCAGCAGTCGCACGTCCCGGGCGTAGACCACCTGCGTGTCGTCGATGGCCCGCAGGACCATCGCGGTGTGCGCCTCGGGGTGCGACCGGTCCCAGGTCGGCATCTTCGGGATGAACAGGCCCGCCGCGTCGGGGTTGTCGATGGCGCAGATGACGTCGGCGGTGAAGTCCTTCTCGCCGGCGTGCACCGGGTCGCCGAACCGGACCAGGACGGCGCGCTTGCAGCCCTCGGTCTGGACGGTGAGCTTCGGGTACTCGCCCCTCAGCGCCGCGCGGATCGCGACCGCGGCCCGCTCCATCAGGTCCTTGGGGCCCTTCTTGCCCGGGCCGTGGATGTCCTGGGCCTCCGCGATGACCACGCCGAGGTCGATGTCGGTGAGCGGGGTCAGCGCGTC